>NZ_JRJC01000042.1:0-195532 GCF_000762975.1 Enterobacter sp. UCD-UG_FMILLET
GCTACCGTTTCCAGTAGTTATCCCCCTCCATCAGGCAGTTTCCCAGACATTACTCACCCGTCCGCCGCTCGTCACCCGGAGAGCAAGCTCTCCTGTGCTACCGCTCGACTTGCATGTGTTAGGCCTGCCGCCAGCGTTCAATCTGAGCCATGATCAAACTCTTCAATTTAAGTTTGATGCTCGTGAATTAAACTTCGTAATGAATTACGTATGTTCACTCAGAGACTTGGTATTCATTTATTGTCCGAGGACGTTAAGAATCCATGTCACTTTGAGTGCCCACACAGATTGTCTGATAAATTGTTAAAGAGCAGTGCAACGCGGCTTTCGCTCACCGTTGCGAGGTGGCGTATATTACGCTTTCCTCTTTCAGAGTCAACCCGTTATTTCAGGTTTTTTTCTCTTCAACCGAACCGGCTGTTGTGTGAAGTGATTCACATCCGCCGTGTCGATGGAGGCGCATTATAGGGATCCCATTTTTTAGCACAAGTATTTTTTAGATCTTTTTTTCCGACTGCTGATTTTCCGCGCTTTTCGCTGAAATCCCGCCCGATCTGCTTAAATATTGACGTATTTTGCCTTGCCGCGATCCATTAATATGATCAAAGTCTTCTGTATAGCGCTCATTGTTAGAGGTAGATATGCCCGCAGTATTACGTCCTTATAAAGATCTGTTCCCCCAAAAAGGCGATCGCGTGATGATCGATGCCAGCAGCGTGGTGATTGGCGATGTCAGAATGGCCGATGACGTCAGCATCTGGCCGCTCGTCGCCATCAGGGGAGATGTTAACTATGTGGAGATTGGCGCCCGTACCAATATTCAGGATGGCAGCGTTCTACATGTCACGCACAAATCCTCCTATAACCCGGAGGGTAATCCCCTCATTATTGGAGAAGAGGTTACCGTCGGCCATAAGGTGATGCTTCACGGCTGTACTATCGGGAATCGCGTACTTGTTGGCATGGGGTCAATTTTGCTGGATGGCGTCATAGTAGAAGATGACGTAATGATTGGTGCCGGTAGCCTGGTCCCGCAGAACAAACGACTGGAGAGTGGCTATCTCTACCTGGGAAGCCCGGTAAAACAGATCCGCCCCCTGAAGGAGGCAGAGATCGAAGGGTTAAAATACTCGGCGAGCAACTACGTTAAATGGAAGAATGACTATTTGGATCAGGACAACCAAACCCAGCCCTGATCGTCTTCCTGCTGTTCGCAGATTAAATCGCTGGCTTCCTCTTCCAGATCCCAGCGATTTTCGCAAAATACCTCAATCGGATCTGAACCACCAAAACGACGCAACAGCGTTTCCCCATGAATGGCACAGGTCAGTTGCATGCCCTGCACCAGAACCGGGAAACAGACCGCTTGCTTACTCTCATCCCAGCTCTCTCTGTCCGGAAAATGAATAGCCTGATTCACGCCGAAAGCTCCTGCTTTAACTTTTCAATGACAGGTTCGACCGCAGGCAACACGCCATGCCAGAGCAGCACCGCATGCGCAGCCTGACCCACCAGCATTCCCAGTCCATCGGCTAACTGCTTTGCGCCGTGTTGTTCACACCAGTCAAGGAAAGGCGTCTTCCCTTTCTTATAAAACATGTCATAGAAGTAAATATGCGCGCTGACCAGAGAAGCAGGAATTGCCGGGATCTCGCCATTGATGCCGCTGGACGTGGCATTGATGACAAGATCGAACTCACGATCGGAGAGATCGTCAAGCGCTGCCGCGCTCACGCTGCCGGTATGCGCAAACAACGCCGCCAGCGCTTCCGCACGGGAAAAGGTTCTGTTGGTAATGGTCACCGAACAATCCAGTGAAAGCAGAGGCAACAGTACTCCCCGCGATGCGCCACCCGCACCAATCAGTAGGACCCGGAATCCGGGCTTAATAAACGAAAGTCGTTCCAGATCGCTAAGTAAACCAATCCCGTCGGTGTTGTCACCCAAAAGGCGTCCATCCTCAAGCCGTTTAAGGGTATTGACTGCACCAGCCAGTGAAGCACGCTCGGTCAGCTCATCCGCACGTTCGAAGGCTTCCTCTTTAAAAGGAACCGTCACATTCGCGCCTTTACCGCCCGCGGCGAAAAAAGCCTCTAGCGTTGGAATAAATGCATCCACCGGTGCCAGTACGCGACCATAGGGATGATTTATCTGCAGCTGCTTCGCAAATTGCTGATGAATCAACGGTGACTTGCTGTGTGCAATCGGATTACCAAAAACAGCATAGGTTTCCATGAGATTACCCCTGGCGAAAACGTTCGCCGGTCAAAGCGTCGCGAATTTCAGACGGGTTCAGGCGCCCTCCCGTTTCACCGACAGCGACAGGGAAGTCGGTCCCGAACTGCGCCAGTACTTCTTCGGTTGTCCGGCAAGGTGGCAATCCGGTCAGGTTGGCGCTGGTTGAGACCAGCGGTTTACCAAATGCCAGACACAGCTCAACCACCAGCGAATGGTCAGTTACGCGAACGGCGAGGGAATCAAAACGTCCGGTTAACCAGCGAGGCGTAGTCGGCTGCGCCGGGAAAACGAAGGTCACCGGGCCAGGCCACGCTGAGAAGATAGTCTCGCGCTGCGCCGGCGTCAGCATGGAATCATCGATATAGGGTTTAAGCTGCTCATAATTCGCAGCGATCAAAATCAGCCCTTTCTCGACAGGTCTTTGTTTTAAGGCAAGCAGTCGGCTCACGGCCGTCTCGCTGTCAGGATCGCAACCGACTCCAAAAACAGCTTCAGTTGGATAGGCGATGACTTCTTCTTTTTTCAGTACGTCCACGGCATGCGCAATGGAGCCTGATGGCAGGTTATTATTCACTATTTTGATCCGCCGTAACCGGCTTTCCACATTGTTTACTGGCGCAGAAGCGTTTCATGCCTTGCGCGGTTTTCTTCTCTATGAGTAGCGGATAATTGCAATGAGGGCAGGTTCCCGCTACCGGTTTAAAATTGATAACGAACTGGCATTCAGGGTATCGATCGCACGAATGGAAAGTCTTACCATACCGGGAGCGGCGCTGTACCAACTGACCGCGCTGACACTGAGGGCACGCAATTGCCGTTTCATCAGGCTTATCAATTTGTTCCGTATGCTCACATTCCGGGTAGCGGCTACATCCAATAAACATGCCGAATCGCCCCTGCCGCAGGGCTAATTCACCTCCGCAGACTGGACAATACTGCCCCTCCAGAATTTTAACGATATGTCCGTCCGCCTGGCTTTTCAGGGGACGAACATAATCACATTCCGGATAGTGTGAACAACCGAGAAACGGGCCGTGTTTCCCGGACCGAATAACAAGTTCAGCCCCGCACTGCGGGCAGGGCTCATTTTTATGCACCGTGAATAGTGCTGATTTGGCCATAACAACTCTTGGTGCTGCACATTGAATTAGTGCAGCATACCTTCATTCACTTCAAAGAGTAATTCTTCCATTTGCTGATAGGCGTTTTCACAGCCCGGGATATTAAACAGAACCATCAGGATCACCCACTTAAGATCTTCCAGTTCAAATTCTGCTGTATCCAGCGCCATGACGCGCTCTATCACCATTTCTCTCGTTTCGAGGTTCAGCACCTGAATCTGCTCAAGGAATAAGATGAACCCCCGGCAGCTGGCGTCCAGCCTTTCACACTCTTCTGCTGTATAAATGCGTACTGACAATGGGTCAGAAGCCAGCTGCATCGGTTCGGCGAGGCCTTCCTGATAATCAGCCAGTTTTTCCAGCCACATCAACGCATTATAGATATCTTCCCGCTCAAACCCCGCATCGGTAAGATCCTGTGTCAATTTGTCCTGATCCACTCGCATTTCTGCTTCGTTATGGATGTAAGTCTCAAACAAATACATCAGTACGTCGAACATGGCATGCCCTCCTTAATCGGACATAGCCGCCGGGTACAGCTGCGATCCACCCTGCTAACTCCAGTGCGAGTAGCTGTGCTACCGTTACTGGCACAGGTTGGCCGGCACGTTCAGCGACAACGTCAACAGGTGTTACCTCATCTCCTACGTTAGCCAGGAGCTTGGGAAATGGCAATGCCACCTTTCCCTGATCTGATGAATATTGTCGCTTTTCGGGATCTTCCTGCAGCCATTGCAACCCATACTGCAAATTTTCAAGAATATCTCCTACTTCCGTTACCGGCGTTGCCCCTTGCTTAATCAGCCAGTGGGGCCCCTCGCATCCTGGATTACCTATCGGACCAGGCAAGGCGAAGACTTCTCTCCCCTGTTCGAGCGCGCATCGCGCCGTGACCAGCGAACCGCTTCGGCGCGCCGCTTCAACGACCAGCACGCCTTTGCTAAGCCCGCTGATGATTCGATTACGACGCGGAAAGTTTGCCGGCCTGGGCTGCGCGGAGAGCGGAAACTCAGAAACTATCGCGCCGTCAGATTCAATAAGCCGCATCGCCAACGCCTGATGTCGGCGTGGATAAATGCTAAAAAGACCGTTCCCCAGCACCGCTACACTTCGTCCTTTAGCTGACAGCGCCGCACCGTGGGCAACGCCGTCAATACCGCAGGCCAAGCCGCTGGTGATCGTGAAACCGCTTTGTGAGAGTTGTTCGCACAGGATTTTCCCCCATCGCTCGCCGTACCATGATGGCGCACGACTGCCGACCACTGCCAATTGAACCGTATTAAGCGCCTCAGGGTTACCTTTTATGAATAACGCCCCGGGATAATCAGGGATCGTGCGAAGCAATGGGGGATAAAGGGGATGGTTGGCCGTTAATAAATGATGTCCCGGCTGCTCAAGCCACATCAGGCTACGTTCCAGCTCACTCTCATCGAGTGCAAGGAACCGTTCAGTCTGCTTCGCTGTCAGCCCGGCGTTTCTGGCCACGAGCACGTTGAGGTGTTCCTGCTTCTGCAGTCGCTCAGCCGCGTCCAGCATTACATCACCACACAGCGACCCAGTGTGTATTAGCCGTAGCCATATCTCGTTAGACGTCATCCTTTCCCCTGCCATAAGCGGCCTCCGCAATCATTGCGATTGGTCACTGATGCTGTCAATCGATGGGGGATTTGTCTAGAATAGAGGTAGTATTCTTATCAACTCCTGAACACGACTCTGGAAATTTATGGCAGTTTTGCAAGTGTTACATATTCCGGACGAGCGCCTTCGCATCGTCGCTGAACCGGTCAAAGAAGTGAATGCAGAAATCCAGCGTATCGTTGATGATATGTTCGATACCATGTACGCCGAAGAAGGCATTGGCCTTGCGGCGACGCAGGTGGACATTCACAAGCGTATAATCGTGATTGATGTTTCTGAAAATCGCGATGGCCGCCTGGTGCTGATCAACCCTGAGCTGCTCGAAAAGAGTGGCGAAACCGGTATTGAGGAAGGCTGTCTGTCTATTCCTGAACAGCGTGCGTTAGTGCCGCGAGCTGAAAAGGTGAAAATTCGCGCCCTGGATCGTGACGGTAATCCGTTCGAACTGGAAGCAGACGACCTGCTGGCAATTTGTATTCAGCATGAGATGGATCACCTGGTCGGTAAACTGTTTATCGATTATCTCTCGCCGCTGAAACAGCAGCGTATTCGACAGAAAGTAGAAAAACTGGATCGTTTGCGTTCTCGCGCATAACGTCCCCCCGGATACAAGGATCATCGTGTCTAAAACACTACGTATTATCTTCGCGGGAACCCCTGATTTTGCAGCGCGTCATCTTGACGCGCTGTTATCGTCTGGTCATCAGGTTGTTGGCGTCTTTACCCAGCCGGACCGCCCGGCAGGTCGCGGCAAAAAACTGATGCCGAGCCCGGTCAAGGTGCTGGCAGAAGAGCATGGGCTACCCGTTTTCCAGCCCGCATCGCTGCGTCCGCAGGAAAATCAGCAACTGGTTGCTGACCTGAATGCCGACGTAATGGTGGTGGTGGCTTACGGTTTAATTCTGCCAAAAGCTGTGCTTGATATGCCACGCCTGGGTTGCATCAACGTGCATGGGTCTCTGCTTCCGCGCTGGCGTGGTGCTGCACCAATCCAGCGCTCGCTGTGGGCAGGTGATGCCGAAACGGGCGTTACCATCATGAAGATGGACGTAGGTTTAGACACCGGCGATATGCTGTATAAACTGGCCTGCCCCATTACACAAGACGATACCAGCGCCACGCTGTATGACAAACTGGCAGACCTTGGCCCACAAGGCCTTATCGAGACGCTTCAGCAGCTTGCTGACAATACGGCAAAACCGGAAGTTCAGGATGACGCGCTGGTAACCTACGCCGAAAAGCTGAGCAAAGAAGAAGCGCGTATCGACTGGTCCCTTTCAGCCGCTCAGCTTGAACGCTGCATTCGCGCTTTTAATCCGTGGCCAATGAGCTGGATGGAGATTGATGAGCAGCCGGTGAAAGTCTGGAAAGCCTCCGTCACTAGCGGTACTACCACGGCTGAACCCGGCACGATTGTTGACGCCAGCAAGAACGGGATCCAGGTGGCGACTGCGCAAGGGATTTTGAATCTTGAATCGCTACAACCGGCCGGCAAGAAGGCCATGAGCGCTCAGGATCTGTTAAATTCCCGTCGTGAATGGTTTATCCCGGGCAATCGCCTTGCCTGAGCAAATTTATTCTTAAGGCCCGGTGTTTCCGGGCATTTTTATTTTTACGGTTATGAAAAAACAAAATCTACGCAGTTTGGCGGCCCAGGCCGTCGAGCAGGTTATCGAGCAGGGCCAGTCATTGAGTAACGTCCTGCCTCCCCTGCAGCAAAAAGTTTCTGATAAAGATAAAGCCCTGCTTCAGGAGCTCTGCTTTGGCGTCCTGCGCACACTCTCTCAGCTGGAGTGGCTGATTAATAAGCTGATGTCACGCCCAATGACGGGCAAGCAGCGCACCGTACATTATTTGATTATGGTGGGTTTTTATCAGCTTCTTCATACCCGCATCCCACCTCACGCCGCGCTGGCAGAGACGGTGGAAGGTGCCGTTGCGATTAAACGCCCTCAGCTGAAAGGGCTGATCAACGGCGTACTGCGTCAGTTCCAGCGACAGCAGGATGAGCTTCTGGCTGAATTTGCCCAAAACGAAGCGCGCTTCCTGCATCCGGACTGGCTGTTGAAGCGCCTGAAAAAAGCTTATCCGCAGCAGTGGCAGGACATTGCCGATGCCAACAACCAGCGTCCGCCAATGTGGTTACGCGTGAATCGTAATCACCACACCCGTGACGCATGGCTGGCATTACTCGAAGAAGCTGGAATGAGCGGCTTCACCCATGACGCATACCCTGATGCCGTGCGCTTAGCATCGCCTGCACCGGTACATGCATTGCCCGGCTTTGAAGACGGTTGGGTAACGGTACAGGATGCCTCGGCTCAGGGTTGCATGTCCTGGCTTGAACCCCAAAACGGTGAGCAGATCCTCGATCTCTGCGCCGCGCCAGGGGGCAAAACGACGCATATTCTTGAAGTGGCTCCGCAAGCCAGCGTGATGGCGGTGGACGTTGATGAGCAGCGTCTTTCACGCGTCTATGACAACCTCAAGCGCCTGGGCATGAAGGCACAGGTTAAGCAAGGCGATGGACGCAAACCCGCAGAATGGTGTGGTGAAACCCAGTTCGATCGCATTTTGCTGGATGCCCCCTGCTCTGCAACCGGCGTTATTCGTCGTCATCCGGACATCAAGTGGCTACGCCGCGATCGTGATATTAAGGAACTTGCTCAACTGCAATCCGACATTCTCGACGCCATTTGGCCGCATCTCAAGCCCGGCGGCACGCTGGTGTATGCAACCTGCTCCGTACTGCCGGAAGAAAACAGCCAGCAAATCGCGGCCTTCCTTAAACGTACCCCGGACGCGGCGCTGCGCGATACGGGAACGCCTGAACTCCCGGGTCAGCAGAATCTGCCGGGTACAGAAGAGGGTGATGGCTTCTTTTACGCTAAGCTAATCAAAGAGTGATGTTAAGAACAGGTCACGAGATATGAAGATTATCATTCTGGGCGCAGGACAGGTTGGCGGAACGCTGGCGGAAAACCTGGTTGGCGAAAACAACGACATCACCATCGTGGATACCAACGGCGATCGCCTGCGAGTTTTGCAGGACAAATTTGATCTGCGCGTTGTGCAGGGCCATGGTTCGCACCCGCGCGTCCTTCGTGAGGCGGGCGCTGACGATGCCGACATGCTGGTTGCGGTAACCAGTTCTGACGAAACTAATATGGTGGCCTGTCAGGTGGCCTACTCGCTTTTCAACACGCCAAACCGAATTGCGCGTATTCGCTCTCCGGACTATGTTCGTGATGCTGAAAAACTGTTTAATTCCGAAGCAGTCCCCATTGACCACCTCATCGCGCCAGAACAACTGGTTATCGACAATATCTATCGTCTGATCGAATATCCGGGCGCCCTGCAGGTGGTGAACTTTGCCGAGGGTAAAGTGAGCCTGGCAGTGGTTAAGGCCTATTATGGTGGACCATTGATCGGCAATGCGCTTTCCACCATGCGCGAGCACATGCCGCATATTGATACGCGCGTCGCAGCCATTTTCCGTCACGACAGGCCAATTCGCCCGCAAGGTTCCACGATTGTCGAAGCCGGTGATGAGGTCTTCTTTATTGCGGCCTCACAGCATATTCGTGCGGTGATGAGTGAACTTCAGCGTCTCGAAAAACCCTATAAACGCATTATGCTGGTCGGCGGCGGCAATATCGGTGCCGGTCTGGCACATCGGCTGGAAAAAGATTACAGCGTTAAGTTGATCGAGCGCGATCAACAGCGTGCTGCTGAACTGGCGGAAAAACTGCAAAATACGATCGTATTTTATGGTGATGCGTCGGATCAGGAGTTGCTGGCTGAAGAGCATATCGATCAGGTTGATCTCTTTATTGCCGTCACAAACGACGACGAGGCGAATATAATGTCCGCCATGCTCGCGAAGCGCATGGGGGCTAAAAAAGTCATGGTGCTTATTCAGCGCAAGGCGTATGTCGATCTGGTTCAGGGCAGCGTTATTGATATTGCCATTTCCCCTCAGCAGGCGACAATTTCCGCGCTTCTAAGCCATGTTCGTAAAGCGGATATTGTCGGAGTGTCATCGCTCCGCCGTGGCGTAGCGGAAGCCATTGAAGCCGTGGCTCATGGAGATGAAACGACGTCACGAGTCGTCGGCCGCTCGATCGACGAAATTAAACTGCCACCAGGCACGATTATCGGCGCCGTTGTGCGCGGGAATGATGTCATGATTGCCAATGATAATTTACGGATTGAGCAAGGCGATCACGTTATTATGTTCCTAACCGATAAAAAGTTTATTACCGACGTCGAACGTTTATTCCAGCCAAGTCCATTCTTCCTTTAAAGAATTGGGTGCTCGAGAAAGAGCACCCTTACTTTATCCTTTTCATTTCTGTGCCTTTTATTTTTCATAATGTTTAATTATCCCGAATGGCAATTGGCTAATGATTTGTTAAACTTAAACTCGTCAGCTGGCACAAGGAGAGAACAATGAGTTTTATTAAAGAATTTCGCGAATTTGCGATGCGCGGGAACGTGGTGGATTTGGCAGTGGGTGTCATTATTGGTGCGGCATTCGGCAAAATTGTTTCATCATTAGTGGCCGACATTATCATGCCACCCTTAGGGTTGTTAATCGGCGGCATTGATTTCAAACAGTTCGCTTTCACGCTGCGTGAAGCGCAGGGTGATATCCCGGCAGTCGTGATGCACTACGGCGTATTTATTCAGAACGTATTTGATTTTGTGATTGTCGCATTTGCCATATTTATGGCCATCAAGCTGATCAACAGGCTCAACCGTAAAAAAGAAGAGCCGGCTGCAGCACCTGCGCCAACGAAAGAAGAAGTGCTGTTAAGTGAGATCCGCGATCTGTTAAAAGAGCAGAATAACCGCGTCTAATCAATAGATAAAAGCAGGAAGGCCAGTGGCAAATAAGCGATTCGCTTGCTTGCCACTGGCCTCCCAGTTACCCCGTTTTTCATGTTTGTCTTTACGCAGATAACTTCCTTTCCCTTTTTTATTCTTCTCAACGCGCTGCCTGAATAACGGGTCGTGAAGTAACGCCTCAAAGGCATTGTCTTTAATTTGTCCTTTCGTGTGCTGATAGCGGCTCATAATGTCTCCAGAGCAGGGTTTATGACGACGGGAGTCTAGACCCGGTTGAACTAAAAATCAACAGCCCTGAGTTTCTCCACTCGCTCCCTGTTCCAGGGCTTCGAGAATTGAACAGTAAATACTGCTGTGGGCCGTGCCACAGCAGGCGTCATTCAGCCTTTGTAGGGAGCGCTGCATGGTTTGCAGCTCCTGTATGCGCGCTTCAACTTCATCCAGCCGGGCCTGCACAATGCTTTTAGATTCCTGGCAGGTGTGATGTGACGGATCGATGCGGATCGATAATAACTCGCGGATCGAATCCAGCGTGAAGCCGAGCTGACGCGCATAACGAATAAACCGCAGGCGCTGCAGATCGTTATCGGTATAAAGTCGAAAGCCACCTTCAGTACGAACTTCATGATCGATCATCTGCTGCTTTTCGTAATATCGGATAGTATCCGGCGTAACGTTCGCAAGCTTCGCAAGTTCACCGATACGGTACATAACTACTCCTCGTTCATTTTCTGCATCAACCTATCACCGTATTCACCGTGCAGAAAATCAGTGTTCATCCCAGCCTGGCGTAGCTTGAGTTCAAGCAGGGCGAGATGGCGGCTAAGTTCAGAAAGTCGTGGATCGTCATGGCGGATCCCACTGAGAAGATCGGCCAGTTCAACGGCCTCTCTGCGCTGTTCGAGCTCCGGGGGGAGACAGCCCGCATTTTTAAGTAAACGGTATCCGGCCCGTAATTCAGGCGCAATGTGCGAATCATCGTCAAGCACAAGGGGTTCGCCGCTCCCCGGGAGATCGTCGAATTCACCTTTATTTTGAGCATCACGGATATGGCGTTCTGCCCACTGATCGAGCAACCACATTATCAGCTCCAGGGGATGAACAGAATTAATACAGACATTGTAGAGAAGCGTGGGTATCGCGGATATAAAAAAACCCGCCGGAGCGGGTTTTTTTACGTTACTGCAGATTACTCTGCAGCAGCTTCTGCTTTCTCTGAACGATCAACAAGCTCGATGTAAGCCATCGGCGCGTTGTCGCCTGCACGGAAACCACACTTCAGAATGCGAGTGTAACCACCGGCACGGCTCGCGAAACGCGGGCCCAGTTCGTTAAACAGTTTTGCCACGATCTCGTTATCACGAGTACGGGCGAATGCCAGACGACGATTAGCAACGCTGTCAGTCTTGGCAAGAGTAATCAGCGGCTCAACTACGCGACGCAGCTCTTTCGCTTTAGGCAGGGTCGTCTTGATGATCTCATGACGAACCAGTGAACCTGCCATGTTGCGGAACATAGCCTGGCGATGGCTGCTGTTGCGGTTCAGTTGACGACCACTCTTACGATGGCGCATGACCTTATCCTTCTCAGTAAAACCTTAACCTGTGATCCGGTTACTCGTCAGCAATGCTTGCCGGTGGCCAGTTTTCCAAGCGCATGCCCAGAGACAGACCACGTGAAGCCAGCACGTCTTTAATCTCAGTAAGAGATTTTTTACCCAGGTTCGGCGTTTTCAGCAACTCAACCTCGGTACGCTGTACCAGATCACCGATATAGTGGATAGCTTCTGCCTTGAGGCAGTTAGCAGAGCGGACAGTCAATTCGAGATCGTCAACAGGGCGCAGCAGGATCGGATCGAATTCTGGTTTCTCTTCTTTCACTTCCGGCTGACGTACATCACGTAAGTCAACGAAAGCTTCCAGTTGTTCTGCCAGGATGGTCGCCGCACGACGAATCGCCTCTTCAGGATCGATTGTGCCGTTGGTTTCCATTTCGATGACCAGCTTGTCCAGGTCGGTACGCTGTTCTACACGCGCTGCTTCAACATTGTAGGCAATACGCTCTACAGGGCTGTAGCATGCGTCGACCAGCAGACGGCCGATTGGGCGCTCATCTTCTTCCGAATGAATTCGGGCAGAAGCCGGCACATAACCACGACCGCGCTGAACTTTGATACGCATACTAATAGCTGCGTTCTCATCGGTCAGGTGGCAGATCACGTGCTGCGGCTTGACGATTTCAACATCACCGTCGTGGGTGATGTCGGCTGCAGTCACAGGGCCAATGCCAGATTTATTCAGAGTAAGAATAACTTCATCTTTACCCTGAACTCTCACCGCCAGCCCTTTCAGGTTGAGCAGGATTTCAAGGATATCTTCCTGAACGCCTTCTTTGGTGCTGTACTCATGAAGTACACCATCAATCTCAACCTCGGTCACCGCGCAACCCGGCATCGATGAGAGCAGAATACGGCGCAGTGCGTTACCCAGAGTATGGCCAAAGCCACGCTCTAAAGGCTCAAGGGTCACCTTGGCGTGCGTCGAACTCACTTGCTCGATATCTACCAGGCGCGGTTTTAGAAACTCTGTCACAGAACCCTGCATTGTGTCCTCTCTTTGGTACTAAGCTTTACTTGGAGTAAAGCTCGACGATCAGGTGTTCGTTAATGTCCGCAGACAGATCAGAACGTTCTGGCTGACGCTTGAACGTACCTTCCATCTTGCCAGCATCAACTTCCAGCCAGGTTGGCTTTTCACGCTGCTCAGCCAGCTCCAGAGCGGCCTTCACGCGAGATTGCTTTTTCGCTTTCTCACGAATGCTAACAACGTCATTCGCTTTAACCTGATAAGAAGCGATGTTAACAACACGACCGTTTACCATGATTGCTTTGTGGCTAACCAGCTGACGTGATTCAGCACGAGTAGCGCCGAAGCCCATACGGTATACAACGTTGTCCAGACGACCTTCCAGCAGAGCCAGCAGGTTTTCACCTGTGTTGCCTTTCAGACGTGCTGCTTCTTTATAGTAGTTACGGAACTGACGCTCCAGCACACCGTACATACGGCGAACTTTTTGCTTTTCACGCAACTGCACACCATAGTCAGACAGACGCGGTTTACGCGCACCGTGCTGGCCAGGAGCTTGTTCAATTTTACACTTGGTATCGATCGCGCGAACGCCAGACTTAAGGAATAAGTCGGTGCCCTCACGACGGCTCAGCTTGAGCTTAGGACCCAAATATCTTGCCATTTTCTATCTCCAACTAACCTAAAAAACGGAGCGTTATACGCGACGTTTTTTCGGCGGACGACAACCGTTATGAGGGATCGGAGTCACATCAGTAATATTCGTGATGCGGAAACCAGCGGCGTTCAGAGCGCGAACAGTAGATTCACGACCCGGACCCGGACCTTTAACCATAACTTCCAGATTCTTGATGCCGTATTCTTTTACGGCTTCTGCGCAACGCTCTGCTGCAACCTGAGCTGCGAACGGAGTGGATTTGCGAGAACCACGGAAACCGGAACCACCGGCTGTTGCCCAACCCAATGCGTTACCCTGACGATCAGTAATAGTAACGATGGTGTTGTTGAAAGAAGCATGGATATGAGCCACGCCGTCAGAGACTTGTTTTCTTACACGTTTACGTGCACGAACTGGTGCCTTTGCCATTATTCAATCACCCCGATTATTTCTTGATCGGTTTGCGCGGACCCTTACGGGTACGTGCGTTGGTCTTAGTACGCTGACCGCGCACTGGCAGACCACGACGATGACGCAAACCGCGATAGCAACCAAGATCCATCAGGCGCTTGATGCTCATGCTGATTTCACGGCGCAGATCACCTTCAACGACAAATTTGGCAACTTCGTCACGCAGCGTGTCGATTTGTTCTTCAGACAGCTCACTGATCTTAACATCTTCAGCGATACCCGCTGCAGCCAGAATGGCTTTAGAACGGGTCTTGCCGACGCCGTAGATCGAAGTTAATGCGATCACAGCATGTTTCTGATCAGGAATGTTAATGCCTGCTATACGGGCCACTATGCACTCCTACTATTTAATATGTACGCACCATGCTGAAAAGCCCGTTTTCAGGATACTCAAATGGAAACGTACAGACATACAAAAGATTGGCTGGCTAATCTAGCCAGCTCAACCCAACTTTGCAAGAAAAATATGCGAAATAATCAGCCTTGGCGCTGTTTATGCTTCGGCTCGGCACTGCAAATCACACGGATGACACCATCACGCTTAACGATTTTGCAGTTACGGCATAATTTCTTGACGGAAGCACGAACTTTCATTTTTACTCTCCGTAACTTCTCAGGCGACCATTTAGCGGCCGTAGCCTTTCAGGTTCGCCTTCTTCAATGCAGACTCGTACTGACTGGACATCATCAGAGTTTGCACTTGAGCCATAAAGTCCATAATCACGACAACAACGATAAGCAGTGAGGTCCCACCGAAGTAGAACGGTACTTTCATTGCATCACGCATGAACTCCGGGATCAGGCAGATAAAAGTAATATAAAGCGCACCGACCAAAGTCAGGCGAGTCATTACTTTATCGATATACTTCGCCGTTTGCTCTCCCGGACGAATTCCTGGTACAAATGCACCGGACTTCTTCAGGTTATCTGCTGTTTCACGCGGGTTAAAGACCAACGCCGTGTAGAAGAAACAGAAGAAGATGATCGCAGACGCATAGAGTAACACATAAAGTGGTTGCCCAGGCTGCAAATACAGCGAAATTGTTGTCAGCCAGTTCCAACCAGTACCGCCCCCGAACCATGACGCGATGGTCGCCGGGAACAGAATAATACTGGAAGCGAAGATAGCCGGGATAACCCCCGCCATGTTCACTTTCAGCGGTAAATGTGTGCTCTGTGCAGCATAGACACGACGACCCTGCTGACGTTTAGCGTAGTTCACCACAATGCGGCGTTGACCACGTTCAACGAAGACAACAAAGAACGTCACTGCAAATACTAATACTGCAACCAACAGCAACAGGAGGAAGTGCAGGTCGCCTTGACGCGCTTGCTCGATAGTATGGGCGATGGCTGGCGGGAGGCCCGCAACAATACCAGCGAAGATAATGATTGAGATACCGTTACCGATACCTCGCTCAGTAATCTGTTCGCCGAGCCACATCAGGAACATCGTCCCTGTGACCAGACTTACAACAGCGGTGAAGTAGAATGCAAAGCCCGGGTTTAACACCAGGCCCTGCATACCAGGCATATTCGGCAGACCGGTAGCAATACCGATCGACTGGAATATTGCCAGCACCAGAGTACCGTAACGGGTGTACTGACTAATCTTACGACGTCCAGACTCCCCTTCTTTCTTCAACTCTGCCAGGGCCGGATGAACGACCGTCAGCAGCTGGATAATAATAGATGCCGAAATGTACGGCATAATACCCAATGCAAAGATAGAAGCACGGCTGAGAGCACCACCAGAGAACATGTTGAACATTTCAATGATGGTGCCTCGCTGTTGCTCAAGCAGTTTGGCAAGTACAGCGGCATCGATACCAGGGATCGGAATAAAAGAGCCAATACGGAACACAATCAGCGCGCCGATAACAAACAGCAGTCTGCGTTTCAGCTCGCCAAATCCACCTTTGGCACTTTGAAAATCTAATCCCGGTTGCTTAGCCATCTGCTACTTATTCCTCAATTTTACCGCCAGCAGCTTCGATAGCAGCACGAGCACCTTTAGTAACACGCAGGCCACGAACAGTTACCGGAGTAGAAACTTCACCAGCCAGGATCACTTTCGCGAACTCGATCTGGATACCGATAATGTTTGCTGCTTTCAGCGTGTTCAGGTCTACAACGCCGCCTTCAACTTTCGCCAGGTCAGACAGACGGATTTCCGCTGTGATCGCTGCTTTGCGAGAGGTGAAGCCGAACTTCGGCAGACGACGGTACAGTGGCATCTGGCCACCCTCGAAACCGCGACGTACGCCACCGCCAGAACGAGAGTTCTGACCTTTGTGACCACGACCACCGGTTTTGCCGAGGCCAGAACCGATACCACGACCCAGGCGTTTACCCGCCTTTTTAGAGCCTTCGGCCGGAGACAGAGTATTTAAACGCATCTCTTACTCCTCAACTTTAACCATGAAGTAAACCGCGTTGACCATACCACGAACAGCAGGAGTATCCTCGCGCTCAACGGTATGACCAATACGACGCAGACCCAGGCCAAGCAGCGTTGCCTTGTGTTTCGGCAGACGACCGATTGCACTGCGGGTTTGAGTGATTTTAATAGTCTTTGCCATGGTCAATTACCCCAGAATTTCTTCAACGGATTTACCACGCTTGGCAGCGACCATTTCTGGAGAATTCATATTTTCCAGGCCATCAATAGTTGCACGAACCACGTTGATCGGGTTGGTGGAACCATATGCTTTGGCCAGAACGTTATGAACCCCAGCAACTTCCAGAACGGCGCGCATTGCACCACCGGCGATGATACCGGTACCTTCTGAAGCTGGCTGCATGAATACACGAGAACCCGTGTGAACACCTTTAACTGGGTGTTGCAGGGTACCGTTGTTCAGCGCGACGTTAATCATATTGCGACGGGCTTTTTCCATCGCTTTCTGGATCGCTGCTGGAACTTCACGCGCTTTACCGTAACCAAAACCAACGCGACCGTTACCATCGCCTACTACAGTCAGAGCTGTGAAGGAGAAAATACGACCACCTTTAACGGTTTTAGATACGCGGTTTACCGCGATCAGCTTTTCCTGCAGTTCGCCAGCCTGTTTTTCGATGTGAGCCATCTTACACCTCTACCTTAGAACTGAAGGCCAGCTTCACGGGCAGCATCTGCCAGTGCCTGGACACGACCATGATATTGGAACCCGGAACGGTCAAAGGAAACATTGCTGATGCCTTTTTCCAGAGCGCGTTCAGCAACAGCTTTACCTACAGCTGCAGCGGCGTCTTTGTTACCGGTGTACTTCAATTGTTCTGAGATAGCTTTTTCTACAGTAGAAGCAGCTACCAGAACTTCAGAACCGTTCGGTGCAATTACCTGTGCGTAAATATGACGCGGGGTACGATGTACCACCAGGCGAGTTGCACCCAGCTCTTTGAGCTTGCGGCGTGCGCGGGTCGCACGACGGATACGAGCAGATTTCTTATCCATAGTGTTACCTTACTTCTTCTTAGCCTCTTTGGTACGCACGACTTCGTCGGCGTAACGAACACCCTTGCCTTTGTAAGGCTCAGGACGACGGTAGGCGCGCAGATCTGCTGCAACCTGACCGATCAGCTGTTTATCAGCGCCTTTCAGCACGATTTCAGTTTGAGTCGGACATTCTGCAGTGATACCGGCCGGCAGCGGATGCTCAACAGGGTGTGAGAAGCCCAGAGACAGGCCTACTGCATTCCCTTTGATAGCTGCACGATAACCTACACCAACCAGCTGAAGCTTTTTAGTGAAGCCTTCGGTAACACCAACAACCATTGAGTTCAGCAGGGCACGCGCGGTACCAGCCTGAGCCCATCCATCCACGAAACCATCACGTGGACCGAAGGTCAGAGCGTTATCTGCATGTTTAACTTCAACAGCTTTGTTGAGGGTACGAGTCAGCTCGCCGTTTTTACCTTTGATCGTAATAACCTGACCGTCGATTTTTACATCAACGCCGGCAGGAATAACGACCGGTGCTTTAGCAACACGAGACATTCTTTCCTCCGATTAGGCTACGTAGCAGATAATTTCGCCACCAAGACCAGCCTGGCGCGCTGCACGATCAGTCATAACACCTTTAGAGGTAGAAACAACTGCGATACCAAGACCAGCCATAACTTTTGGCAGCTCATCTTTTTTCTTATAGATGCGCAGGCCTGGGCGGCTGACACGCTGAATGCTTTCTACAACAGCTTTACCCTGGAAATACTTAAGAGTAAGTTCCAGTTCCGGCTTGGTGTCGCCTTCAACTTTAAAATCTTCGATAAAACCTTCTTCCTTCAGCACGTTGGCAATTGCCACTTTCAGCTTGGCGGAAGGCATGGTGACCGCAACTTTGTTCGCGGCCTGACCGTTACGGATACGGGTCAGCATATCCGCGATCGGATCTTGCATGCTCATCTGTCTTTACTCCCGTGATTCAATTGGTAATTACCAGCTAGCCTTTTTCAAGCCTGGCACTTCACCGCGCATGGCGGCTTCACGCAGTTTGATACGGCTCAACCCAAACTTGCCCACATAACCATGTGGACGACCTGTTTGACGACAGCGGTTACGCTGACGAGACGGGCTGGAATCACGCGGCAGAGACTGCAGCTTGAGAACCGCATTCCAACGATCTTCGTCGGAAGCGTTCACATCAGAAATGATCGCTTTCAGTTCAGCGCGTTTAGCGAAGAATTTATCAGCTAAAGCTACGCGCTTTACTTCGCGTGCTTTCATTGATTGCTTAGCCATTCAGTAACCCTACCTTACTTGCGGAACGGGAAGTCAAAGGCAGCCAGCAGAGCACGGCCTTCTTCGTCAGATTTCGCAGTAGTGGTAATGGTAATATCCAAACCACGCACGCGGTCGACTTTATCGTAGTCGATTTCTGGGAAGATGATCTGCTCACGGACACCCATGCTGTAGTTACCACGACCGTCGAAAGACTTAGCGGACAAGCCACGGAAGTCACGGATACGTGGAACAGCAATAGTGATCAGGCGCTCAAAGAACTCCCACATGCGTTCGCCACGCAGAGTTACTTTACAGCCGATCGGATAGCCCTGACGGATTTTGAAGCCTGCAACAGATTTGCGTGCTTTGGTGATCAGCGGTTTTTGACCGGAGATTGCTGTCAGGTCAGCTGCTGCGTTATCCAGCAGTTTCTTGTCAGCGATCGCTTCACCAACACCCATGTTCAGGGTGATCTTCTCGACCCGAGGGACTTGCATGACAGAATTGTAGTTAAACTCAGTCATGAGTTTGTTAACTACTTCGTCTTTGTAGTAATCATGCAGTTTCGCCATCGTACTACTCCAAATTACTTGATAGTTTCGCTGTTAGACTTGAAGAAACGGACTTTTTTGCCGTCTTCGAATCTAAAGCCTACACGGTCAGCCTTGCCGGTAGCCGCATTGAAGATTGCAACGTTAGAAACCTGAATAGCAGCTTCTTTTTCAACGATGCCACCTGGTTGGTTCAGGGCCGGAACCGGCTTCTGATGTTTCTTAACCAGGTTGATACCTTCAACGACAAGTTTGCCGGAAGACAGAACATTTTTTACTTTACCGCGTTTACCTTTATCTTTACCGGTTAACACGATAACTTCGTCATCACGACGGATTTTCGCTGCCATGATTCGCTCCTTAGAGTACTTCTGGTGCCAGAGAGATAATTTTCATGAACTTCTCAGTACGAAGTTCACGAGTTACCGGCCCAAAGATACGCGTGCCGATAGGCTGCTCGCTGTTATTGTTTAAAATAACGCATGCATTACCATCGAAGCGAATGACAGAACCGTCAGGGCGACGAACACCCTTCTTGGTGCGCACCACTACCGCCTTCAGCACATCACCTTTTTTGACCTTACCACGTGGAATTGCTTCCTTGATGGTGATCTTGATGATGTCGCCTACGCCTGCGTAGCGACGGTGCGAGCCACCCAGAACCTTGATACACATTACGCGACGTGCACCGGAGTTGTCGGCGACGTTCAGCATAGTCTGTTCTTGGATCATTTTAGTGCTCCGCTAATGTCAACTACTACCTGAGACTCTAAAATCAGAGCCGTTAAAAAGCCCCATATCGAGGGCGCGGCATTATAACACCGCTTCTGCAATATGGGTAGAAAAAATAAACGGCTCATCGCTGAGCCGTTTATTCGTATTGAGAAGGCGTACTGTATTACAGAACCGCTTTCTCTACAACGCGAACCAGCGTCCAGGACTTAGTCTTGGACAGTGGACGGCATTCACGGATTTCAACCTTGTCGCCGATACCACATTCGTTGTTCTCGTCATGTACGTGCAGTTTGGTCGTACGCTTGATGAATTTACCGTAGATCGGGTGTTTCACAATACGTTCGATAGCTACAACAATGGATTTCTCCATTTTGTCGCTAACAACACGACCTTGCAGAGTACGGATTTTATCGGTCATTACGCACCCGCCTTCTGAGTCAGTAAAGTCTTAACGCGTGCAACATTGCGACGCACTTGCTTCAGCAGGTGAGTCTGTTGCAGCTGGCCACTTGCAGCCTGCATACGCAGGTTGAACTGCTCACGCAGCAGGTTCAGCAGCTCAGCGTTCAGCTCTTCAACGCTTTTTTCACGCAGCTCTTTTGCTTTCATTACATCACCGTCTTAGTTACAAAGGTGGTTTTGATAGGCAGTTTCGCTGCTGCCAGGCCGAAGGCTTCACGGGCCAGCTCTTCCGGAACACCGTCCATTTCATAAAGGACTTTGCCCGGTTGGATCAAGGCAACCCAGTACTCCACGTTACCTTTACCTTTACCCATACGAACTTCCAGTGGCTTCTCGGTGATCGGTTTGTCCGGGAATACACGGATCCAGATCTTACCTTGACGCTTAACTGCACGGGTCATTGCACGACGTGCTGCTTCGATCTGACGTGCAGTCAGACGACCACGGCCAACAGCTTTCAGACCGAAAGTGCCGAAGCTAACATCCGTACCCTGCGCCAGACCACGGTTGCGGCCTTTGTGCACTTTACGGAATTTTGTACGCTTTGGTTGTAACATCAGCGACGCTCCTTATTTACGGCCTTTACGCTGCTGCTTTTTAGGTTGAGCAGCCGGTTTTTCCGGTTGTTCAACAGCAGCCATACCACCCAGGATCTCACCTTTGAAGATCCATACCTTAACGCCGATTACACCGTAAGTGGTGTGCGCTTCAGAGGTGTTGTAGTCGATGTCAGCACGCAGAGTGTGCAGCGGTACGCGACCTTCGCGGTACCATTCGGTACGTGCGATTTCCGCGCCGCCCAGACGGCCGCTAACTTCAACTTTGATACCTTTAGCGCCCAGACGCATTGCGTTCTGTACAGCACGCTTCATAGCACGACGGAACATAACACGACGTTCCAGCTGTGAAGTGATGCTGTCAGCAACCAATTTAGCGTCCAGTTCAGGCTTACGAACTTCAGCGATATTGATCTGTGCAGGAACGCCAGCGATATCCGCCACGACCTTGCGCAGTTTTTCTACGTCTTCGCCTTTCTTACCGATAACGATGCCAGGACGAGCAGTGTGAATAGTCACACGGATGCTCTTCGCTGGACGCTCGATAACGATACGAGATACAGACGCTTTAGCCAGTTCCTTAGTCAGGTACTGACGTACTTTAAAATCGCTGTCCAGGTTGTCAGCGAATTCTTTGGTGTTCGCAAACCAGGTAGAGTTCCATGGTTTTACAATACCCAGGCGAATACCATTAGGATGTACTTTCTGACCCATTGCTAGTCTCCAGAGTCTCAGCGATCGGACACAACCACAGTAATGTGGCTGGTGCGCTTCAGGATGCGATCTGCACGACCTTTCGCACGCGGCATAATGCGCTTCATGCTTGGGCCTTCATCTACGAAAATTTTCGCGACTTTCAGATCGTCGATGTCAGCGCCATCGTTGTGTTCAGCGTTAGCAATGGCAGATTCCAGTACTTTCTTGACCAATACCGCAGCTTTCTTGTTGGTATAGGTCAGGATGTCCAGGGCCTGCGACACTTTCTTACCGCGAATCAGGTCAGCAACAAGGCGAACCTTCTGAGCAGAAGAACGAGCATGGCGATGTTGAGCTAAAGTTTCCATCTCTTCCTCCTACCTTATTTCTTCTTCGCTTTTTTATCAGCAGCGTGGCCGCGATAAGTACGAGTCGGTGCGAATTCACCCAGTTTGTGACCAACCATTTCGTCGGTAACAAAGACTGGAACGTGCTGACGACCATTATGGACAGCGATGGTCAAACCGATCATGTTAGGAAAGATCGTTGAACGACGGGACCAAGTGCGCAGGGGCTTCTTGTCTCCGCTTTCCACCGCTTTCTCTACCTTCTTCAGCAAGTGCAGGTCAATAAAAGGACCTTTCTTGAGAGAACGTGGCATGGCTTATCCTCTAAAATTATTTGCTACGGCGACGTACGATAAATTTATCAGTACGCTTGTTGCTGCGGGTCTTCTTACCTTTGGTCTGAACGCCCCACGGAGTTACCGGGTGCTTACCAAAGTTACGACCTTCACCACCACCATGTGGGTGGTCGACTGGGTTCATCGCAGTACCGCGAACGGTAGGACGAACACCACGCCAGCGTGCAGCACCTGCTTTACCCAGAACGCGCAGCATATGCTCAGCATTGCCAACTTCGCCCAGAGTAGCGCGGCAGTCTGCTTCGACTTTACGCATTTCACCAGAACGCAGACGCAGGGTGACATAAGCACCATCACGAGCAACGATCTGAACGTAAGTACCAGCGGAACGTGCCAGCTGACCGCCTTTACCTGGTTTCATTTCTACGTTATGAACGGTAGAACCAACCGGGATATTGCGCATCGGCAGGGTGTTGCCTGCTTTGATTGCAGCATCAACGCCAGACTGAATCTGGTCGCCAGCTTTCAGGCCTTTAGGGGCCAGGATGTAACGGCGTTCGCCGTCTTTGTACAGAACCAGCGCGATGTTCGCGGAACGGTTCGGATCGTACTCAAGACGTTCAACAACTGCTGGGATACCGTCTTTGTTGCGTTTGAAGTCAACAATACGATAAGCCTGCTTGTGGCCACCACCGATGTGACGAGTGGTGATACGGCCATTGTTGTTACGACCACCGGATTTGCTGTTTTTTTCCAGCAACGGAGCAAAAGGTTTGCCCTTGTGCAGCTCAGGGTTAACCACTTTAACTACGTGGCGACGACCCGGAGATGTCGGTTTACATTTAACAACTGCCATTGTATTACTCCTCCGACTTACTCAGCGCCGCCAACGAAGTCCAGATTCTGGCCTTCTTTCAGGGTGACGTAAGCTTTTTTCCAGTCGCTACGACGACCGATACGCTGTCCGTGACGTTTAACTTTCCCTTTAACTACCAGGGTGTTAACGACTTCGACTTCGACTTCAAACAGTTTCTGCACAGCAGCTTTGATCTCTGCTTTGGTCGCGTCTTTAGCAACTTTGAGAACGATGGTGTTTGTTTTTTCCATCGCAGTAGACGCTTTTTCAGAAACGTGCGGTGCGCGAAGCACCTTCAGCAGACGTTCTTCACGAATCATGCCAGCATCTCCTCAACTTGCTTAACAGCATCAGCAGTCATTACGACTTTGTCGAAGGCGATCAGGCTAACCGGGTCGATACCAGTCGCATCGCGTACGTCAACCTTGTGCAGGTTACGTGCGGCCAGGAACAGGTTCTCGTCCAGCTCACCGGTGATGATCAGCACATCTTCCAGAGCCATGTCTTTCAGTTTCTGTGCCAGCAGCTTAGTTTTAGGCGCTTCAACAGAGAACTTCTCGACAACGATCAGACGATCCTGACGTACCAGTTCGGACAGGATGCTTTTCAGCGCGCCGCGGTACATCTTTTTGTTAACTTTTTGACTGTGGTCCTGTGGACGCGCAGCGAAGGTCACGCCACCTGAACGCCAGATCGGGCTCTTGATAGAACCTGAACGCGCACGGCCGGTACCTTTCTGGCGCCATGGCTTTTTGCCAGAACCAGTTACTTCAGCACGAGTCTTCTGAGCACGAGTACCCTGACGAGCACCAGCTGCATAAGCAACAACAACCTGGTGAACCAGCGCTTCGTTGAAATCACGACCGAAGGTAGTTTCGGAAACAGTCAGCGCGCTCTGCGCGTCTTTCAATACTAATTCCATTGCTATCCCCTTACGCCTTCACAGCTGGTTTAACGATCAGGTCGCTACCGGTTGCACCCGGAACTGCACCTTTAACCAGCAGCAGGTTGCGCTCAGCGTCAACACGTACTACGTCCAGGCTCTGAACGGTCACACGTTCGTTACCCAGCTGACCTGCCATTTTCTTGCCTTTGAACACTTTGCCCGGAGTCTGGTTCTGACCGATAGAACCCGGAACGCGGTGAGACAAGGAGTTACCGTGGGTAGCGTCCTGGGTACGGAAGTTCCAGCGCTTAACGGTAC
Source organism: Enterobacter sp. UCD-UG_FMILLET (assembly GCF_000762975.1). Taxonomy (NCBI): domain Bacteria; kingdom Pseudomonadati; phylum Pseudomonadota; class Gammaproteobacteria; order Enterobacterales; family Enterobacteriaceae; genus Enterobacter; species Enterobacter sp. UCD-UG_FMILLET. Next base: position 23,990 of record NZ_JRJC01000042.1, read on the forward strand.
CAGCAAAACCTTTACCTTTAGAGGTACCGGTTACGTCAACTTTTTTAACGTCAGCAAACAGCTCAACGCTAATGTCCTGACCTACGGTGAACTCTTCGCCTTCAGCAAGACGGAATTCCCACAGACCACGGCCAGCTTCTACGCCAGCTTTAGCGAAGTGACCCGCTTCTGGTTTGGTTACACGGTTAGCTTTTTTAGCACCAGTGGTCACCTGAACAGCGCGGTAGCCATCGTTAGCCAGATCTTTAACCTGGGTAACGCGGTTTGCTTCAACTTCGATTACGGTTACTGGGATTGAAACGCCATCTTCAGTGAAGATGCGGGTCATGCCCACTTTTTTACCGACTAAACCAATCATTGTATCAACCTCTCAATCGCTCGATGACCTGATTAACCCAGGCTGATCTGCACGTCTACACCGGCAGCCAGATCCAGACGCATCAGAGCATCAACGGTTTTCTCAGTTGGCTCAACGATGTCAACCAGACGCTTGTGAGTGCGGATTTCGTACTGATCACGCGCGTCTTTGTTGACGTGCGGAGAGATCAGAACGGTGAAGCGCTCTTTGCGGGTCGGCAGCGGGATCGGACCACGGACTTGCGCACCAGTGCGCTTAGCAGTCTCGACGATTTCCGCGGTTGATTGATCGATCAGACGATGATCAAACGCTTTAAGGCGGATACGGATTCTTTGGTTCTGCATGAGACCAGAGCTCCAATTATTTTATAAACGAAAATGATTACTCCTCAAACCCATTACGATTGATGGGAGAGTGTAACCGTTCTTACGTAGCTCCCCAATTGGGAGCATTGTTGAGTAACAAAATGAGCTACTCTGGTTCTGATTGAACCCGCCGTCAATTACGACAAGCCCGCGCATTATACGTAAATCTGGACAAGACGCAAGTGCCGTTTAGAAATTAAGCGCTAGAGGCGCAGTATGCGTAAGGGCGCGCAACTTTTTACGCAATGTATCCCTTCTCAATACTTTGTCTCGAGCCCCTACGCAATTGTCGTTTTTGTAGATTGCCGACCAGGCCGATCATAGCGAGGATGCGCTCAAACCCTTTTGAGGCCTTTTCCATGTTAACCATCCTCCCCTTTTTGCTGGTCTATTTTTCGCTGACTGCCTTTCTGGTCCGTGCAGATATTCGCTACGGACTGCTTCCTGATAAATTTCTTTGCCCGCTGCTATGGGCGGGCCTGCTCTTTCAGCTCTGCGTCCAACCTGATTTTCTGCCGAGTGCCGTGGTAGGTGCGATGGCTGGATATATCAGCTTTGCCGTTATTTACTGGGGATATCGGTTTATCTGCCGGCGTGAAGGGATGGGATATGGTGATGTAAAATACCTGGCGGCGCTTGGTGCCTGGCATGGCTGGTGCATGTTGCCTGCGCTGGCGTTACTCGCTGCGCTTATGGCGCTACTTTGCATTCTTGTGTTTTCGTTACTCCCCGGCGATAAGGGAGCATTAAAAAACCCACTGCCTTTTGGGCCATTTCTGGCAGCAGCGGGTTTATGCGTAGGCTGGAAGACGGTGGTTACTCTTCCACTTTAATCTGCGACTGAAGGTAGTTCTGCAGACCGATTTTAGCAATCAGATCCAGCTCCGTTTCCAGCCAGTCAATATGGCCTTCTTCATCGGCCAGGATCTGGATCATCATATCGCGACTGACGTAGTCATGTACGCTGTCGGCATAGGCAATGGCTTCACGGAGATCTTTGGCACCTTCAAGTTCCAGCCTGAGGTCGGAACGCAGCATCTCTTCGACATCTTCTCCGATGCCCAGCTTTCCAAGATCCTGCAGGTTTGGAATGCCTTCAAGGAATAAAATACGCTCGATATATTTATCAGCGTGCTTCATTTCATCGATCGATTCATGGTACTCAACGTCGTTCAGACGTTTAAGCCCCCAGTTTTTGAACATTCTCGCGTGAAGAAAGTACTGGTTAATTGCGACAAGCTCATTTCCCAATAATTTATTGAGATAACTTATGATTTTAACATCACCTTTCATTATGTAGTCCCTCCGCTTCCACTCATTGAAGCGTAGATCGGGCTACAGGGATGTCAAAAAAAAGATGGGCGCTTACGCGATCTCTTTGTATTCCGGGATCTGCATCAATTCGTCCTGCATGATCTCTCGCGCAGCACGTACACATTTACCGCATTGATTTCCCACTGGAACAAATTTGCGTAGCTGCTGAAATGACTGAGGCTGAAACTGACGAACGGCCTGACGTATTTTCTTGTCGCTTACACCATTACATAAACAAACGTACATAGAGACTCCCGTTCAAATTATGCGCAAAGTGTAAGTGAGAATGGTTATGATTACAATAGCACAAACGCCACAATACGGGGCGGGAGCAGGCAAAAAATGCGTAATTTTGTGACAGTGCCTGAGCGGCAGAAAACAAAAAAGGACGCCGAAGCGTCCTTTTTTTATTCGGGGATAATTAATTAGCCCAGAACTTTAGCAACAACGCCCGCGCCAACGGTACGGCCGCCTTCACGGATTGCGAAACGCAGACCGTCATCCATCGCGATTGGGTGGATCAGAGTCACAACCATCTTGATGTTGTCGCCTGGCATTACCATCTCAACGCCTTCTGGCAGTTCGATGGTACCGGTCACGTCAGTTGTACGGAAGTAGAACTGTGGACGGTAGCCTTTGAAGAACGGAGTATGACGGCCGCCTTCGTCTTTGGACAGGATGTACACTTCAGATTCGAACTTGGTGTGTGGCTTGATTGAGCCTGGCTTCGCCAGAACCTGACCACGTTCGAGCAGTTTGCGGAACATTTCAACGCCAGTACAGGTAGACTTCGCAGTCTCTTTGATACCAACGATTTCAACTTCTTCGCCAACTTTGATGATACCGCGCTCTACACGACCGGTAACAACGGTACCACGACCGGAGATGGAGAATACGTCTTCGATTGGCAGCAGGAATGGCTTGTCAATCGCACGCTCTGGTTCTGGGATGTAAGAATCCAGGAAGCCAGCCAGTTCGATGATTTTCGCTTCCCACTCAGCTTCGCCTTCCAGCGCTTTCAGAGCAGAACCACGAACGATTGGGGTATCGTCGCCCGGGAAATCGTACTGAGACAGCAGTTCACGAACTTCCATCTCTACCAGTTCCAGCAGCTCTTCGTCATCAACCATGTCGCATTTGTTCAGGAACACGATGATGAAAGGAACGCCTACCTGACGACCCAGCAGGATGTGCTCACGAGTCTGAGGCATTGGGCCGTCAGTCGCAGCAACAACCAGGATCGCGCCGTCCATCTGCGCAGCACCGGTGATCATGTTTTTAACATAGTCGGCGTGGCCTGGGCAGTCTACGTGTGCGTAGTGGCGAGTCGGGGTGTCATATTCAACGTGGGAAGTGTTGATGGTGATACCACGAGCTTTTTCTTCTGGTGCGTTATCGATCTGGTCGAATGCACGAGCAGAACCACCGTAGGTTTTAGCCAGAACGGTAGTGATTGCAGCAGTCAGGGTAGTTTTACCATGGTCAACGTGGCCGATAGTACCAACGTTGACGTGCGGTTTTGTACGTTCAAATTTTTCTTTAGACACGGCTATATTCCTTACTATAGTGCTCTCCCCTGTGGAGAGAGCACGGGACTTAGGTTTTAATCCTGTGGATTACTTACCACGGGCTTCAATAACGGCCTGAGCAACGTTGTTAGGCGCATCATCATACTTCAGGAATTCCATGGTGTATGATGCACGACCTTTGGTCAGAGAACGCAGCTGAGTTGCATATCCGAACATTTCAGACAGCGGAACTTCAGCGTGGATCTTAACGCCAGTTACTTCGGATTCCTGACCACGCAGCATACCGCGACGACGGCTCAAGTCACCGATAACGTCACCGGTGTTCTCTTCAGGAGTTTCTACTTCAACCTTCATGATTGGCTCAAGCAGAACTGGTTTTGCTTTCTTAAAGCCTTCTTTAAAGGCAATAGACGCAGCCAGTTTAAACGCCAGTTCAGAGGAGTCAACGTCGTGGTAAGAACCGAAGTGCAGACGAACACCCATGTCAACAACCGGATAGCCAGCCAGAGGGCCCGCTTTCAGCTGTTCCTGGATGCCTTTATCAACGGCTGGGATGTATTCGCCAGGAATTACACCACCTTTGATGTCGTTGATGAACTCGTAACCTTTCGGGTTAGAGCCCGGCTCCAGTGGGTACATGTCGATCACAACGTGACCGTACTGACCGCGACCACCAGACTGCTTAGCGTGTTTACCTTCAACATCGGTAACTTTCGCACGAATCGCTTCGCGGTAAGCAACCTGAGGTTTACCCACGTTCGCTTCAACGTTGAATTCACGCTTCATACGGTCAACGATGATGTCCAGGTGCAGTTCACCCATACCAGCGATGATGGTCTGGTTAGATTCTTCATCAGTCCATACGCGGAATGATGGGTCTTCTTTCGCCAGACGGCCCAGAGCCAGACCCATTTTTTCCTGGTCAGCTTTGGTTTTTGGTTCAACTGCGATGGAGATTACCGGCTCAGGGAATTCCATACGCTCCAGAATGATCGGGTGATCCGGGTCACACAGGGTGTCACCAGTGGTCACGTCTTTCAGACCGATAGCTGCAGCGATGTCGCCCGCACGAACTTCTTTGATCTCTTCACGTTTGTTAGCGTGCATCTGTACGATACGGCCAAAACGTTCACGCGCCGCTTTCACGGAGTTCAGGATGGTGTCACCGGAGTTAACCACACCAGAGTAAACGCGGAAGAAGGTCAGGTTACCCACGAATGGGTCGGTAGCAATTTTGAACGCCAGTGCAGAGAATGGCTCTTCGTCGCTTGCGTGACGCTCAGCCGGAGTATCTTTACCGTCGTCCAGGATGCCGTTGATCGCAGGAACGTCAACCGGGGATGGCAGGTAGTCAACTACCGCATCCAGCATCGCCTGAACACCTTTGTTCTTGAACGCAGAACCACAGGTTACCAGGATGATTTCGTTGTTCAGAACGCGCTGACGCAGAGCTTTTTTGATCTCTTCTTCAGTCAGTTCTTCACCACCCAGGTATTTCTCCATCAGCTCTTCAGAAGCTTCAGCAGCGGATTCGATCAGGTTCTGGTGCCATTCGTCAGCCAGGTCCTGCATTGCAGCTGGGATATCTTCGTATTCGAAGGTAACGCCCTGGTCTGCATCGTTCCAGTTGATGGCTTTCATTTTCACCAGGTCGATAACGCCGGTGAAGCCTTCTTCTGCACCAATTGCCAGCTGCAGCGGAACAGGGTTCGCGCCCAGACGGGTTTTGATCTGGCCAACAACTTTCAGGAAGTTAGCACCCATACGGTCCATTTTGTTAACGAACGCGATGCGTGGAACTTTATATTTGTTCGCCTGACGCCATACGGTTTCAGACTGTGGCTGAACACCACCAACTGCGCAATAAACCATTACCGCGCCGTCAAGAACACGCATGGAACGTTCTACTTCGATGGTGAAGTCAACGTGCCCTGGGGTGTCGATGATGTTTACGCGATGCGGTTCGTACTGCTTAGCCATACCTGACCAGAATGCAGTAGTCGCTGCGGAGGTGATAGTGATACCACGCTCCTGCTCCTGTTCCATCCAGTCCATGGTGGCTGCGCCGTCATGAACTTCACCGATTTTATGGTTTACACCGGTGTAGAACAGAATACGTTCGGTAGTAGTGGTTTTACCGGCGTCGATGTGCGCACTGATACCGATGTTACGGTAGCGTGCGATGGGTGTTGTACGAGCCATTTGATTCCTCGTTTATATCTTTAGGCGTTCAGTTAAGTTACCCAGAGCGGGCGGCTTCTCTGAAGCGCCCGCCTGGTGACTAAGACTCCGAAGGGATTACCAACGGTAGTGTGCGAACGCCTTGTTGGCTTCTGCCATACGGTGAACGTCTTCACGTTTCTTAACTGCAGTACCTTTGTTGTCTGCAGCATCAGAAAGTTCGTTCGCCAGACGCAGAGCCATGGATTTATCACCGCGTTTACGAGCAGCTTCAACGATCCAACGCATTGCCAGAGCATTACGACGAACCGGACGAACTTCAACTGGAACCTGATAAGTAGAACCACCAACACGGCGGGACTTAACTTCTACGGTTGGGCGAACGTTGTCGAGAGCGACTTCGAAAGCTTCCAGTTCATTTTTACCAGAACGCTGAGCCAGGGTCTCAAGCGCGCTGTATACGATTGCTTCTGCAGTAGATTTTTTACCATCTACCATCAGGATATTTACAAATTTTGCCAGCAGTTCTGATCCGAATTTCGGATCTGGAAGAATTTTACGCTGACCAATGACGCGACGACGTGGCATGGGAATACTCCGTTGTTAATTCAGGATTGTCCAAAACTCAAAGAGTTTAGTGTGACATTAAGATAAATCAGTTTGGCCTTACTTAACGGAGAACCATTAAGCCTTAGGACGCTTCACGCCGTACTTGGAGCGAGCCTGCTTACGGTCTTTAACACCTGAGCAGTCCAGCGCACCACGAACGGTGTGGTAACGAACACCCGGAAGGTCTTTAACACGACCGCCACGGATCAGGATCACGGAGTGCTCCTGCAGGTTGTGACCTTCACCACCGATGTAGGAAGTCACTTCGAAACCGTTAGTCAAACGCACACGGCATACTTTACGCAGTGCGGAGTTTGGTTTTTTAGGAGTGGTGGTATATACACGAGTACATACGCCACGTTTCTGCGGGCAGGCTTCCAGCGCAGGCACGTTGCTTTTCGCAACTTTGCGTGCACGTGGTTTGCGTACCAGCTGGTTAACTGTTGCCATTAAATAGCTCCTGGTTTTAGCTTTTGCTTCGTAAACACGTAATAAAACGACCTCATACAATATGAGGACGCGAAATTTTAGGGCTACGTCGAAAAGGTGTCAAGAAATATACAGCGATCTCAAATCACCAGTTCATTTGACTGGCGTGCGTCACAGTAAGATTGACGAAATCAGTATAGCCAACCACGTCAATTTTGGCTGAAATTTGACCAGAAAGACCCCGCGCATCCAGATCGTCCTTCAGCGCAGAGACTGTTATGGGGGCATTCGTGAGAATTTCAACGAAACGACTGCCGTCCAGTGCGGCAAGCACGCCATCCTGAATCAGCAGCAGGTCATCACCTTCGCGCAGCATACTCAGTAACGCGTCGATATCACATTGCCACGGTGAATGGCTCAGAGTATGGAGCATGTCAGCCTCAGAAAGTCAGAACGGTGTCGTAGTGGGAAAGGTGCTCGCGCAATGCAGCAGAAGACAGGACTGTCACATCCAGCACGAAAGGCGTTGCCTCGTTTAAACCGCGCGCGGCAAGGGAGTCAGCACAGACATAGAAGGTTTCGATATCGTAAAGCGGTAATACTTTGAACGTCGCGATGTAATCACGCGCCAGAATGGCCTGAGGCTGTTGCCCCGCCAGAAGCTGGAATACGCCGTCGCTCAAAAAGAAGACACCGATATCTTCGGTCAATGCTGAGGTCGCGAGCAGCGCATCCAGCCCTTCTCTGCCGGACGCATTGCCGTGCGGTGCGGAGGAAAAAACAAACGCGACACGCTTCATTAGAATTGCACCACTCTGTCGCAGGTTAACGCCGCCTGTGCCAGCGCGCCCAGGCCACTCAACGAAAAGCCGGGCTGCAGGTTAGAACCCGATAAACCAAGACGCGCGGCTTCGGTTGCATCGGTCACGCCGCGGCGCAGTGCCGCCGCCACGCAGATGTGCAGTTCTACGCCCTGCTTTTCGTTTAATGCCTGCCAGGCGCGCACCAGATCGAACTCGTCGCTCGCCGGTGACGTAAACTGATTCGCGTTATACACCCCTTCCCGATAGAAGAAGACGCTCGCCAGCTCATGTCCGGCCGTCAGTAGCGCATGCGCAAACTGCAGCGCGCTGCTGGCCTGCTGAGTGCCGTACGCCGGGCCTGTCACCATTAAAGCAAAACGCATTACTTGTCTTGTCCCAGGAAATCGCCGCTTTTGAACTGGCGAATATAGAGGTAGACCGTGTGCTTGGAGATGTTCAGACGATCGGCCACCTGGTTGATGGCGTCTTTAATATCAAAAATCCCTTTTTCATAAAGATTGAGCACGATCTGACGATTCTTGGCGTTGTTTGAGACGTTGCGATCGGCATTCACCTCTTCAATCGTAAACTCAAGCGTCTGGGTCACCAGATCTTCAACGGAGGAGGCAAAGTTAACAGAAGAGCCAACGTCCGGCGTTTCTGGCGGAATAAAGGTGCTCATGATTTGCGAGAATGGCACATCAAGGTTCATGTTGATGCACAGCAGCCCAATAACACGATGTTCGCGGTTTCGAATCGCGATGGTTTCTGATTTCATCAGCACGCCGCTTTTGGCGCGGGTGAAATAGCATTTTGAGACGCTGCTGTCCGCGCCGGTCATGTCATGCAGCATACGCAATGCAAGGTCGGTAATTGGCGAACCAATTTTACGGCCAGTATGCTCACCATTCGCAATGCGGATGGCGGAACACTTCAGATCTTGCAGGGAGTGCAATACGATTTCGCAGTGGGAGCCAATGAGCATCGCTAACCCGTCCACTACCGCTTCGTAGGATTTCAGAATATCGAAGTCGGTCTGATCGAAAGGACGTTGATCCAGCAAATCAAGTTCACTGGTTTCGTTGGTTAAAAGCGACCTGGACATGAAAAAAACACTCCTTTTCAGGAGCCTGTCGTTAGGTTTTCAGGGCAGGCTCATTATCTACACGGACAACTAAATTAATACAGCGTGCGTAGCGCTTTCCAGTGTTAATTATATCTGCCCCACAATAAAAAAACCGCCGCCTGAAAGGCGGCGGTTTTTTTTTCAACATTACTTCTTAGCAGCAGCGGCTTTATCGTCAGCCGGTGCGTCTGCTTTCGCATCCGCTTTCGGTGCCGGTTTGATATCCAGCAGCTCTACGTCAAAGACCAGCGTAGAGTTAGCAGGGATACCCGGAACGCCGGTTTTGCCATAGGCCAGATCCGGTGGGATAACCATCTTGATCTTGCCGCCTTTCTTGATGTTTTTCAGGCCTTCAGTCCAGCCAGGGATCACACCATCCAGACGGAAAGAGAGCGGCTCACCGCGGGTGTAAGAGTTATCGAACTCTTTACCGTCGATCAGCGTACCTTTGTAGTTCACAACAACGGTATCGCTGTCTTTAGGCGCATCGCCGGTGCCTTCTTTCTCAACTTTGTACACCAGGCCAGTAGAAGAGGTTTTCACACCCTTCTCTTTAGCAAACGTATCGCGGTAGGCTTTGCCTTTCGCTTCGTTGTCTTTAGCGTCCGCGTCCATCTTGGTCTGCGCGGCACCCTTCACGCGCGCTTCGAACGCCTGCAGAGTCTGTTCAATTTCCTGGTCAGACAGCTTGCTCTTATCTGCAAATGCGTCCTGAACGCCCGCTATCAGCTGAGCTTTATCCAGTTTGATGCCCAGTTTCTCTTGTTCTTTCAGAGAGTTTTCCATGTAACGGCCCAGAGATGCGCCCAGTGCATAGGCGGATTTCTGGTCGTCATTTTTGAACGCCGCTTTGCTGTCTGCAGTGGCAGCAGGCTTCGCAGCAGTATCAGCAGCGAATGACAGCGGCGCGTTCAGCGCAACAGCCATCGTCGTCGCCAGCAGCGTTACTTTAAACAGTGATTTCATCCATATCTCCAGGGCCTGGGGACTCTCACCCCAGCGTTAAACGTAAATGAGTTACGTACTATAAAACGTTGCGGAAGAAATCTACAGACAGACACTTCCAATTCTCGCCACTTTTCAGACTATTTTTGTTTAAATAAGTTTCCTGCCAAAGGGATGCAGACTGTACTTAAGGATAAACTCAGTTAAACTGCGCCGCCGCAGGGCCATTATGGCGAATCTGAAATAAACGAGGTGAATGATGAAGGATACAGCAATAGAAGCGAGAATGGCTGAGCTGGAAAGCCGCCTGGCTTTTCAGGACATCACCATCGAAGAGCTAAACCAGACCGTGACCGCACATGAGCTCGAAATGGCAAAGCTACGGGATCATATGCGCCTGCTGACGGAAAAGCTGAAGGCCACGCAGCCGTCAAACATTGCCTCTCAGTCAGAAGAGACGCCACCTCCTCATTATTGAGGCGTAAAAAAAGCGGGATTATTATCCCGCTTTTTTATTTTCCGCATGACGGAATTAGTGGCAACCGCAGCCGCCGTTACCGCAACCACCTTTACCGTGGTCGTGACCATGGTCGTGATCGTGGCCGTGACCACCGCAGCAGCCGTCGTGGCCGTGATCGTGGTCATGGTCGTGACCGTGCGCACCGTGAACGTGGCCATGAGCCAGCTCTTCTTCGGTTGCTTCACGGATCGCAACGACTTCTACGTTGAACTTCAGGTTCTGGCCAGCCAGCATGTGGTTACCGTCAACCACGACGTGGTCATCTTCCACTTCGGTGATTTCAACAGGTACCGGGCCCTGGTCAGTTTCAGCCAGGAAGCGCATGCCAACCTGCAGTTCGTCAACGCCCATGAACACGTCTTTAGGAACGCGCTGAACCAGGTTGTCGTCATACTGACCGTAAGCGTCGTTCGCGCCTACAGCAACGTCAAATTTGTCGCCAACTTCATGACCTTCCAGCGCGTTTTCCAGGCCGGAAATCAGGGAACCGTGACCATGCAGGTAGTCAAGCGGCGCACTCACCGGAGACTCATCAACCAACACACCGTCTTCTGTACGTACCTGATAGGCCAGGCTGACCACCAGGTCTTTTGCTACTTTCATGATATCTCCTGAGCGTGGGAAAATTGCTGGCGCAGATTGTAGCGGAAATCTGCACCCGTGTACCCTTTAGCTTAAAAAAACTCAGGGCATATCGCTAGTCCGGATGAAAAATCCCGATAACTTGCTCTTCTTTGCGAACGTGATCGCGGGCCTCTTTATCGGCCTCACGCATCTGGTGACCGCACTTAACACACTCAACAACATCAACATTATTTTCCCGCCACATCGCCAGGGTATCTTGCGCCTGGCAGGTCGGGCATTTTGCACCCGCGATAAAGCGTTTACGTACAGCCATCTTTCTTTACCCTTTATTCAAATTCATCCCAGCCATCAAGCTGGCGCCGTTCCTGCTGCATCTCTCGCTGGAAGATCTCCTCCAGCTCGCGACGCGCTTCCCGCACGCGGGAGATCTGCGCCGTATCGGTATGTACCGGCATCAGCTCGCGCAACATCCGCATATCCAGCCGGCGGAAGTGCATCTGGGCGCGCTGCGCCTGATGCGGATGCATGCCGAGCGAGATCAGCGCCTTACGGCCCAGCTCCAGCGCACTGGAGAACGTCTCACGGGAGAAGTGTTTCACACCCGCCTGCAACAATTCGTGAGCTTCAACACGTCCCCGCGCACGCGCCAGAATATGCAGATGCGGGAAATGCTGCTGGCACAGATCCACCAGCTTCATCGTGTCTTCCGGATCGTTACAGGTAATCACAATGGACTCTGCCGCTTCGGCCCCCGCCGAGCGCAGCAGCTCGAGCTGGGTCGCATCGCCGTAGTAAACCTTATAGCCATATTTGCGCATCAGGTTGACCGCGCTGATATCACGCTCCAGTACCGTAATGCGCATTTTGTTCGCCATCAGCAAACGCCCGATAACCTGTCCGAAGCGGCCAAAGCCCACCACAATCACCTGCGGCTTGTCGTCTTCCACCCACGGCGCTTCGTCTTCATCGTCTGCCGGGTTCAGGCGGCGCGACAGCAGTTTATCCACCAGCTTCATCAGCAGCGGCGTGGTCATCATAGACAGCGTGACCGTCACCAGCAAAAGCGCCATCTGATCGTCTTTAAACAGCTTCTGAGAGGAGGCGGTAGAGAACAGCACAAACGCGAACTCGCCCCCCTGACTTAACACGCTGGCAAACTGCATGCGTTCCGAACTGCGCAGCCCGTAGATACGCGCCATGACGTACAGCACCAGCATCTTCACCGCCACCAGGATGGCGACGCTCACTACTACCCATAGCAGATGGGTATAGAGCACACCTAGGTTAAGCGCCATCCCCACCGAAATAAAGAACAGGCCTAACAGCAGCCCTTTGAAGGGATCGATGGCAATTTCCAGCTCGTGCCGATACTCGCTCTCCGCCAGCAGCACCCCGGCGATAAAGGTCCCGAGCGCCATCGACAGCCCCAGCGCGTCCATAAACAACGCCGATCCCAGCACCAGCAGCAGCGTCGCGGCGGTAAACACCTCGCGAACGCCCGACGCGGCTATAAAGCGGAACACGGGACGCAGCAGGAAACGACCGCCGATCAGCATGCCCGCGAAGGCCAGCACCTTCATGGCAATTTTCGCCCAGTCGAAGTGATCGTCCCCGGAGCCCGCCAGCAGCGGCACCAGCGCCAGCGCCGGGATCACCGCCAAATCCTGGAACAGCAGCACCGAGAAACCCAGCTGACCGGCTTCGTTACGGTTCATCCCTTTATCGCGCATCAGCTGCAGCGCCATTGCCGTCGACGACATTGCAAGGCCGATTCCGCCTATCACCGCCGCTTGCCAGGAGAAATTCGTCAGCATTAACAGGCCACCCAGAATCGCGGCGCTGAACAACACCTGCGCGGCGCCCACGCCAAAGATAGAGCGTCTAAGCTGCCATAATTTCGAAGGATTCAGCTCAAGGCCGATGATGAACATCAGGAACACCACGCCCAGCTCGGAGAAATGGAGAATCTCATCCACATCGCTGATGAATCCCAGCCCCCAGGGACCAATCGCGATCCCCGCCAGCAGATAACCCAATACCGCACCGATACCAATGCGTGCAGCAAGCGGTACCGCGACGACGGCCGCAAATAAAAACAGCACCCCGGCGAGGAGCAAATTCGATCCTTCCATTAACGACCTCCTGCCGGAATCGGTGACGCGAGCCATTCACCGTAGGCTCTGGCGTGGCTTGCCAGTTCTTTCGGATCCTGACGCCGCGCCCAGTAGACAATAATCGGGCTCATCCAGTGCATACGGCACATGGCCGCCGTCAGTTCGAATGGCCTGAGGATATCGCTCATCGGATAACGGTTCAGCCCGTCGTGACGGTAAGCGCTTTCTGGCTCACCGGTCGTGATGACGCTACGCCAGTACTTTCCCGCCAGCTGGTTGCCCCCCACCCCGCTGGAAAAGCCCCGGCTCAGCACGCGGTCCAGCCACTCTTTCAGCAGCGCCGGACAGCTATAGGTATAAAGCGGATGCTGGAACACAATCACGTCATGCTGACGCAGCAGCTCCTGCTCGTAAGGGATATCAATAAAGAAATCAGGATAGTGCGCGTAGAGATCGTGCACCGTCACGTTACTGAGCTGTGTGGCCGGCTTAAGCAGTACCCGGTTTGCCACCGAGTCCTGAGATTCCGGATGGGCATACAGCAGCAGCACTTTTGCTGTCTGAGACATCATTCCCCTCCCGGTCTTGTTTCTGTTTTTGTGTATCGTCGTTGTTTTGGGCTACCATGGCGGCCCGGTGCGGAAAATGGCCCACACCTTACATTATCATAATGACAAATTAACATAGTCGGAACATACGGCGCTTCTATGATTGTTTTCTCCTCGTTACAAATTCGTCGCGGCGTGCGCGTCCTGCTGGATAACGCCACTGCTACCATCAACCCAGGCCAAAAAGTGGGTCTGGTCGGCAAAAACGGCTGCGGTAAATCCACCCTGCTGGCCCTGCTGAAAAACGAGATTAGCGCGGATGGCGGTAACTTTACCTTCCCGGGAAACTGGCAACTCGCCTGGGTAAACCAGGAGACGCCTGCGCTGAGCGAACCGGCACTCGACTATGTTATCGACGGCGACCGTGAATACCGCAAGCTGGAAGCGGAACTTCATTCTGCTAACGAGCGCAACGACGGTCACGCCATCGCCACCGTTCACGGCAAGCTGGACGCCATCGACGCCTGGACCATTCGCTCCCGCGCCTCCAGCCTGCTGCACGGCCTGGGCTTCAGCAACGAGCAGCTGGAACGCCCGGTCAGCGACTTCTCCGGCGGCTGGCGTATGCGTCTTAACCTGGCGCAGGCGCTGATCTGCCGCTCTGACCTGCTGTTGCTCGACGAACCGACCAACCACCTCGATCTCGATGCGGTTATTTGGCTGGAGAAGTGGCTCAAGAGCTATCAGGGCACTCTGATTCTGATCTCCCACGACCGCGACTTCCTTGATCCTGTGGTGGATAAAATTATCCATATCGAACAGCAAACGATGTTCGAGTACACCGGCAACTACAGCTCCTTCGAGCGCCAGCGCGCGACGCGGCTCGCCCAGCAGCAGTCCATGTACGAAAGCCAGCAGCAGCGCGTGGCGCACCTGCAGAGCTTTGTGGATCGCTTTAAGGCCAAAGCCTCAAAAGCCAAGCAGGCCCAGAGCCGCATCAAGATGCTGGAACGCATGGAGATGATTGCCCCGGCGCACGTGGATAACCCGTTCCACTTCAGCTTCCGCGAGCCGGAAAGCCTGCCGAACCCGCTGCTGAAGATGGAGAAGGTCAGCGCGGGCTATGCCGACCGCATTATTCTCGACTCCATCAAGCTCAACCTGGTGCCGGGTTCGCGCATTGGCCTGCTGGGGCGTAACGGCGCCGGTAAATCGACGCTGATCAAACTGCTGGCGGGCGAGCTTAACCCGGTCAGCGGCGAAATCGGCCTGGCGAAGGGCATCAAGCTGGGCTACTTCGCCCAGCATCAGCTGGAATTTTTACGCGCGGATGAATCGCCGATTCAACACCTCGCGCGTCTTGCGCCGCAGGAGATGGAGCAGAAGCTGCGCGACTATCTCGGCGGCTTCGGCTTCCAGGGCGATAAGGTGACGGAAAACACCGAGCGCTTCTCCGGCGGCGAAAAGGCCCGTCTGGTGCTGGCGCTGATCGTCTGGCAGCGCCCGAACCTGCTGCTGCTCGATGAACCGACCAACCACCTGGATCTCGACATGCGTCAGGCACTGACTGAAGCGCTGATCGAGTTCGAAGGTGCGCTGGTTGTGGTTTCGCACGATCGTCACCTGATCCGCTCCACCACGGACGATCTCTATTTAGTGCACGGCGGCAAAGTCGAACCGTTCGACGGCGATCTGGAGGACTACCAGCAGTGGCTGACGGACGTGCAGAAGCAGGAAAACCAGCCGGAAGAGTCCGCGAAAGATAACGCCAACAGCGCGCAGGCGCGTAAAGACCAGAAGCGCCGTGAAGCGGAGCTGCGCACCCAGACGCAGCCGCTGCGTAAAGAGATTACCCGTCTCGAAAAAGAGATGGAAAAACTCAACGCCACGCTGGCTATCGTTGAAGAGAAGCTCGGCGACAGCGGCCTGTATGACCAGAGCCGCAAGGCTGAGCTGACGGACTGCCTGCAAACCCAGGCGAAGACCAAATCCAGCCTCGAAGAGTGCGAGATGGCGTGGCTGGACGCGCAGGAACAGCTGGAAGCGATGCTGCAGGCTGACTGACCTGTTTACCCCGTTTGAAGAACAGAATCCGTACCGGGTTCGGAAATCCAGCTTAAACGGGGTACAATTCGGAAAGTATCGTAAATTTCCGACAAGAATCAGCATCGCGCTTATGACCCAAATCATTCCATCAGACTTCGACATTGTGGCCGAAGACAGCACTGAGTTCGTGCCTATGCGCGGCGTGGCCAATCCCCATTTGCAGACCATGCTGCCGCGACTGATCCGCCGCAAGGTTCAGTTCACCCCGCACTGGCAACGGCTTGACCTGCCAGACGGTGATTTTCTGGATCTCGCCTGGAGCGAAGCGCCGGAACAGGCTCGTCATAAGCCGCGTCTGGTGGTTTTCCACGGTCTGGAAGGCAGCCTTAACAGCCCGTATGCACATGGGCTAATTGAGGCGGCAAAAGCGCGCGGCTGGCTCGGCGTGGTGATGCATTTTCGCGGCTGCAGCGGTGAACCGAATCGCCAGAAACGCATTTATCACTCGGGTGAAACCGAAGACGGGACGTGGTTTTTACACTGGCTGCGGGAAAATTATGGCACCGTGCCAACGGCCGCCGTGGGCTACTCGCTGGGCGGCAACATGCTGGCCTGTCTGCTGGCCAAAGAGGGTGAAAGCGTCCCGCTGGATGCCGCCGTCATTGTCTCCGCCCCGTTTATGCTGGAGCAGTGCAGCTACCACATGGATAAAGGCTTTTCCCGCGTCTATCAGCGCTACCTGCTCAACCTTCTGAAGGCCAACGCGGCGCGTAAGCTGAAGGCCTACCCGGATACCCTGCCGGTAAGCCTGCGCCAGCTGAAAAAGGTGCGCCGTATCCGCGAGTTCGACGACCTGATCACCGCGAAAATCCACGGCTTCACCGATGCGATTGACTATTATCGTCAGTGCAGCGCCATGCCGCTGCTCAGCAAGATCACGCAGCCAACGCTGATTATTCATGCCAAAGATGACCCGTTTATGGATCATCATTCGATCCCCGCTCAGGAATTCCTGCCCGACAACGTTCACTATCAGTTGACCGAGCATGGCGGCCACGTCGGGTTTATCGGCGGCACGCTGCGCCGCCCGAAAATGTGGCTTGAGGCGCGTATTCCTGACTGGCTAACCCCTTATATGGACGGTGCAAAATGATTATTCCCTGGCAGGATCTGGCGCCCATTACGCTCGATAATCTGATTGAAAGCTTTGTATTACGCGAAGGCACCGATTATGGTGAACAGGAACGCTCGCTTGAGCAAAAGGTCAACGATGTTAAGCGCCAGCTGAAAAGCGGCGACGTGGTGCTGGTGTGGTCAGAACTGCATGAGACGGTCAATATCATGCCCCGCAACGCGTTTCACGGCTGATCTTCCACCCTTTTCAGTCAGGGAGTTGCTATGTCTGCCAGACATCCGGTTATTGCCGTTACGGGGTCGAGTGGTGCGGGAACCACCACCACCAGCCTCGCATTTCGCAAGATTTTCGCCCAGCTGAATCTCCGTGCGGCAGAGGTCGAAGGCGACAGCTTTCACCGCTACACGCGTCCGGAGATGGACATGGCCATTCGTAAGGCGCGCGATTCGGGTAAACACATCAGCTACTTCGGCCCGGAAGCCAATGACTTCGGCCTGCTGGAACAAACCTTTATAGAGTACGGTAAGAGCGGCAAAGGGCAGTCCCGCAAGTATCTGCACACCTATGATGAAGCCGTCCCCTGGAATCAGGTGCCGGGAACCTTTACCCCGTGGCAGCCGCTGCCGGAACCCACCGACGTCCTGTTTTACGAGGGATTGCACGGTGGCGTGGTCACCCCTCAACACGACGTGGCGCGCCATGTGGATCTGCTGGTCGGCGTGGTCCCTATCGTTAACCTGGAGTGGATCCAGAAGCTGACGCGCGACATGAGCGAGCGCGGCCATTCGCGAGAGGCGGTGATGGACTCGGTGGTGCGCTCCATGGAGGATTACATTAACTTCCTGACGCCGCAGTTTTCCCGCACCCATATCAACTTCCAGCGCGTGCCGACGGTGGACACCTCAAACCCGTTTGCCGCTAAAAGCATCCCGTCGCTGGATGAAAGCTTTGTGGTGATCCATTTCCGCAATCTCGAAGGCATTGATTACCCGTGGCTGCTGGCAATGCTGCAGGGCTCGTTTATTTCGCACATGAATACGTTAGTCGTGCCGGGCGGAAAAATGGGGCTGGCGATGGAGCTCATCATGACGCCGCTGGTGGAGCGACTGATGGAAGGGAAACAGATCGCGTGAGCATGTTCCCTCTCCCTGTGGGAGAGGGTTAGGGTGAGGGCATCAACACGCACGATGCCCCATCAATCACGCCTCGATCACTTCATACGAGTGCGTGATTTTTACCGCTTTCTCCAGCATCAACGCCACAGAACAGTACTTCTCCGCAGACAGGTCCACCGCACGCGAGACCGCCGCGTCTTTCAGCTCTTTACCGGTGACCACAAAGTGCAGGTTAATATGGGTGAACAGGCGTGGCGCCTCTTCACGACGTTCTGACGTGAGTTTAACCTCACAATCCGTCACGTCATGACGACCTTTCTGCAGAATCGACACTACGTCAATCGCGCTGCATCCGCCTGCCGCCATCAGCACCATTTCCATTGGGCTTGGCGCTTTATCGCCGGAGTTACCGTCCATCAAAATCTGGTGTCCTGACGCGGACTCGCCCAGGAACGTTAAACCTTCAACCCATTTCACGCGCGCTTGCATATTCATTAACTCCAACGTTGCATTTTTGGTGACAGATTACGCGTGCGTTACATTTCTCGCAATGGAAGGCGACCTGCATCATGCTGAAGCGAGACACCAGGAGACACGCGGCGAAAGCTATGCTAAAACACTCAGGATGCTACAGTAATACATTGACGTTACACATGTATGCAGAGGACATCAAACTTTACTGGCTGCGAAACGTTACGGTAGCCGACTTCCCAGGGTATGGGTAAGAATTCGATTGCAACCCCAGAGTCCGGATGCATCTGATGACTCTGGTGACAGCTTATAACAGAGGATAACAGCGCATGGTGCTTGGCAAACCGCAAACAGACCCGACTCTCGAATGGTTCTTGTCTCATTGCCACATTCATAAGTACCCATCGAAGAGCACGCTGATTCACCAGGGTGAAAAAGCGGAAACGTTGTATTACATCGTTAAAGGCTCGGTGGCAGTGCTGATCAAAGATGAAGAAGGGAAAGAGATGATCCTTTCTTATCTGAACCAGGGCGATTTCATCGGTGAACTGGGCCTGTTTGAAGAGGGCCAGGAACGTAGCGCCTGGGTTCGTGCAAAGACAGCATGTGAAGTGGCTGAAATTTCTTACAAGAAGTTCCGTCAGCTGATTCAGGTTAACCCTGACATCCTGATGCGTCTTTCTTCCCAGATGGCGCGCCGTCTGCAGGTGACGTCAGAGAAAGTGGGTAACCTCGCCTTCCTGGACGTTACCGGCCGTATCGCGCAAACCCTGCTGAACCTGGCGAAACAGCCAGACGCCATGACCCACCCGGACGGCATGCAAATAAAAATTACCCGTCAGGAAATTGGTCAGATCGTCGGTTGCTCCCGTGAAACAGTGGGCCGTATCCTGAAAATGCTGGAAGATCAAAACCTGATCTCCGCCCACGGTAAAACCATCGTGGTCTACGGAACGCGTTAATTCCGCTTAAACGGCGTGCCATCGCAAGGTGTCACGCCGTTTTTGTCTCTACTCCCCATGTGGCGCAGGCTGATCTATCACCCGGAAGTTAACTACGCACTGCGACAAACGCTGGTGTTGTGTCTTCCTGTGGCCATAGGCCTGATCCTCGGACATCTTCAGCAAGGTCTGCTGTTCTCCCTCGTGCCCGCCTGCTGCAATATTGCCGGTCTTGACACGCCGCATAAGCGCTTTTTCAAACGCCTGATTATCGGCGGCTGCCTGTTTGCCGGGTGTAGCCTCGCCGTGCAGCTTCTGCTTGCCCGGGATATCCCGCTGCCGCTGATCCTGACCGTGCTGGCGATGACCCTTGGCGTCACGGCGGAAATCAGTTCGCTGCATGCCCGCCTGCTTCCCGCTTCGCTGATTGCGGCCATTTTCACGCTGAGCCTCGCCGGGAACATGCCGGTGTGGGAGCCGCTGCTGATCTACGCCCTGGGGACATTATGGTACGGGCTGTTTAACTGGTTTTGGTTCTGGCTGTGGCGGGAGCAGCCGCTGCGTGAATCCCTGAGCCTGCTCTATGTGCAGCTTGCGGATTACTGCGAAGCCAAATACACCCTGCTCACCCAGCATACCGATCCGGAAAAATCCTTACCGCCGCTGCTGACGCGCCAGCAGAAGGTAGTGGATCTCATAAGCCAGTGCTATCAGCAGCTGCATATGCTCGCCGCCAACAAGAACCACGAGTACAAACGGCTGCTGCGCACCTTCCAGGTCGGGCTGGATCTACAGGAGCACATCTCCGTAAGCCTTCACCACCCGCAGGAGGTGCAAAAGCTGGTCGAGCGCAGCCACGCCGAAGCGGTGATCCGCTGGAACGCACAAACTGTGTCCGCACGTCTGCGCGTGCTGGCCGACGATATTCTCTACCACCGCTACCCGACGCGCTTTAACATGGACAAGCAGCTGGGCGCGCTGGAGAAAATCGCCCGCCAGCATCCCGATAACCCGGTCGGCCAGTTTGCCGCCTGGCACTTCAGCCGCATCGCCCGCGTGTTGCGCACGCAGCGCCCGCTTTATTCCCGCGACCTGATGGCGGATAAGCAGAAACGGCTTCCTCTATTGCCCGCGCTCAAAAGCTATCTTTCTCTTAAATCGTCCGCCCTGCGCAACGCCGCAAGGATCAGCGTGATGCTCAGTACCGCCAGCCTGATGGGCATGGCGCTGCACCTGCCGAAACCGTACTGGATCTTAATGACCGTGCTGTTTGTCACCCAGAACGGCTACGGCGCCACGCGGGTGCGTATTCTGCATCGGGCCGGCGGAACGATGGCCGGGCTGATCATCGCGGGCGTGACGCTACACTTCCACGTGCCGGAAGGCTATACCCTTGCAGGGATGCTGGCGATTACGCTGGTGAGCTACCTGATTATCCGCAAAAACTACGGCTGGGCGATGGTGGGCTTTACGGTGACGGCGGTATACACCCTGCAGTTGCTTACGCTGAACGGCGAACAGTTTATTGTCGCCAGGCTGATTGATACCCTGATCGGGTGCCTGATTGCCTTTGGCGGAATGGTCTGGCTGTGGCCGCAGTGGCAGAGCGGGCTGCTGAGGCAAAACGCCCACGACGCGCTGGAAGCCGACCAGCAGGCTATTCGCCTGATCCTGAGCGACGACCCGCAGCCCTCCCCGCTGGCCTATCAGCGGATGAAGGTCAACCAGGCGCACAACGCCCTGTTTAACTCGCTCAACCAGGCGATGCAGGAGCCAGGCTTTAACTCGCACTATCTGGCAGACATGAAGCTCTGGGTGACGCACAGCCAGTTTATCGTCGAGCATATTAACGCCATGACCACGCTGGCGCGCGAGCACACGATGCTGACGCCGGATCTGGCGCAGCGCTATTTGCAGTCGTGTGAAATTGCGTTGCAGAGGTGTCAGCAGCGTCTGGAGTATGACGCGCCGGGCGAGTCGGGTGACTCAAACATTCTGGAAGCGCCGGAGACGTTGACCCACGGGCCAATGAGCACCCTGGAGCAGCATTTGCAGCGCATTCTGGGGCATCTGAACACCATGCACACCATTTCGTCGGTGGCATGGCGTCAGCGTCCGCATCACGGGATTTGGCTAACCCGCAGGTTAAAGCGAACCGAGTATTAGCCTTTAACGATCTTCGCGACCGCGGCGGCAAAGCGGGTTAACCCGTCTTCGATGTCTTTGTCTTCTACCACCAGCGACGGCGCAAAGCGCATCACGTCCGGTCCGGCGTTGAGCACCATCACACCTTCGTGCGCGGCGGCGTGCAGGAAATCACGCGCGCGGCCTTTGTACTGCGGCTTCAGCTCGGCGCCAATCAGCAGCCCCATCCCACGGATCTCGCTGAACACGTCGTACTGCTCATCAATCTTCTGCAGGTGTTTTACGAACAGCTCGCGCTTCGCGCTAACGCTGTTCAACACCTCTGGCGTGTTGATGATGTCGAATGCGGCACCCGCCACGGCGCTCGCCAGCGGGTTACCGCCGTAGGTTGAGCCGTGAGAACCGACGTGGAACGCGGAGGCGATCTCCTGCGTCGTCAGGACCGCGCTCACCGGGAAACCACCGCCAAGCGCTTTGGCGCTGGTCAGAATATCCGGCGTTACGCCGTAGTGCATATACGCGAACAGATCGCCGGTACGCCCCATCCCGCACTGCACTTCATCAAAGACCAGCAGCGCCTGATGTTCGTCGCACAGCGCGCGCAGCCCTTTCAGGAATTCCGGGGTTGCCGCGGTCACGCCGCCTTCCCCCTGAATCGGCTCCACAACAACGGCGCAGGTGTGATCGTCCATGACCGCTTTCACCGCGTGCAGATCGTTAAACGGCACGTGGACGATGTCGGCCGGTTTCGGGCCAAACCCGTCGGAATACTTCGGCTGGCCGCCAACGGAGACGGTAAAGAAGGAGCGTCCGTGGAAGGCATTGTGGAAGGCGATAATTTTGGTCTTGTACGGGCTGTGGCGCGTTGTGGCGTAGTAGCGCGCCAGCTTAAAGGCGGTTTCGTTGGCTTCGGTGCCGGAGTTCATAAACAGCACGCGCTCGGCAAAGGTCGCATCAATGATCTTGCGGCCCAGGCGCAGCGCCGGTTCGTTGGTGAACACGTTGCTGGTATGCCACAGGGTTTCGCCCTGGGTTTTCAGCGCCTCAACCAGCGCGGGATGGCAATGACCCAGCGCCGTGACCGCAATACCGCCCGCGAAATCCACATACTCTTTACCCTGCTGATCCCAGACGCGGCTGCCTTTCCCCTTCACCGGGATAAACTCAGCCGGTGCATAAATCGGCAGGATCACTTCATCAAATGTCGCGCGGGTAATTGCTGGTTGTTCAGTTGCCATGTCATGACCATCCATTTTTATGTCACAGTGATTGTGAAAATATAATCACAAAATATGCATAAAAAATCACAACAAGGCAACAGATATTCAGCGATTGAGAAAATTTGCCAGCAGCGCGTGCCCCTGCTCGCTGAGGATGCTTTCCGGGTGGAACTGCACGCCTTCGAGATCCCATTCGCGATGGCGAATCCCCATGATCTCCTGCGTATCGCTCCAGGCGGTCACCTCAAAGCAGTCGGGCAGCGTAGACGGGTCAATCACCAGGGAATGGTATCGCGTCACGGTTAACGGATTATTGAGCCCCGTAAATACCCCGGTACTGGTGTGTGTTACCAGAGAAGTTTTACCGTGCATCACTTTCGCGGCGCGCACGATGGTGGCACCAAACGCCTGGGCAATCGCCTGATGGCCCAGACAGACGCCGAGGATTGGCAGCTTGCCGGCATAGTGCTGGATAACATCCAGAGAAATACCCGATTCCGACGGCGTACACGGCCCCGGAGAAATCACGATTTTCTGCGGAGCCAGCGTCCCGATATCGTCCAGTCCGATCTCGTCGTTACGGCGGACAACCACCTCTGCACCCAGTTCACAAAAATACTGGTAAAGGTTCCAGGTGAAGGAATCGTAGTTATCAATCAGCAGAATCATGGCGGCTCCCGAAAAAAATGCCGCCCTATTCTACTCAGATTCCCGCGCTTCGCTCACTACTTTGGCAAAGATAGCGTTTAGCGCGGTTAAATCTCCCGTTGCGCCGCTTCGGTTAGCCGCCACCCACTGGTCGGGATCGATATCGCGCCAGTCCAGCGAGTAGCCCGCGTGGAGCGCCAGCTGCTCGAAGAAAACGCGTTGGGCAATACCGTTGCCGCGCATAAACGGATGAAGCATGTTGATTTCGCAGTAATAGTGGCTAACCCGGTCAACAAACGCCGCTTTCTCAAGGCCCACGAGATACTTTTCGCTTTCCAGCGCCGCCATCAGCTCGTTACCCATCTTCTCGATGTATTCGAAATGACAGAAAGGAATGTCGCCCTTAAAAATATCGTCGGTACGTAACTCGCCTGCCCGCTTCATCTCGCTGCGGTACAAATGGCGATGAATAAGGCACAGATGGGGCAACCCAGGCGCGGAAGGCCCAAGCTCCAGCGTCTCAATATGGGGCTCTGAGGGACCATTACCTTTTTCAAGGAGACAACTGGCCTGTAAATTGACGTTACGCTGCTGCTCCCAGAGACGGGATTTTTGCTTGTCGGTGAGTTTTTTCACTTAACGCCTCCCTGAATAGTCCGTTTGCCACAAGTATAAGCAGCAAAACGCGCTTTCGCAGGGAGGGTCATATGACGCGGGCAGGAGAAGCCCGCGTTGAGAAGAATTACGGCAGAACTTTTGCGGAGAGGATCACGACAGGTTTTGACGGCACATTCTGATACGGACCGACGTCGTGAGTAGGCACCTGAGAAATCTTGTCGGCCACGTCCATGCCTTTCACGATTTTACCGAAAACCGCATAGCCAAAGTCACGCTGGCCGTGGTCGAGGAAGGCGTTATCCGCCACGTTCAGGAAGAACTGGCTGGTCGCACTGTCTTTGTCCGCGGTACGCGCCATGGAGATGGTGCCGCGCTTGTTCAGCAGGCCGTTGTCCGCTTCGTTTTTAATAGGCGGGTTCGGCTGTTTCTGCTGCATCTGCTCGTTGAAGCCACCACCCTGAATCATGAAGCCTGGGATCACGCGGTGGAAAGTGGTGTTGTTATAGAAACCACTGTTCACGTAGTCGAGGAAGTTTTTCACGGAAACAGGGGCTTTCTGGCTATTCAGTTCCAGCTCAATATTCCCGGCAGAGGTGGTCAGCAGTACGTGAGGGTCCCCTTTGGCTGCCAGCGCAGCAGGGGAAACGGCAGAAAGAGCAAACACAGCTGCGACAGCCGCCAGTGTTGATTTGAGCATGAGAATTCCTTAACAAAGCGCAGTATAAAAAGCGAATGGCTTGATTCTAAAGAGCAGTATGAACGGAGACCAGCCTTTTACCTAATTTTACGAAGTTGAAACAATTATTACTACGCAAACGATTGGTTATGCCGCCAATTAATGTGATTTAGATCACACTAAAAACTGCAATGACACAATCATTGCCCTTAAAAGATAGGAATAGATCACTTTACCGACTAAAATCTGCCCGCTCTCAGCGCCCCCTGGGCGCTTTTCTTTTTCTGAACAGGCCAGACATGACTAACAGCAATCGCATCAAGCTCACATGGATCAGCTTCTTCTCCTACGCCCTGACCGGTGCGTTGGTGATCGTCACCGGGATGGTGATGGGAAATATCGCAGACTACTTCCAGCTGCCCGTTTCCAGCATGAGTAACACCTTCACCTTCCTCAACGCGGGGATCCTGATCTCTATCTTCCTGAACGCCTGGCTGATGGAAATCGTCCCACTGAAAACCCAGCTGCGCTTTGGCTTTGTGCTGATGGTTGCCGCCGTGGCGGGACTGATGCTGAGCCACAGCATCGCCCTGTTCTCCGCAGCCATGTTCGTGCTCGGTCTGGTCAGCGGGATCACCATGTCGATCGGTACGTTCCTGATTACCCATATGTATGAAGGCCGCCAGCGCGGCGCGCGTCTGCTGTTTACCGACTCCTTCTTCAGCATGGCCGGAATGATTTTCCCGATGGTCGCGGCGGTTCTGCTGGCGCGCAGCATCGAGTGGTACTGGGTCTATGCCTGCATCGGCCTGGTCTACGTGGCGATCTTTATTCTGACCTTCGGCTGCGAGTTCCCGGTGCTGGGCAAGAAAGCGCAAACCACCGCAGAGCCCGTTGCGAAAGAAAAGTGGGGCATCGGCGTGCTGTTCCTCTCCATCGCCGCGCTGTGCTACATCCTGGGCCAGCTGGGCTTTATCTCCTGGGTACCGGAGTACGCCAAAGGTCTGGGCATGAGCCTGAACGACGCGGGTAAACTGGTGAGCGATTTCTGGATGTCTTACATGTTCGGCATGTGGGCGTTTAGCTTCATCCTGCGCTTCTTCGACCTGCAGCGCATTCTGACCGTGCTGGCGGGGCTGGCGACCGTGCTGATGTACCTGTTCATCAACGGTTCGCCGGAGCATATGCCGTGGTTCATTCTGACCCTGGGCTTCTTCTCCAGCGCCATTTATACCTCGATCATCACCCTGGGCTCTCTGCAGACCAAAGTGGCTTCGCCGAAGCTGGTTAACTTCGTCCTGACCTGCGGCACCATCGGCACCATGCTGACCTTCGTGGTCACCGGCCCGATCGTCGCCCACAGCGGTCCGCTGGCGGCGCTGCACACCGCGAACGGTCTGTATGCCGTGGTATTCATCATGTGCTTCGTTCTGGGCTTCGTGACCCGCCACCGCCAGCACAACGCGGCAGCAGCGTCTCACTAACCCCTACGCCCCTTTGCGCTCGGCAGAGGGGCTGTTTCTGGCAAAACTTACCTCTTCTCCTCCGATATCCATCTGGATCCAGGTCTGCGCCAGCTGCGTGGTGGCGATAATCCGCCCCTGACGAATCGACCAGCGCACCGGCACCTGACAGCGCACCGCTTCAAACCCGCTCTCGGCAGGCAGAATAATCAGGTTCGCCGGGTTCCCCGTGGCAATACCGTAATCGCTCAGGCCGAAGGTCCGGGCGCTGTTATGGGTGATGAGATTCAGGCCGCTGTCGATTTGCGGATAGCCCATCATCTGGCAGACGTGCAGACCCATATGCAGCACCTGCAGCATGTTGCCGGTGCCGAGCGGGTACCACGGGTCGAAGACGTCGTCATGGCCGAAGCAGACGTTAATGCCCGCTTCCTGGAGCTCTTTCACCCGGGTGATGCCGCGGCGCTTCGGATAGTCATCAAAGCGTCCCTGCAGATGAATATTGACCAGCGGGTTAGCGACGAAGTTAATCCCCGACATCTTCAACAGGCGGAAGAGCCGCGAGGTGTAAGCGCCGTTGTAGGAGTGCATGGCGGTGGTGTGGCTGGCCGTCACGCGCGGGCCGATGCCGGCCTCATACGCCAGCGCTGCCACCGTCTCGACAAACCGCGACTGTTCGTCGTCGATTTCATCGCAGTGGATATCCAGCGGACGGTCATACTTCTTCGCCAGTTCAAAAGCGATATGCAGCGACTGCACGCCATACTCGCGGGTGAACTCGAAGTGTGGGATCGCCCCCACCACGTCGGCCCCCAGCCTTAACGCCTCTTCCAGCAGCGCCGCGCCGTTCGGGTAAGAGAGAATACCTTCCTGCGGGAACGCGACGATTTGCAGCGTCACCCACGGGGCAACCTCCTGCTTCACCTCCAGCATCGCCTTCAGGGCGGTAAGCGTCGGGTCGGAGACATCCACATGGGTGCGGACAAACTGGATGCCGTTGGCAATTTGCCACTTCAGCGTTTTCCAGGCGCGCGCTTTGACATCCTCATGGCTGAGCAACGCCTTGCGCTCCGCCCAGCGCTCAATGCCCTCAAACAGCGTGCCGGATTGGTTCCAGTTCGGCTCACCCGCGGTCTGGGTCGTATCAAGATGGATATGCGGCTCAATGAACGGCGGGATAGCCAGCCCGCCGCGCGCGTTCAATACTTCATAACTTTCGGCGTGGGTGTCGTCCATCGGGGTGATGTCACCAAATCGCCCGTTCTCAATGGCGAGCTGCCACAGCCCTTCCTGACCCGGTAAACGAACATTCTGAACAAGCCATAACGGTGTCGTAGACATACCCTTCCCCTAAAAAACGCCGCTGATATTCAGGCGTATCGATTTTGGCAAAACCGCCCCTGATTTGTACACAAATTCAACGAGCGCGAAAAGCCTGCGATTTCCGCCACTTATAAAAATCCTGACAAATCAGTCGCATACCACCTAAGGAGTAGGCGAAGACGTATTTGATTTGCATCAATAAGCGCCCCTGCTGAATCGTTAAGGTAGGCAATAATAGAAAAGAAATCGAGGCAATAATGAGCAAAGTCAGACTCGCTATCATCGGTAACGGCATGGTCGGCCACCGCTTTATCGAGGATCTTCTCGATAAGGCCGATGCTGAGCAGTTCGATATTACCGTGTTCTGTGAAGAACCCCGCAAGGCGTACGACCGTGTGCACCTGTCTTCCTACTTCTCCCATCATACCGCCGAAGAGCTCTCTCTGGTGCGCGAAGGTTTCTACGAGAAGCATGGCGTAAAAGTGCTGGTGGGCGAACGCGCTATCACCATCAACCGTCAGGAAAAAGTGATCCACTCCAGCGCCGGGCGTACGGTTTTTTACGACAAGCTGATCATGGCGACGGGCTCCTATCCGTGGATCCCGCCGATCAAAGGCTCGGAAACTCAGGATTGCTTCGTCTACCGTACCATTGAAGACCTCAACGCCATTGAGTCCTGCGCACGCAGAAGCAAACGCGGTGCGGTTGTCGGCGGCGGTCTGCTGGGTCTGGAAGCGGCAGGCGCGCTGAAAAACCTCGGCGTTGAAACCCACGTCATCGAATTTGCCCCGATGCTGATGGCCGAACAGCTGGACCACATGGGCGGTGACCAGCTGCGCCGTAAAATCGAAAGTATGGGCGTGAAGGTTCACACCAGCAAAAACACCAAAGAGATCGTTCAGGAAGGTACTGAAGCGCGCAAAACCATGCGCTTTGCCGACGGCAGCGAGCTGGAAGTGGACTTCATCGTCTTCTCAACCGGTATTCGCCCGCGCGACAAGCTGGCGACCCAGTGCGGTCTGGCCGTGGCGCAGCGCGGCGGGATCATGATCAACGACACATGCCAGACCTCCGATCCGGATATCTACGCGATTGGCGAATGCGCCAGCTGGAACAACCGCGTATACGGCCTGGTGGCACCGGGCTACAAAATGGCGCAGGTCGCCGTGGACCATATCCTCGGCAGCGAAAACGCGTTTACCGGTGCAGACATGAGCGCCAAGCTGAAGCTGCTGGGCGTGGACGTGGGCGGTATTGGCGATGCGCATGGCCGCACCCCGAATTCCCGCAGCTATGTCTATCTCGACGAAAGCAAAGAAGTCTACAAACGTCTTATCGTCAGCCAGGATAACAAAACCCTGCTCGGCGCGGTGCTGGTGGGCGATACCAGCGATTTCGGCAACCTGCTCCAGCTGGTGCTGAACGCCATCGAACTGCCGGAAAACCCGGACGCGCTGATCCTCCCGGCTCATGCCTCCAGCGGCAAGCCCTCTATCGGCGTGGATAAACTGCCGGACAGCGCGCAGATTTGCTCCTGCTTCGACGTCACCAAAGGCATGCTGATCTCCGCCATCAACAAAGGCTGCCACACAGTTACAGCCCTGAAAGCCGAAACCAAAGCCGGTACCGGCTGCGGCGGCTGTATTCCGCTGGTCACTCAGGTGCTGAACGCCGAACTGGCGAAACAGGGCATCGAAGTGAACAACAACCTGTGCGAGCACTTCGCGTATTCTCGCCAGGAGCTGTATCACCTGATCCGCGTGGAGGGCATTAAGTCCTTTGACGAGCTGCTGGCGAAGCACGGCCGGGGCTACGGCTGCGAAGTGTGTAAACCGACCGTCGGCTCCCTGCTGGCCTCCTGCTGGAACGAGTACGTGCTCAAGCCCGAGCATACGCCGCTGCAGGACACCAACGACAACTTCCTGGCCAACATCCAGAAAGACGGTACCTACTCCGTTATTCCACGTTCCGCCGGGGGCGAAATCACGCCGGAAGGGCTGGTCGCCGTGGGTCGTATTGCGCGTGAATTTAACCTGTACACCAAAATCACCGGCTCCCAGCGTATCGGCCTGTTCGGCGCGCAAAAGGATGACCTGCCGGAAATCTGGCGTCAGCTGATTGAAGCCGGCTTCGAAACCGGCCACGCATACGCCAAAGCGCTGCGTATGGCGAAAACCTGCGTGGGCAGCACCTGGTGCCGTTACGGCGTCGGCGACAGCGTGGGCTTCGGCGTGGAGCTGGAAAACCGCTACAAAGGCATCCGCACCCCGCACAAAATGAAGTTTGGCGTCTCCGGCTGTACCCGCGAATGTGCGGAAGCGCAGGGTAAAGACGTGGGTATTATCGCCACCGAGAAAGGCTGGAACCTGTACGTCTGCGGCAACGGCGGGATGAAGCCACGCCACGCGGACCTGCTGGCGGCGGATCTCGATCGCGACACGCTGATTCAGTATCTCGACCGCTTCATGATGTTCTACATCCGCACCGCCGATAAGCTGACCCGTACCGCCTCCTGGCTCGATAACCTGGAAGGCGGCATCGACTACCTGAAATCGGTGATCATCGACGACAAGCTGGGCCTGAACGAGCACCTGGAAGCGGAGATGGCGCGCCTGCGCGAGGCGGTGATCTGCGAATGGACGGAAACCGTCAACACCCCGGCGGCGCAGACGCGCTTCAAACACTTTATCAACAGCACCCAGCGCGACCCGAACGTACAGGTTGTGCCGGAGCGTGAACAGCATCGTCCGGCGACACCGTATGAACGTATTCCGGTCACGCTGGTGGAGGAAAACGCATGAGCCAGTGGATAAACATTTGCGATATTAACGACATCATCCCGGCCGCCGGCGTATGCGCGCTGCTGGGCAGCGAGCAGGTTGCGATTTTCCGCCCTCGCCACGATGAAGAGGTCTTTGCCATCAGCAATATCGACCCGTTCTTCGAGGCCAGCGTGCTCTCCCGCGGACTGATTGCCGAGCACCAGGGCGAACTGTGGGTCGCCAGCCCGCTGAAAAAACAGCGTTTCCGCTTAAGCGACGGCTACTGCATGGAAGATGAGAGTCATTCAGTGAAGCACTATGACGTTCGCGTGAAGGACGGCAAGGTGCAGCTGAAAGGCTAATCCCCCGCCTTTTCAATACGAAAAGCTTATGACCCCTTATGGGTAACGGCAGGAAAAACCGTATGTTTTGTACGATTCCTGCTGTTATCCTGACGTCAATTCTTACCCCCTCCATGAATGCTGCGAGGTAACGTCGTGGATCACCTGCCGATTTTTTGTCAATTACGCAACCGCGACTGCCTGCTCGTGGGCGGCGGCGATGTGGCTGAACGCAAAGCGCGCCTGCTGTTAGAGGCTGGCGCCCGACTGACCGTTAACGCCATTGCCTTCGCCCCACAGTTTGAGGTCTGGGCTCAGGAAGGGATGCTCACGCTGGAACAGGGAGAATTTGATGAGTCCCTGCTGGATACCTGCTGGCTGACCATTGCCGCGACGGATGACGATGAAGTGAACCAGCGCGTGAGCGATGCCTGCGAAGCGCGCCGTATCTTTTGCAACGTGGTCGATGCGCCGAAAGAGGCCAGCTTTATCATGCCGTCGATTATCGACCGCTCGCCGCTGATTATCGCGGTATCGTCCGGCGGACGCTCGCCGGTTCTCGCACGCCTGCTGCGGGAAAAACTGGAGGCCGTGCTGCCGCAGCACCTTGGTCAGATTGCGCATTACGCCGGGCAGCTCCGCTCCCGCGTGAAGCAAACCTTCTCGACCGTTGGCGAGCGCCGTCGCTTCTGGGAAAAATTCTTTGTGAACGACAGGCTGGCGCAGTCGCTGGCGAATCAGGACACCAAGGCCGTTGAAGAGACGACCGAACAGCTGCTGAGCGAGCCGCTGGACCATCGCGGCGAAGTGGTGCTGGTGGGCGCAGGCCCCGGCGATGCGGGCTTGCTGACGCTGAAAGGGCTACAGCAGATCCAGCAGGCCGATACCGTGGTTTACGATCGCCTGGTCTCCGATGACATCATGAACCTGGTACGCCGCGATGCCGACCGCGTCTTCGTGGGAAAACGGGCGGGCTACCACTGCGTGCCGCAGGAGGAGATTAACCAGATCCTGCTGCGCGAGGCGCAGAAAGGTAAGCGCGTGGTGCGCCTTAAGGGTGGCGATCCGTTTATCTTTGGTCGCGGCGGCGAGGAGCTGGAAACCCTGTGTGACGCGGGGATCCCGTTCTCCGTGGTGCCGGGCATTACGGCGGCATCCGGCTGCTCGGCTTACTCTGGCATTCCGCTGACCCACCGCGACTATGCCCAAAGCGTGCGTCTGGTGACGGGCCATCTGAAAACCGGCTGCGAGCTGGACTGGCATAACCTGGCCGCGGAAAAGCAGACGCTGGTCTTCTACATGGGGCTGAACCAGGCCGCGACGATTCAGGCGAAGCTGCTGGAGCACGGCATGGAGGCTGATATGCCGGTTGCGCTGGTGGAAAACGGTACGTCCATCAAGCAACGCGTGGTGAATGGTGTACTGACGCAGCTCGGCGAGCTGGCGCAGCAGGTCGAAAGCCCGGCGCTGATTGTGGTAGGTCGCGTGGTTGAGCTGCGCGATAAGCTGAACTGGTTCTCGAATCACTAACGCATATTCTTCCTTTGCGGAGTAGTCCTTATGCGGACTACTCCCCTCTTACCGCTGTCGATAACATACCGCCCCGAAGTGGAATTTCTCCCTTTATTCCCTTGAGTTACATCCAACTTTCGTTTTTAAGACAAGGAATGCGTATGTTCAAACTGGCAAAAGCCGCCGTTCTGGTTGGCCTGTTATCGACTCTGACTGCCTGTACCGGTCATGTACAGAACACCAAAAATAACTGCAGCTACGATTACCTGCTGCACCCGGCGATCTCCATTTCGAAGATCATCGGTGGCTGCGGCCCGGCGGCGGAGCAGTAAGCGTTTTTCAGGCGTAAAAAAACCGGGATATCCCGGTTTTTTAATTTGGAGAGTGTGGTTTTTAGTCGGGTGGCGCTAACGCTTACCCGGCAAGCAGACTCAAGGCTTCGCAACAAACCCAATCGCTTCGTACACCGCTTTCAGGGTTTCGGACGCGCGCGCGCTGGCTTTTTCCGCGCCGTCTTTCATCACCTTCTGCAGGAAAGCTTCGTCGTTACGGTAGCGGTGATAACGCTCCTGCAGCTCGGTCAGCATGCCGGAAACGGCATCTGCCACTTCACCTTTCAGGTGGCCGTACATCTTGCCTTCGAAGTGTTTTTCCAGCTCAGGGATGCTCTGGCCGGTCACGCCGGAGAGGATATCCAGCAGGTTGGAGACGCCCGCTTTGTTCTGCACGTCATAGCGCACCACAGGCGGCTCGTCGGAGTCGGTGACCGCGCGCTTGAGCTTTTTGACGACGGATTTCGGATCTTCCAGCAGGCCGATAACGTTGTTGCGGTTATCGTCAGACTTGGACATCTTCTTGGTCGGCTCCAGCAGCGACATCACGCGCGCGCCGGACTTCGGAATGAACGGCTCCGGCACTTTGAACACATCGCCGTAAATCGCGTTAAAGCGCTGGGCGATATCGCGGCTCAACTCCAGATGCTGCTTCTGGTCTTCACCTACCGGCACCTGGTTGGTTTGATACAGCAGGATGTCTGCAGCCATCAGCACCGGATAGTCGAACAGGCCGGCGTTGATGTTTTCAGAGTAGCGCGCGGATTTATCCTTGAACTGGGTCATGCGGCTCAGCTCGCCGAAATAGGTGTAGCAGTTCAGCGCCCAGCCCAGCTGCGCGTGCTCCGGCACGTGAGACTGAACGAAAATGGTGCTCTTCTCAGGATCGATGCCGCAGGCCAGGTACAGCGCCAGGGTGTCCAGGGTGGCTTTACGCAGCTTCTCAGGATCCTGACGCGCGGTAATCGCATGGAGATCGACGATGCAGTAAATGCAATGGTACTCATCCTGCATACTGACCCACTGACGTAACGCACCCATGTAGTTACCAATGGTCAATTCACCTGAAGGCTGTGCGCCACTAAAAACGATGGGCTTAGTCATTATTCAATTCCTGATGTTCACTGTGCGAAAGCCCGAGTGCGGGCAACAAATCTTTGAAGTGGTCGAAGACCACATCCGGCTCACTTAGCGTGATGGCTTCACCGTAGTTGTAGCCATAGGTTAATCCGACGGAAGGACACCCAGCCGCTCGGGCAGCCAGAATATCATTGCGTGAATCCCCGACAAAGAGCAGCTCTGCAGGCGTTAAGGATAATTTTCCTGCCACCAGCAACAGCGGTTCCGGATGCGGTTTTTTGTTCTGCACATCGTCGCCGCCCACAATCACGGAGAAATACTTCGCGATATCAAGCGCTTCAAGCAGCGGTGCAACGAACGGCGTGGGTTTGTTGGTCACCAGCCCCAGCGGGATGCCCTTCGCGTGCAGCGCGCTCAGCGTTTCCTGAACGTCCGGGAACAGGAAACTGCCCTCCTCGACGGTCTCTTCATAGAAACGATCGAACAGTTTGCGCAGAATCCGCAGCTGCTCATCCTTAGGGATGTCAGCGTGGTCAACGCTCGGTTTACCCTGCGCGGAACGCTGCGACGCGCGCTCCTGACGCGCCCACGTCAACGCGCGCTCCATCAGAACATCGGCGCCGTTGCCAATCCACGTTACCACGCGCTCTTCCCCCGCAACGGGGAGTTCAAGTGCATACAGCGCCTGGTCTACAGCGCTCGTTAAGCCCGGCGCGCTGTCAACCAGCGTACCGTCGAGGTCGAATGCCACACCCCGAATTACCTGCAATTTATCCATGACTTACCTTCGCCAGCTCACGGCGCATTTCATCAATGACTTTTTTGTAATCCGGTTGGTCGAAAATTGCCGAACCTGCAACGAACATATCCGCGCCGGCTGCCGCAATTTCACCAATGTTATTCACTTTCACACCGCCGTCCACTTCCAGGCGAATATCGTAACCTGACTCATCAATGCGACGGCGCACTTCACGCAGCTTATCCAGCGTGTGGGGAATGAACGACTGACCGCCAAAGCCCGGGTTAACGGACATCAGCAGAATCACGTCCAGCTTGTCCATTACGTAATCGAGATAGCTCAGCGGCGTGGCCGGGTTAAACACCAGACCCGCCTTACAGCCGTTCTCTTTGATCAGCTGCAGCGTGCGGTCCACGTGCTCAGAAGCTTCCGGATGGAAAGTGATGATGCTGGCACCCGCTGCGGCGAAGTCAGGCACGATGCGATCAACAGGCTTCACCATCAGGTGAACGTCGATAGGCGCGGTAATGCCATAGTTACGTAATGCCTTGAGCACCATTGGGCCAATGGTCAGGTTAGGGACGTAGTGGTTGTCCATAACGTCGAAATGGACGACATCTGCGCCAGCCGCGAGAGCTTTGGCGGTGTCTTCACCCAGGCGGGCAAAATCGGCCGACAGAATTGAGGGAGCAATCAAAAACTGTTTCATCCGCTTCTCCTTGAAATGTGTTTACCGGCGGGCAAAACGGCTCAGGGGCGATAAAGAGCCAGAAGTTCGTCCACCTTTTTACGTGTGCCGCCGTTGCTGCTAATGCTACGCCGCACTTTGACCTGAAAATGCTTCGCGGCTTTGTACCATTCGCGCGTATCAGGCGTGTCGTGATTCGAAATTAACACCGGAATTCTTTTGCTGACCAGCTTTTCCGCCATCTCCGCCAGACGGGCCTGTTCGGCCGGGCTGAAGCTGTTGGTGTGATAAGCGGTGAAATTCGCCGTTGCAGACAGTGGGGCGTAAGGCGGGTCACAGTAAACCACCGAGTTTACGCCTGCCAGCTCCATACACTCTTCATAGGAGAGGCAATGAAACTCTGCGTTCTGCGCTTTTTCGGCAAAGTGATACAGCTCGTCCTGCGGGAAATACGGACGCTTATAGCGACCAAACGGTACGTTAAATTCCCCGCGCAGATTATAGCGGCACAGGCCGTTGTAACCATGTCGGTTGAGATAGAGGAACAGCAGCGCCCGACGGAACGGATCCTGACTCTGATTAAACTCAGTGCGAAACTGGTAGTAAACGTCCGGCTGATTATTCTCCGGCGTAAACAGTTTGCGCGCCTCTGCAACATACTCTTCGGTACGCAGCTTAACGATGTTATAGAGGCTGATAAGGTCGTTGTTGATATCCGCCAGGATATAACGAGAAAAATCGGTGTTCAGGAACACCGATCCTGCGCCCACGAAAGGCTCGATTAGACACTCGCCTTTTGGCAGGTGCTTTTTAATATCATCGAGCAGGGGGTATTTCCCCCCTGCCCATTTCAGAAAAGCGCGATTTTTTTTCATGCTGACTAACTGATTACACCTTCTCCGGCTGTGGAGAAAGCTCCGACAGCATCCTGCGCTTTAAACATTACTTCAGATCGGCCTGAACCTGATGAATCGGCTTCGCCCAGGGATTTTTTGCCTGAACATCCGCTGGCAGTGCCGCTACGGCACGTTTCGCTTCATCTTTGGACGAATAAACGCCGCTGACCAGCACATACCACGGTTGACCATTACGGGTCGTCTGATAAACAACATAGTCTTTCAGATTTGATTTCTTCGCCCAGCTGTTGAGGTTGTCATAGTTAGACGAACTGCTCAGCTGCAGCGTGTAGTTGCTGGATGGCGCAGACTTCATCGAGCCAACGTTACCTGCAGTTTTACCTGCGGCGCCGCTGGAGGCTGTTGCCGTGGCTGCTGGAGCCGTTGCTGCAGGTGCCGCAGTGGTCGCCGTTGCTTTCGGCGCAGTCTGCGTGACTGGCGCTTTAGCAGGCTCGCTCACGGCTGCCGTTTCGGTGCGTTTCGGCTGTGCCGGTACCGCTTTCACTTCAGGCGCTTTTACGACTGCCTGAGGTTTGGTTTCACGCTTAGGCTCAATCACCGCCTGCTTACGTTCAGGACGCGTCGCAGTTTGCGTCTGGCGCGGTTTTGTTTCTGTCGCAGCCGTTTGTGGCTGAGCGTTGTTACCACCGCGAATCGGGGCAACGGTTGCCGGCTCAGTTGGCAGCGTGGAGTTAACCACGACGTTATCAACCTGCTGCTGGTTCTGCGGCTGCGTCAGCGCATTGTTCAGATCTCCCTGAACTTCTACGCGCTGCTGGCCTTCAGGCGTAGTAGGTGCCTGACCCTGAGCAGGGGTTGAAGAAACGGGCGGCAGAGAAACATCCTGCGGCGCTGTGGTGTTACCTGCGGTCTGCTCTGCGGAAGTCGCACCCGGTGCAGGCTGTGCGCCATTGGCCTGATTGGTCGCATCGTTACCGGACAGGTTGATGCTCTTCTCAGCGGAAGCTGTTTGCTCGGTTGAGTTCGTTGACGGTGCTTTGAGCGCGGAGCCAATGCCGACAATCAGCAGCACAAGTACCAGAACGCCCAGACCCATCATGATGTACTGGCGGGAAGCCGGTTTCGGTGCAGCGGCTTTTTTACGTTTACGCGGGCGACGCTCTACAGGCTGTTCGT
This sequence comes from Enterobacter sp. UCD-UG_FMILLET, assembly GCF_000762975.1. Taxonomy (NCBI): domain Bacteria; kingdom Pseudomonadati; phylum Pseudomonadota; class Gammaproteobacteria; order Enterobacterales; family Enterobacteriaceae; genus Enterobacter; species Enterobacter sp. UCD-UG_FMILLET. The sequence continues at coordinate 60,704 of NZ_JRJC01000042.1, forward strand.
CCATTGAATCTTCTTCGGACTCATAATCCTCTTCTGCTCGCTCTTCGTGCGCGTTGCGGCTGCGCGAAGGGCGACGATCGTCTGCATCCAGATCAACATCGTCAAAGTTGATCTGCGGCTCGTTATCACGTTCTGAAGATTGACGAGAACGACCAGTACGACGATCGCTGGGATCGGGTTTCAGCTCGTCTTCTGGTTTGAATTCATCCATTTAACACCCCACTCAAAGGCTTATGCCAACGACTTTGCATTTCACCTGAAGCTAAACGACCACCGGCTACAGTGGCCTGACCTTTCTAGTTGTTACGCCTGCTGACAATCAGCGATAGCGCCAAGAACGACATCGTGCGGCACTCCGCCGCGCACTTCACTCTTCCCTATTGCAAGCGGGAGTACAAGACGCATCTCACCTGCCAATACTTTTTTATCGCGCATCATGTGGGGTAAATACGCTTGCGCCGACATCTCCTGCGGCCCGGTTACCGGCAAATCTGCACGTTCAAGCAGCGCAATGATGCGCGCCGTCTCTTCAGGTTTAAACTGCCCCAGACGTTCAGAGGTGCGGGCTGCCATGACCATACCGGCCGCGACGGCTTCACCGTGCAGCCAGTTGCCGTAACCCATCTCGGCTTCAATGGCGTGGCCAAACGTATGCCCAAGATTCAGTAAAGCACGTAAGCCCGTTTCACGCTCGTCTGCTGCGACAACTTCTGCTTTCAGCTCACAGCAACGACGAATGCAGTATGCCAGTGTAGCCTCATCCAGGCACAGCAGCGCATCCATATTCTCTTCAAGCCAGCTAAAGAACTCGCCATCAAGAATAATGCCGTATTTGATCACTTCCGCCAGACCCGAAGCCAGTTCGCGCTTCGGCAGCGTTTTCAGACAGTCGAGATCCACCACCACCGATGCGGGCTGGTAGAACGCGCCAATCATGTTTTTGCCGAGCGGATGGTTGACTGCCGTTTTGCCACCCACAGAGGAGTCGACCTGGGACAGCAGCGTGGTTGGGATTTGAATAAAACGCACGCCACGCTGATAGCTTGCGGCCGCAAAGCCGGTCAGATCGCCCACAACACCGCCGCCCAGGGCAAGCAGTGTTGTATCGCGACCATGCGGTTTTTGCAGCAATGCGGTAAAGACGGTATCCAGTACCGTCAGGCTTTTATACTGCTCGCCATCGGGGAGAATCACACTGTCGACTTTTACGCCCGCCTGCTCAAGCAGGTGGCGTACGCGGTCGAGATAAAGCGGAGCCAGCGTCTCATTGGTGACCAGCATCGCCTGATCACCCGCTTTCAGTGGTAAAAAGGAAGCTGGGTCGTTAAACAAACCAGCCGCGATGGTGATAGGGTAACTACGTTCCCCGAGAGTAACTGTAATCCTCTCCATGACGCGACATCCACCTTTAATGCTTTTACCCGCAGGCGAGTGTATATAAAGCCAGAATCAGTTGCTTTCCAGCATATGAATAATCTGGTTTGCAACCACTTTAGCGCTCTGGTCGTCAGTACGAATGGTCACGTCGGCAATCTCTTCATACAGCGGATTGCGTTCATCGGCCAACGCTTCCAGAACTTCGCGTGGTGGCGTTTCAACCTGCAGCAGCGGTCGCTTTTTATCGCGCTGCGTACGTGCGAGCTGTTTCTCAATGGTCGTCTCAAGATAGACCACTACGCCACGGGCGGAGAGACGGTTACGGGTTTCGCGAGATTTCACAGAACCGCCGCCTGTTGCCAGGACGATGCCCTGTTTTTCCGTGAGTTCGTTGATCACTTTTTCTTCTCGGTCACGGAAACCTTCTTCGCCTTCTACATCGAAAACCCAGCCCACATCAGCTCCGGTTCGTTTCTCAATCTCTTGATCAGAATCGTAAAATTCCATATTGAGTTGTTGAGCTAACTGACGCCCAATAGTGCTTTTGCCGGCACCCATAGGCCCAACCAGAAAGATATTGCGTTTCTCTGCCATTTTATCGGTACTACTAAGACTATTCGTTAATGGTAATCCCCGCTTCGCAGACACCCGGCGTAGCAGGACATGAACTGAAACCTCATATGCAATAGAGCGAGAGTCAGACTAAAAATTATCTCAATACTCCGGCTTGTTTGGCAACTGATTAAATCACCGCGTCGGGCGCATAAGGTAATAAGACGTAAGTCCAACTCAAATCGGTACTCCTTCACTTTTTACCTCCACCTGGGTTTCTATCTCCTGTTTGTCGATCGCCAGCGTTTCGCCGTCAGCCTGCTGCAGAACCTGTCCCGGCATATTTTCGCTGATGTGCAATTTCAGGCGCACGCGCCCTCCCGGTAAGACCACCGGCGTGACCTCCATTCCTAATACCGCCTCCTTAAACTCAACGGAGGTTGCGCCGCTTTCACCGCTTGAGACCTGATACGGTATTTCACTCCCCTGCTTGATGCTGGCCGGTTGCATATGCGAGGCCAGCAGCCGCGGGCTGGCGATGATATCGACCTGCTGTTTTTGCTCCAGCGCAGAAAGTTCCAGATCCAGCAGCCGACCATCGATCCGTCCGATGTTAAAACCCACGTGGCTGGTGGCGCTGGCGACGGAAAGATCGCTGCCCAGCGTGGTGAGCTGGCCAACCTTTCCCGGGTCGGCGGCGTCGGCGAGACTCCACTTCACCCCCAGCTCACGCAGGCTTTTTTCATTAATGGTCACAATATGTGCCGCCAGCTCGACCTGTTCGACGGGAATATCCATCTGAGCGGCCCAGCGCTGCAGCGTCTCCACCACCGTCTGGTTATCCCGAATCAGCAGCCGGTTGGTGCGTTTGTCGAGAGACAAACTTCCCTTGGGGCTCAGGAGCTTTTCCGCGTCTTTTAGCAGCTCACCGGCATCGGCATAGGAAAAAGCGATGCTGTGAGACACCAGCGGCGCATCAAGCTGTCGGCGCGTCCGCTCCTGTTCTGAGCGCTCCTGCTGTTCACGCTGCCAGGCCGCGGTGTGCACATAAAAAATGCCGCCCTCCTCTCGCAAAACGAGGCCAGCACTGGTGACAACCGTCTGTAGCGCCTGCCGCCAGGGGACGCGCGTCAGGTTGAGCGAAAGCGAGCCGCCGACATCAGGCGATATCACCAGATTACGATTCTCCTGTGCGGCCAGGCTCTGCAGCACCTGGACTACAGGCACGTCATCCACCACCAGCGTGACCGGTTTTGGCGCGGCGGCCCACAGCGGATGGCTGAACGCCAGCAGCCACAGCATTATCCGTAAATTCATTCTTATTCGTTCCTTCTCGTTGCCACGTCCATGTTCTTGGTTCACATGTGTCACCCACATCAACAACCAGTTCCGTTTCATTGATGGCTGTTACCGTCCAGCCTGCCGGGAAGCGCTCATGCGTTTTCAGCCGGTACCAGCGCTTTTGCCCATCCTGTAAAATGCCGATAGCCTGCTGTCCTCCCACCATGCCGCGATAGCGCCACTGCGCCAGCTCGCCAATGGCGCAGGGATCGACCGACGGGCGAAACGGATCGCGCATGCCGGTCAATAGCAGCGCTGAGCAAACCAGCAAATATCGCGCGCTATTTCGCATGTTCCAGCTCCAGCCGCAGGCGCAACGCTGTACCCTGTGGTGCAATCGCGAAAGCGGCGATCTGCACATCCCGCTGCGCCAGCCGGGAAAAAAGCGCCGGAAGCGCCTGCCACTCCACCTCCAGCATCAGTTCCCCTCCGTTCTGCAGCGGCTTCCAGTGAACCAGCGTCGCGTTATCGCCCTGAAAATCGAGCGGGGAAAACGGCGTCAGCGCCCGTGCTTCCGCTGTTTCCGTAAGAAACGGCACCTTTCTGACGGCAGGCCATAACGCCGCGTTCGTCCTCGCGTCCTGAATCAGCTGGCGCTGTCGTTCAGCACACTGCCTGTCCAGCGGTCTGAGCAAGGTGCCCCACGCGGCCAGTCCTGCCAGCAGACTCCCCAGACACCAGAAAAGCACCCGATACCAGGGACGGCTCTCGCACCAGCGTTCTAACAGGGTATCCATGCGTTACCCCTCGCTTTTAAGATGGAGGGTGAACATCCAGCGCCCCTGGCTATCCTGGCGAAGCTCACCCGCCGTTCCGGGCGTAAAACCCGCTATTTGGCCCAGCGCATCGCGCAGAGCAGACAGGGCCGGCAGGGTTAGGGCATACCCGGTCAACATCAGAGCAGGAGGCTGATAGCGAAGCTCTGTCAGCCAGACCTGTGAAGGTGTGGCGCGGGAAAGGGATTCCAGCACCGGTTGCCATGCGCGTCGTTGACGTGTCTGCGCTGGCCTCTGCGCTTGTGAGGTGAGCGTCTGCCGGGAGGCAAGCGCGTGCTGCACGGTCTGCATTCCCGTCAGCTCCGTTTGCAGCGCGTGCAGCCTCATAACAGGGTTTATCCGCAGGCAGAAAATGACCGCGAACATCAACAGCACGGTGCCGACACACATTGCGCCCCAGAAGCGCAGGCATCGCGCGCGCCGCTGCTGTCGCCAGGGCAGAAAGTTCATGATGCTCATCCGGGCACCTCGCTCATGGCCAACGCCAGCGCAACGGTATAATCAGCGCCGCAGTCCGGTAACGGGGCATGGCAGCGTTCCAGGATTTCCCACGGGTCACGTCGGCTATCAAACAGCGCGATGTCATCCGGACCAAGCGCCAGCAGCGCCGCCAGCTCGGCCACGCTTTCGGCTTCTGTGGTAAAGCGGCGTCCCCACTGGTGACGCATCGCCCACAGCCACTGCCGATCGTCGCGCCAGGCGACGCACGTCGCTGGCGCCACCGCGGGAAGAAGATTCGCCAGCGCGCTGGCATCCGGCGTAATGGCCACCAGCCGCAAACGCAGCGTTTTCGCCAGCGCCAGTAGGGTATCAACCTCGTTGTTTTGCGCGGCGGTCACCTGCAAGGTATTGCTGAAGGTATCCTGCGCGTAATCGAAACAGAGCGTATCGGCAGACATCTCCAGTTCGCGCGCGAGCGCCGCGCCAAGCCATGAGAGCTGCTCGCTGTCGCGCAGCGCAACGGTCGGACGGGGGAGCGACCGTTGCAGAGTGCGTGCTGCCGGGAAAGAGAGGAACACCCGATGGTAGTGCGGCAGCGTTTTGCGCCAGTCGCGTAACGCATCAACCAGCTGTTCTGGCTGACAAATTTTGCCGTCACGAATGATGCCCTCGTCCAGAGGAATCGCCCACCAGCGGCGCAAGCACCAGCCCGACTTCCCCCGGGCCAGGGCGACGATCAGCACCCTATCCTGTTGAATATGAACGCCCGTTTGCCATCTTTTGAAAGCCATGCTTCACGATCTCCTTATCGCCCGTCGCCTTGACGGCTATATCAATGAATCAGGCTTGCCTTTATACTACCGCGCGATTGTTTAGAAACTGCCCAAGTGAAACCAAATGGGAAATCTCCGGTGAAGTTCGTAAAGTATTTATTCATCCTTGCAGTCTGTTGCATTCTGCTGGGAGCAGGCTCGATTTACGGTTTATACAAATATATTGAGCCACAGCTACCTGATGTCGCCACGCTTCGCGATGTGCGCCTCCAGATCCCGATGCAAGTTTATAGCGCCGATGGCGAGCTGATGGCGCAGTATGGCGAGAAGCGTCGTATTCCGCTGACCTTAAACCAAATCCCCCCCGTGATGGTGAAAGCCTTTATCGCCACGGAGGACAGCCGTTTTTACGAGCACCACGGTGTCGATCCGGTGGGGATTTTCCGTGCCGCGAGCATTGCGTTGTTCTCTGGTCACGCCTCTCAGGGGGCGAGTACCATTACGCAGCAGCTGGCGCGTAACTTCTTCCTCAGCCCTGAAAAGACGCTGACGCGTAAGATCAAAGAGGTATTCCTTGCGATCCGTATTGAGCAGCTGCTGAGCAAAGACGAGATCCTTGAGCTGTACCTCAACAAAATTTACCTGGGCTACCGCGCCTATGGCGTGGGGGCTGCCGCACAGGTGTATTTCGGTAAGCCTGTTGAGCAGCTCACCTTAAGCGAAATGGCAACCATCGCCGGTCTGCCGAAAGCGCCGTCCACGTTTAACCCGCTCTACTCGCTTGATCGCGCCACCGCGCGCCGTAACGTCGTCCTGTCACGTATGCTGAGCGAAGGCTACATCAGCCAGAGCGAGTACGACCAGGCGCGTAACGATGTTATTGACGCTAACTACCACGCCCCTGAAATCGCCTTCGCGTCCCCTTACCTGACCGAAATGGTTCGTCAGGAGATGGTGAATCGCTATGGTGACAAGGCCTATGAAGATGGCTACCGCGTGTACACCACCGTCACCCGTAAAGTCCAGCAGGCGGCTCAGGAAGCGGTGCGGAACAACGTGATGGACTACGATATGCGTCACGGCTATCGCGGCCCGTCAAACGTGCTCTGGAAAGTGGGCGAAAGCGCGTGGGACAGCAAAAAAATCACCAGTACGCTGAAGGCGCTGCCAACCTATGGTCCGCTCCTTCCTGCCGTGGTCACGCAGGCCGATCCTCAGGAAGCCGTTGCGACACTCGCGGACGGTACTTCCGTCTCGCTGCGTATGGACGGTATCCGCTGGGCGCGTCCTTACCGCTCGGATACGCTGCAGGGCGCAACGCCGCGTAAAGTGACCGATGCCGTCCAGACCGGGCAGCAAATTTGGGTGCGCAAGGTAGGCGAAGCCTGGTGGCTGGCACAGGTGCCAGACGTCAACTCGGCCCTGGTCTCTATTAACCCACAGAACGGTGCCATCCTGGCCCTGGTCGGCGGGTTTGATTTCAACCAGAGCAAATTTAACCGCGCCACCCAGGCGCTGCGTCAGGTCGGTTCCAATATCAAACCGTTCCTCTACACCGCAGCGATGGATAAAGGCTTGACCCTCGCCAGCATCCTTAACGACGTGCCAATCTCCCGCTGGGATGCCGGTGCCGGTTCCGACTGGCAGCCGAAGAACTCCCCTGCGGAGTATGCCGGCCCTATTCGTCTCCGTCAGGGTCTGGGACAGTCGAAAAACGTGGTAATGGTGCGCGCCATGCGCGCGATGGGCGTCGACTATGCCGCAGAGTATCTGCAGCGCTTCGGTTTCCCGGCGCAGAACATCGTTCGCACCGAGTCGCTGGCGTTAGGCTCCGCCTCGTTTACGCCGCTTCAGGTCGCACGCGGGTACTCGGTGATGGCCAACGGCGGCTTCCTGATTGACCCGTACTTCATCAGCAAGATTGAAAACGATCAGGGCGGCGTGCTGTTCGAAGCGAAGCCGAAGATTGCCTGTCCTGACTGCGATATTCCGGTCATTTATGGCAATACGCCAAAATCCGAGGTGCTTGAGAATAAGGACATGGAAGACCCTGCCGTGTCTCAGGAGCAGCAGAACGGCGTCGTGCCGCAGCCGCAGCTTGAGCAGGCTAACCAGTCGCTGGTGGCACAGACCGGTGCACCGGAGTATGCCCCGCACGTGATCAACACGCCGCTGTCGTTCCTGATCAAAAGCGCGCTGAACACCAATATCTTCGGTGAACCGGGCTGGCAGGGCACAGGCTGGCGCGCAGGGCGTGATTTGCAGCGCCATGATATCGGCGGTAAAACGGGGACAACCAACAGCTCGAAAGATGCGTGGTTCTCCGGCTACGGTCCTGGCGTGGTAACGTCGGTCTGGATCGGTTTCGACGATCACCGCCGTGACTTAGGTCGTACAACGGCCTCCGGCGCGATTAAGGATCAGATTTCCGGCTACGAAGGCGGTGCGAAGAGCGCGCAGCCGGCCTGGGACGCCTACATGAAGTCCGTTCTTGAAGGCGTGCCGGAGCAGCCGTTAACGCCACCGCCGGGCGTGGTGACGGTTAATATCGACCGCAGCACCGGTCAGCTCGCCAACGGCGGTAATAGCCGCGAAGAGTATTTCATCGAGGGCACGCAGCCAACCACGCAGGCGGTGCACGAGGTGGGGACAGAGATTATTGATAACGGCGAGACGCACGAGCTGTTCTGACAACAAAGCAAAACGGCAACCTCTGGTTGCCGTTTTTGTGTTTGCTCCCTCTTCCCGTGGGAGAGGGTTGGGGTGAGGGCATCAGGCCACTACAGCCGCCCCTGCCCCTTCAGCCATTCCCGTACCAGGAACAGCGCGCTCACGTTGCGGGCCTCATTAAAGTCAGGGTCTTCCAGCAGATCCATCAGGTGCGCTAGCGGCCAGCGAACCTGCGGCAACGGCTCCGGCTCATCCCCTTCCAGCGATTCAGGATAGAGGTCTTCAGCCACCACGATATTCATTTTGCTGGAAAAATAGGACGGCGCCATGCTCAGCTTTTTCAGGAATGAAAGCTCATTCGCACCAAAGCCCACCTCTTCTTTTAGCTCGCGGTTTGCCGCTTCAAAGACGGTTTCACCCGGATCGATAAGTCCTTTCGAGAACCCAAGCTCGTAAGATTCCGTTCCCACAGCGTATTCGCGGATCAAAATCAGATGATCGTCGACAATGGGAACAATCATCACCGCTTCGCGCGAAGAGGGGCGCATACGTTCATAAACGCGACGCACACCGTTGCTGAACTCCAGGTCCACACTTTCGACATTAAACAGGCGCGATTTGGCGACAGTTTCAACATTCAGAATAGTGGGTTTTTGTAGTGGTTTGCTCATCTTGATGGGTCTTAGCAGTGAGAACTGGCGTTATTGTGCGATACGCTGCACGGTTTCGGCAATGTCAATTGTTCTTTATTTACATTTATGCAACGTATTTGGGATCAATCCTCAATTCAAAACAAATGTCAAGAGGTTGAAATGTTTCCAGGAATTTGCTGATATCGCGCCATAACAGGCTTTGCTATCATCACCGGTCACTGGGATGCGCTTCAGAATGCTCAAGTTCGACTCCATACTTGCCGATAGCCAGCCACAGACTCTCATTCAATGTAAAGGTGCTACTGACTTTACCCTAAATAAATCGAGTTGTATGAAGGCGGCGACGCAGCGAATCCTCAGGAGCGTACATTAGTACGTGACTGAGGTGAGCGAGGAAAGCCAACGCACAGACAACTCGAAGTATGACGGGTATACACCTGTAAGAAGATAAGTAAGATGGGGAAAGCATGAGCACCATTTTGATTGTTCTCGCTGCTATGCTGGCCGGCGCGTTTGTTGCAGGGTGGTTGTACAGGCGCCGCGTACAGCGCCGTTATCGTCTGCCTTTTTTAAATGCATTTGCGGGTGCGAGCACGCGTAAACTCACGCAGGACGAGCGCGATGCGGTTGAAAACTATCTCGAAATCCTGAACCGTACTCAGTTAACGCCTGGGCCAACGGGAGCCACCGCTGCGCCCGTCGCGCTCAAGCTTAATGCGCAAAGTGATACCGTGCTCTGCGTGACGCGCTCCATCACGCGCTACGGCATCACGACTGATGACCCCAACAAATGGCGCTATTACCTTGATTCCGTCGAAGTGCATCTGCCCCCGTCCTGGGAGCAATATATTAATGACGAAAACAGCGTTGAGCTGATTCACACCGATTCGTTGCCCCTGGTTATCTCGCTTAACGGCCATACGCTAAATGAATACCTTCAGGAAGCCCCGCGTTTTGCGCTGGAACGCGCAAGTTCAACGCAGGCGTCCATTCGTGGCGAAGAGACAGAGCAGATCGAACTGCTGAACATTCGCCAGGAAACGCATGAAGAGTATGCCCTGAGCCGCCCGGACGGCATTCGTGAAGCCATTCTGATCGTTGCTGCCTTCCTGCTCTTTTTTATCTGCCTGCTCACGCCGGATGTGTTTGTCCCCTGGCTGGCTGGCGGCGCGGTGCTGCTGCTGGCCGGTGGGCTTTGGGGTCTCTTTGCTCCACCGGCTAAAACCTCGTTACGCGAGATCCACTGCCTGCGCGGGACGCCAAAGCGCTGGGGTCTGTTCGGTGAAAACGATCAGGAACATCTCAACAATATTTCGCTCGGTATTATCGACCTGATCTACCCGCGCCACTGGCAGCCGTGGATCGCACAGGACCTAGGGCAGAAAACCGACATTGATATCTACCTTGACCGCCACGTTGTGCGTCAGGGACGCTTCCTGTCTCTGCATGATGAAGTGAAAAATTTTCCGCTTCAGCACTGGCTGCGCAGTACGGTCATTGCCGGCGGCGCCGCGCTGGTCTTAGTCATGCTGCTGCTTTTCGTGCCGCTGGATATGCCCATTAAATTCACCCTGTCGTGGATCAAAGGGGCGCAAACCATTGAAGCGACCAGCGTCAACAAACTGGATGAAGCCGGTGTACGCGTGGGGGACACGCTGCGCCTGAAGGGGACCGGTATGTGTAATATTCACACCGCGGGGGCGTGGAACACGCGTCAGAGCTCGCCGTTCATGCCGTTCGATTGTTCGCAAATTATCTGGAACGACGCGCCGCCGCTGCCGCTGCCGGAATCCGAAGTGGTGAACAAAGCCACAGCTCTCACCCAGACGGTTAACCGCCAGCTGCACCCGAAACCGGATGATGATTCGCGCGTCAGCCCCGCGCTGCGCTCGGCCATTCAGAAATCAGGCATGGTTCTGCTGGATGATTTTGGTGACATCGTCCTGAAAACGCAGGATTTATGCTCCTCTCAGGATGAGTGCATACGCCTTAAAAACGCCCTGGTAAACCTGGGGAACAGTAAAGACTGGGACTCGCTGGTGAAACGCGCCGAAGCGGGACGACTGGACGGCGTTAACGTGCTGCTGCGTCCGGTGAGCGCTGAATCTCTGGATAACCTGGTCGCCACCTCGACGTCGCCGTTCATGATGCGCGAGACTACCCGTGCGGCTCAGGCGCTGAACAGCCCGGCTCCGGGCGGCTTTGTGATAGCAAGCGATGAAGGCAGCGACCTGGTCGATCAGCCCTACCCGCAGGTCGCGCTTTATGATTACCCGGCGCAGGAACAGTGGAGCCAGTTCCAGCGCCTGGCACAGATGCTGATGCAAACGCCGTTCAGCGCCGAAGGGATTGTCACGAGTATTTATACCGACGCCAACGGCACTCGACATATCGGCCTGCACCGGATGCCGGATAGCGCAGGCTTGTGGCGTTACATTGGCACCTCTCTGCTGATGACCGCGATGCTTGCCGCCATTTTCTGGAACGGCTTTATGGCCCTGCGCCGCTACCAGCGCTCGCGCACCCGGCTTGCCGACATTCAGCAGTATTATGAAAACTGCCTTAATCCAAAGCTGATCCCCTCGTCTGAGAGCCTGATCTGATAACGTCGTTGCGCGGCAAGATGTGCTACCCTGTCGCGCACGTTTCTTCTGGCTGGAGTTCCCCCTTATGCATCTTGATATCGCCTGGCAGGAGGTAGATACCGTTCTGCTGGATATGGACGGCACGCTGCTCGATCTCGCCTTTGATAACTATTTCTGGCAAACGCTGGTTCCTGAAACCTATGGCGAGCAGCAGGGGATCTCCCCGGCAGAAGCGCAGGCATTCATTCGTTCGCAATATAGCGCGGTGCAACATACGCTAAACTGGTACTGTCTTGACTACTGGAGCGAGCGCCTCGGTTTGGATATTTGTGCCATGACCACCGCCCAGGGCCCGCGCGCCGTTCTGCGCGAGGATACCGTGCCCTTTCTGGATGCGCTGAAAGCCAGCGGCAAGCGCCGTATTTTGCTGACCAACGCGCATCCACATAATCTGGCGGTGAAGCTGGAGCATACCGGTCTGGCGTCGCACCTTGATTTATTACTTTCCACCCACACATTTGGTTATCCGAAAGAGGATCAGCGGTTGTGGCATGCGGTGAAGAAAGAGACGGGTTTACAGCCAGAACGTACGCTGTTCATAGATGACAGCGAGCCCATTCTGGATTCTGCCGCAAGGTTTGGCATTCGCTACTGTCTGGGGGTGACCAACCCTGACTCTGGTCTGGCTGAAAAAAGCTATCCGCGCCACCCGGGACTGAACGACTACCGCCAGATGATCCCCTCACTGACCGTGAAGGAGACGCCATGAAAGAAAAACCCTCTGACGGGGTAAGACTGGATAAATGGCTGTGGGCAGCGCGTTTTTATAAAACACGTGCCCTTGCCCGCGAGATGGTTGACGGCGGAAAAGTGCATTACAACGGCCAGCGCAGCAAACCGAGCAAGCTGGTTGAGCTTAATGCCACCTTAACGCTGCGTCAGGGCAACGATGAACGTACGGTAGTGATCAAAGCCATTACCGAACAGCGTCGACCCGCAGCGGAAGCCGTACTGCTTTATGAAGAGACAGCGGAGAGCATTGAAAAGCGCGAGAAGACCGCGCTGGCGCGCAAAATGAACGCGCTGACGATGCCCCACCCGGACCGGCGACCGGATAAAAAAGAGCGCCGCGATCTGATGAAATTTAAACACGGTGAGACTGATTAACCTCACCCGCACGAGAGATGAAAATGGCCCAACACGACCAATTACACCGCTATCTGTTTGAACAATTCGCCGTGCGCGGCGAGCTGGTCACCGTATCCGAAACCTGGAAACAGATTCTGGAAAACCACAATTACCCGCTGCCGGTGAAGACCCTGTTGGGCGAACTGCTGGTTGCCACCAGCCTGCTGACGGCGACGCTGAAGTTTGCCGGTGATATCACCGTGCAGCTGCAGGGTGACGGCCCGATGACGCTGGCGGTGATCAACGGCAATAACCAGCAGCAGATGCGCGGCGTGGCGCGCGTTCAGGGCGACGTGCCTGAAAATGCGGACCTCAAAACGCTGGTGGGTAATGGCTACCTGGTGATCACCATCTCCCCTGAGGAAGGTGAGCGCTATCAGGGCGTGGTGGGTCTGGAAGGCGATACCCTTGCAGCCTGCCTGGAAGATTACTTCATGCGTTCTGAACAGCTGCCGACGCGCCTTTTCATCCGCACTGGTGAAGTGGACGGTCAGCCTGCTGCGGGCGGTATGCTGCTGCAGGTTCTGCCTGCGCAGGACGCACAGACCAATGACTTTGAGCACCTGGCGACGCTGACCGAAACCATTAAAGCGGAAGAGCTGTTCAACCTGTCGGCGACCGACGTGCTGTGGCGTCTGTACCACGAAGAAGAAGTGACGGTTTACGACCCGCAGTCCGTGGAATTTAAGTGCACCTGCTCACGCGAGCGCTGTGCTGGCGCGCTGAAAACCCTGCCGGACGAAGAGATCGACAGCATCATGGCGGAAGACGGCGAAATTGATATGCACTGTGACTACTGCGGTACGCACTACGTGTTCAATTCGATGGATATCGCTGAGATCCGCAACAACGCCTCCCCGGCGGATCCGCAGGTTCACTAAACTTCTTTCCCTCACCCTAACCCTCTCCCCTTTGGGAGAGGCTGGGGTGAGGAACAAAAAACCCCGCTTAAGCTGAATCGTTTTCCCAATGTAACTCTTACGTAATTTTCTTACGTGTATGCGATTACATTCACATTCTTTCCGATAAAATCACCAGCCCTTAACCTTTTCGGAACATTTTCCCCAACCAAAAAGCGATTCCTGCGATAATCCGCCTGCGCTGTGACTGGAGTCGCAGCGTTTTCCGTTAGTAAGGGTTTTGTCCAGATGCGTAAATCTATGAGCCCCGTCGCGGTTAACAACCTCAGAAAAACCCTACAATTTCAGGCAGTACATATTGGCTAAGGAGCAGTGATATGCGTGTTACTGGTTTAACCCCGCAAGATCTCAAGGCTTATGGTATTCACGACGTCCAGGAAATCGTCTACAACCCCGACTACGATACGCTGTATCAGGAAGAGCTCAATCCAGCACTGGAAGGATACGAGCGTGGTGTGTTGACGAATCTTGGTGCTATCGCCGTCGATACCGGTATCTTTACCGGTCGTTCGCCGAAAGATAAGTATATCGTCCGAGACGAAACCACCCGCGATACGCTGTGGTGGGCTGACAAGGGCAAAGGGAAGAACGACAACAAACCGCTCTCTCCGGAAACCTGGCAGCACCTGAAAGGGCTCGTCACCCAACAACTTTCCGGCAAGCGTCTGTTCATTGTCGACGCTTTCTGCGGCGCAAACGCCGACACCCGTCTCTCCGTACGTTTTATCACAGAAGTGGCCTGGCAGGCGCACTTCGTGAAAAACATGTTTATTCGTCCAACCGACGAAGAGCTGCAGGACTTCACCCCTGATTTCATCGTGATGAACGGTGCGAAATGCACCAACCCACAGTGGAAAGAGCAGGGTCTGAACTCCGAAAACTTTGTGGCCTTCAACCTGACCGAGCGTATCCAGCTGATCGGCGGTACCTGGTACGGCGGCGAAATGAAGAAAGGGATGTTCTCGGTCATGAACTACCTGCTGCCGCTGCGGGGCATCGCCTCCATGCACTGCTCGGCTAACGTCGGTGAAAAAGGCGACGTGGCGGTATTCTTCGGCCTGTCCGGCACCGGGAAAACCACCCTGTCCACCGATCCAAAACGTCGCCTGATTGGTGATGACGAACACGGCTGGGATGACGACGGCGTATTCAACTTTGAAGGCGGCTGCTACGCGAAGACCATTCGCCTGTCTGAAGAGGCCGAGCCGGATATCTTCCACGCGATCCGTCGCGATGCGCTGCTGGAAAACGTCACCGTGCGTGCCGACGGCTCCATCGACTTCGACGATGCGTCGAAAACGGAAAACACCCGCGTCTCTTACCCGATCTACCACATCGACAATATCGTGAAGCCGGTGTCAAAAGCGGGTCATGCCACGAAGGTCATTTTCCTGACGGCGGATGCGTTCGGCGTGCTGCCTCCGGTGTCTCGCCTGACGGCCAGCCAGACGCAGTACCACTTCCTCTCCGGCTTCACCGCCAAGCTGGCGGGTACCGAGCGCGGCGTGACGGAGCCAACCCCAACCTTCTCCGCCTGCTTCGGCGCGGCTTTCCTGTCGCTGCACCCGACGCAGTACGCTGAAGTGCTGGTGAAACGCATGCAGGCATCCGGCGCGCAGGCCTACCTGGTGAACACCGGCTGGAACGGTACCGGCAAACGTATCTCCATCAAAGATACCCGTGCCATTATCGACGCCATTCTGGATGGTTCTCTGGACGACGCCGAAACCTTCACGCTGCCGATGTTTGACCTGGCGATCCCAACGTCGCTGCCGGGTGTGGATACGCATATCCTCGACCCGCGCAACACGTACGGTTCTCCGGAGCAGTGGCGCGAGAAGGCGGAATCGCTGGCGAAGCTGTTTATTGAGAACTTCGAGAAGTATACCGATACCCCGGCGGGTGCTGCGCTGGTGAGCGCGGGACCGAAGCTGTAGGTAAAAACAAAAAGGCAACGAAAGTTGCCTTTTTTAATGTTTTCTCCCTCTCCCCGTGGGAGAGGGTCGGGGTGAGGGCATCAGACCGCACTATCCCTCTTTCACCTGCCCTCGCGTCACCGGTACCGGCAGCCAGGCGCGAATGCTCAGCCCACCCCGCTCGCTGGTGCCAATCTCCAGCAGTCCGTTGTGGTTATCGATAATACGCTGAACAATCGCCAGGCCTAAGCCTGTGCCGCTGGTGCTGCGCGCGCTGTCGCCGCGCACAAACGGCTGGAACAGATGCTTACGCTGCTCGGGCTTGATGCCCGGACCGTCGTCTTCCACCTGGAACCAGGCGCGGTTGAGTTCAGACCCGCTGCTGACTTTAATCCAGCCGTTTCCGTAACGCGCCGCGTTGACCACCATGTTCGCCACTGCACGTTTGATGGAGAGCGGGTGCATACGAACCTGAATTTCACCGGCCTGAAGGTCGGTATCAATTTCACGCTCGTAGCCGCTTTCCGCCGCCACCACCTCGCCCAGGACCGCGTTCAGATCCGCCATCTCCATTGGCATTTCCTGCCCGGTGCGCAGGTAGTCAATAAACTGCTCGATGATGGCGTTACACTCTTCGATGTCCTTATTGATGGACTCGGCAAGGTAACCGTCCTCTTCCCCCATCATCTCCGTCGCCAGGCGAATACGCGTTAGCGGCGTGCGCAGGTCATGGCTGACGCCCGCCATCAGCAGCGTACGGTCATCCGCCAGCTGCTTCACGCCAGCCGCCATATGGTTAAACGCGCGCGTCACCGAACGGACTTCCGAGGCGCCATACTCACGTAGCGGAGGAGGAATAATCCCTTTACCGACCTGCAGCGCAGCGTGCTCCAGGTCGACCAGCGGTCGGTTCTGTATACGGATAAACAGCCACGCGCCACCTATCGCCAGCAGCATAATCGCCAGGGTGTAGCGGAACAGCGGCGAGAAGTCGCCCTGATGGATTTCGGTCAGCGGAACGCGCACCCAGATGTTGGGTGAAAGCCAGGTTTTCAGCCAGACGACGGGCGAGCTTTTGTTGACCTCAACGCGCACTTCCGTTGGGCCGCCCAGCTGCTGCGCCATCTGCTGGCTGAGGAATTCGTAGTGCTGCGCCCAGCGCAGGCCAGCGTCTTCCGCCGCCTCGTTGGAGTAGAGCGAAATGCCCAGTTCACGGTAGATTTCACGGCGAAATGCCGGGGGAACGACGAGCTGCGTGCCGTCCTCCAGCNGCACCCAGATGTTGGGTGAAAGCCAGGTTTTCAGCCAGACGACGGGCGAGCTTTTGTTGACCTCAACGCGCACTTCCGTTGGGCCGCCCAGCTGCTGCGCCATCTGCTGGCTGAGGAATTCGTAGTGCTGCGCCCAGCGCAGGCCAGCGTCTTCCGCCGCCTCGTTGGAGTAGAGCGAAATGCCCAGTTCACGGTAGATTTCACGGCGAAATGCCGGGGGAACGACGAGCTGCGTGCCGTCCTCCAGCTGCAGTTTATCGGTCATCAGCATACGGACTTCGTAGGCCAGGACCTTATTAAACTGCTGGAGGCTCGGCAGGATCGCAAAGTTCAGCACCACCAGATAGGTCGTCACCAGGCTGACGAACAGCAGGGTGACGATCAGTAACAGGGTGCGGGCAAACGAGCTACGCGGCGAGAAGCGCATTCGCCTCATGCTTTAGAGCCGTCCGGGACGAATACGTAGCCCAGACCCCATACGGTCTGAATATAACGAGGATGCGCAGGATCTTCTTCCACCATGCGGCGCAGGCGGGAGATCTGTACGTCAANGCTGGAGGCTCGGCAGGATCGCAAAGTTCAGCACCACCAGATAGGTCGTCACCAGGCTGACGAACAGCAGGGTGACGATCAGTAACAGGGTGCGGGCAAACGAGCTACGCGGCGAGAAGCGCATTCGCCTCATGCTTTAGAGCCGTCCGGGACGAATACGTAGCCCAGACCCCATACGGTCTGAATATAACGAGGATGCGCAGGATCTTCTTCCACCATGCGGCGCAGGCGGGAGATCTGTACGTCAATAGAGCGTTCCATTGCGGAGTATTCGCGACCGCGCGCCAGGTTCATCAGCTTGTCACGGGAAAGCGGTTCACGCGGGTGGCTGACCAGCGCTTTCAGGACCGCAAACTCGCCGCTGGTGAGCGGCATTGGCTCGTCTTCACGGAACATCTCGCGCGTGCCGAGGTTCAGCTTGAACTTGCCGAAGGCGATGACCGCTTCTTCCTGAGACGGTGCGCCGGGCAGTTCGTTCGCCTGACGGCGCAGCACAGCGCGAATACGCGCCAGCAGTTCACGCGGGTTAAACGGTTTTGGAATGTAGTCGTCCGCGCCGATTTCGAGACCCACGATACGGTCAACTTCCTCACCCTTCGCCGTCACCATGATGATCGGCATCGGGTTGCTCTGGCTGCGCAGACGGCGGCAAATAGAAAGCCCGTCTTCGCCAGGCAGCATCAGGTCGAGAACCATAAGGTGGAAAGATTCACGGGTCAGCAGACGGTCCATCTGCTCAGCGTTCGCGACGCTACGAACCTGGAAGCCCTGCTCGGTCAGATAACGTTCCAGCAGCGCGCGCAGGCGCATGTCGTCATCCACGACCAGAATTTTGTAGTTCTCTTGCATTGTGTGTACTCCCAAAGGTTCGGATAGTCTTTGTAACAGCGTATTCTAAAAAAGTGCACGTATTCGACCAGTTAATTCTGGTATAAATTCTAGTCGAAATTGTTACAAAGCATATTTAACAGCAGCTTATCTGCTCATTTCATCACATAAATCATTATTAATCCTGTCTGTTACACTGTGCAGTACGTATTGTGCGCAAGACAGTTAACCGGCAGGCAGCAAAGGCTTTACCATGAAAACGCCCCTGATCACCCGCGAAGGGTACGAAAAGCTCAAAAAAGAGATGGATTACCTCTGGCGCGAAGAGCGTCCTGAAGTCACCAAAAAGGTAACCTGGGCGGCAAGCCTGGGCGATCGCAGCGAAAACGCTGACTACCAGTACAACAAAAAGCGGCTGCGCGAAATTGACCGCCGGGTTCGCTATCTGACGAAGTGCCTTGAGAATCTCAAAATTGTCGATTACTCCCCGCAGCAGGAAGGCAAAGTGTTCTTCGGCGCGTGGGTGGAGATTGAAAACGATGATGGCGACACCCTGCGCTTTCGCATTGTCGGCTACGATGAAATTTTTGGTCGTAAGGATTACATCTCCATCGACTCTCCGATGGCCCGCGCGCTGCTGAAAAAGGAAGTGGGCGATCTGGCCGTCGTTCAGACTCCAGCCGGTGAAGCCAGCTGGTACGTCAATGAGATCGTCTACGTAAAATAGTCCGAGAGCGCCCTCCCCGGCTGGCATTTTGCCGTGTCAGCCCGTATAACTATCCCCTGATTTTTTCGACTCAACAGATGATAAAGCCATGATGAAAGATTCGCTCTGCCGCATTATTGCGGGTGATATTCAGGCCAGAGCCGAACAGGTAGAAGCTGCCGTTCGCCTGCTTGATGAAGGGAACACCGTGCCGTTTATTGCACGCTATCGTAAGGAAGTCACCGGCGGTCTGGATGACACGCAGCTGCGTAACCTGGAGACCCGTCTGGGCTATCTGCGCGAGCTGGAAGAACGTCGTCAGGCGATCCTCAAATCCATCGGCGAACAGGGCAAGCTGACCAGCGAGCTTGAAAGCGCCATCAACGGCACCCTGAGCAAAACCGAACTCGAAGATCTCTATCTGCCGTACAAGCCGAAGCGCCGCACGCGCGGGCAGATTGCGATTGAAGCGGGTCTTGAGCCGCTTGCCGACCTGCTGTGGAACGAACCGTCCCACGATCCGGAAACCGAAGCGGCGAAATTTATCGACGCTGACAAAGGCGTGGCGGACACCAAGGCCGCCCTCGACGGCGCACGCTACATTCTGATGGAGCGCTTCGCCGAAGACGCCGCCCTGCTGGCTAAAGTGCGCGATTACCTGTGGAAGAATGCCCACATCGTCTCTACCGTCGTCGCGGGTAAAGAGGAAGAAGGCGCGAAATTCCGTGACTACTTCGATCACCACGAACCGATCTCTACCGCGCCGTCTCACCGCGCGCTGGCAATGTTCCGCGGCCGCAACGAAGGCGTGCTCCAGCTCTCCCTGAACGCCGACCCGCAGTTCGACGAGCCGCCGAAAGAGAGTCACTGCGAGCAGATCATCATCGACCATCTCGGCCTGCGCCTGAACAACGCCCCGGCGGACAGCTGGCGCAAAGGCGTGGTGAGCTGGACCTGGCGCATCAAGGTGCTGATGCACCTCGAAACCGAGCTGATGGGCACCGTGCGCGAGCGCGCCGAAGATGAAGCGATTAACGTCTTCGCCCGTAACCTGCACGACCTGCTGATGGCCGCCCCTGCCGGCCTGCGCGCGACTATGGGTCTCGATCCGGGTCTGCGTACCGGCGTGAAGGTCGCTGTGGTTGACGGCACCGGCAAGCTGGTGGCCACCGACACTATCTATCCGCACACCGGCCAGGCAGCGAAAGCGGCCATCGTGGTGGCGGCGCTGTGCGAAAAATACAACGTGGAGCTGGTTGCCATCGGCAACGGTACGGCGTCCCGTGAAACCGAGCGTTTCTATCTCGACGTGCAGAAGCAGTTCCCGAAAGTAACGGCGCAGAAAGTGATCGTCAGCGAAGCGGGGGCATCCGTCTATTCCGCTTCCGAGCTGGCGGCCCAGGAGTTCCCGGACCTGGACGTTTCCCTGCGCGGCGCGGTCTCTATCGCGCGCCGCCTGCAGGATCCGCTGGCGGAGCTGGTGAAGATCGACCCGAAATCCATCGGCGTGGGCCAGTATCAGCACGACGTGAGTCAGACGCAGCTGGCGCGCAAGCTGGATGCGGTGGTGGAAGACTGCGTAAACGCCGTCGGCGTTGACCTGAACACCGCCTCCGTTCCCCTGCTGACCCGCGTGGCGGGCTTAACCCGCATGATGGCGCAGAACATCGTCGCCTGGCGTGATGAGAACGGCCAGTTCCAGAACCGTCAGCAGCTGCTGAAGGTGAGCCGCCTGGGGCCAAAAGCCTTTGAGCAGTGTGCGGGCTTCCTGCGCATCAACCACGGCGATAACCCGCTGGATGCCTCCACCGTTCACCCGGAAGCGTACCCGGTTGTCGAGCGTATTCTGGCTGCCACCCAGCAGGCGCTGAAAGACCTGATGGGTGACAGCAGCGCCCTGCGCAACCTGAAAGCCGTTGATTTCACCGACGACAAATTTGGTGTGCCAACCGTCACCGACATTATCAAAGAGCTGGAAAAGCCGGGCCGCGATCCGCGTCCTGAGTTCAAAACGGCGACCTTTGCTGACGGCGTGGAAACCATGAACGACCTGCTGCCCGGCATGGTGCTGGAAGGCGCGGTGACCAACGTCACCAACTTCGGTGCGTTTGTCGATATCGGCGTGCATCAGGACGGTCTGGTGCATATCTCATCCCTCGCCGACAAGTTCGTTGAAGACCCGCACACCGTGGTTAAAGCGGGTGACATCGTGAAGGTCAAAGTGCTGGAAGTGGATCTGCAGCGCAAGCGTATCGCGCTGACCATGCGTCTGGACGAGCAGCCGGGCGACACCAACGCGCGCCGTGGCGGCAATGGCGGAGGCCGCGAACAGCAGCGTCCGGCCGCGAAAGCCGCGAAGCCGCGCGGACGTGATGCTCAGCCTGCTGGCAACAGCGCGATGATGGATGCGCTGGCGGCCGCGATGGGTAAAAAACGCTAAACCCTCACCCTAACCCTCTCCCCACAGGGGAGAGGGAATAATATCGTGCCGTAATATATGAAACCGATTGCACATCCATATTTAAACCACGAATTATCACCCCGTTAACAAATACTCTTCTTTTCGTTTCCAGGCCATTCAGCAAATATTGAGCCAGGTCAAACAGGCCGTAAATTAATACCGCAAACAACATTCCGTCACAGTTTTAATATTGCTGATAAAAACTATTCTCATTATCATCCCATAGTAGATAATTTAACCTTTCGTGGAATCAGGCGTTATGCAATTCACTCCAGACAGTGCATGGAAAATTACCGGTTTTACCCGCGAAATTAGCCCAGCCTATCGGCAAAAGCTGCTGTCGCTGGGCATGCTGCCCGGCTCGTCATTTCAGGTCGTGCGCGTGGCGCCGCTGGGCGATCCGGTTCATATTGAAACCCGCCGCGTGAATCTGGTCCTGCGTAAGAAAGACCTCGCGTTAATAGAAGTCGAAGCCTTATCCCGATAACAAGCCAGCGGTTTCAGTGAGTCTAAAAAAATGAAAAAGTTAACTATTGGCTTAATTGGCAATCCTAATTCCGGCAAGACTACGCTTTTTAACCAGCTCACCGGAGCACGCCAGCGCGTGGGCAACTGGGCGGGCGTGACGGTTGAGCGTAAAGAGGGTCAGTTCACCACAACGGACAACCAGGTGGCGCTGGTTGACCTTCCCGGTACCTACTCCTTAACCACCATTTCGTCGCAAACCTCGCTCGATGAGCAGATTGCCTGTCACTATATTCTCGGCGGCGACGCGGACCTGCTGATCAACGTTGTTGATGCCTCAAACCTCGAGCGTAATCTTTATCTGACGCTGCAGCTGCTGGAGCTGGGGATCCCCTGCATCGTGGCGCTCAACATGCTCGACATTGCGGAGAAACAAAAGCTGCGCATCGACGTCGATGCCCTCTCCGCGCGCCTGGGTTGCCCGGTCGTTCCGCTGGTTTCGACGCGCGCTCGCGGTATTGATGCGCTGAAGCTGGCCATTGACCGTCACCAGGGAAATCATGACATTGAGCTGGTGCATTACGCACAGCCTCTCCTGCGCGAAGCCAACGTGCTGGCGCAGGAGATGGACAACAGCATGCCAGCGAAACAGCGCCTGTGGCTCGGCCTGCAGATGCTGGAAGGGGATATCTACAGCCGCGCTTACGCAGGGCATGCGGCTGATAAGCTGGACGCGACGGTGGCCCGCCTTAGCGACGAGCTGGACGACCCGGCGCTGCACATTGCCGATGCGCGTTACCAGGCCATCGCCTCGATTTGCGACGTTGTCAGCAACGCCCTCACGGCGGAACCCAGCCGCTTTACGGCGGCGGTGGATAAAGTTGTGCTTAACCGCTTCCTCGGTTTGCCCATCTTCCTGCTGGTCATGTACGTGATGTTCCTGCTCGCCATTAACATCGGCGGCGCACTCCAGCCCATTTTCGACGCCGGTTCCGTCGCGGTCTTCGTCCACGGGATTCAGTGGGTGGGTTACACCCTGCACTTCCCGGAATGGTTAACCATCTTCCTCGCACAGGGGATCGGCGGCGGTATCAACACCGTTCTGCCTCTGGTGCCGCAGATCGGTATGATGTACCTGTTCCTCTCGTTCCTGGAAGATTCCGGCTACATGGCGCGCGCGGCGTTCGTGATGGATCGTCTGATGCAGGCGCTGGGTCTGCCGGGTAAATCCTTCGTCCCGCTGATTGTCGGCTTCGGCTGTAACGTACCGTCGGTAATGGGCGCACGCACCCTGGATGCGCCGCGTGAACGTCTGATGACCATCATGATGGCGCCGTTTATGTCCTGCGGTGCCCGTCTGGCCATCTTTGCGGTCTTTGCCGCAGCCTTCTTTGGTCAGCAGGGCGCGCTGGCGGTCTTTTCGCTGTATGTGCTGGGCATCGTGATGGCTATTCTTACCGGTTTGATGCTGAAGCACACCATCATGCGCGGTGAAGCGTCGCCGTTTGTGATGGAGCTGCCGGTGTATCACGTGCCGCATCTGAAAAGCCTGGCAATCCAGACCTGGCAGCGCCTGAAGGGCTTTGTGCTGCGCGCCGGTAAGGTGATTGTCATCGTCAGCATTTTCCTGAGCGCGCTGAACAGCTTCACCCTCAGCGGACAGGCGGCAGATAACATTAACGACTCTGCCCTCGCTTCCGTCAGCCGCATCATCACGCCGGTCTTCAAGCCGATTGGCGTGCATGAGGATAACTGGCAGGCGACCGTCGGGCTGTTCACCGGAGCGATGGCGAAAGAGGTGGTTGTCGGCACCCTGAACACGCTTTACACCGCCGAGAACATTCAGGAGCAGGAATTTAATCCGGCAGCGTTTCATCTCGGCCATGAGCTGCTGGGTGCCGTAGAGGAGACCTGGCAGAGCCTGAAAGATACCTTCAGCCTGAGCGTGCTGGCGAACCCGATTGAAGCGAGCAAAGGCGACGGCGAAATGGCAACGGGTGCCATGGGCGTGATGGGCGAGAAATTTGGCAGCGCGTCCGCGGCCTACAGCTACCTCATCTTTGTTCTGCTCTACATTCCGTGCATCTCCGTGATGGGGGCGATTGCCCGCGAGTCCAGCCGCGGCTGGATGGGCTTCTCTGTCCTGTGGGGGCTGAATATCGCTTACTCGCTGGCGACGCTGTTTTATCAAACCGTCAATTTCAGCCAGCACCCGCGCTACAGCCTGGTCTGTATTCTCGCGGTTGTGCTGTTTAACGCGATCGTGCTCGGTCTGCTGCGGCGTGCGCGCAGCCGCGTCGACATCGACCTGCTGGCAAACCGTAAAACCGCCGCGACCTGCTGCAACAGCCCGGCGGGCGACTGTCACTAAGGAGCAAACCATGGCATCGTTGATTCAGGTTCGTGACCTGCTGGCACTGCAAGGGCGAATGGAGGCGAAACAGCTGAGCCTCAGCCTGCATACGCCGCAGCCGATGATCGATGCCATGCTGGAAAGACTGGAAGCCATGGGGAAAGCCGTGCGAATTCAGGAAGAAGCGGAGGGTTGTCTCTCCGGCAGTTGTAAAAGCTGTCCGGAAGGAAAGGCCTGCCTCAGGGAGTGGTGGGCGCTGCGTTAACAAAGCCGGGCATCGCTGCCCGGCTTTATCGTATTACTTGTAGACGTCCGCCGTAGCGCGTACGTTTTTGGTCTGTTTTTCTGCACTGGTGACGACGTAGTACGTTCCGCCCAGCTCATCCGCTTTCTTCGACAGCTCTTTGCGAGCGTCCATCGGCGCGGTGGTGTCAGACGTAGAAATCTCACCAATTTTCGTCAGATTCATGCCGGCAACTTTATCTTTTTCCAGCTCTTTTGCCGCAAAGACGCCAAATGAAAGTGACCCAATAACCAGAGAAGTGACAATACCTGTAACAAGTTTCATAGCCTGACTCTCCATAGGATTGTTGTTTTGATTATCGTAGGCAGAACAACCGCAACGACATCAGGAGTATGGTTGCGGTGTGTTATTTTTTCCAGGCAGGATAGAAAATAATCAGTCGAAACGTTGACTTAACGCAATCAGCGCTGAACAAAATTCCGTCGGATGAGAGATAAACGGGGCATGTGCGGCTTTGGCAATGATCTGCGATTCACTCTCCGGCCAGAGTGAATCCAGCAGCGGAACCACTTTGCGCGGCACAATCCCGTCGAGGTAGCCATAGATACGCAGGTGCGGCATCGTCAGGGCGGCCAGCGGCTCGCGCAGGTCAACCGTTTTCAGGAGTTCCAGTCCGCCGTTTAGCACCTCAACCTCCGGCATCGGCAGAGAAAGCACGGTCTGCTTCAGCGTTCGGGCATCCTTACGCGCGGTGTCAGTACCCATTGTCTGCAATGCCAGGAAACGCTCTACGGTCCGCTGGAAATCTTCGCTCAGCTGCTGCTGGAAGCCCGCCAGCACGTCAGGCTTGATCCCCGGCCACTCTTCCTGCGCGCTAAAACAGGGCGACGACGCCACCGTCACCAGCGCTTTTACGCGGTCAGGCTGCGACAGCGCAATCTGGCTCGCCACCAGCCCGCCCAGGCTCCAGCCCAGCCAGACCGCGTTTTGCGGCGCAGCGTCCAGAACCTGCTGCGCCATCTCATCAAGCGACAACGCGCCATACCCGCGGCTGCGGCCAAAGCCGGGTAAATCCACCAGATGCAGGGTGAAATGCGAGGCAAGTTCCTCACGTATGCAATGCCATATCTCCGCATTCAGGCCCCATCCGTGCAGCAGCACAAGATGGCAATTTCCTGTCCCTACGGTCTGCCACCACAGCGTCTTCATCAGTTACTGTTCTCTTTTTTCACATGGAGGTTGCACATGCTAACAGTACCCGGCTTGTGCTGGCTATGCCAAATGCCGCTGGCGCTCAGCGGGTGGGGCGTCTGCTCCGTCTGTACGCGAGCGCTGCAATGGCATATCGGGATCTGTCCACAATGTGGTTTACCGGCCACAAACCCCTCGCTGCCCTGTGGCCGCTGCCTGAAAAAATCCCCGCCGTGGAGCGCGCTGGTGGCGGTGGATGATTATGTCCCCCCGCTGAGCAGGCTGATTCACGCGCTGAAGTTTTCCGGGCAGAGTTCGCTGGCACAGCCCCTTGCCCGCCTGCTGTTGCTGGCGGTTTTGCAGGCGCGACGTCAGCGGGCACTGCCGAGAATTGACATGGTGGTGAGTGTCCCCCTATACCGACGTCGTCACTGGCGGCGCGGCTATAACCAGAGTGACCTGATCTGCCGCCCCCTCGCGCGGTGGCTCGGCTGCCGGTATGAGGCCGGCGCGCTTACACGTGTTCATGCCACCGCCATCCAGCATCAGCTCAGCGCCCGGCTTCGCAAAAGAAACCTCAAAAACGCCTTTCGCCTTGAATTGCCGGTCGACGGTCTCCATATCGCGATTGTGGATGATGTCGTCACCACGGGCAGTACCGTTGCTGAACTTTCCCGACTGCTTTTGCGAAGCGGCGCCGCGTCGGTTCAGGTATGGTGTCTGTGCCGTACCTTGTAGCCCTTCTTCAATGGGCGTATGATTATACCCAGGTAATTTAGTCAACTATTAGGCCAAAGCTATGATCCGTATTTCCGATTCTGCACAAGCGCACTTTGCCAAACTGCTGGCAAATCAGGAAGAAGGGACGCAGATCCGCGTGTTTGTGATTAATCCAGGCACTCCGAATGCAGAATGTGGTGTTTCTTATTGTCCTCCGGACGCTGTGGAAGCAACTGACACTGCCCTTAAATTTGAACAGCTCACTGCCTACGTTGATGAGCTGAGCGCACCGTATCTTGAAGATGCGGAGATCGACTTCGTCACCGACCAGCTGGGTTCTCAGCTGACCCTGAAAGCGCCGAACGCGAAAATGCGTAAAGTGTCTGACGATGCCCCGCTGATGGAGCGCGTTGAGTATCTGCTGCAATCCCAGATCAACCCACAGCTGGCGGGCCACGGCGGTCGTGTTTCCCTGATGGAAATCACCGACGAAGGTTTTGCCATTCTCCAGTTTGGCGGCGGCTGTAACGGCTGTTCAATGGTCGATGTGACGCTGAAAGAAGGGATCGAGAAGCAGTTGCTGAACGAATTCCCGGAACTGAAAGGCGTGCGTGACCTGACCGAGCACCAGCGCGGCGAGCATTCTTACTACTAATTCAGCATCCGTCGCTATGCCCTCTCCCACGGGAGAGGGTGAAAACATCAAAAACGGTAACCTCATGGTTACCGTTTTGCGTTTACCTGCCATATGTTGACCTGCGTCTCATAATTCAAATTTACCCTCCCAGGGTGATTCTCAATCGCGCCATGTTACCCGTATCATTCTCGTGGGCACTCAGCACCCTTATAACAGCCGACTAAACTTAATGGTTTCGCAGGCATCAGTATGAGTGCCGTTACGTCTCTGTTCCCAGTTGGGACAATCGGAATTTGTCGTTGAAACAATGACGTTACCCATAACAATTCAAAGGCCAGGTCAATCATGCCATTAGTCATCGTTGCTATCGGTGTTGTGTTATTACTGCTCTTGATGATCCGTTTCAAAATGAACGGATTTATCGCTCTGGTTCTGGTGGCACTTGCAGTCGGTCTGATGCAGGGTATGCCGCTGGTTAAAGTTATCAGTTCCATCAAAGCCGGCGTCGGCGGCACGCTCGGCAGCCTGGCATTGATCATGGGCTTCGGCGCCATGCTCGGCAAAATGCTGGCGGACTGCGGTGGCGCCCAGCGTATTGCCACCACGCTTATCGACAAATTCGGTAAGAAGAACATCCAGTGGGCGGTGGTGTTAACCGGCTTTACCGTCGGCTTCGCGCTGTTCTATGAAGTGGGCTTCGTGCTGATGCTGCCGCTGGTGTTCACCATCGCAGCTGCGGCAAGCATCCCGCTGCTGTATGTCGGTGTGCCGATGGCTGCGGCGCTGTCCGTGACTCACGGCTTCCTGCCGCCACACCCGGGTCCAACCGCTATCGCGACCATCTTCCACGCGGATATGGGTAAAACTCTGCTGTTCGGTACGATTCTGGCGATCCCGACGGTGATTCTGGCCGGCCCGGTTTATGCCCGCTTCCTGAAAGGCATTGATAAGCCGATTCCGGAAGGTCTGTACAGCGCCAAAACCTTCACCGAAGAAGAGATGCCGGGCTTTGGCGTCAGCGTCTGGACCTCTCTGGTACCGGTGATCCTGATGGCGATGCGCGCCGTGGCGGAGATGATCCTGCCGAAAGGTCATGCGTTCCTGTCCGTGGCGGAATTCCTGGGTGACCCGGTGATGGCAACGCTGATTGCCGTGCTGATCGCGATGTTCACCTTCGGTTTGAACCGTGGCCGCTCCATGGATCAGATCAACGACACGCTGACCTCTTCCATCAAAATCATTGCCATGATGCTCCTGATCATCGGCGGTGGCGGTGCATTCAAGCAGGTTCTGGTCGACAGCGGCGTGGACAAATACATCGCTGCCATGATGCATGAAACCAACGTATCGCCGCTCCTGATGGCCTGGTCTATTGCCGCGGTTCTGCGTATTGCGCTGGGTTCTGCGACCGTTGCGGCGATCACCGCGGGCGGTATCGTTGCCCCGCTGATTGCGACCACGGGCGTAAGCCCTGAACTGATGGTTATCGCCGTCGGTTCCGGTAGCGTGATCTTCTCTCACGTTAACGACCCTGGCTTCTGGCTGTTCAAGGAGTACTTCAACCTGACTATCGGTGAAACCATCAAGTCCTGGTCCGCGCTGGAAACTATTATTTCGGTGTGTGGTCTGGTCGGGGTGCTGCTGTTGAATATGGTGGTTTGACGCCACAAGGCAATAAAAAACCCGCCTCCTGGCGGGTTTTTTTATTACTACTTCCCGGCAGCTTTTCGCCGCTTGTCCAGATCCTTAATCAGCTTGTTCACCCCATCATCGGCAAACATCTTCTCAAGCGATGTGGATAGCTTGCGACGCCAGTTCTTGTACTGATAGCTGGTGCCCGGGATGTTCACCGGCTCCGCCATATCAATCCAGTCTTCCGGCTGCAGGCCCAGCAGAGCGCTGTTGCTGTCGGCAATATAGCGCTGCAAACCACGATTGAGGGTCGCGGTCATCGACATCAATGACGCCTTATGTCCGGCACGTTTCGGCAGACAGCCCTGCTTGTGCAGCGCATCCAGCAGCCCCTGTTTGGAGAGCTCGCGATCCTGATACAGGCCGCGTAACACCTCTTCATCAGGATACAGACCCAGCGTTTTGCCGAGCGTCAGATCGCCGCTTTCCCAATAGCCACGAAGCGTAGGAAGGTCATGCGTCGTCGCGACTGCCATTGACTGTTCAGGGTACGCTTTCGGCGCGCGGAAGGTTTTCTCATGGTCGTTTTCAAAATAGAGCACTTTGTAGGAGTAGACGCCGCTGTCGCGGAGCTTGCTGACAATTTCCACCGGCACGGTACCGAGATCTTCACCGATCACCATGCACTGATGACGCTTGCTTTCCAGGGCCAGGATCGACAGCAGATCGTCAACCGGGTACTGCACGTACGCCCCGCGATCGGCCGTTTCACCGTACGGGATCCACCACAGACGCAGCACGGACATCACGTGGTCGATACGCAGCGCACCGCAGTTCTGCATGTTAGCGCGCAGCAGGTCGATAAACGGCTCGTACGCGCGCGCCGCCATGACGTGCGGATCCATCGGCGGCAGTCCCCAGTTCTGACCGAGCGGCCCAAGAATATCCGGCGGCGCACCCACGGAGGCCTTCAGGCAGTAAAGCTCGCGGTCGCACCAGGTTTCCGCGCCGCCTTCCGCCACGCCGACGGCCAGATCGCGATACAGGCCGATCGGCATCTTATAGCCCTGGCTCACCTGCCAGCAGGCGGCAAACTGGCTGTACGCCAGCCACTGCAGCCACAGGTAGAAGTCCACTTCATCGGCATATTTTTTACAGAACGCTTTTACTTCAGGCGTGTCGACGGACTGATACGCTTCCGGCCAGACCGGCCAGCCCCAGCGCATTTCGTCCTCTTTCACCTGATACGCGTGCAGTGCATCAAACGCCGCCTGCCAGTAAAGGCTCTCGCCCTCCTGCGTCACAAACTGGCGGAAGGCGGCCATCTGCTCGTCGTCACGCAGCGAAAAGTCTTTCCACGCCAGGCGCAGCGCGGCCATTTTCAGCGCCGTGACGGTGGAATAATCCACCCAATCCGCGTCGCGCGCCTGCTTCAGGGCCTGCTGCGTGGTGCTGAGTTTCCACCACGTCTGCGCCTCTTTGCTGTTTTTGAAATCATCTAACGCGTTAACGTCGATATAAATCACGTTCAGCCAGCGACGGGACGACGGACTGTACGGGCTGGCGCTCTCCGGGTTGGCCGGATAGAGCGCGTGGATCGGGTTGAGCCCGATAAACGCGCCGCCGCGCTCGCCCACATCCACCAGCATCTTTTTCAGATCGCCAAAATCACCGATGCCCCAGTTGCTGTCGGAACGCAGCGTGTAGAGCTGCACGCAGGCGCCCCACAGCTTTTTGCCTTCGAGCAACGCCTGCGGCTCGTAGCAGCGTTTTGGCGCGACGATCACCCGACAGTGGAAACGCCGATCGTCCTGGGTGAGCGTTAGGGTGTGATACCCCTCCGGCAGCTTCGCCGGAAGGTTTAACGTTTTGCCGCCGGTGGCGTGGCCTTTGTGCTGATGCCCCTCTTCGGTGGTAAGCAGCCAGCTAAACTCGCCGCGCCCCTCCACCGCCAGCGGCATCTTTTTGCCTGCGGTGAATACCTTTACGTTAGGCACCGGCGCAACCGACGCTTTCGCGTCGGTTTTGTGCATGGCATCCAGCAAACGTCTTTTGGTGTCGGCGCCAATAGACTGCGGTTTGCCGTGAGCATTAATGTAACTGAGGCTGATCCCCGCCGCCTGCGCGGCGCTGTCCAGACGTTTACTCTCCATCGCGCTTCCTTAGCGTTTTGCCTGCCAGATACGGGCCTGATAATCACGGATTGAACGGTCAGAGCTGAACATACCGCAGCGGGCGGTATTCAGAATGCACGCGCGGGTCCACGCTTCCTGGTCGCGATACAGCACGTCAACCTGCTTTTGCGCTTCAACGTAGGCCGTGAAGTCCGCCATCACCAGATACGGGTCACCGCCGTGTTTGTCCATGCTGTGCAGCATCTGGTCAAACGCGTGCTTGTCACCGTCGCTGTATTTACCGCTTTCCAGCTCCTTCAGCACCGCGTCGAGCACCTTGTCTTTCTTACGCCATTTCACCGGGTCATAGCCTTTAGCCTTGATGGCTTTCACCTCTTCCACGGTGTGGCCGAAGATAAAGATGTTCTCTTCGCCCACCTTCTCTGCGATTTCGACGTTGGCCCCGTCGAGCGTACCGACGGTCAGCGCGCCGTTCAGCGCCAGCTTCATGTTGCCGGTACCGGACGCTTCTTTACCTGCAGTCGAGATCTGCTCGGAGATATCCGCCGCCGGGATCAGCATTTCGGCCGCCGAGACGCAGTAATCCGGCAGGAACACCACCTTCAGCTTGTCGCCCACTTTCGGATCGCTGTTGATCGCCGCCGCCACTTTATTGATGGCGAGGATAATGTTTTTCGCCAGGTAGTAGCCCGGAGCCGCTTTCGCACCGAACAGGAACACGCGCGGCACGCGGTCGGCCTGCGGGTTCTCGCGGATCTCTTTGTACAGCGCCAGAATGTGCAGCAGGTTCAGGTGCTGACGTTTGTACTCGTGCAGGCGTTTGATCTGGATATCGAAAATGGCATTCGGGTTGATCTCAATCCCGGTACGCACTTTCACGAACTCCGCCAGACGAACCTTGTTCTCCAGCTTGATCGCGCGGTACTGCTCGCGGAATTTCGCGTCGTCAGCCTGTTTTTCCAGGTTGATGAGCTGGTCCAGATCGTTGGCCCACTCTTTCTTCAGGGTCTTGTCAAGCAGACCGGCCAGCAGCGGGTTGCACTGCTTGATCCAGCGACGCGGCGTGATGCCGTTGGTCACGTTGTGGAATTTGGTCGGCCACAGCTGGTGGTATTCCGGGAACAGATCTTTCACCACCAGATCCGAGTGCAGCGCCGCCACGCCGTTCACCGCAAAGCCGCTGACCACGCACATGTTCGCCATGCGCACCTGCTTATCGTGAACCACCGCCAGCTTCGCCCAGACCGCTTTGTTGCCCGGCCAGGTTTTATCCACCAGGGTTTTAAACTGGTCGTTAATCTTATTGATGATCTGCATGTGGCGCGGCAGCAGCGTTTTCACCAGCTTCTCATCCCAGCACTCGAGCGCCTCTGGCATCAGGGTGTGGTTGGTGTAGGCGAAGGTACGGCTGGTGATGGCCCAGGCGTCATCCCAGCTCAGCTGATGCACGTCGATCAGCACGCGCAGCAGTTCCGGGATCGCAATCGTCGGGTGCGTGTCGTTGAGCTGAATCACTTCGAAGTCCGGCAGCTGCGCCAGCTTGCGGCCCGCCAGGTGATGGCGACGCAGAATGTCCGCCACGGAGCAGGCGCACTGGAAGTACTGCTGCATCAGGCGCAGCTTTTTACCGGCCAGGTGGTTGTCGTTCGGGTAGAGGACTTTGGTTAGCTTCTCGGCGTCGATGCCCTGCTGCTCGGCGCGCAGGAAATCGCCGTCGTTGAATTTGGTCAGGTTAAACGGATGGGCGTGCTTCGCCTGCCACAGACGCAGCGGCTGCGCCACGCCGTTACGGTAGCCGAGCACCGGCAGATCCCAGGCTTCACCGGTAATGGTGAACGCCGGTTCCCAGAGACCTTGTTTCGTCACTTTTCCGCCAATGCCAACCTGGACATCCAGCTGCGCGTTGTGGCGGAACCACGGATAGGTATTGCGATGCCAGTCGTCCGGCGCTTCCATCTGATGGCCATCGGCAAACGACTGACGGAACAGGCCGTACTGATAGTTCAGACCGTAGCCGATCGCCGACTGGCCGACAGTCGCCATGGAGTCGAGGAAACAGGCCGCCAGACGTCCCAGGCCGCCGTTGCCCAGCGCCGGGTCAATCTCTTCTTCCAGCAGGTCGGTCAGGTTAATGTCGTGTTCTTTAAGGACGTCACGAACGTCCTGATACCAGCCGAGGTTCAACAGGTTGTTGCCCGTCAGGCGGCCAATCAGGAATTCCATCGAGATATAGTTCACGTGACGCTGGCCATTAACAGGCTTTGCCACCGGTTGAGCATCCAGCTGCTCTGCGAGCGCACCGCTCACGGCCTGCCACCACTGGTGAGGCGTCATTTCGTTTGCAGCATGAAGGCCAAAACGCTGCCACTGACGCGTCAGGGCAGCCTGGAATTGAGCTTTGTTGAAGGTAGGCTGTGACATAGGGGATCGGCATCCTTTAGAAAGAAAACACAAGTTGGCGCTAGTGTGCCTGGCTCATTTCACCTCTTCCTCCTCCCGTGGGGGATTAGACAGGGAGGAGTAGCGGGGATGAGCAGAAAAGTGTGATCAAGGCCACTCTCAGAGCATAGTTCGAGTGTGCCCGGAAGATAAAAAACTAACCGGGGAGAATGTCAAAGAAATGAAATGCAGTTTCGGGTGAAATTGATCCGTTCTGAAATGATTACTTACGTAGAATAATAATTTAGCCATCGGGTTACCTCTCAGGAGACTATTACTCTCACTCAACTTTACCCGCACTTTATTAAATTTGACGTCACTATACCTTTATGAAACCAGTTTCAGCGCAGCGGCAATGTATACAGACAAGCCAGCAGTGACGCGGCGTTACGGCCCTTTCGAGAAAGTTCCAACATTTGCCTGAATGTTTTGTGACAGAGTGCAAATTCAGAACCACAAAACCCAGACATAACTTGCAATAGTTCTCTTTCTGTTCGACCTTATATCGTATTAATTACGAAGCCCAAAAAAAATAAAATCTCTCGTTCCCCACAGTGAAGTGAAACCTATGTTGATTCCGTCTAAATTAAGTCGCCCGGTTCGTCTTGACCATACAGTGGTCCGCGAGCGTCTGTTGGCTAAACTTTCCGGCGCGCATAATTTCCGACTGGCGCTGGTTACGAGCCCTGCAGGTTATGGAAAGACAACGCTCATTTCGCAATGGGCCGCAGGTAAGAGCGATCTTGGCTGGTACTCCCTCGACGAGGGCGATAACCAGCAAGAGCGTTTTGCCAGCTATCTGATTGCCGCCATACAGCAAGCCACCCATGGACACTGCGTCGCCAGTGAGGTGATGGTGCAAAAGCGCCAGTACGCCAGCCTGTCCTCCCTTTTCTCTCAGCTGTTTATCGAACTGGCCGAATGGCATCGCCCGCTTTACGTGGTGATTGATGATTACCATCTCATCACTAACCCGGTGATTCATGAATCGATGCGTTTCTTCCTGCGCCATCAGCCGGAAAACCTGACTTTAGTGGTGCTGTCACGCAACCTGCCGCAGCTGGGTATCGCCAACCTGCGCGTGCGCGATCAGCTCCTGGAAGTGGGCAGCCAGCAGCTGGCCTTTACCCACCAGGAAGCGAAACAGTTCTTTGACTGCCGCCTGAACTCACCAATTGAGGCCGCCGAGAGCAGCCGTCTGTGCGACGACGTCGCGGGCTGGGCCACGGCGCTGCAGCTTATCGCGCTCTCTGCCCGACAAAACAACAGTCCGGCGCATCAGTCTGCCCGGCGTCTGGCGGGCATCAACGCCAGTCACCTTTCTGACTATCTGGTGGATGAGGTGCTGGACAGCGTCGATCCCTCAACCCGAAATTTCCTGCTGAAAAGCTCTCTGCTGCGTTCCATGAACGATGCGCTCATCGTGCGCGTAACGGGCTGTGAAAACGGTCAGCTGCAGCTCGAAGAGATTGAACGTCAGGGCCTTTTCCTGACGCGCATGGACGATCCCGGCGAGTGGTTTAGCTATCACCCGCTGTTTGGCAGCTTCCTGCGCCAGCGCTGTCAGTGGGAGCTGGCGGTTGAACTGCCGGAAATCCACCGCGCCGCTGCCGAAAGCTGGATGGCACAAGGCTTCCCGAGCGAGGCCATTCACCACGCGCTGGCCGCCGGCGATGCCAGCATGCTGCGCGATATCCTCCTCAACCATGCGTGGGGCCTGTTTAACCACAGCGAACTGACGCTGCTGGAAGAGTCTCTCAAAGCCCTGCCGTGGGAAAGCCTGCTGGAGAACCCGCGTCTGGTGCTGCTGCAGGCCTGGCTGATGCAGAGCCAGCACCGCTACAGCGAAGTGAACACCCTGCTGGCGCGCGCCGAGCAGGAGATGGAAAGCGAGATGGATACCACCCTGCACGGCGAATTTAACGCGCTGCGCGCTCAGGTGGCGATTAACGACGGTGACCCGGAGGAAGCCGAACGTCTGGCGATGGTCGCGCTGGATGAACTGCCGCTGGCTAATTTCTACAGCCGCATCGTTGCGACCTCGGTGCACGGCGAAGTGCTGCACTGCAAAGGCGACCTCACGCGTTCGCTCTCACTGATGCAGCAAACCGAACAGATGGCGCGTCGTCATGATGTCTGGCATTACGCGCTGTGGAGCCTTATCCAACAGAGCGAGATTTTATTCGCACAGGGGTTCCTGCAGGCCGCCTGGGAGAACCAGGAAAAAGCGTTCCAGCTGATTCGTGAACAGCACCTGGAACAGCTGCCGATGCACGAGTTCCTGCTGCGTATTCGCGCTCAGCTGCTGTGGGCATGGTCGCGTCTGGATGAAGCAGAAAGCTGCGCCCGCCAGGGTGTGGATGTCCTTTCCAGCTTCCAGCCTCAGCAGCAGCTGCAGTGCCTGGCGCTGCTGGTGCAGTGCTCGCTGGCGCGCGGCGATCTCGATAACGCCCGCAACCATCTGAACCGCCTGGAGAACCTGCTCGGCAACGGTCAGTATCACAGCGACTGGGTTTCAAACGCCGATAAGGTCCGGGTGATTTACTGGCAGATGACCGGCGATAAAAAATCCGCCGCCAACTGGCTGCGTCAGACGCCAAAACCGGAATTTGCTAACAACCACTTCCTGCAGAGCCAGTGGCGCAACATTGCCCGCGCGCAGATCCTGCTCGGTGAAGTAGAGCCCGCAGAGATTGTGCTGGAAGAGCTGAACGAGAACGCGCGCAGCCTGCGTCTGATGAGCGACCTGAACCGCAACCTGCTGCTGCAAAACCAGCTCTACTGGCAGGCGGGTCGTAAAAACGATGCCCAGCGCGTGCTGCTGGAAGCGCTGCAGCTGGCTAACCGCACCGGGTTTATCAGCCACTTTGTGATTGAAGGTGAAGTGATGGCGCAGCAGCTGCGCCAGCTTATTCAGCTCAACACGCTGCCGGAGCTGGACCAGCATCGCGCCCAGCGCATTCTGCGCGAGATAAACCAGCATCATCGGCACAAGTTCGCGCATTTTGATGAGAACTTCGTTGAGCGTCTGCTGAACCACCCTGAAGTGCCGGAGCTTATCCGCACCAGCCCGCTCACTCAGCGCGAGTGGCAGGTTCTGGGGCTGATTTATTCAGGCTACAGCAACGAGCAGATTGCCGGCGAGCTGGCGGTGGCGGCGACCACCATCAAAACGCATATCCGCAACCTGTATCAGAAGCTGGGCGTGGCGCATCGTCAGGATGCGGTGCAGCATGCGCAGCAGCTGTTGAAGATGATGGGGTACGGGGTTTAGGTTTTATGAGGCCTGATGCCCTCTCCCACAGGGAGAGGGAGAAAGGCTTCTTAGCACAGCTCTAACTGCAAATTATTATCTTTAATCACCTGCATCACGCCCGCCGGCGGCATCACGTCGGTGTAGACCGCGTCCACCATGCTGATGCTGCCCATGTTCACCATCGCGTTACGACCAAACTTCGAATGGTCTACCACCAGCATCACGTGACGTGAGTTTTCAATAATCGCGCGCTTGGTGCGCACCTCGTGATAATCAAACTCCAGCAGCGAGCCGTCGCTGTCGATGCCGCTGATCCCCAGAATGCCAAAGTCGAGGCGGAACTGAGAGATAAAATCGAGGGTCGCTTCGCCGATAATCCCGCCGTCGCGGCTGCGCAGTTCGCCGCCCGCGAGGATGATGCGGAAGTCATCTTTCTGCATCAGGGTATTGGCCACGTTCAGGTTGTTGGTGACCACGCGCAGGTTCTCGTGATCCAGCAGCGCATGAGCGACCGCTTCCGGCGTGGTGCCGATATCAATAAACAGCGTCGCCCCGTTCGGGATCTGGCTGGCGACCTTGCGGGCAATGCGCTCTTTCTCTGCCGTCTGCGTCGCCTTACGGTCATGCCAGGAGGTATTGACCGAACTGGACGGCAGCGCCGCCCCGCCGTGGTGGCGAAGAATACGGTTCTGATCGGCCAGATCGTTCAGGTCACGACGGATGGTCTGTGGGCTGACGGCAAACTGCTCCACCAGCTCTTCGGTGCTGACGTATCCCTGTTTTTTTACCAGTTCGATAATAGCGTCATGACGTTGTGTTTGTTTCATCAATTATCCCTGAGAATTATGTTCGTTTTCGCGCATGGAGCGTGTCGGCAAAGGCCATTGCCAGCCCCACGGCCAGCCCGGCGACGTGCGCACCGTTGGCGATAGACATACCAAACAGATCAAACCATCCGGCAATTAGCCATATTAACGCAAAGGTTATTAATCCGCGCTGCAGATAGATGCCGCTTTCCGGATCGCGCTCCCCGCGAAGCCAGACGTAGCCCATCAGGGCATACACGACGCCCGACAGCCCGCCGAACCACGGCCCGCTAAACTTGTGCTGCACATAGCCGCTCAGCAGGGCGCTGATAAGAGTGATAACGATCAGCTTGCCGCTGCCCAGGCGCTTTTCAACGGCACCGCCGAGATACCACCACCAGAGCAGGTTAAAGAGAATATGCATCACCGAGAAGTGCATCAGCGCGTGGCTAAAGTAGCGCCAGACGTCAAACTCAAGAGACGGGTCATAGGGCCAGGCCAGGGCAATCATCACGCTCTGGTCGCCCACCACGTTCATAATAATGAAGACGATAATGCAGGCCGCCATCAGCAGCAGCGTAAACGGGCCGGCGCGTTCGCGGATGGTGGCGAGGAAGGGAAAACGGCTGTAGTGCAATCCGCTGTCGGTCTGCCCGGACTGCCAGCTTGCAGCCAGATAGCGCGGGTCGCCAGGGTTCTCAAGAAAACGCGCCAGCTCTTCATTTACGCGCGCGGCCTGGCTCTCATCGGCCAGCCAGACGTCGGTCTGGTTATGTTGCTGAATGGTCAGAATAACGCCCTGCGTCGCCATATAGTCGACAAACGCCTGGGCGACGCGCGGGTTGGTAAAAGAGGTGATCATCAACATGGGCAGCGGTCGCTTATTTCCACACAAAAGGGGACAGTATAGCGGGATCAGCGCTCAAAAGCGTATTCCACTTCTGCCGGGAAGTGACGATGCCAGGCATCGAAGCCGCCGTCGACGCTGTACACCGCGTCGTAGCCCTGCTGAAGCAGATACTGCGCCGCGCCTTTGCTGCTGTTGCCGTGGTAGCACATGACCATCACCGGCGTCTCGAAGTCGTTATCGCGCATAAACGCGCCCAGCGTGTCGTTGGTGAGATGGAACGCGCCCGGCGTGTGGCCCATCGCAAAACTCTGCGGATCGCGGATGTCCACCAGCACCGCTTTTCCCTGGTGCATCTTCTGATGGGCTTCTTCTACGTTAATACATTCAAACTGATCCATGGTGTTCTCTTTACAGTGGTCAACGACAAGATTTTACCCCGTAGTGTACGTCCTGGCGGCGGGTAAACGCCATTATGTTATCCATATCACTCTAAATTGTTTTTTTGATGTTA
The DNA here is from genome assembly GCF_000762975.1 of Enterobacter sp. UCD-UG_FMILLET. Lineage (NCBI taxonomy): Bacteria > Pseudomonadati > Pseudomonadota > Gammaproteobacteria > Enterobacterales > Enterobacteriaceae > Enterobacter > Enterobacter sp. UCD-UG_FMILLET. The sequence goes on from NZ_JRJC01000042.1 coordinate 98,953, forward strand.
CCAAAAGCGCGTTCCTTTGCTATTATGAGCGATATCGAACATTTCTGAGCTTTAACGAAAGTGCATGAGGGTGTTATGGAAACCAAAGATCTGATTGTGATAGGCGGTGGCATCAACGGTGCCGGTATTGCGGTCGACGCCGCAGGACGCGGTTTATCCGTACTGATGCTGGAAGCTAACGATCTCGCCTGCGCGACATCGTCCGCCAGCTCCAAACTGATTCACGGTGGCCTGCGCTACCTGGAACACTACGAATTCCGCCTGGTCAGTGAAGCGCTGGCCGAACGTGAAGTGCTGCTGAAAATGGCACCACATCTGGCGATTCCGATGCGCTTCCGCCTGCCCCATCGCCCGCATCTGCGTCCGGCGTGGATGATTCGAATCGGTCTGTTTATGTACGATCATCTGGGTAAACGCACCAGCCTCCCGGGTTCGAAAGGTTTGCGTTTTGGCTCAGAATCGGTCCTTAAGCCTGAAATCGTGCGCGGTTTCGAATATTCCGACTGCTGGGTGGACGATGCGCGTCTGGTGCTGGCGAATGCCCAGATGGTTGAGAAGAAAGGCGGCGAGGTGAAAACCCGCACCCGCGCGACCTCTGCCCGTCGTGAAAACGGCCTGTGGATTGTGGAAGCGGAAGACATCGATACCGGCGAGAAATTCAGCTGGAAAGCGCGCGGACTGGTGAACGCCACCGGTCCGTGGGTGAAGCAGTTCTTCGACGACGGCATGCATCTGCCTTCACCGTACGGCATTCGCCTGATCAAGGGCAGCCACATTGTGGTGCCGCGCGTGCATACCCAGAAGCAGGCCTACATTCTGCAGAACGAAGACAAGCGCATCGTGTTTGTGATCCCGTGGATGGACGAATTCTCGATCATCGGCACCACCGACGTGGAGTACAAAGGCGATCCGAAGAACGTCGAGATTGACGAGAGCGAAGTGAGCTACCTGCTCAACGTGTATAACGCGCACTTTAAGAAACAGCTGTCGCGCGACGACGTTGTCTGGACCTACTCCGGCGTGCGTCCGCTGTGCGATGACGAATCTGACTCACCGCAGGCCATCACCCGCGACTATACGCTCGATATTCACGACGTTGACGGCCAGGCGCCGCTGCTTTCCGTGTTTGGCGGCAAGCTGACCACCTACCGCAAGCTGGCCGAGCACGCGCTGGAAAAACTGGCGCCGTACTATAAAGGAATTGGCCCGGCATGGACCAAAGGCGCGGTACTGCCCGGCGGTGATATCGGCGATAACCGCGATGATTACGCCGCGAAGCTGCGCCGTCGCTTCCCGTTCATCACCGAAGGGATGGCGCGCCACTATGCCCGCATCTACGGCAGCAATACCGAACTGTTCCTGGCCGACGCGAAGGACATTGCGGATCTGGGCGAGCATTTCGGCCACGAGCTGTACGAAGCCGAGCTGCGCTACCTGGTTGAGCACGAGTGGGTTCGTCGTCTGGATGATGCTATCTGGCGTCGTACCAAAGAAGGGATGTGGCTCAACGCCGAGCAACAGTCTCGCGTGGCGCAGTGGTTACTGCAAAATGCGGGGAAGCGTGAGCTGTCGCTGGCGTCGTAATACGAGCGGTGCGGGCTGATGCCCTCACCCTCTCCCACAGGGAGAGGGAACAAACGCTAAAAACGGCAACCGGGGTTGCCGTTTTGCTTTTACAACCTCACCGGATCAATATGCCAGATCGTCTCGGCATACTCCTTGATGGTCCTGTCAGACGAGAAATACCCCATATTGGCGATGTTATGCATCGCGACACTGGTCCACTTCTCCTGCTGACGATACAGTTCGTCCACCCTGTCCTGACAGTCCACGTAGCTGCGATAATCCGCCAGCACCTGGTAGTGATCGCCAAAGTTAATCAGCGAATCCACCAGATCGCGATAGCGGCTCGGTTCATCCGGGCTAAACACGCCGGTCGCGATCTGCGTCAACACCTGACGTAACTCTTCATCCTCTTCGTAATATTGACGCGGCGAGTAGCCTTTCCTGCGCAGCGCCTCCACTTCTTCCGTCGTGTTACCGAAGATGAAGATATTCTCTTCGCCCACGTGCTCCAGCATCTCGACGTTCGCCCCGTCCAGCGTGCCGATGGTCAGCGCGCCGTTAAGGGCAAACTTCATGTTACTGGTGCCGGAGGCTTCCGTACCCGCCGTGGAAATCTGCTCAGAGAGATCCGCCGCCGGGATGATCATCTGCGCCAGGCTCACGCTGTAGTTCGGAATGAACACCACCTTCAGCTTGTCGCCAATGTCCGGATCCTGGTTGACTACCTTCGCCACGTCGTTGATGAGATGAATGATGTGCTTCGCCATGTAGTAGGCAGAAGCCGCCTTACCGGCGAAGATCTTCACGCGCGGCACCCATTCGGCCGTTGGATCGGCCTTAATGCGGTTGTAATGGGTGATCACGTGCAGCACGTTCATCAGCTGACGCTTGTATTCGTGGATGCGTTTGATCTGAACGTCGAACAGCGCTTTCGGGTTTGCCACCACGTTGAGGTGCATCGCCAGCCAGACCGCCAGACGCTTTTTGTTTAGCAGCTTGGCTTCACGCACGGCTTTGTTCACCGTCGGGAAATCAATATGCTGTTCCAGCTCGCTCAGCTGGCTCAAGTCGGTACGCCAGGTACGGCCGATATTCTCGTCCAGCACCTCAGAGAGCGGCTGGTTGGCCAGCGCCAGCCAGCGGCGCGGCGTGACGCCGTTGGTCACGTTGCAGAACCGCGTCGGGAAGATTTTCGCGAAGTCCGCAAAAAGCGACTGCACCATCAGGTTCGAGTGGAGCTCGGACACGCCGTTGACCTTGTGGCTGATGACGACCGCCAGCCAGGCCATACGCACGCGGCGCCCGTTCGACTCATCAATGATGGAAGCGCGGCTCAGCAGCCCGGTATCGTTCGGGTACTGCTCCTGCAGGGTCTTAAGGAAGTAGTCGTTAATCTCAAAGATAATCTGTAGATGGCGCGGCAGAATTTTGCCGAGCATGTCCACCGGCCACGTTTCCAGCGCTTCGCTCATCAGCGTGTGGTTGGTGTAGGAGAACACCTGACAGGTCACTTCAAACGCGTCATCCCAGCTGAACTTATGCTCGTCGATCAGCAGGCGCATCAGCTCCGGAATAGAGAGCACCGGGTGGGTGTCGTTAAGGTGGATCGCGGTTTTCTCCGCCAGGTTGGCGTAGGTTTTGTGCAGCTGATGATGGCGGCTGAGGATATCCTGAATCGTCGAGGAGACGAGGAAATACTCCTGGCGCAGGCGCAGCTCGCGGCCGGAGTAGGTCGAGTCATCCGGGTACAGCACGCGGGACACGTTCTCGGAGTGGTTTTTGTCTTCCACCGCCGCAAAGTAGTCACCCTGGTTAAATTTACCGAGGTTAATTTCGCTACTGGCCTGGGCGCTCCACAGGCGCAGCGTGTTGGTGGCATCGGTGTCATAGCCGGGGATAATCTGGTCGTAGGCCACGGCCAGGATCTCTTCCGTTTCTACCCAGCGGGATTTTTTCCCTTCCTGCTGGATACGTCCGCCAAATCGCACCTTGTAGCGCGTATTGTGGCGCTTAAACTCCCACGGGTTGCCGTACTCCAGCCAGTAGTCCGGGGACTCTTTCTGACGCCCGTCGACGATGTTCTGCTTGAACATGCCGTAGTCGTAGCGAATACCGTAGCCGCGGCCCGGCAGCGCCAGCGTCGCCAGCGAGTCGAGGAAGCAGGCGGCGAGACGCCCCAGACCGCCGTTGCCGAGGCCCGGGTCGTTCTCTTCGTCTATCAGCTCTTCTAAATCTAACCCCATCTCTTCCAGGGCGGTTTTGACGTCGTCATAAATACCGAGCGACAACAGCGCGTTGGACAGCGTGCGGCCAATCAAAAATTCCATCGACAGGTAGTAAACCTGACGCGTTTCCTGCGAGAGCTGGGCGCGGTTTGAGCGCAGCCAGCGTTCCACTAAACGGTCACGCACCGCAAACAGGGTGGCGTTCAGCCACTCGTGCTTGTTGGCGATAACCGGATCTTTCCCGATGGTGAACATCAGCTTGTAGGCGATGGAGTGCTTTAACGCCTCAACGCTGAGCGTGGGTGAAGAGTAGCTAAATGGAGCGTTCATATCAGTAACTTCGCCTCGTTACATCAAGCGTTGATAGAGATCGCGGTATGACTGCGCCGCGACGTGCCAGCTAAAGTCCATGGACATCGCCTGACGCTGAACGTAACGCCAGAGCGATGGACGGGACCACAAGACGAAAGCACGCCGAATCGCCCGAAGCAGCGACCAGGCATTACTGTCCTCAAAGACAAACCCGCTGGCGATACCGTCCGCCAGGTTTTCCAGAGAGCTATCGGATACGGTATCCGCCAGTCCGCCCGTGCGGCGCACCAGCGGCAGCGTGCCGTATTTCAGGCCGTAAAGCTGCGTCAGGCCGCAGGGTTCGAAACGGCTCGGCACCAGGATGACGTCCGCGCCGCCCATGATGCGGTGCGAGAACGCTTCGTGGTAGCCAATCTGCACGCCCACCTGTCCCGGGTGTTCCGCGGCGGCGGCAAGGAAACCTTCCTGCAGCACCGGGTCGCCCGCGCCGAGCAGCGCCAGCTGTCCGCCCTGCTCCAGTAAACCGGGCAGCGCCTCCAGCACCAGATCCAGCCCTTTCTGGCTGGTCAGGCGGCTGACCACCGCGAAGAGCGGCACTTTGTCGTTAACCTTCAGGCCCATCGCAATCTGCAGCTGGCGTTTGTTTTCCGCTTTATCTTCCACGGAATCACGGCCGTAGCGCGCCGCCAGCAGGAGATCGGTTTCCGGGCTCCAGATCTGTTCATCCACGCCGTTCAGAATGCCCGACAGGCGGCCTTCGCGGTGGCGCTGTTGCAGCAACCCTTCCATGCCGTAGCCAAACTCCGGCTGGGTGATCTCACGCGCGTAGGTTGGGCTCACGGCGGTAATATGATCGGCGTAATAGAGCCCGGCTTTCAGGAACGAGATCTGCCCGTTAAATTCCAGCCCGTGCATGTTATAGAACGATAATGGCAGATCGATTTCACTCATGTGATGGGCATAGTACATCCCCTGATACGCCAGGTTGTGCACGGTAAAGACCGATTTCGCCGGGTGGCCGCGCGCGGCGAGATACGCCGGGGCAAGCCCGGCGTGCCAGTCGTGCGCGTGCACCACATCCGGACGCCAGAACGGATCCAACCCCGTCGCCATTTCTGCTCCAACCCAGCCGAGGAGCGCAAAGCGCAGCACGTTGTCGGTATAGGCGAACAGGTTCGTATCGTGATACGGGCTGCCCGGTCGATCGTATAAGTGCGGCGCGTCGATCAGGTAAATCCCTACGCCATTGTAATGTCCAAACAGCAGGGTAATGCGTCCGGCAAACGTTTCACGGCGGGTCACCACTTTTGCATCAGGTATACCGCGCCGGATATCCGGAAAGGCGGGCAGCAGGACTCGGGTATCCACGCCTCCGGCGATTTGCGCTGCCGGTAATGCACCCAGAACATCTGCCAGACCGCCCGTTTTTAACAACGGGAACATCTCAGAACATACATGTAAAACCTGCATCATCGCTCCTGTTTGATCTGCAGCTTCCGCAACATTTCCCGTGTGACTAACACGATCCCCTCTTCCGAACGATAGAAACGACGCGCGTCTTCTTCCGCGTTTTCACCAATCACCATCCCTTCTGGAATGACGCAGGCACGATCGATAACGCAGCGGCGCAGACGGCACGAGCGCCCTACCCAGACATCCGGCAACAAGACTGCCGAATCGATATTACAGAATGAATTTATCCGCACGCGGGGGAACAGCACAGACTGCACCACCACCGAGCCTGAAATAATGCACCCGCCGGACACCAGCGAGTTCAGCGTCATGCCGTGGCTGCCGGAGCGGTCCTGAACAAATTTGGCCGGCGGCAGCGATTCCATATGGGTACGAATCGGCCAGTTCTGGTCGTACATATCCAGCTCAGGCGTGACCGATGCCAGGTCGAGGTTCGCTTTCCAGTACGCTTCCAGGGTTCCCACATCGCGCCAGTAGGGTTCCGCATTCGGGTCGGACTGCACGCAGGACAGCGGGAAAGGATGTGCATACGCCATGCCAGCTTTCGTGATTTTCGGAATGATGTCTTTACCGAAGTCGTGGCTGGAGTTTTCGTCTTTGTCGTCTTCTTCCAGCAGCTCATAAAGATAATCTGCATCAAAGACATAAATCCCCATGCTGGCGAGCGATTTGGTGTCATCGCCGGGCATAGTTGGCGGGTTCGCTGGCTTTTCAACAAAGTCGATAATTTTGTCGTCGGCGTCCACGTGCATCACGCCAAACGCCGTCGCTTCAGCAACGGGCACAGGCAGACACGCCACGGTGCAGCGCGCCCCTTTTTCGACGTGGTCGATGAGCATGTGGGAGTAATCTTGCTTGTAGATGTGGTCCCCGGCGAGGATCACGATGTATTCCGCGCTGTAGCGACGAATGATGTCGAGGTTCTGCGTCACCGCATCCGCCGTGCCGCGGTACCAGTTCTCGCCGTGGACGCGCTGCTGAGCAGGAAGGAGATCGACAAACTCGTTCATCTCTTCGCTGAAGAATGACCAGCCGCGCTGGATATGCTGAACCAGCGTGTGCGACTGATACTGCGTGATGACGCCAATACGGCGAATGCCCGAGTTCAGGCAGTTGGAGAGCGCAAAGTCGATGATGCGGAACTTACCACCAAAGTGAACAGCCGGTTTGGCGCGCTTGATGGTCAAATCTTTCAGACGTGTACCACGCCCACCCGCAAGAATCAGGGCAACCGTTTTTAATGGTAGCTGGCGTGCCAACATTAAGGGATCGTTCTTCTCTAATCTAACCATGACTAACTCCTTTTTTATCATCTTTGGAATACGCACACTCCGTGCGCAGGCCCGTGCCAGACAGCCATTACTACCGGATTATCCGCTCCGGCAAAGGGGGGAACAGCTCGCCATTCCCCTTCAGGTAAAACAATCTCTGCGACGTCATTCGTCGCGTTCAGCGTGACCAGCCACTTATCCGAGAGCAGGATTTGCAGGCGTGGTACGCCGTGTTGCCACTCTTGCGCGCTTAACGGTTGCGCGTCTTTATTCAACCAGCGAACGTTGCCGTCACCCTCTTCCCACCAGCGGTCAGCGGTCAGCGCGGGGATCTGCTGGCGAAGATGGATCAGCGCAGCGGTAAAATGAATCAGCCCGCTGTTGGCTTCACCCCAGTCGAGCCAGGTTAAGGTGTTGTCCTGGCAATACGCATTGTTGTTACCGTGCTGGCTATGGCCGTGTTCATCGCCTGCCAGCAGCATCGGCGTGCCCTGCGACAATAAAAGCGTTGTCAGCAGCGCGTGAACGCTGGCGCGTCGCCGCTCGATGACGTCCAGGCTTCCGCCTAACCCTTCTATACCATGATTAAAGCTATGGTTATTGTTAGTACCATCGCGATTCTCTTCGCCGTTTGCCTCATTGTGTTTCTGATTGAAACAAACGCAGTCCCTGAGCGTAAAACCGTCGTGCGCCGTCAACAGATTGACGGTGGCCGACGGGCGTTTGCCGTCGCGCTTAAAGAGATCGCTCGACGCGGCAAAGCGTCCGGCAAATTCCCCCAGCGACAGATTGCGTTCCAGCCAGAAGCGTCGTACGGCGTCGCGGTAGTGATCGTTCCACTCGGCAAACAGCGGCGGGAAATTCCCGACCTGATAACCGCCTTCGCCGATGTCCCACGGCTCGGCAATGAGCTTCACCTGCGAGAGCACCGGACAATTTTTTATCGCCTCAAACAGCGGAGCCTGCTGGCTGAACGCTGGCGTACGCCCCATCACGGGCGCCAGGTCGAAACGAAAACCGTCGACGTGGAACGTCTCCACCCAGTATTTCAGGCATTCATACGCAAAATGCGTGACCGCCGGATGGCTGAGGTTGAGCGTGTTACCGCAGCCGGTCCAGTTCTCATAATCGCCATCCTGCCTGATCCAATAATAGCTACGGTTATCAATTCCGCGCATGGAGAGCGTCGGACCGTCGAGATCGCTTTCGGTGCTGTGGTTCAGCACCACGTCCAGAATGACCTCGATCCCCGCCGCGTGGAGCGCCTTCACCGCATCGCGGAACTCGTCCCGCGCCTTTTCCGGATGGACGGCATAGCGCGGTTCGAGCGCGAACATCGCCAGCGGGTTGTAGCCCCAGTAGTTGCTGAGCCCCAGCCGCTGCAGACGCGGCTCGCTGGCAAAATGCGCAACGGGAAGCAGTTCCAGAGCGGTGATGCCGAGGTGTTTCAGGTAGGCGATCATGGTGGGATGCCCGAGCGCCTTATAGGTGCCGCGCATCTCTTTGGGGATCGACGGGTGCAGGTACGTCAGCCCTTTGACGTGGGCTTCATAAATGACGGTATTGCCCCACGGCGTCTGCGGCGGGGCATCGTCTTCCCAGTCATAAAGATCGTTTACCACCACGCTTTTTGGCGCGACGGGCGCGCTGTCGCGGTGGTCGGGCTCGCCGTAGCCCACGTGGAACAGCGGGTCGTCTATAAATTCGCCGTCCACGCGGTGCGCGCACGGGTCAATTAACAGCTTCGCCGGGTTAAACCAGTGCCCCTGCGCTGGCTCCCACGGGCCGTGAACGCGAAAGCCGTAGTGCATGCCTGGCCGTCCCCCGGCCAGGTAGCCGTGCCAGGTATCCCCCGTGCGCGCGGGTAAATCGTAACGGTGCTCGTTACCTTCCCCATCAAACACGCACAGTTCTACCCGCTCAGCGTGAGCGGAAAAGAGGGTGAAATTGACACCCTTTCCGTCAAAACGCGCGCCGAGCGGTTCGGGTTTACCTGCCGTAAGCTGCGTCATTCGCCCTCCCGCATCAGCCAGATGGTGCCAAGCGGCGGCAGCGTCAGGCTCAGGGAATTGGGTCGCCCGTGGCTTTCGATGGCGTCGCTCTGTACCAGCCCGCCGTTACCGGCGTTGCTGCCGTGGTAGTGCATGGAGTCGGTATTCAGGATCTCGCGCCATTTGCCCGGCTGGTTAATGCCGAAGCGGTAGTGTTCGCGCGGCACCGGCGTGAAGTTGCTGGCGACGATGATTTCGTTACCCGCCTTGTCACGACGCACAAAGACAAACACCGAGCGCTCGTGGTCGTCCACAACCAGCCACTCAAAGCCGTACGGATCGAAGTCGAGCTCGTGCAGCGCTTTGTGGTGGCGGTAGGTCAGGTTCAGGTCGCGCACCAGACGCTGCACCCCGTGGTGCCAGTTGTCGCCGCCTTCCAGCAGGTGCCAGTCGAGGCTGGCGTCGTGGTTCCACTCGCGGCCCTGGGCGAACTCATTGCCCATAAACAGCAGTTTTTTGCCCGGGAAGGCAAACATCCAGCCGTAGTAGGCGCGCAGGTTGGCAAATTTCTGCCACGCGTCGCCCGGCATGCGGTCAAGAATCGATTTTTTGCCGTGCACCACTTCATCGTGCGACAGCGGCAGCATGAAGTTTTCGGTGTAGTTGTAGAGCATCCCGAACGTCAGCTTATCGTGATGATACTTGCGGTGAACCGGATCCAGCTTCATGTAGTCGAGCGTGTCGTGCATCCAGCCCAGGTTCCACTTATACCAGAACCCCAGGCCGCCTGATGACGGCGGACGGGAGACGCCTGCAAAGTCGGTCGACTCTTCCGCCATGGTCACGGCACCGTCCACCTGTTCGCCGATAATGCGGTTGGTATTGCGCAGGAATTCAATCGCTTCCAGGTTTTCACGGCCGCCAAACTCGTTCGGGATCCACTCGCCCTCTTTGCGGCTGTAGTCGCGGTAGATCATCGACGCCACCGCATCGACGCGCAGGGCGTCAATGCCAAACCGCTCGATCCAGTACAGGGCATTCCCGACCAGATAGTTTGCGACCTCACGGCGACCGTAGTTGTAGATCAGCGTATTCCAGTCCTGGTGATAGCCTTCGCGCGGGTCGCTGTGCTCGTACAGCTTCGTGCCGTCAAACTCTGCCAGCGCAAAGTCATCCGACGGGAAATGGCCCGGCACCCAGTCGAGGATGACGTTCAGCCCGGCGGCGTGCGCGGCATCAATGAAATAGCGGAAGTCATCGCGCGTGCCGAAGCGGCGCGTTGGCGCATACAGCCCGGTAGGCTGATAGCCCCAGCTGCCGTCGAACGGGTGCTCGTTGACCGGCAGCAGCTCAAGGTGGGTAAAGCCCATCCATTTGGCGTACGGCACCAGCTGGTCGGCAAGCTCACGGTAGCTCAGCCAGAAGTTGTTATCGGTGTGGCGACGCCAGGAGCCAAGGTGTACCTCATAGACGGAGATGGGCGCATCAAAGCGGTTGGCCTGTTTACGCTCCTCCGTCTGGACGACCTTCTCCGGCAGGCCGCAAATCAGCGACGCGGTATCCGGGCGCATCTGCGCTTCGAAGGCATACGGGTCGGCTTTAATGCGCAGCTTGCCGTTGGCGTCGATCATCTCGAATTTATAAAGCTGCCCGGGGTGCGCTCCGGGGATAAACAGCTCCCAGATGCCGCTTTCCCGGCGCAGACGCATCGGATGGCGGCGACCGTCCCAGTAGTTGAACTGGCCGACAACGGAGACGCGCTGGGCGTTAGGCGCCCACACCGAGAACCGCGTGCCGGTAATGCCGTCCATGGTATCGGCATGGGCACCCAGGGTTTCATAAGGGCGAAGATGCGTTCCTTCGGAGAGCAGCCAGGCATCCATCTCTTTAAGCAGAGGGCCAAAGCTGTAAGGATCGTCAATCAGGTTTTGCTGACCGTGCCAGAGAACGGCGAGCTGATAGCGAAAAGGGTTTTTACGGCGGGGCATCACGCCCGAGAAGAAGCCACGGGAATCGAGGCATTCAAGATTACCGACCTTGCGGCCGGTTTTGGGTTCAATCACCCAGACTTCTGTGGCATCCGGTAACAGTGCCCTAACTTCAAGGCCATCCTCAGTTTGATGCATCCCAAGCACAGAAAAGGGGTCAGCAAAATGACCCGCAATAAGCGCATTAATCACGTCTCTATCCACACGATCGGACATGGTATTCATCCTGTTTTTTATGTCGTCCTTTTTAAGCGCTCCGGGACGACTTTTAATGTGACCTGAACGGGACAGCACAAAAATGTGCATCCATTCTGCTCCGTTCGAACCTCAGGTAAGAAATGACTCTTCCTTAAAGCATAGCCAACGCTCTAGATGACTCCTGATAAAAAATAAGACATACGCGTGTTACTCCATGTAGTACGCAAAAAAAGGGGGTGAAAATCACCCCCGGTAGTTAACAAATTATTACGCCAGCTGGCGCAGCATGCGGCGCAGCGGCTCGGCGGCGCCCCACAGGAGCTGGTCGCCGACGGTGAACGCTGAGAGATACTCCGGCCCCATGTTCAGCTTGCGCAGACGGCCAACCGGCGTGGTCAGCGTGCCGGTAACGGCAGCCGGGGTCAGCTCGCGCATGGTGATATCGCGATCGTTTGGCACCACTTTCGCCCACGGGTTGTGCGCGGCCAGCAGCTCTTCCACGGTCGGAATAGACACATCTTTTTTCAGTTTGATGGTGAAGGCCTGGCTGTGGCAGCGCAGCGCGCCGATACGCACGCACAGACCGTCAACCGGAATGGTGTTCGCGGTATTGAGGATTTTGTTGGTCTCGGCCTGGCCCTTCCACTCTTCGCGGGTCTGGCCGTTATCCAGCTGTTTGTCGATCCACGGGATCAGACCACCGGCCAGCGGTACGCCGAAGTTGTCCACCGGCAGCTCGCCGCTGCGGGTCAGCTGAGTCACTTTACGCTCGATATCCAGAATAGCGGACGCCGGGTTTGCCAGCTCGGTCGCAACGCTGTGGTGCAGCTGGCCCATCTGGGTCAGCAGCTCGCGCATATGACGCGCGCCGCCGCCGGACGCCGCCTGGTAGGTCGCCACGGAGACCCACTCCACCAGATCCTGCGCGAACAGGCCGCCGAGGGACATCAGCATCAGGCTGACGGTGCAGTTACCGCCAACAAAGGTTTTCACGCCGTTGTTCAGGCCGTCGGTGATGACGCCCTGGTTCACCGGGTCAAGAATAATGATGGCATCGTCTTTCATGCGCAGCGAAGAAGCCGCGTCAATCCAGTAGCCCTGCCAGCCGCTTTCACGCAGCTTTGGATAGATTTCGTTGGTATAATCGCCGCCCTGGCACGTCACAATAATGTCGAGTGCCTTCAGCGCTTCCAGATCGTAAGCATCCTGCAACGTGCCTGTGGTACCACCAAAGGACGGAGCAGCCTGGCCGAGCTGGGAAGTGGAGAAGAAGACCGGGCGGATAGCGTCGAAATCGCGCTCTTCAACCATGCGTTGCATGAGTACAGAGCCGACCATACCGCGCCAGCCGATAAAACCAACGTTTTTCATAGCATTTTTTTCCTGCTGAGGGTGTGTGCTGATTGTGCAAGCCAGTATTGAACTGGGATATGCTTCACATTACAAAATGCTGCCAAAGTCGCAAGCGAAATTAATCGATGATTGCCCGGCAATCAGAAATACAGCTAATTATCATAATAACCTTAGAGAACCTCAGGGATAAGTTATATGAGTGAAATCATTTCCGCAGCGGTTTTATTGATTCTGATAATGGATCCACTGGGTAACCTGCCGATCTTCATGTCGGTGCTGAAGCACACCGAGCCGAAGCGCCGCCGGGCGATCATGATCCGCGAGCTGCTCATCGCCCTGCTGGTGATGTTTATCTTCCTGTTTGCGGGTGAAAAAATTCTCGCGTTCCTGAACCTGCGCGCCGAAACCGTGTCGATTTCCGGCGGGATTATTCTGTTCCTGATTGCCATTAAGATGATTTTCCCGAGCGCGGAAGGCAGCAGCAGCGGCCTGCCTGCGGGTGAAGAGCCGTTTATCGTGCCGCTGGCGATCCCCCTCGTCGCAGGACCAACGATTCTGGCCACGCTGATGCTGCTGTCGCATCAGTATCCGAACCAGATGAGCCATCTGGTCATTGCCCTGCTGATCGCCTGGGGCGGGACGTTTATCATCCTGCTGCAGTCGTCGCTGTTCCTGCGCCTGCTGGGTGAGAAAGGGGTGAACGCGCTGGAGCGCCTGATGGGGCTGATTCTGGTGATGATGGCAACGCAGATGTTCCTGGACGGGATCAGGGCGTGGATGAAGGGATGACGTTCTCCCTCTCCCCGCGGGAGAGGGCCGGGGTGAGGACATCAGGCCGCAGAGGCAGCCCACCTACCCCTTACGAATCAAATACCGATACGGCAGCGCCTCGGTCTGCTGTGCTACCAGCTCATGTTCCATAAAGGTACAAAAGCCGGGAATATCGCGGGTCGTGGCCGGGTCGTCGGCAATAATCAGCAGCGTTTCACCGGTCTGCATGTTGCGCACGGTCTTACGTACCATCATTACCGGCTCCGGGCAGCGAAGGCCCTGGGCATCAAGAGTGTGGTCTGGGCTGGAAAACAGGTCGGTCATGGTCTTCTCGGTCTGGTAAAAACGGCTGTAGTTTACGCCCGGTTGCGATCAATGCAAACCAGGTTAACGATTGCGTAAAAACTAACCATTGCAATGTCCTGACAAAGCAGTATCATGCTGCGGTTTTTATTGGGTTCCCTCACCCCAACGTATAAAAAGGTCACAATATGACGTCGTTTTCTGAATCACAGCGCGTAAAAGCGTTGTTCTGGCTTTCGCTTTTCCATTTGCTGGTGATCACCTCCAGCAACTATCTGGTGCAGCTCCCGATCTCCATCTTTGGTTTTCACACCACCTGGGGCGCATTCAGCTTCCCGTTTATTTTCCTCGCGACGGATTTGACCGTGCGTATCTTTGGCGCACCGCTGGCTCGCCGTATTATTTTTTCGGTCATGCTCCCGGCGCTGTTCATCTCGTACGTGGTTTCGTCTCTGTTTTATATGGGAAGCTGGCAGGGCTTTGAGGCGTTAACCCACTTCAACCTGTTTGTTGCCCGTATCGCTGCCGCAAGCTTTATGGCCTACGCGCTGGGGCAGATCCTCGACGTGCACGTGTTTAACCGCCTGCGTCAGAACCATCGCTGGTGGATGGCGCCAACCGCCTCCACGCTGTTCGGTAACGTGAGCGATACGCTGGCCTTCTTCTTTATCGCCTTCTGGCGCAGCCCGGATGCGTTCATGGCCGAGCACTGGATGGAAATCGCGCTGGTGGACTACTGCTTCAAGGTCCTCATCAGCATTGTTTTCTTCCTGCCGATGTACGGCGTGCTGCTCAATATGCTGCTGAAAAGGCTGGCAGATAAATCTGAAATCACGGCATTGCAGGCTGGTTAAGGGTTCGCTTTATCAGTTGTGATAAGATGAGCGAATGAGCCGTTATGGCCGTTTATCGAAAGGAAGAAGTCAATGCGCAATCTGGTTAAATATGTCGGGATTGGCCTGCTGGTTGTGGGTCTTGCAGCCTGTGATAACAGCGACACGAAAACGCCTGCTCAGGGCGCATCCGCAGAGAGCAACGCGACCGGCCAGCCGGTGAATCTGATGGATGGCAAACTCAGCTTCTCTCTGCCAGCCGATATGACCGATCAGAGCGGCAAGCTGGGCACCCAGGCGAACAATATGCACGTTTACTCCGACGCAACCGGGCAGAAAGCGGTCATTGTGATTGTGGGCGACGACACCAGCGAAGACCTGGCCGTCCTGTCCAAACGTCTGGAAGATCAGCAGCGCGGCCGCGATCCGCAGCTACAGGTCGTGACCAATAAATCCATCGAGCTGAAAGGCCACACGCTGCAACAGCTCGACAGCATCATCTCCGCAAAAGGCCAGACCGCATACTCTTCTGTGGTGCTGGGCAAGGTTGATAATAAGCTGCTGACCCTGCAGATCACCCTGCCAGCCGAAGATCAGCAGAAAGCGCAGACGGCTGCTGAAAACATCATTAACACCATCGTGATCCAGTAACGCTTCACGACGATGACGTGGCCTCCGGTGCCTGCACCGGGGGCCATTTTTTTAGCCGCCACGTCAGCAGCAGCGCAATCACCACCAGCCCCGCCGCGGCAAGATAGATCACCGGAACCCCTGCCCAGGCCATCACCAGCCCCGCCAGCGGGCCGGTAATCCCTAAAGACATATCCATAAATACCGTATAGGTCGCCAGCGCCGCCCCCTGATTCTGCTGCGGCACGGCTTTTACCGCCACCACGCCCAGCGCAGGGAAGACCAGGGAGAAGCCAGCCCCCGCGAGGAACACGCCCACTTTCGCGACCCAGGGCACCATCGCAATTCCGGTCAGCAGCAGCCCGACTATCTCTATCGCAAAGCAGATCATCGCCACATTCAGCCCGCCAAGACGGTTGATGCCGTTAGGGAAAAGCAGGCGGGCGCCAACAAACGCACAGCTAAACAGGGTTAACGCAAAGGCCGCGCCGTCCCAGCCTTTGGCGTCGTAGAACAGGGTAATGAAGGTCGCAATCACGCCGAAGCCGGTGGTCGCCAGCGCCAGGGCCATGCCGTACGGCCAGACGCGCCCCAGCACCGCCCGAAACGGCAGCGGCTTGCCCTTGCTAGCCTTCACTTTCGGGCGCGGGAGCGCAAAGAGGATTCCCAGCAGCGCGACCGCCATAATGGTGATGGAAAGCCCATATAGCCCGCCAAGCGCATAGCAGGCCACGCCGAGCGGCGCACCGAGCGCCATCGCACCGTAGGTGACAATCCCGTTCCAGGAGATCACCCGACCAATGTGCGGCGCGCCTACCACCCCCACGCCCCACAGCGTCGAGCCGGTTCCCGCCAGACTTTGCCCGATGCCAAGAATGACGCGCCCCAGGCAGAGCAGCGCCAGGCTGACCAGCGGCCAGTGGCCGGTGGTGGCAGCCAGCAGGTAGCTCAGGCCACTGAGGAAACAGCCGCACAGTCCCACCACCACGATGCTTTTTGGACCGAACGTGTCCGCGTAGCGCCCGGCATGCGGGCGGCTGAGGAGCGTGGCGAAATATTGCAGGCTAATCACCAGCCCCGCCCAGAAGGCGCTGAAGCCCATCACGTCATGGACATAGCCCGGCAGGACCGCCAGCGGCAGGCCAATGGTCAAATAGCTGGCAAAGTTGAAAATCACAACGGAAACGATGCGCAGATTGAGGAGCAGTCCGCTCAGTGCCGGTTCAGCGGCAGGTTCGGGCATGGGGTTCTACCTGGATTTTTTACAACAGTGTTTCACTATTACCACGGCGCAATAAGAAAATCAGCCCCGACTTTCAGATTAACGGTGCCAGACGAAGCGAAGCCCGGGCACTACACTTATCGGGTCATCATATTAAGGAACACGCATGATCGCTAACCCGTCCGACAAAGCTGGACTCCACATCTTATTAAAACTCGCCTGTCTGGTGGTTATCCTTGCGGGTATCCATGCTGCCGCCGACATTATTGTTCAGCTCCTGCTGGCGCTCTTTTTTGCCATTGTGCTAAATCCGCTGGTCACCTGGTTTTTACGCCGGGGCATCAGCCGTCCGGTAGCCATCACCATCGTCGTCATCGTGATGCTGATTGCCCTGACGGCGCTTTTCGGCGTGCTGGCGGCATCGCTGAGCGAATTCTCCACCATGCTGCCGCAGTACAACAAAGAGCTGACGCGTAAAATTGTCGCGCTGCAGGAGATGGTCCCCTTCCTTAATCTGCATATCTCACCCGAACGGATGCTGCGCAGGATGGACTCCGAGAAGGTCATGACCTACGCCACCACCTTGATGACGGGGCTTTCCGGCGCGATGGCCAGCATTCTGCTGCTGGTCATGACGGTGGTGTTTATGCTGTTCGAAGTCCGCCACGTCCCCTATAAGCTGCGCTTTGCGCTGAACAATCCACAAATTCACATTGCCGGGTTACACCGGGCCCTGAAGGGCGTATCCAAATATCTGGCGCTGAAAACGCTCCTGAGCGTCTGGACCGGGGTGATTGTCTGGCTGGGGCTGATGCTGATGGACGTGCAGTTCGCCCTGATGTGGGGCGTGCTGGCCTTTCTGCTGAACTACGTGCCCAATATTGGCGCGGTGCTTTCCGCCGTGCCGCCGATGATTCAGGCGTTTCTGTTTAACGGCTTCTACGAATGCATGCTGGTCGGCGCGCTGTTCCTCGTCGTGCATATGGTGCTGGGTAATATTCTTGAGCCGCGCATGATGGGGCACCGGCTGGGCATGTCGACGCTGGTGGTCTTTTTATCCTTACTGATTTGGGGATGGCTGCTGGGCCCGGTCGGTATGCTGCTGTCGGTTCCCCTGACCAGCGTATGTAAAATCTGGATGGAAACCACCAAAGGCGGCAGCAAGCTGGCGATCCTGCTCGGACCGGGGAGGCCGAAAAGCCGGTTACCCGGGTAACCGACCTACCTGTACAGGTAGGTTTAAACCGTCAGTAATACACCTTAAATTACCGCGTCCTTAATCCGTCGCGGTATTTTATTTGCGTTAAGGCGATATTCATCCTCTTTTTATTTACGTCGTGCGCATTACGCTCAATCGCAATTCATGATTTAACGCAAATTATAAAAATTGAAATGGTTATTTATTTTCCATGTTATTATTCCCGTCTTCGCTTCAACGTAATGCAAACATTAATATTGATTAAAAATACGCCTGACGCCAATGGAAAGCCGGACGGATATTATTTGTAAAAAACACCACCCTTAATTGTTAATATTGATATGGAGTTGTTGATGAAAAAGATCGTTAAATGGTGTGCTGCTGCCGTATTCATTGGTGCACTGGCAGGCTGTGCGCGTACCGCCCCAATCGCTCAGGTTCACTCTATTGTCAGCGCGGGCCATACTGCCGATCAGGTAAAAACGGCAATTTTGAAAGCAGGCCAAAAACGTGACTGGATCATGACGGAAGCGGGCCCGGGAATGATTAAGGGGCGTCTGCAGTCACGCGATCATTCGGTCCAGGTGAGTATTCCGTACACGGCAACAAGCTATTCAATTAACTATGAAAACAGCCTTAACCTGAAAGCGGCAGACGGTAAAATTCACAAAAATTATAACCGCTGGGTGAATAACCTCGACCACGATATTCAGCTGAACCTCTCCGCGGGCGCCGCGCTGTAATATTTTTCTAAAGTCGGGCCCTATATGGCCCGATAACCTTTTTTTAGCCTCAAAGGTTACGCAGGAATGTACGAAAAGGACACACTCAGCGCACTGGATGCCATTACCGAAGCGCAACGCATCGCCTTTGCCCCGATGTTATTCCAGACAGCGCTTTGTCTGCGTAACTCAGGCGTTCTCGCCTGGCTCGATAAACAAGGTAAAGCGGGGGCCAGCCTCGAGGAAATAACGGAACACAGCACGCTCGGCAGCTATGGCGTCAGCGTACTGCTGGATATGGGATTAAGCGGTCGAATCTTTACCCAACAGAATGGACGTTATTTTCTGGCGAAAGTGGGCCATTTTTTACTGCACGACGAAATGACCCGCGTAAATATGGATTTCACCCAGGACGTTTGTTACCAGGGGCTATTTCACCTGGCGGATGCCCTGCAGGAGGAAAAACCGGCCGGATTAGCCGTGTTTGGCAACTGGCCAACCATCTACCCGGCGTTATCCCAATTACCTGCTCCGGCGAAAGAGAGCTGGTTCGCCTTCGATCATTACTATTCTGACGCCGCTTTTGATGCTGCTTTGCCATATATATTCGCAAGCTCGCCGACAAAATTGTACGATGTGGGCGGAAATACGGGTAAATGGTCGTTACGCTGCTGCCGCTATGACGAAAATGTTGCCGTGACGATCCTCGATCTGCCGCAGCAGATAGCGCTGGCGCAGGAAAACATCGCAAAAGCAGGTTTTTCTCATCGTATTGCATTCCATGCTGTCGATATGCTTAGCCCAGCAACATTGCCGGGTGACGCCGACGTCTGGTGGATGAGCCAGTTCCTGGATTGTTTCTCTCCGGATCAGATTGTCGCCATGCTGACGCGCGTCGCAGAGGCCATGAAGCCAGGCGCACGTTTGTGCATCATGGAGCTTTTCTGGGATGCTCAGAAATTTGAAGCAGCCTCTTTCAGCCTGAATGCCACCTCGCTCTATTTCACCTGTATGGCGAATGGCAATAGCCGGTTTTACAGCGTAGAGAAGTTCTATCGCTACCTGGAGAGCGCAGGTTTCAGCGTTGAACAGCGGCTGGACAACCTTGGGGTCGGTCATACCCTGCTGATATGCACCAAACGTGAACAATAGAGCAGCGTAGCTGCCGGGTGGCCCAGCCTGCCCTTTGAATACGGTTTTTTTCGCGGACGCGCGTAGATGAAATTTTCACTGAACATTATCGACTGGCAGGCAAGAGCGCCAGGACTCAGCGATGCCACAGAGTGGCAGGCGTGGTCGCGCCTGCAGCCGGCCGTTGACCCAGCGGCCCCGCTTCCCCGCCTGACCGCTTTACCCATGATGACCGCGCGCCGCCTCAATTCAGGCAGTAAGCTGGCGGTGGATATTGGTCTTGCCATGCTGCAAAACCACGCCGTTGATGCCGTCGTCTATTCCAGCCGCCACGGCGAGCTGGAGCGCAACTACCGTATTCTGCATGCTCTGGCGACCGGACAGTCCGTTTCCCCCACCGACTTCGCGATGTCCGTGCACAATTCCGCGGTGGGTAATCTCACGATCACCGCACGCCAGGCAATCGTCTCGTCATCCATTTCTGCCGGACTGGACACCTTCCAGCAGGCCTTATGTGAAGTGCTGAGCCTGCTGCAGGCGGGCTATTCCCGCGTCCTGCTGGTCGATTTTGACGGCGCGCTGCCGGAATTCTACCATCCGGCGTTACCGCCGCAGATGCCTACCTGGCCCTACGCGCTGGCGCTGGTGATTGAATCCGGCCAGGAATTGCAGTGTGAAACCCGCAGCGGCAGCACGGGTGAAGAACCCGCCCTGCCGCAAAGCCTGATGTTCCTGCAGCGCTATCTCGGCGAGGAACGTCAGTTTGTGGTGCCCGGCGAACGGTTGCTGTGGCAATGGACGCGCGCATGAACCGCCTGGCTGCCCGAATTAACTGGCTATGGCGCCTGGTGATGACCGGCTTCTGCTTCGCGCTGTTTGGCGTGGGCGGGCTGCTGCTGTCGCTGGTCTGGTTCAACCTGCTGCTGATCGTCCAGCGCGACCGCGCTAACCGTCGCCGTCTGGCGCGTCGCAGCATTGCGGCCAGCTTCCGCTTCTTCCTGACCGTGGCGCGCGGCCTCGGCGTACTGGACTATCGCATTCACAATCTTGACGCGCTGCGCAGCGATCGAGGTTGTCTGGTGGTGGCTAACCACCCCACGTTAATTGACTACGTGATTCTGGCGTCGGTGATGCCCGAAACCGACTGCCTGGTGAAAAGCGCGCTGCTGCGCAATCCCTTTGTCAGCGGCGTTATCCGCGCGGCGGATTACCTGATTAACAGCGAAGCCGAGCCCCTGCTCGCGGCCAGCCAGCAGCGTCTGGCTCAGGGCGACACGCTGTTAATCTTCCCGGAAGGCACGCGTACCCGGTTTGGCGAGGCTATCTCCCTCCAGCGCGGCGCGGCAAATATCGCCGTGCGCTGTAACAGCGATCTGCGGGTGGTGCTGATCCACTGTAGCGAACACCTGCTGGATAAAAAAAGCCGCTGGTATGATGTACCGCCAGAAAAACCTGTTTTCACCGTGGATGTCCGCGACCGCGTGAACATCGACGAATTTTACGATGCAAATGAACAAGAACCGGCGCTGGCGGCAAGGCAGTTAAACCGGCATCTGCAGCATCGATTAACATCAGGCCTTCAATCTTTGTCAGGAATTAATGATGCAAGCGCTTTATCTTGAAATTAAGAATCTCATAATCACCACGCTGAATCTGGACGAGCTTACCGCAGAGGATATTGATACCGATGCCGCGCTGTTTGGCGATGGGCTGGGTCTGGACTCTATTGACGCGCTGGAACTGGGTCTGGCGGTAAAAAACCAGTATGGCGTGGTGCTTTCTGCCGAAAGCGAAGAGATGCGCCAGCACTTCTTTTCCGTCGCCACGCTGGCGTCCTTTATCAACGCTCAACGCGCCTGAGATGTGAACGATGACTGAACAAGAAACCATTTATCAGGAAGTCTGCGGCCTTCTGACCAGGCTCTTTGAAATCGACCCGCAGGACATTACGCCCGAAGCCCGTCTTTATGAAGACCTGGAGCTGGACAGCATTGATGCGGTGGACATGATCGTTCATCTGCAGAAGAAAACCGGTAAGAAAATCAAGCCGGAAACCTTCAAATCGGTTCGTACCGTTCAGGATGTGGTAGACGCCGTCGAACAGCTTCTGCGCGAAGAGTAAAACGTCGTGCGTGGTGGACGGACGTTCCCGGTCATCCCACTGCTGACGGGGCTGATGCTGCTGGCGTGGCCCTTCCTGATTGGATTTGGGCTAACGCACAACAGCCTGCAGTGGCTGTTGCCGGTGATGGCGCTGGTATTGCTGCTGCGCCTGCGCCAGGCGCGGCGGAACACCGGCCCGATGCGGTATGTGGTGCAGTGCGTGGCGCTCGCGGGCATTGCGCTCTGCGCGGCAAGCTACCTGCTGAAAACCCACCAGTGGCTGCTGTTCTACCCGGTGGTCGTCAACCTTGTGATGCTGGCCGTGTTCGGCGGTTCACTATGGACCGCGATGCCGCTGGTCGAACGGCTGGCGCGCCTGCGCGAGCCAGATTTGCCCCCGGAGGGCGTGCGCTATACCCGCAAGGTGACCCTCGTCTGGTGCGGCTTTTTCATCGGAAACGGCGCGATGGCGCTGTTCACCGTGCTCCACGGCGATATGCATCTGTGGACGCTGTGGAACGGTATGGTGGCTTATATCCTGATGGGAACGCTGATGGCGGCCGAGTGGCTGGTGCGCCAGCGGGTGATAAAAAAAGAGATGCACAATGACTAACCCCCTTCCGCTGGGCCAGTGGTTAAACGCGCCCCGCCCTGACGACATGCCCGTTGCCTGGCTTGACGATCGTACCTGGACGCTGGGCCAGCTGCGCCACGACGTGACCTTACTGGTCGACACCCTGCGTCAGCAGGAAGGCGAGCGCTGGGCGCTGTGCTTTGAAAACAGCTACCTGTTTATCGTTGCGCTTCTGGCCTCGCTGCATGCCAGTAAAACGCCGGTCATTCCCGGTCATAGCCGCGTTTCGCAGCTTGAAGAACAGCAGTCGTTGTTTAGCGGCGTCCTGAGCGACAGGACTCTCGATTTCCATGGCAAGCTGATTGTGGTGGCCTCCAGCCATCAGACCGCTCGCCGCTGGGCGCCCCTGCCGGACATTGACGAAAGCCGCTTCGTTGAGCTGTTCACCTCCGGCTCCACGGGTACCCCGCGCCGGGTGATTAAGCACATTGTCAGCCTGGATCGCGAAGCCCGTCTGCTGGCTGACCGCTTCGGCGAGCGTCTGACCGGCTGTAGCGTTGTCGCTTCGGTCGTACCGCAACACCTGTACGGCCTGACATTCCGCATCGTCTTGCCGATGGCGCTGGGCCTGCCGCTGCATGCCGCGATGCTCTACTACGCTGAACAGCTGGCCGCCCTTCCTCATGACAGACATTACCTGTTCATCAGCAGCCCGGCGTTCCTGAAGCGCCTGGATACGGAACTGCCCGCGCCGCCCGTCAGAATGCTGATTTCAGCAGGGGGCATGCTGCCCTGGTGCGACGTCTCAACCACCGCTGGCTGGCTTAACATCTGGCCGGATGAAATTTATGGCAGCACCGAAACCGGGATCCTCGCCTGGCGCCATCGCCAGCAGGATAACGTCCCATGGCAACCCTTCCCCGGCGTTATTTTCCATCAGGAAGATGAAGCCTGTCGCGTCACGTCGCCGCTGATCCACGAGGCTGAAGGGCTCCAGCTGGACGATATCCTGCACTTCGACAGCGAGGGGCTGTTCAGCATCGCCGGTCGCCGCGGGCGGGTGGTCAAAATTGAAGAAAAGCGCATCTCGCTTAACGAGATTGAACGTCGCCTGCTGGAACTCGACGGCATTTGCGAAGCGGCTGCACTGCCGGTCACGCGCGGGGGCCGTCAGGGGATTGGCGTCCTGCTGGTTCTGGACGAAGCGGTTCGCCAGCGCGGGTATATGCAGGATAAAAAAGCGCAGGAGTTCGCCTGGCGTCGCGCCCTGCTGCCGTGGCTTGAGCCGGTCGCCGTTCCGCGATACTGGCGCATTGTAGATGAAATGCCGGTAAACAGTATGAACAAGCGTGTCTATGCGCAGTTAGAGGAGTTATTTCATGAAAATTCCTGAAATTGAGCGCCACCAGACACAGCCGGAGAAGCTGGAAATTATTTTGCATCTCGACGCGGCGCTGTTCTGGTTTCAGGGCCATTTTGCCGTACAGCCGCTGCTGCCCGGGGTTGCGCAGCTTGACTGGGTGATGCACTACGCAACGACCTTACTGGCTCCGGGCTACCGCTTTCACAGCATTCAAAACGTGAAGTTCCAGGCGCCTCTGCTGCCGGAAACCACGGTCACGCTGGTGCTTGAGTGGCATGCCGAACGTCAGATGCTGACCTTCAGCTACCAGCGTCACGCAGGGGCTGAACGCCATACCGCCAGCAGCGGGAAAATTCGGCTATGTCAGTAACCTTCCACCCCTGCGTGCTGATCCCGTGCTACAACCACGGCGCCATGATCGCCAGCGTGCTGTCGCGTCTCGCACCGTTCGGCCTGCCGTGCCTGGTGGTGGATGACGGCAGCGAAGCGAGCACCCGACAGGAGCTCGAACGCCTGGCGGCGGAGCAGCCGCAGATGACGCTGGTCCGTCTGGCGCAAAACGCCGGGAAAGGCGCCGCGGTCATCAGGGGGCTGGAGGAGTGCGCGCGCGCGGGCTATACCCACGCCGTGCAGGTGGACGCGGACGGTCAACACGCCATCGAAGATATCCCCAAACTGCTGGCGCTGGCGGAGCGCCACCCGGACGCGCTGATTTCCGGCCAGCCCATTTACGATGATTCCATTCCACGCTCGCGGCTCTACGGGCGCTGGGTAACCCACGTCTGGGTGTGGATTGAGACCTTATCCCTGCAGCTTAAAGACAGCATGTGCGGCTTTCGGGTCTATCCGGTCTCGCCCACGCTGCGGCTGGCAGCGCGTGAAACGCTCGGCAAACGGATGGACTTTGACACCGAAGTGATGGTCCGTCTCTACTGGCAGGGCAACACCAGCATCTTTCTGCCCACCCGCGTCACCTACCCGCAGGACGGGTTGTCCCACTTCGACGCGTTAAAAGATAACGTGCGGATCTCCCTGATGCATACCCGGCTGTTCTTCGGCATGCTGCCCCGCATGCCCGGCCTGCTTTTCCGTCGACGCCGCCAGCACTGGGCACAGCAGGACGAGGTCAAAGGCCTGTGGGGCATGCGCCTGATGCTGCGCGTCTGGAAGCTGATGGGTCGGCGGGCTTTTACCGTGCTGCTGTGGCCGGTGATCGGCGTGTACTGGCTTATTGCGCGTCCGGCGCGGCAGGCCTCGCGGCAGTGGATTGAGAGAGTGAAGCAAGAACTGCGTCAGCGAAACATGCCCGTTCCCCCGCGGCTCAACAGCTTTTTCCATTTCATGCGCTTCGGCAACGCGATGCTGGATAAAGTCGCCAGCTGGCGCGGTGAGCTGAAGTTTGAGCGCGACGTGGTCTTTGCCCCCGGCGCGAGCGAAACGCTTAATATCGCGGCGCCGCAGGGCAAGCTGCTGCTGGCCTCGCATCTTGGCGACGTAGAAGCCTGCCGGGCGCTGGCCCAGCTGGACGGCAGCAAAACTATCACCGCCCTGGTCTTCAGCGAGAACGCCCAGCGCTTTAAGCAAATCATGAGCGAAATGGCACCCCAGGCGGGCGTGAATTTGATGTCGGTTACCGACATCGGCCCGGACACCGCGATTGCCATCAAAGAGAAGCTTGAGCGGGGAGAATGGGTCGCGATTGTGGGCGACCGCATCGCGGTGAATCCGCAGCGTGGCGGCGAGTGGCGGGTGATCTGGAGTCCGTTCATGGGCCAGCCAGCGCCGTTCCCACAGGGGCCGTTTATTCTGGCCTCCATCCTGCGCTGCCCGGTGGTGCTGATTTTTGCCCTGCGCCAGCAGGGTAAGCTCGTCCTGCACAGCGAACCGTTTGCCGACCCGCTGCGCCTCCCGCGCGGCGAACGCCAGCAGGCGCTGCAGGAGACCGTCGATCGCTACGCGCAGCGGCTGGAGCATTACGCCCTCCTGTCGCCGCTCGACTGGTTTAATTTTTTCGATTTCTGGCATCTGCCAGAGTCCAGAGAGAAGGAGTAAAGGGTGCTGACCGATCCCCGCTTTACGACTGAAGTTGAGATCACCGTTCCGTTCCACGACGTCGATATGATGGGCGTGGTCTGGCACGGTAACTATTTCCGCTACTTTGAGATCGCCCGCGAGGCGCTGCTCAATCAGTTTGACTATGGCTATCGCCAGATGAAGGCCTCCGGCTACGTCTGGCCCGTCGTCGATACCCGGGTGAAATACCGCGATGCGGTGACCTTTGAGCAGCGTATTCGCGTCCGCGCGCACGTTGAAGAGTATGAAAACCGCCTGCGCATTGCCTATCAAATTTTCGATGCGCAGACCGGCAAACGCACCACCACCGGTTACACCATCCAGGTGGCGGTGGAAGAAGCCACCCGCGAAATGTGCTTTGTGAGCCCGGCAATACTGTTTGAACAAATGGGAGTGACGCCATGAAATGGTGGCCTTTGCTGGCGCTGATCGTCAGCCCGCTGGTCAGCGCCGTGACGCTGGATGAACTGCAGCAGCGTTTCACCGGGCAGCCCGTCGTGCGCGCGCACTTCGAACAGGTTCGCACCATAAAAGATATGCCGCAGCCGCTGCGCTCGCAGGGCGAGATGCTGATCGCCCGCGACAGCGGCCTGCTGTGGGATCAAAAAGCGCCGTTCCCGATGACGCTCCTGCTCGATGACAAGCGGATGGTGCAGGCGATTAACGGCCAGCCGCCGCAGACCGTCACCGCCGACAATAATCCGCAGATGTTCCAGTTCAACCATCTTCTGCGGGCCCTGTTCCAGGCCGACCGCAGGGTGCTTGAAGAGAACTTCCGCATCGATTTTAAAGACCTGGGCGCGGGCCGCTGGTCGCTGGTGCTTACGCCAAAAACGACACCGCTGGACAAAATCTTCGCCACCCTCGATCTGGGCGGCGCGACCTATCTGGAGACGATTCGTCTCAACGACAAACAGGGCGACCGTACCGATATCGCCCTTTCACGCCACCAACTGACGCCCGCCAGCCTGACCGATGACGAACGCCAACGCTTTGCCGCACCGTAAATCCCTGCGCCCGGCGCTGCTGTGGGCCACGCTATGCCTGATTCTGCTGGGCGTGCTGCTGTCGCTGCTGCCCGGCGCGCGTCTGAATAGCAGCGTGCTGGCCATGCTGCCGAAGCAGACGCTGGGGGCGATCCCGCCGGCGCTCAACGACGGTTTTATGCAGCGTCTCGACCGCCAGCTGGTCTGGCTGGTCAGCCCCGGCAAAGAGCCCGATCCGCGCGTGGCGCAGCAGTGGCTGGCGCTGCTGCAAAGCAGCGATTCGCTCAGCGAGGTTAAAGGCCCGATGGACGCCGCCGGGCAAAAGGCCTGGGGAAAGTTCTTCTGGCAGCACCGAAATGGCCTGATCGATCCCTCCACCCGCGCCCGCCTGCAAAACGGCGGAGAAGCGCAGGCGCAGTGGATTTTATCTCAGCTCTATTCGGCCTTTTCCGGCGTCAGCGGCAAAGAGTTGCAAAACGATCCCCTGATGCTGATGCGCGGCTCCCAGCTCGCTCTGGCGCAAAACGGCCAGAAGCTGCGGCTGATGGACGGCTGGCTGGTCACACAGGATGAGACGGGAAACTACTGGTATCTGCTGCACGGCGAGCTGGCGGGCTCGTCATTTGATATGCAGCAGACCCACCGGCTCGTGACGACGCTTAACGCGCTGCAGGAGAGGCTAAAAGCGCGTTACCCGCAGGCGCAGCTGCTTTCGCGCGGGACCGTGTTCTACAGCGATTACGCCAGCCAGCAGGCCAAACGCGACGTTTCGACGCTGGGCATCGCCACCCTGCTTGGCGTGTTCCTGCTCATCGTGGCGGTGTTCCGCTCTTTGCGTCCGCTGCTGCTGAGCGTGCTCTCGATTGCCATCGGCGCGCTGGCGGGCACGGTGGTGACGCTGCTGCTCTTTGGCGAGCTGCATCTGATGACGCTGGTGATGAGCATGAGCATCATCGGTATTTCAGCCGACTACACGCTCTACTACCTGACCGAACGGATGGTGCACGGCGCGGAGCATTCCCCCTGGCAAAGCCTGGCGAAAGTACGCAATGCGCTGCTGCTGGCGCTGCTGACGACCGTCGCCGCCTACCTGATTATGATGCTGGCCCCCTTCCCCGGGATCCGCCAGATGGCGGTGTTCGCCGCAGTGGGGCTGAGCGCCTCCTGCCTGACGGTGATTTTCTGGCATCCGTGGCTGTGCCGGGGTTTACCGGTGCGCCCGGTTCCGCTGATGGTTATCATGCTGCGCTGGCTGGCCGCCTGGCGACGCAATAAAAAACTGTCCGTTGGTTTGCCCGTCGCGCTGGCGCTGCTCTCCGCCGTGGGGATGAGCACCCTGAGGGTGGACGACGACATCGCCCAGCTGCAGGCCCTGCCGAAAGATATTCTGGCGCAGGAGAAAACCATTACCGCCCTGACCGGACAGAGCGTCGATCAGAAATGGTTTGTGGTTCATGGCGCCTCGCCTCAGCAAACGCTGGAGCGGCTGGAAGCCTTTACCCCGGCGCTGGCACAGGCGCAGAAAGCCGGAGAGATCGCCCGCTGGCGTACGCTGCCGCTGAACTCGCTGGCCCGCCAGAAAAGCGATCTTACGCTGCTGCGCGAGGCTGCTCCTGCGGTAACGAACGTGCTGAAAAGCGCCGGGCTCAACGCCGTATCGCCGAATCTCGACGCCATGCCGGTCAGCGTGGACGCGTGGCTTAAAAGCCCGGCCAGCGAAGGCTGGCGCCTGCTCTGGCTGACCCTGCCCGACGGGGAAAGCGGCGTGCTCGTGCCGGTGGACGGCGCGAAAAACAGCGCTTACCTCGGTGAACTGGCCGCGCGCCATGACGGCGTCGTCTGGGTCGATCGCAAAGCCAGCTTTGACAGCCTGTTTGCTCTCTACCGCACGCTGCTGACGGGGCTACTGTTTGCCGCGCTGGCAGTGATTGCCTGCGGGGCGATGCTGCGCCTCGGCTGGCGTAAAGGGCTGATAAGCCTGGTGCCGTCCGTACTGTCGCTGAGCTGCGGGCTGGCGGTACTGGCCGCAACGGGCCACCCGGTGAATCTGTTCTCACTGCTGGCGCTGGTACTGGTGCTCGGCATTGGCATTAACTACACGCTGTTTTTCAGCAACCCGCGCGGTACGCCGCTGACCTCCATGCTGGCGATTACGCTGGCCATGATGACCACGCTGCTCACGCTGGGCATGCTCGTCTTCAGCGCCACCCAGGCCATCAGCAGCTTTGGTATCGTGCTGGTAAGCGGTATTTTTACCGCCTTCCTGCTGGCGCCGCTGGCGATGCCGGATAAGAAAGAGAGAAAACGTAAATGAACGCTTTTTACCGAGCCGTCGCGCTAACCGCGGCGCTGTTGCTGGCAGGCTGCAGCCATTCGACCGATACCAAAGAGACGCGGCCTCAGGCCTGGCTCCAGCCGGGCACCAAAGTTACGCTGCCGCCGCCCGGCATCAGCCCGGCGGTAAGCTCCCAGCAGCTGCTGACCGGCAGCTTTAACGGACAAACGCAGTCTTTGCTGGTGATGCTCAACGCGGATGCGCATAAGGTGACGCTGGCCGGGCTCTCTTCCGTGGGCATTCGTCTGTTCCTGGCAACGTACGATGAGACCGGTATTCATACCGAACAGTCGATCGTCGTGCCGCAGCTGCCGCCCGCCAGCCAGGTGCTGGCCGACGTGATGCTCAGCCACTGGCCGATTAGCGCCTGGCAGCCGCAGTTGCCGAAGGGCTGGACGCTAACGGACAATGGCGATCGACGCGAGCTACGTAACGCCAGCGGCAAGCTGGTGACGGAGATTGTCTACCTGCAGCGCAAAGGCAAGCGCGAGCCGATCAGCATCGAGCAACACGTATTCAAATACCACATCACCATTCAATATCTGGGTGACTGAGATGATCTATATTTCCGCTGTTGGCATGGTCAACGCGCTGGGCAACTCGCCTGACGAGATTGCCGCGAATCTGGTGGCAGGCGTCGCGCCGGGTATGCACGCCCGGACCGGCTGGCTGCAGAATTTACCCGAAGCCGTTCTGGGCGGCGTGGAAGGCGAGCTGCCGCCCGTCCCGGACGCCTTCTCCGCACACCGCACCCGCAATAACCAGCTGCTGCTGGCCGCGCTGGCGCAGATTCAGCCCGCCGTTAACGAGGCCATCGCCCGCGTCGGTCGCGACCGCGTGGCCGTGGTGCTGGGGACCAGCACCTCCGGGCTGGATGAGGGCGATGAGCACGTCAGGCGCATGACCGACGGCGAGGCCAGCACGCGCTGGCAGTATCCGCAGCAGGAGCTTGGCGATCCGTCCCGCTTCCTCGCCAACTGGCTTCAGCTCGAAGGCCCGGCCTACACGATCTCCACGGCCTGCTCCTCCAGCGCGCGGGCGATGATCGGCGGCAAACGTCTGATTGAAGCCGGGCTGGTGGACATCGCCATTGTCGGCGGGGCCGATACCCTGAGCCGGATGCCCGTCAACGGTTTTAACAGCCTTGAATCCTTCTCCCCCACGCTCTGCGAGCCGTTTGGTCGCGACCGCCGGGGGATCACCATCGGTGAAGCCGCCGCGCTGATGGTATTGAGCAGGGAGCCCGCCGACGTGGCGCTGCTCGGGACGGGCGAATCCAGCGATGCATACCATATTTCCGCTCCGCATCCGCAGGGCGAAGGGGCGATAAGGGCTATTACTCAGGCGCTTAACGAAGCGGGTATGCAGCCGCAAGATATCGGCTACATCAACCTGCACGGCACGGCCACGCCGCTCAACGATCAGATTGAATCGCAGGTAGTTCACGATCTCTTCGGGGAAAGCGTGCCGTGTAGCTCCACCAAGCACCTTACCGGCCATACGCTGGGCGCCGCCGGTATTACCGAAGCGGCCCTGAGCTGGCTGATTCTGACGCGCGATCTGCCGTTGCCGCCGCAGGACTTCGCCCGCTACGCACCGGACGACACGCTGGCGTCGTGCGGCCTGCTGCACCAGCGCACCGCTCTGAAAAAGCCGGTCATTTTGTCTAACTCGTTCGCGTTTGGCGGTAACAACGCCAGCATTCTGCTGGGGAGAGCATCATGAGCTACTTATCACCAGAAGCCTATTTACCGCACGAGGCGCCGATGATGCTGCTGGGGTCCGTTGAGAACGTGACGGACGACACGGCGGTCTGCCGCGTGGCCGTCAACGGGCAAAGCGTGCTGGCGCCGTTTCTCAATGCCGATGGCGACCTGCCGGGCTGGTACGCGCTCGAGCTGATGGCGCAAACCGTCGGCGTCTGGTCAGGCTGGCATCGCCAGCAGCAGGGGCAGGATCATATCGCGCTGGGCATGGTGCTCGGCGCGCGCGAGCTGATCTGCGCCAGCGGGCGTTTCGCCGCGGGCCTGACGCTGGATATTACCGTTAAGCTGCTGATGCAGGACGAACGCTTCGGCAGCTTTGAATGCGCGATTTCCGCTAATGAAGAGACGCTGGCCACGGGCCGGGTCAATACCTTCCAGCCGAGCGCAGAAGAATTAACATCGCTTTTTAATCAGGGATCTAACGCATGAGTCGTTCCGTACTGGTCACAGGGGCCAGCAAAGGCATAGGGCGCGCCATCGCCCGCCAGCTTGCCGCCGACGGGTTTACCGTAGGCGTGCATTACCATCGTGATGCCGCAGGCGCGCAGGAGACGCTGGACGCCATCACGCAGGCGGGTGGCAACGGTCGTTTACTCGCCTTTGATGTGGGCAACCGCGAACAGTGCCGCGAGGTGCTGGAGCAGGAGATTGAAGCCCATGGCGCATGGTATGGCGTGGTCAGCAACGCCGGAATTACCCGCGACGGCGCCTTTCCGGCGCTGAGCGAAGACGACTGGGACAGCGTGATCCACACCAATCTCGACAGTTTTTATAACGTCATTCACCCCTGCATTATGCCGATGATTGGCACCCGTAAAGGGGGGCGCATTATCACCTTATCGTCCGTGTCCGGCGTGATGGGCAACCGCGGACAGGTGAACTACAGCGCGGCCAAAGCGGGCATTATCGGCGCCACCAAAGCGCTGGCGATTGAGCTGGCAAAACGCAAAATCACCGTCAACTGCATTGCCCCGGGGCTGATTGATACCGGCATGATTGAGATGGAAGAAGCCGCGCTGAAGGAAGCCATGTCCATCATCCCAATGAAACGTATGGGCCAGGCTGAGGAGGTCGCCGGGCTGGCAAGCTATCTGATGTCAGATATTGCGGGCTACGTTACCCGCCAGGTCATTTCCATTAACGGAGGCATGCTATGACGCGTCGCGTGGTGATTACGGGCATGGGCGGCGTGACCGCCTTTGGCGAAAGCTGGCAATCCGTTTCCAGCAGGCTGCTGGCGTATGAAAACGCGGTGCGTAAAATGCCGGAATGGCAGGTGTATGATGGCCTGCATACCCTTCTGGGCGCACCGATCGATGATTTCACGCTGCCGGAACACTATACCCGCAAGCGTATTCGCGCCATGGGCCGGGTATCGTTGATGTCGACCCGCGCCACCGAGCTGGCGCTGGAGCAGGCGGGCCTGATTGGCGAAGCGGTGCTCACCAACGGTCAAACCGGTATCGCCTACGGTTCTTCGACTGGCAGTACCGGGCCCGTCAGCGAATTCGCGACCATGCTCACCGAAAAGCACACCAATAACATCACTGGGACAACCTACGTCCAGATGATGCCGCACACCACGGCGGTGAATACCGGCCTGTTCTTTGGACTACGCGGCCGCGTCATCCCGACCTCAAGCGCCTGTACCTCCGGCAGCCAGGCGATTGGCTACGCCTGGGAGGCCATTCGCCACGGGTATCAGACCGTCATGGTCGCGGGGGGCGCTGAGGAGCTGTGTCCGTCTGAAGCGGCGGTATTTGATACGCTCTTCGCCACCAGCCAGCGCAATGACGCGCCTAAACATACCCCGTCGCCATTTGATACGCAGCGCGATGGTCTGGTGATTGGAGAAGGCGCAGGCACCCTGATTCTGGAAGAGCTGGAGCACGCCAGAGCGCGCGGGGCCACGATCTACGGCGAAATCGTGGGCTTTGCCACCAACTGCGACGCGGCCCATATCACTCAGCCTCAGCGTGAAACCATGCAGATTTGCATGGAGCAGTCGCTGGCCATGGCGGGATTAAACGCCCGGGATATGGGGTATATCTCCGCGCACGGTACCGCCACCGATCGCGGTGATATCGCCGAAAGCCTGGCCACCGCCGCTATCTACGGTGACAGCGTGCCGGTTTCCTCGCTGAAGAGCTATTTTGGCCATACGCTGGGTGCCTGCGGCGCGCTGGAAGCGTGGATGAGCCTGCAGATGATGCGTGAAGGCTGGTTTGCCCCGACGCTCAATTTAACGCAGCCGGATGAGCAATGCGGTGCTTTGGATTATATTATGGGAGAAGCCCGCCAGATTGACTGCGAGTATTTGCAGAGCAACAACTTCGCGTTTGGCGGCATCAACACCTCGATCATCATTAAACGCTGGGCGTAACTATGTACCAGTTTGTACTGGGAAAAATCTCCACCCTTTGCGCGGACCCGCTGGCGTCAGCGCTCGCAGACAGGGCGCCTCAGGGTGCCCGACAGGCCTCCTGGCTGGCCGGGAGGACGCTGCTCGCCAGAACGTTATCCCCTCACCCGCTCCCCGACATCATTTACGGCGAGCAGGGGAAACCGGCCTTTGCGAAGGGTCATCCGCTGTGGTTCAACCTGAGCCACAGCGGTGACGATATCGCCCTGCTGATGAGCGATGAAGGTGAAGTCGGCTGCGATATCGAAGTGATTCGCCCGAGAAAGAACTGGCAGGCGCTGGCTAATGCGGTATTCAGCATGACGGAGCATGACGAGCTGGAGCGAGAAGCGCCCGAGGAACGGCTTTCCGCCTTCTGGCGTATCTGGACGCGGAAAGAAGCGATTGTAAAACAGCGTGGCGGCAGCGCCTGGCAGATTGTCAGCATCGACAGCACGGCGCGGACGCACGCGGTCAGCCAGCTACAGGTCGGCTCCCTGAGCCTTGCCGTCTGCACAGCAACCCCTTATACCCTGACCCACGAGTCGATTATTCACGTTGGGACGTGCGGGGCAGAAAAATCACCAGCACACCCAGAATAATAAACCCGACGCCCACCAGCCCGTGCCAGGAGAAGCGTTCTCCCCAGCCGGGCAGTAGAATCGCCGCGCCCCACACCAGAATATAGCTGAGGCTCAGCAGAGCATACGCTTTGCTGAGCGCCATGCGATGCAGCGCCAGATACCAGCAGCCCATCGAGGCTACGTACCCCATCAACCCCAGCAGCAGCGCGCCCGTGCCGGACGAGAAGTGCCACAGCGCGGAAACAAACGCCAGAACATTACTGACCGGTGGCAATGCCTGCATGGCATTGCGCAGCAACAGCTGCGCCGCGCTGACTAACAGCACGCTGCATAAGGCCCAGAACGCGCCTTTCACAGGCTCCCTCCCAGGATAACAATCCCAATGATGATGAACCCCACCCCCAGCCAGTGATGCGCAGCAACGTGCTCACGCCAGAACGACTTCGCCGCCAGCGTCACCCAGACAAAATTGAGGCTCAGCATAGGGTACGCGATGCCGACAGGCAGACGTTGCAGCACCACCAGCCAGACCAGCATCCCGCAGCCCAGCGCCAGCAGCGCCAGGCCAAGCCACAGCGCGATGTGCGTCCCGCGCCGCCCGGCTTTCGCCGGGCGGGTAGCCTGTTTCTGACACAGCTGCCCCGCGCAGCTGAGCATGCTTGCCAGTATTAGCCAGATCCAGGTCATCACTTCGGCAGATACTCCAGCAGGGCCAGACGCCCCTGGATATAGAGATTGTCCGGCTGCGGTAAATTCGCCCGTGAAATATCGTCGCGTTTTGAGAGCAGCATGACCAGCGACACGCGTCCCTGCTGACGATGCGTTGCCAGCCACTGCGCGAAGTCGTCCTCACTGACAAAACGATCTTTCACATCGGGATAATCCAGCCCGTAGCGCAACTCACCGCTCTGACCAAACAGCGTGATGTCATTGCGCTTCAGCTCCCACGCAAGGCCCGCGGCCACGCCCACGTTATTGGCCAGCACGAATCGGCTTTCCTGAAGCGGCTCGCGCACGGTATCAACCAGCGACTGTGGCTGTTTGGAATCCACCACCAGGTTAGGAATGGCAAAACCAATCAGCAGCGCCAGCCCCGCGGGGCACAGTGCCGCCAGCCACCAGCGCTGCTGGCTCTGTCGGAACGTAAACCAGCCTACCGCGGCCCAGATGAGGAACGCCACCACCGCGCAGAACACTTTATACAGTTCGACCGACGTCCAGACCGGATGTTTAGACAGCCCCCACGGCGAGACCACCAGCGCCGCCGCCACGCCGATAACGCCAAACGCCAGGTTAATCCCGCCGTTAATGCGTAACGCTCTGGCACCTTTTTCCGCCGCGAGGCAGGCATAGCGCGCCATCAGGATCGCCAGCGGGGCAAAGCACGGCAGGATATAGGTCGGCAGCTTGCCTTTGGCGATGCTGAAGAACAGCAGCGGCATCACCACCCACCCCAGCAGATAGAACCCGCCACCCGCGTTTTGTCTGTCATTCCAGCCGAGACGAAACGCGCCGGGCAAAAGCGCCAGCCACGGCAGGCTGCCCGCAATCAGGAACGGTATGTAGTACCAGAACGGGGCTTTGTGCTGCGCGTCGCTCTGGGCAAAACGCTGAATATGTTCCACCCAGAAGAAATAACGCCAGAAGTCAGGCTCACGGTGCGCAATGGCCAGCCCCCACGGTAGAACAATCAGCACGCAGCTCAGGATCGCGAGCCAGCCAAAAATCAGCACCTCTTTCCAGCGCTTCTGGGCGATCACCCACGGCAGCACGCCAATCACCGGTACCGCCAGCGCCAGGAAGCCTTTGGTCATCACCCCCATCCCGCAGGCCAGCCCAAGCAGCACATAGCCGCCCGCTTTTCCGGCAACGGTTTGAGCCTGTGAGGCCAGCCAGAAGCTGCACATCGCCGCCACCAGCCACAGGGTGATGATAGGATCCAGCACCGCATACGTGCCGATGCCATACACCAGGAACAGGGTCAGGAAGATCAGGCCGGAGAACAAGGCAACACGTTTATCCCGCCAAAGACGCCAGGCCATCCAGATGACCAGCAGCGCGGCTAAGCCAGTAGAGAAGATAGACCCGGCACGCACGGCGAGGTTCGTGTGCCCGAACAGCATCTGCCCGATGCTGTTGATCCAGTAGCCGGCAATCGGCTTTTCAAAGTAACGCAGCCCCAGAAAATGCGGGACTACCCAGTCTCCGGATGCCAGCATTTCGCGGCTGATTTCCGCATAGCGCGTTTCATCAGGCTGCCAGAGCAGGCGGATATCGACCGGAATGAGGTAGTAAACGATAAACAGTGCGAGAAGCGCTAAGCCATAACGGGCTATTTTCATGGGACCGGACTCACGGTTTGTTGATAGCCAAGCCAGCCCTCCCGGCCAGCCATTTCATTACGTACGACTTTGCCCACGGGCAGGGTGCTGAGATCGTCCGGCAGCAGCTCGCTCAGCGGGCAGAATTCAATGCCCTCCTGAGCGGCCATGGTCAGCAGTTCATCGAAATCATGCTGATACGCAATCCCTTCCACTTCGGCATGGATGGTATACACCGGCGTGCCGGCGTCACGATGAATGCGGTCCAGAATGTAGCGATTGAACTCATCCGCCTTCACCTCGCGCCCGACCACTTCATCCCAGGTGGGAAGCGTAACCGGAATTTGCACCGTACCGTAGCGATTTTCGCCTAACAGCGGCAAAAAGGGCCCGGTTCCGCGACAGTCGCTGTTGTAGCGAAACGCAAAGGCTTCTTTGGCCTTCACGACGCGCTGATCCGCACGCCATCCCGCCACGGCGGAGCAGCGCACGGGCTGACCGGTAATGGCCTCCAGCTCCAGCATCCCACGCTCGACCTCACGGGACAGGCGCGGGATATCCCAGACGCCCGCCCAGGCTTGCCAGGCATGGTGGTCCCAGGCGTGCAGACCGACCTCATGATGCTGCGCCGCCTCGCGGATAACGGCTTCATTACCCGCGCCGATGCGTCTGCCGGGCCAGGCGGTGCCGGCCAGCAAAATATCCCAGCCGTAGAGGGATGCTGCGCGCGAGCGCAGCATTTTGAACAGAAATGCCGGTTTAATCAGACGCCATAAATGGCGTCCCATGTTGTCAGGCCCCACGCTGAAGAAAATGCTGGAACGCACATCGTGTTTGCTCAGCAGTTCCAGCAGTTTGGGTACGCCGTCACGCGTTCCCCTGAAGGTGTCGACATCAATGCGTAAACCGACTTTTTTCATGAGGCCTGTTCCGACAGCTCCACGGTGCGCAGGAAGAAATCGAGCGTTTCATCAATGGTCTGCTCCATCTTGACCGTCGGCGTCCAGTTCAGGCAGCGCTTCGCGTTGCGAATGCTTGGCTTACGGTGCTCAACGTCCTGGTAGCCCTTACCATAGTAGCTGCTGCTTTCCACTTCGCGGAAGCCGGCAAACGGCGGGAACTTGTCGCGCAG
Organism: Enterobacter sp. UCD-UG_FMILLET; assembly: GCF_000762975.1. Lineage (NCBI taxonomy): Bacteria > Pseudomonadati > Pseudomonadota > Gammaproteobacteria > Enterobacterales > Enterobacteriaceae > Enterobacter > Enterobacter sp. UCD-UG_FMILLET. The sequence goes on from NZ_JRJC01000042.1 coordinate 135,778, forward strand.
CGGATGGCGCTCAAAGCTGGCCAGCAGCATCTCGGCCAGCTCGCGAATGCTCGCTTCGTTTTCCGGGTTACCGATGTTGATGATTTCGCCGTTGCAGCGGTTATCTTTGTTTTCGATGATGCGGAACAGCGCTTCAATACCGTCGCTGATGTCCGTAAAGCAGCGTTTCTGTTTCCCGCCTTCGATAAGCTTAATTGGCGAGCCTTCCACCAGGTTGAGGATCAGCTGGGTGATCGCACGGGAGCTGCCGATACGCGCCGCGTTCAGGTTATCCAGACGCGGGCCCATCCAGTTGAACGGACGGAACAGAGTGAAGCGCAGGCCTTCTTTCTCACCGTAGGCCCAAATCACGCGGTCCAGCAGCTGTTTGGAGACGGAGTAAATCCAGCGCTGTTTGTTGATCGGCCCGACCACCAGGTTGGAGGTGTCTTCATCGAAGTTCTTATCGGTACACATGCCGTACACTTCAGACGTGGACGGGAAGATGATGCGCTTGTCGTATTTCACGCAGTCGCGGATGATCTTCAGGTTCTCTTCGAAGTCCAGCTCGAACACGCGCAGCGGGTTACGGGTGTACTCGATTGGCGTGGCAATGGCGACCAGCGGCAGCACCACGTCGCATTTTTTAATGTGGTATTCAATCCATTCGGAATGGATACTGATATCCCCTTCCACGAAGTGGAAACGCGGGTTATCGAGGAAACGGCTGATGGCATCCGCGCCTATATCCAGACCGTAGATTTCGTAGTTATCGTCTTTAAGCAAACGTTCCGTCAGGTGGTTACCGATAAAGCCGTTCACGCCGAGGATCAGCACGCGGGTGCGGCGCTTGATGGCAACCACCGGCGCGCTGGTAATCAGCGCCCCGGCCACCAGGCCAAGAGACTGTGCCAGCTGCGTGCCCTGCACGTACAGGCCGTTGTCGGTTTGTCCGGTGACGATCTCCAGCGCCTGCTCGCCGCAGCTCACAATCAGCGGAGAGACAGAGACGACGGTGCCCGGTTTGGCAGCAGGAATATCGTCACGCACGCGGGATTTCCAGACGATAAATTTGCTTACGCCCGCAAAGCTGTACGCGCCCGGCCACGGGTCGGTCACGGCACGCACCAGGTTGTGCAGCTGGCGGGCAGGCTTGTTCCAGTCCAGACGACCATCTTCCGGCGCGCGGCGGCCAAAGCTGCTTGCCTTACTTTCGTCCTGCGCGGTCTCGCTGAAGGTGCCGTTGAGGATGACTGGAAGCGCATCACGCAGCAGCGTCTGTGCCGACGCATTCAGCTTTTGATGCAGCTGTAGCGCCGTTTCGTCCGCATCAATAGCGACCTTCTGCTGCGCCACGATAGCGCCCGCGTCCGCACGGCGCACCATGCGGTGCAGCGTCACGCCCGTTTCCGTTTCACCGTTCACCAGCACCCAGTTCAGCGGGGCGCGGCCACGGTAGGCAGGCAGCAGAGAACCGTGAAGATTAAAGGCGCCTTTTGCGGCCAGACCTAAGATCTCGTCGGAAAGCAGGTTGCGATAGTAGAACGAGAAAATTACATCAGGCGCCAGCGCGCGGATGCGCTCCACCCACAGCGGGTGGTTGACGTCGTCCGGAGCATAAACCGGGATCCCGCGCTCGGCGGCGATACGCGCCACGGAGCCAAAAAAGTTATTCTCTCCGGCCGCGTCCGGATGGGTAAAGATTGCCGCAATGTCATAGCCCGCTTCCAGCAGGGCCAGCGTGCCCGTGCACCCCATATCGTGATAGGCAAATACAACAGCTTTCATGGGTGAATTTCCTCTTGAGATGCTTTGTGTTCCTGACGGACAACACGTTGAATAAAGTAGCGCGGACGCGCGCGAACATCGTTATAGATACGGCCAATGTATTCACCGAGAAGGCCCATCCCGACAAACTGGGCGCCGATGAACATAAACAGCACGGCAAAGAGCATGAAGACCCCTTCCGCCGCCCACTGGGGGCCAAAGACCAGTCGCAGCACCACCAGCAGGACAGACAGCGCAAAACCGGCCACGGCGATGATGCTGCCGAACACGCTCAGCAGGCGCAGCGGCGTAGTGGTCAGGCAGGTGATGAGGTCGTACATCAGGTTGATGAGACGCATAAAGCTGTACTTCGACTCCCCGTGCTCGCGCTCGGCGTGCAGAACCGGAATTTCCGTTGCCTTGCGGGCAAAGGTGTTGGCGAGGATCGGAATAAAGGTGCTGCGCTCATGGCAGTGCAGCATCGCGTCGACAATATGGCGGCGGTAGGCGCGCAGCATGCAGCCGTAATCGCCCATCGCTTTACCGGTCGTGCGCTGGATAAGACGGTTGATGGTGCGAGAGGCCAGCTTGCGGAACAGGCTGTCCTGACGGTTCTGACGTACCGTGCCGACCACGTCATAGCCTTCATCGGCTTTGGCGACCAGGCGCGGGATCTCTTCCGGCGGGTTTTGCAGGTCAGCGTCCAGGGTGATGACCAGATCGCCCGTGACGTGGCTAAACCCCGCCATAATCGCCGAGTGCTGGCCGTAGTTGCGGTTGAGCAGCACAGCCACAATGTGGCTGCCTTCGGCCTGTGCGGCCTGGGTCAGCATCAGCGCGGAATTATCGCTACTGCCGTCATCCACCAGCAGAATTTCGTAGGCCTTGCCCATCGTGTCGCAGGCGGCCGTTGTACGGCGGATCAGTTCGGGCAGGCTCTCCTGCTCGTTATAAACCGGGATTACCACGGAAACTTTTTGTACAGGCGGTGCACTGAACATATCAATGTCCTGCAAGCTGATGGAGTGCGGTAATGACGCGGGTCGTGTCGTCATGAGTCATGTCCGGGAAAAGAGGGAGAGAACAAATACGCGCGCTATTCCATTCAGAATTCGGAAGCGATACATCAGGAAAACGCTCGCGGTAGTATTTTTGGGTGTGCGCCGCGCGGAAGTGGAGGCCGGTACCGATGCCTTTCTCTTTTAGCGCCGCCATCAGGCTGTCGCGTGAGATCCCGCAGCGCGCTTCGTCAACGCGAATAATGAACAGGTGCCAGGCGTGCACGTGCGGCCATGACGGAACGGTGAGCGGCTGGAACGGCGTGTCGCCAAGCTCCAGAAGGTAGCGTTCGGCGATTTCCTGGCGGCGCCTGTTGGCCTCTTTCAGCTTGCCCAACTGCACCAGCGCCAGCGCGGCGTTGATGTCCGCCAGGTTGTATTTATACCCAGGCGCGATCACTTCCGCCTGCGGCGCGCGGCCGTGCGTCTGGCGGTCATAGGCGTCTACGCCGAGGCCATGGAATTTCAGACTGCGGATCCGCTGTGCCAGCCGGGCATTATCCGTGACGACTAAGCCGCCTTCCGCGCAGGTCATATTTTTAATGGCGTGGAAGGAAAAAATCGCCGTTCCTTTCCAGCCCACATGACGGTTCTTGTAATACGTTCCGGCGGCATGGGCCGCATCTTCAATAACCGGAATACCGTGACGTTCACCGATGGCATGGATAGCGTCGATTTCACACGGCGCACCGGCATAGTGAACGGGAATAATGGCTTTAGTGCGCGGGGTAATGGCGGCTTCAACGGCTTCTGGCGTCACCATTAGTGTATCTTTGTCCACATCAATCATGACCGGCGTGGCGCCCAGCAATACGATCATATTCAGCGTGGATACCCAGGTCTGGGAAGGGGTAATAACTTCATCACCCGGGCCAATCTCCAGCGCCATCAGCGTGACGTGCATGCCCGCGGTAGCTGAACAGACGGCAATCGCATGCCGATTCCCGGTAAGTTGACAAAATGCCTCTTCAAGTTCCTGATTCTTAGGCCCAGTGGTGATCCAGCCGGAGGTTAAAACCTCCTGCAACGCCGCTAATTCCTCATGACCCATCGACGGGCGGGAAAAAGGCAAAAAATCACTCATCATTAATTTCCTTGCAATAAGAATGGCACGCGCTTGATATTACCCAATTACTTTTTCGTTTATTTCAACGAACCATAAACTCATATCAAGGTATCGTTCATTTCTTAGGGAAAAATTAAGATGTGTATTGCAGAGGTAACAAAACCAATTACATCTCATTTATAAACAATGCTTTAGATAATTATGAATTATTTATTTCGTGATCCAACTCAATTTTTACAAGATGTAATTTTTAAACCAAGCATAAACAAACAAAAAAAATCCCGGTTATTTCTGTAAAAGAAGAAATAACCTGGAACTTTTCTTTTTAGTTAATTGTCGCGCTTATTTTAGGTTATCTGGAAAATTTTTCGGTAACTCGCTGGCCGCGCAGGCAATCACGCTTTCATCATTGGCGCCGCAGTCGCGAACAAAGGTGATCGTGGCAAATTCATCAATCACTTCCGTTGGATACGCCGGCCCCGCATCGCGATAGCTGTTCATCAGCGGAATGTGATCGTTCTGGAAGCAGACGGTTTTTTCCGGGTTATTCATAACCCAGCGCGGGAAGAAGATGGTGCCATGGAACAGTTTGTCGCCCAGGTTGACGATCAGGCTAACGTCGGTACCGGTTGGCTCAGTCCAGGAAATTTTGTAGATGCTCTCCCCTACCCGCACGATATAAGCCTGCTGATCTTTAACCCAACGGTTGGCTACCAGACCGCTGTGAATACGATAGTCGAGGGTGTTTTCATTTTTGACGTAAATCTCGTAGTTCCAGCCGTTGTCGTAGGTATAAACAAGGTGTTTGCCAACGAAGCCGCTTAAGTCGTGTTTGTCGAAGGTGTTCATAAATGTCTCCTTTGTTTTGATGAGAAGATTGTACCCCTTCAAAAAATGAATGAATAACGCTATGTTTTAATCAAATTCATCCAAATATTAGATAAATCATGCATAAGACGACGCTTGAACAATGGTCCTTACTGGAAAAGGTAGTTGAGGCGGGCAGCTTTGCCAGAGCGGCGGAAGAAACGCACCGCAGCCAGTCTTCGGTGAGCTATAACCTGTCGCTGCTGCAGGAGCGGCTGGGCGTGGCGCTTCTGGTGCCGGAGGGACGACGGGCGGTGTTAACGCCGGCAGGAGAGCTTCTTCTCAACCAGGTTAAACCGCTGCTGAAAGCGTTTTCGTACGTCGAGACGCGCGCAGCGACCCTTCGAAACGGGATGCGCACGCGGTTAGATCTGGTAGTGGACTCCATTTTCCCGCGCCGCCGCCTGTTCGCTATTCTTCGTCAGTTCCAGCAGCAGTATCCGCAAACCCGGGTCCGTCTGACCGAGGTGCTGGAAAATACCCGCGCCGATGCCATTAACGACGAAGCCGATGTGATGGTCTTAACCCGCCGCCAGGACATTACCGGGCTCGGCGAATGGCTGATGAATATCGACTTTGTTGCCGTGGCCCATCATCAGCATCCCCTGTTTCGCCTCGATGCGCCGCTAAATGATGAGATGCTTCGCCCGTGGCCGCTCATCCAGATTGCGGACAGCCAGCCCGCCGCGCGTGCTGCCGGCGAGTCGTGGACCTTCTCCACCATCGATGCCGCCATAGAGGCCGTCGTCTCTCAGGTCGGCTACGGCTGGCTGCCAGAGGAACGCATCCAGACCCAGCTGGATCAGGGCGTACTGAAACGCCTGCCGCTGAGCCATGGCGCGCGCAGGGCAACGCCGCTTCACCTGATAGTTAAGCGTTCCCTCGCCCCGCTTGATGAACAGGTTGAGACGCTATTGCGCCTTTTTAGCCAGAAGCCGTCATCCCCACCTGCTACGCTTTAAGGTCCGAACGTTAAAACGATAAGGAGCAGATGATGAAAATCGACTTTGCGGGGAAAGTGGCGCTGGTGACCGCCTCAACCGGCGGGATCGGGTTCGCCATTGCCAGAGGTCTGGCAGAAAGCGGTGCGGAAGTGATCGTCAATGGCCGGAGCACGGAATCGGTGAATAAAGGCATTCAGCAGCTCCAGCAGGTGTTGCCGGGCGTACAGGTGCGTGCCGCGATTGCCGATCTCAGCACGGCGGAAGGGGTCGAGTCGCTTCTGAAGGTAGCGAATAACGTCGATATTCTGGTTAATAACGCCGGGATTTACGGTCCGCAGGATTTCTATACCACCGACGACGAAACCTGGGAGCGTTACTGGCAGACCAACGTGATGTCCGGCGTGCGTCTGTCCCGCGCCCTGCTGCCGGGTATGGTGCAGAAAGGCTGGGGACGCGTGGTGTTTATCTCCTCCGAGTCGGCCTGCAATATTCCGGCGGATATGATCCACTACGGCGTGACCAAAACGGCGCAGCTCTCGCTGGCGCGCGGTCTGGCGAAGTTTGTGGCGGGGAGCGGCGTGACGGTTAACAGCGTCCTGCCGGGCCCGACGATGTCTGACGGTTTCGCAGAGATGATGAAAGATGAAATCGAAAAAACCGGCAAATCGCTGGAACAGCTGGCAAAAGAGTTTGTGATGGCCAACCGCCCCAGCTCGGTTATCCAGCGTGCCGCCACGGTTGAAGAGGTGGCCAACATGGTGATTTATGTCTGTTCGCCCCAGGCCTCCGCCACATCGGGCGCGGCGCTGCGCGTCGACGGTGGCGTCGTGGATGACATCATCTGATGCTGTCAGGCCGCGCTGCCCGCGACACGACGGGCGGTAATGTAGTGTGCCTGCCAGTAATCATCCGTCAGGGTTGAAACCGTTACGCCCTGACTGGTTGAGGCATGAATAAACTGGTTTTCGCCAATATAAACGCCAACGTGCTTCCGGTTCGGACCCGTCTGGAAGAAGACCAGATCGCCAGCTTTCAGGCGGTATTGCGCCACCTGCACGCCGCGATGGATCTGTTCACTCGTCGTGCGCGGCAAATTAAGATGCGCCGCATCGGTGAACAGGTGCTGCATCAGCGCGGAACAATCCACCCCGCGATGCGTGGTTCCGCCCCACCGGTACTGGGTGCCTTTCCACTTCTGGTATTGATCGAGAATACGCGAGCGCAGCGGGCCCGTTTCCTGATGCACCAGCGCAGATTTCGCCGGTGATGCTCCCAGTTCGCTGTTCATCGATAACATCGACGCTGGCAGTTGAAAGCTGAACGCAGAAAACGAAGCAAAACTTAACGTGAGGATTGAAATAAGCGATCTAAGTGTCATATCAAGAAAGAAGTAGTGAGTGAGTTTTTCCTTACCTGTGGGGGCCAATGGTTCCCCTAAATATCTTGCGATGTGGCGATAATATAGACAGCTCGTTTTTTCACCAATTGTTATCGAGGCCAAAAATGGACTCACCTTGAGATCGCAAGATCGAGAAAAAAAGAGTGGTGGTATAAGGACTGTCCAGCTAAAGCAGGTAAACTGATCCGCAGAATGTGTATTTCAGCTAAGACGTATTTATGACCAATATGATTGCCGATGAGACGGTGGCTAAATCCAGCGTGCTCTCTGTCTTTGACTTTGACGGGACATTAACGCACCACGATAGCTTTATTCCTTTCCTGCGTTTTGCCTTCGGTAAACGCTACTTCGCGGGCCGCCTGGTGCGCATGGCGCTGCCCACGCTCCACTGCGTGCGTCGCAAGCTGACGCGCGATGAGCTGAAGGAAGTGCTGATTAAAACCTTCCTGACGGGCGTGAATGAACACTGGCTGCGCCAGCAGGCGGAAGCCTTTTGTGAAAAATACTGGAACAAGCTGATGCGCCCTGAAGGGGTTCTGGCGGTGGCGGCTGAGGTAAATTCCGGTGCGGAGGTGACCATCTGTTCCGCGTCCCCGGCGCTGGTGCTCCAGCCGTGGGCTGACAAACTGGGCATTAAGCTGATTGGCACGCAGCTGGAAGTGAAAGACGGCAAGCTGACGGGGCGCATCACGGGCAATAACTGCCGCTGCGCCCAGAAGGTGGCAAGGCTGGAAAAAGTGTATGGCGATCTGAACGCCTATCACCTGCGCGCCTGGGGAGACACCCGCGGCGACCACGAGTTGCTGGCGGCGGCGCAGGATCCACACTGGCGGCACTTCCACCACCCGCGCAAGCGTCGGAATTCACCGATTAAGGGTTAGGTGCGGTCTGGTGCCCTCACCCCGTCCCTCTCCCACAGGGAGAGGGAGAAAAACGATGCATCAGGCCTCACGTTTTCCCGGGAACATCACGCTCGCAATAATCCCCAGGGCCAGCACGCCGAGTACCACAAACAGACTGGCCGTGGCGCCAATGCTGTAACCGTGATGCCAGAAGTGATCGGTGGCATTTAAACCGAGCTTGAACGCCACGAAGAATAGCAGCAGAACCACGGCTTTCTCAAGGTGCACCAGATACTGCTTCAGCGCTTCCAGCACGAAGTAAAGCGTACGCAGGCCGAGAATGGCGAACATCATGGCGCTGTAGATAATCAGCGGCTCGCGGCTCACGGCAATAATGGCCGGCACGGAGTCAAACGCGAACATGACGTCAGAAAGCTCGACGACGGCTACGCAAAGCAGCAGCGGCGTCGCATAGCGCTTCGCCTTCTTCACGCGTCCGACCATCACGTCCTGGTTTTCCGGCTTTTCAAGCTCCGCATCCACCTCTTTCTGGGTCAGAATAAAGGCGTTGCTGCTGATTTTCGGCCAGACCGGATAGAAGCGCTTCACCAGGCGATAGGCGAGATGGCCAGAGTAATCTTCCACTTCGTCGCTCTCTTCATTGCGCCTGAGCATCATCACCGCCGTCCAGCCGACGACCAGCGCGAAGATCACCTCAACGTACGGCCCCAGACTCAGCAGGCTGGTGCCAATAGCCACAAAGATGCCGCGGAAGACAATCGCCCCCAACACGCCCCAGTAGAGCACGCGGTGACGGTACTTATCCGGCACGCCGAACCAGGCGAAGATTGCCATCATCACGAACAGGTTATCGACGGAGAGCACCTCTTCCAGCGCATAGCCGGTAAGGAACAGGCTCGCCATCTCGGCGCCGTGGTGAACGTACAGGAATCCGGCGAAGGCCATCGCCATCATGACCCAGAAAACGGACCACATCGCCGCGCTTTTCAGCGAGATCGGTTTATCGTGACGGTGCATAAAGAGGTCGATAAACATCGCCCCAACGGCCATCACCACGAAGACAACAACGGTTTCCGTCGGGAAACCGAGATGAGCAGCAGACATACACAACACCATACAAACTGACAAAAGCCAGTAACAGAAAAAGATCGTTACTTTAGCACACCCGTCGTCTAGCCGCTCATACCGCGCAAGCGCTGCAGCACCGCCACCAGAACCGCCACGGACCAGCCCACCATCAACGCGCCCACCAGCCCTTCCACCCCACCGATGAGCCGCCAGTGCTGGGGTAACGTGACGTCGCCGTACCCTACCGTCGCATAGCTCACCAGCGAAAAGTAAAAGCTGGTGTTCCAGTCATTAAACGCGTCGATGACAAAATAAAACCCAGCAAACAGCCCGGCCTCAAGGAGATGGGCGAAGATCATGGAGATCACGATACCGACATTGCGTAAAACAATGCGTACCGCAGAATCGACTTCTAATTTGATGAATTTTAAAACGCCAAACATCCACAGCGAATGGATCACCACGGTTAGGGTAAGCAAAATAATAATACTGAGTAGCTGCATGATGCGTGCTCGACCAAAAGGAGTATGGCCCCGCTAACGCGGCGGGGCACCTGGTCGAAGCTTAGTTGAATGGAAAGCAAAAGTTGGTGCAATAATTGCGCTGCGTGACTATTTCTCTGCCAGCGCGTCCTGCTTGCGGCTGGTTAGCAGCTAAAAGCGATGTATCCGCAGCGCGCTATCTGTGAGTCACCTCTTATTTACATCATTTAAACCTTCCATTAACTGGATAAAAATAACGCATCGTCGCTATAGTGGTTTTGTTTAATAAAACTGAGTTGTACCTAATAAAACAAAGAACAAACCCTGCGAGGACACAATGACAGAACATTTACGTAACGGCGCTACCGCCACCGAGGACATAGAAAGAGAGACGATGCGGAAGGTGATCTGGCGTATTCTCCCGTTTCTGATTGTCAGTTACCTGGTCTCCATTATCGATCGCGGGAATATCGGCATGGCTTCGCTGCAGATGAATGAGGACCTTGGCCTCAGCAAAGCCGCGTTTGGCTTTGCCAGCAGCCTTTACTTCGTGGCCTATTTTTTGTTTGAGGTACCCAGCAACCTGGCCATGCAGAAAGTCGGCGCCCGGCTGTGGATCCCGCGCATTATGATCAGCTGGGGCATCGTCTCCATGTGTATGTCCCTGGTGCAGAACACCACATCGCTCTATATCGTCCGTTTTCTTCTCGGTGCTGCAGAGGCGGGCTTCTTCCCGGGCGTCGTGCTGTATCTGACCTGGTGGATCCCGTCCCGCTACCGCGCACGCATTATTGCGTCCTTTATGGTCGCCATCCCGCTCGCTAACTTCATCGGTTCCCCGCTTTCCGGATTGATACTGTCACTGGATGGCTGGCTGGGTCTTCGCGGCTGGCACCTGCTGTTCATTATTGAAGGCTTGCCGGCGGTGCTGCTGGGTATTGCGGCCTGGTTTATTCTCCGGGATCGCCCTCATCAGGCGAACTGGCTTAGCAGCGAACAGAAACAATGGCTGGAAACCACGCTGGAAACCGAGCGCAATCAGCAAAAGAATATCGGACATCAGACCACGTGGCAGTTGCTGAAGCATCGCCAAATCTGGCTGATGGCGCTGATTTACGCCGGAGCATCGTCCGCGGGCACCACCATCAGCGTCTGGTCTCCTCAACTGCTGAAATCCTTCCATCTCGATAATCTTGAGACAGGTCTGCTTAACGCTATTCCTTACGGTCTGGCATCTGTTCTCATGATTGTATGGGGACGGAACTCCGATCGTACCAACGAACGCCGCTGGCATACCGCGCTGACGCTGTTCATGATTGCCGCCGGCGTGTTTGCCGCCTTTGCGAGCGTCTCGCTGTCTGCCACGATCGTCATCCTCAGCATTATGCTGATAGGCGCTTATTCAATGAAAGGGCCTTTCTGGGCGCTGGCGTCCGGTTGGATGAGCAGTACCTCAGCGGCGGCGGGACTGGCCGCGATCGGTGCCATTGCAAACCTGATAGGCGGGGCAGTGATGGTAAACGCGTACGGCATTATCAATGAGCGGACGGGTAGCTACACGCTGGCTATGCTTCCGCTGGCCGTGCTGTGCGTGGCCGGGGGTATCGCGGTACTCATCATAGGACGGCAGGCTCGCAACGCTCAGCTACACGAAAAACAGGTCACGCATTAGTGATGACAGGAGCGGGACAAATGTCCCGCTCCTGTGTTTAAAGATTTTCTTCCGCCGCGTCGCTCGTTTCACCAAAGAACTGCTGACAGAAGGGCTTACTGGCACCCATTTTCTGCGACAGACGGCTTGCAGCCGCCTTCATCAACTGGCCTATCTCCTGCTCACGACGATCTTCCGTCAGCCGTGAGATGGGGCCGGTCAGGGCTAACGCCGCTACCAGCTTGTCGTGAACGCCGAAGACAGGCATCGCAAACGCGGCGGTGTGGGGATCGCGTGCGCCTGACGTGTAGAAAGGAAGTTCAGCGTCTTCCTCCGGCAGGCTTTCATTGAGCCCCCAATGGCGTAATACCTTACTGATGGCTGAATTATCGAGCGGGAACTGGCTGCCGGGAAGATTGCTGTGCCGCAGGCCGTGCGACGCTTCAGCGCGAAACAGGCAAAGGCGTTGCCCTCCCTCCAGCACATACCAGCTGGCACTCTCCTGAGACGCCAGAGATAAGGCCTGAAGCTCTGGCTGAACCACCCGGGAAAGATGGAAAGATTGTTCATACAGCTTGCCGAGGTAAAGCAGACGTGGGCCAAGCGCATAATTGCCGTCTTCATGCCTGACGACGTAATTCATCCGTTCAAGAGAATTCATCAAGCGGTAAACCGTGGTTTTGTGATAACCCGACAGCTGTGCCAGCGCGGTCAGCGTCAGGCTCTCATCCCCAGGACGGAAGCAATCCAGTAAAGCCAGCGCTTTTTCAACCGCTACAACGCCTTCATTCCCCATCATTATCTCCTTGTTAGCCCGGCAGTGAGTGTACCTCAAATTTTGTGAGTCACTTCGTGTTTACATCACAAACGCCACCTCGGGTCTGGCTAAAAGGAAAGCAACACCGCTATAGTTGTTTTGTTCTGTACACCTGCATTGTACTCAGTAAAACAATATGGAGGCATTTATGTCCGTTACTGAAAAAAAACCGATTAATCGCCAGTTCGAGCGCGTTTCTGCCGAGGACGTTCGTCGGGCTGCCGAGTATCAGGCAGCTATTCTGGCCGACGTGGCCGGTCGCCGCGGTACGCTTCATGGCCGCATCAAACCACTGGCCCCACATATGTCCGTTGCGGGTCCGGCCGTCACCGTGGAAGTCCGTCCGGGTGATAATCTGGCGATTCATGCCGCGATGGCGGTGGCGCAGCCCGGCGATGTCCTGGTCGTTGATGGCAAAGGCGACCTGAGCTGCGCGCTGCTTGGCGAAATCATGGCCACTCAGGCTCAGGCGAGCGGTATTGCGGGCATCATTATTGACGGCGCTGTTCGTGACGCAGATTCCCTGAGCAAAGGTCACTACCCTGTCTTTTCTGCCGGTCTGAACCCCTGCGGCCCGACAAAGTTAATTTCTGGCCGGGTTAATCATCCCATTTCAGTCGCCGGGGCGACGGTTCAGGCCGGGGATCTGGTTGTCGCGGATATCGACGGCGTGGTCGTTATCCCGCGCGATGAGGTTCAGGAGGTTATCGCGCTGGCAAAAGGAAAGCTGGAGATGGAGACCCGACGTCTTGCCGCCATCCGTGAAGGCGATTTACGTCCACACTGGCTTGATGACGCGCTTCGTAAGGCAGGTATGTTAGCTGACGGGGAGACGCTGTGATGGGGGGCAAAGACGTAGTTCTGGTTACCGGAAGCGACCTGGCGGAGCAGGCCATGGTGATGTTGCAGGGCTTTGAGGTAGTGTTTGCTGGCCGCCAGCCCACAGAAGATGACCTGATCGCGCTGTGTGAACGACACAATCCTGTGGCGATTCTGGTTCGTTACGGCCGGATCACCGCAAAAGTCATGGATGCCGCCCCGGCACTGCAGGTTATTTCCAAGCACGGAAGCGGGATCGATGTGATAGACCAGACGGCAGCGGCCGAGCGCAACATCGCCGTTCGCGCTGCGCCAGGCGCAAACGCGGCGGCAGTGGCTGAACATACCTGGGCGCTGATCCTCGCCTGCGCAAAGTCAGTGGTGCCTCTGGACAAGCGGCTGCGGGACGGGCACTGGGATAAGGCGACGCATAAATCCATTGAACTCGAGGGCTTAACGCTGGGGTTAATTGGGTTGGGTGCTATCGGCTCGCGCGTGGCGACTATTGGTCACGCTTTCGGCATGAAGGTGCTGGCTTACGATCCCTATGCTAAGACTATGCCTGTCCTGTGCGAACGCGCAGAAACGCTGAACGGACTTCTTTCCCGTTCCGATGTCATCTCTTTGCACTGTCCGCTGACCGATGAGAATCGGGGGATGATCAATAGCGAAACGCTCGCACACTGCAAGCGGAACGCCATTCTGGTCAATACGGCACGCGGTGGACTGATCCACGATGAGTCGTTACTGGCGGCGCTCAGGGATGGCACGCTGCACAGCGCCGCGCTGGACAGCTTTCCCCACGAGCCGCTGACCGCGCCGCACCTCTGGCAGTCCGTAGAAAACGTGGTTATTTCACCGCATATTGGCGGCGTTACCGCAGCGTCATATATCAGGATGGGGACCGTGGCCGCGAGCAATATTCTGGCCGTGACGGACGCAACCACCGTCAGCTCGTAAAGCCAACCGCGACGAGTGGCAGCGCGCCTATGTCACTTGTCTTCTGCCAGCGCCTGAGCACATGCCCAGGCACTTGCCCATGCCCACTGGAAGTTGTAGCCGCCGAGCCAGCCGGTCACATCCATCACTTCGCCAATAAAGTAGAGCCCCGGCACGTTACGCGCTTCCATGGTGCGGGACGAGAGCTCATTCGTGTCAACCCCGCCCAGCGTGACTTCCGCGGTTCGGTAGCCTTCCGTGCCGTTTGGCTGCACGCGCCAGTTTGTCAGGGTTTCCACCAGCATCTCCTGCTCGCGGCTGTTCAGCTGCTTGAGAGACACATCCGGGATCTGCCCCAGCGCCTGCAAACATTCCACCAGACGTTTTGGCAGCTGCATTGCCAGGGTGTTTTTCAGGCTTTGATTCGGGTGCGCGGTACGCTGCTCGTTAAGGAACGCGTCGAGATCGCAATCGGGGAGCAGATTCACCGTGACAAACTCCCCCGGCTGCCAGTAGCTGGAGATTTGCAGTACCGCCGGGCCGGAAAGACCGCGATGGGTAAAGAGCAGATTTTCGCGGAACACCGTCCCGTCTTCGGCGGTAATGACCGAGGGAACAGACACGCCGGACAGCGTCTGAAGCTGTTCGAGAAGCGGTTTATGCAGCGTAAAAGGCACCAGCCCGGAGCGCGTGGGCAAAACTTTCAGGCCAAACTGTTCGGCAATCTTATAGCCGAACGGGGAGGCGCCCAGTCCCGGCATCGACAGACCGCCGCTGGCGATCACCAGGCTGTCAGCGCTGACGGTTTCACCATTCAACTGCAGCGTATAGCCCTGGTCGTCGCGGGCGACCTCCAGCACTTCCGTTCGCAGGCGCATGACGACGCCGCCCTTCTCGCACTCGGCCACCAGCATATCGACAATCTGCTGTGCGGAGTCGTCGCAGAACAGCTGTCCCAGCGTCTTTTCATGCCACGCGATGCCGTGCTTGCCCACGAGATCGATAAAATCCCATTGGGTGTAGCGCGCCAGCGCAGATTTACAAAAATGACGGTTTTGGCTCAAATAGGCCGCGGGTTCAACATACAGATTAGTAAAGTTGCAGCGCCCGCCGCCGGACATCAGGATCTTACGGCCGGGCTTTTTACCGTTATCCAGCAGCAGCACGCGACGACCCGCCTGTCCGGCCATTGCCGCACAAAATATACCCGCCGCACCGGCGCCAATTACCACGGCATCAAACCTTTCCACGTCAAAACCCTCTTTGTTAACTGCCGCGGATTGTAAAGTTTCCTCTGTGGTCACACCAGCGTAAAAAGATATTACAAAGGCATTCCATTGAAATTTAAAGAATATCCTTTATGAGGCATTTCTCAAATCAGGTGGTATGTCAAAAAAAGTCTATATTTCACTTTGCCCGCCGCGCATTTGTCCTGGATAATGCGCCGCGTTCATGTCCTCAAAATGGCGTAACGTCCTATGCTACATTTGTTTGCCGGCCTGGATTTACATACCGGGCTTTTATTATTGCTTGCTCTGGTTTTTGTACTGTTTTACGAAGCGATCAACGGCTTCCACGACACTGCAAACGCAGTAGCGACGGTTATCTACACTCGCGCAATGCGATCGCAGCTTGCGGTTGTTATGGCGGCGGTATTTAACTTCTTTGGTGTCCTCCTGGGCGGGCTGAGCGTTGCGTATGCCATTGTGCATATGCTGCCAACGGATCTGCTGCTTAACGTTAGTTCTGGCCATGGCCTCGCTATGGTGTTCTCAATGCTGCTTGCTGCAATTATCTGGAACCTCGGTACCTGGTATTTTGGCCTGCCTGCATCCAGTTCTCACACCCTCATCGGCGCGATTATCGGCATCGGGTTAACCAACGCCCTGATGACCGGAACCTCCGTCGTTGATGCGCTGAACCTGCCTAAAGTATTGGGCATTTTCGGCTCTCTGATCATCTCCCCTATCGTGGGCCTGGTAGTCGCGGGTGGATTGATTTTTATCCTGCGTCGCTACTGGAGCAACACGAAAAAACGTGCGCGTATCCACCTGACGCCAGCAGAGCGTGAGAAGAAAGACGGCAAGAAAAAGCCGCCGTTCTGGACGCGTATCGCCCTGATCATTTCCGCTATCGGCGTGGCCTTCTCTCACGGCGCGAACGACGGGCAGAAAGGCATTGGTCTGGTGATGCTGGTTCTGATCGGCGTCGCACCGGCAGGCTTCGTGGTGAACATGAACGCCTCGGGTTACGAAATCACCCGTACCCGCGATGCGGTCAACAACGTTGAAACCTATTTCCAGCAGCATCCCGATCTGCTGAAAAAAGCGACCGGCGTTGATCAGTTGATCCCTTCTCCGGAAGCCGGTGCAACCACCGCGCCTGGCGAATTCCACTGCCATCCGGCAAACGCGATTAACGCGCTGGAACGCGCCAAGGGCATGCTGGGCGACATCGAAAGCTACGACAAACTGGCCGTTGAACAGCGTGGTCAGCTGCGTCGTATCATGCTCTGCATCTCTGACGTGACCGATAAAGTCGCGAAGCTGCCAGAGGTGAATGGTGACGACAAACGTCTGCTGAAGAAACTGAAAAGCGATATGCTCAACACCATTGAGTACGCGCCAATCTGGATCATCATGGCCGTCGCGCTGGCACTCGGTATCGGTACGATGATTGGCTGGCGTCGTGTGGCGACCACCATCGGAGAGAAGATCGGTAAGAAAGGCATGACCTATGCGCAGGGTATGTCCGCGCAGATGACGGCGGCGGTTTCTATCGGTCTGGCGAGCTACACCGGTATGCCGGTATCCACCACCCACGTACTCTCCTCGTCCGTGGCAGGTACCATGATTGTTGACGGCGGCGGTCTGCAGCGCAAAACCGTGACCAACATTCTGATGGCCTGGGTATTCACCCTTCCGGCCTCAATCCTGCTGTCTGGCGGTTTGTACTGGATTTCGCTGAAGCTGATTTAATCGGTTGAAGGCGACAAAAAAGCGGGTCAGGAAACTGACCCGCTTTTTTTATGGCTGTTGTTTTTACTAAACCCATTGCTGTAATCAGGACAATCTGAACACTATCTGTTCAGATTTTTACTGCACAAATAACTATTATCCTCGCGAATGTTCTCAGGCCAAACAACACCCATGACGGAATAGACTATGCCATTCAAAACGGCTACTAAATGGATTCACTCCCTTGTGACGCTTTCGCTTCTGACTCTGGTCATTGGATTTTTCTGGTTAAACCACCAGCCCAATCAGCGAAATAACGATGAACTACAGCGCGTTTATAAATTATCCGATAGCGTCTGGCTCTATATGACCGTGAACAACCAGGGCGGTGCAACCGTGCCCACAATCTACCGTTACTATCTCTCAGGGGAGATAGCAGGGAAAGATATCGACATTATCCATCAGTTGGCCATGAAGCATCCGGTCATTGAAGGTACAGGTACGATTACCGCGGCCAGCCTTGATACAAACGGAGAAGTCAAAATCACCTATAGCGGGAAAGTTATTTCGATTGAGAGCAATATCTCCGATCTCCGGTTCTCGGTTAAGCCCTGAGCCAGAGGAAAGAAGGCGGGGCTGACCCCGCCTGCTGTGGCGCTCAGTGCCAAATCATCAATGCAATCATACTGACCACGACCAGCCCGCACAGGGCGCTGGTCAAAATGAACTGACGACGCAGGCGCTCGCAGCGACGAATAAACTCTTCATCGTGATGATCGCGGTAGCGCTGGTAGTAGATGTACCCCACCAGACGCATCTGCTTGCTGGGCTGTCCATGCGAGGTGAAGAACCCTCCACCGTCCACATACTGATAAAGCAACGGATCGCAACCACGAAGTACCACTAACAGCGCACGTAACGATGAGAAGTAGCGCGCCATATTCACTATGCAAACCACGCATAACGCCCAAAACAATGCGACGGTGCTAATCATACATCCTCCCCGGCGTCCGCCCACGAAGCAAGGCTCCTGAGCTACCGCACCCCAATGCCCTGACAGACAGTTCAGTGAAAGAATGACCAGAAGTCGATCCGGTTCGCGTTTTAATATCCGAACGGCTCATTTAATAGTGTAGGAGATCCGTTAATTTTTTTGCCACAAGGTTAATCGTTATCAACACCAAAGCTTGAAAAATATGTTTAACTGGGCCGTAATGAAAGTATCAGACGACGGCATTCTCACTTAGTCATCGATAACTTAAGGAAGGAGTAACACTATGGCTTACAAACACATTCTCATCGCGGTAGACCTCTCCCCTGAGAGCAAAGTGCTGGTTGATAAAGCGGTATCCATGGCACGTCCCTACAATGCGAAAGTTTCGCTGATTCACGTTGACGTGAATTACTCCGACCTCTACACCGGTCTGATCGACGTGAATCTTGGCGATATGCAGAAACGCATTTCCGAAGAGACTCACCATGCCCTGAGCGAACTCTCCACCAACGCGGGCTATCCGATTACCGAAACCCTGAGCGGCAGCGGCGACCTGGGCCAGGTGCTGGTTGATGCGATCAAGAAATACGATATGGACCTGGTGGTTTGCGGTCACCATCAGGACTTCTGGAGCAAGCTGATGTCTTCAGCGCGCCAGCTGATTAACACCGTTCACGTGGATATGCTGATTGTTCCACTGCGTGACGAAGAAGACGAGTAAGTGCGTTAAACGCCCCTCACCCTAACCCTCTCCCAAAGGCAGAGGGGATAGTTCGAGGAAGTAGGCCGGGTAAGGCGAAGTCGCCACCCGGCTTTTTTTATTCCGGCGTACCCGGATAAATATCAAACCGGTGCCCTTTCGTGACCACTGCGTTAGCGGTCGCAACGTCCGCCAGCGGCGGCGCATAGTCCGGGCGCTTTACCACCACCCGCTTCGTGGCAAGCTGACGAGCCGGCTCCAGCAGGCCATCGGCATCCAAATCCGGCCCCACCAGCGACTGAAACACCCGCATCTCTTTCTTCACCAGCGCGCTTTTCTGCTTATGCGGGAACATCGGGTCGAGATAGACCACCTGCGGGCGCGGGGTGATATCCGTCAATGCCGTCAGGCTGGAGGCGTGGATCAGCTGCAATCTTTCCTGTAACCACGGGCCGATTTCCGGGTCCGCATAGCCTCGCGCCAGCCCGTCGTCGAGCAGCGCAGCGACAACCGGATTACGCTCCAGCATCCGCACGCGACAGCCGACTGACGCCAGCACAAACGCATCGCGCCCCAGCCCCGCCGTGGCATCGACCACGTCAGGGAGGTAGCTCCCTTTGATGCCGACCGCCTTGGCCACCGCTTCGCCGCGACCGCCGCCGAACTTGCGCCGGTGCGCCATCGCGCCGCCGACAAAGTCGACGAAAATCCCGCCGAGCTTCGGTTCGTCGCGCTTACGCAACTCCAGATGTTCCGGCGTCATCACCAGCGCCATCGAGTTTTCGTCATCATGCTCCAGCCCCCAGCGGGCCGCCAGAACAGATAAGGCGCCGTCTCCGGCGCCTGTTTCATCTACTAAGCAGATCTTCACGTAACAATCAGCCTTTGATCCCGTAATGCTCAAGCATCGCGTCCAACTGCGGCTCGCGGCCGCGGAAGCGTTTGAACAGCACCATTGGCTCTTCAGACCCGCCGCGGGTCAGGATGTTATCGAGGAACGACTGGCCGGTTTCGCGGTTGAAGATCCCCTCTTCTTCGAAGCGGGAGAAGGCATCTGCCGCCAGCACGTCGGCCCACAGGTAGCTGTAGTAACCCGCCGCGTAGCCGCCTGCGAAGATGTGGCTGAACGCGTGCGGGAAGCGGCCCCAGGTTGGCCCAGGAATAACGGCAACCTGCTTTTTAATCTCGGCCAGGGTCTCAAGGATTTTCGCGCCCTGCTCCGGGCTAAACTCGGCGTGCAGGCGGAAATCGAACAGGCCGAACTCCAGCTGGCGCAGAATGAACATCGCCGCCTGGTAGTTTTTCGCCGCCAGCATTTTATCCAACAGCTCTTTCGGCAGCGGTTCGCCGGTCTCGTAGTGACCGGAGATAAACGCCAGCGCGTCCGGCTCCCAGCACCAGTTTTCCATAAACTGGCTCGGCAGCTCGACCGCATCCCACGGCACGCCGCTGATACCGGCCACGCCTGCGGTTTCGATGCGGGTCAGCATATGGTGCAGACCATGACCGAACTCGTGGAACAGGGTAATCACTTCGTCGTGGGTGAACAGCGCCGGCTTGCCGCTTACCGGACGGTTGAAGTTACAGGTCAGGTAGGCGACCGGCTTCTGCAGAGAGCCGTCGGCTTTACGCATCTGGCCCACGCAGTCGTCCATCCACGCCCCGCCGCGCTTGTTCTCACGCGCGTAGAGATCGAGATAGAAGCTGCCGCGCAGCTCGTTTTTCTCGTCATACAGCTCGAAGAAGCGCACGTCCGGGTGCCAGACGTCGATATCGGTACGCTCTTTGGCGGTGATGCCATAGATGCGCTTCACCACTTCAAACAGGCCGTTAACGGCTTTGTTTTCCGGGAAGTACGGGCGCAGCTGCTCGTCGCTGATGCTGTAGAGGTGCTGCTTCTGTTTTTCGCTGTAGTAGGCAATATCCCACGGCTGCAGCTCGTCTACGCCGAACTCCGCTTTCGCGAAGGCGCGCAGCTGGGCCAGCTCTTTTTCGCCCTGCGGACGGGCGCGTTTCGCGAGATCCGTCAGGAAGTCGAGCACCTGCTGCGGGTTCTCCGCCATTTTGGTGGCGAGGGATTTATCAGCGTAGTTTTCGAAGCCCAGCAGCTGCGCCAGCTCGTGACGCAGAGCGAGGATTTCCGCCATAACCGGGCTGTTGTCCCACTTACCGGCGTTTGGCCCCTGATCGGAGGCGCGGGTGCTGTACGCGCGGTACATCTCTTCGCGCAGGGCCTGGTTGTCGCAGTAGGTCATCACTGGCAGATAGCTCGGGATATCCAGCGTTAACAGGAAGCCTTCCTGCTCTTTCGCTTCAGCCTGGGCTTTTGCCGCCGCCAGCGCGCTTTCCGGCATACCTGCCAGTTCCGCTTCGTCGGTAATCAGCTTCGTCCAGCCCATGGTGGCGTCGAGCACGTTGTTGCTGTACTGGTTACCCAGCTCGGACAGACGCGCGGCAATTTCACCGTAGCGGGTCTGCTTCTCTTTTGGCAGGCCAATCCCGGACAGCTCAAAATCACGCAGGGCGTTATCGACCGATTTTTTCTGCGCCGTGCTCAGTTCGGCATAGTGGTCGCCGTCGCGCAGGTCGCGGTAGGCTTTGTACAGCCCTTCGTGCTGGCCGACCCAGGTGCTGTACTCAGAGAGCAGCGGCAGGGTCTGTTCGTAGGCTTCGCGCAGTTCCGGGCTGTTTTTTACCGAGTTCAGGTGGCTCACCGGGGAGAAGATACGCCCCAGCACGTCGTCCACTTCGGCCAGCGGCTGACACAGATTTTCCCAGGTGTACGGCGCGCCCTGCGCTACCACGCTTTCTACCGCCGCGCGGCAGTTGTCCAGCGATTGCGTAACGGCTGGAACCACATGCTCAGGGAGGATTTTAGAAAACGGCGGCAACGAAAAAGGCGTCAGTAATGGATTGGTCATAAACGCTGTCCTGTTGAAATAGGTGAATGAAGCGCGCATCCGGCGCTGTGCATATGAGATCTAGAATGGGGTTAAGTGTAGAGGATTTCAATGCCGGACGTTGCGCTTTCGCGGCCGTGGAAACTTTTCTGTATACTGTGGCGATACGCTCTATTTTTGCCCGATGGCGCTACGCTTATCGGGCCTACGTTTACTACCTGGAACACATTCATCCATGCTCAGTTATCGCCACAGCTTTCACGCAGGCAACCACGCCGACGTCCTTAAACACACCGTTCAGAGCCTGATCATTGAATCGCTCAAAGAGAAAGAGAAGCCGTTTCTCTATCTGGACACGCACGCGGGCGCGGGCCGTTATCAGCTGAGCGGCGAGCATGCCGAGCGTACCGGTGAATATCTGGAAGGGATTGCCCGCATCTGGCAGCAGGACGACCTGCCTGCCGAGCTGGAGCCTTACATCGGCGTGGTGAATCACTTCAACCGCAACGGCCAGCTACGCTACTACCCTGGCTCACCGCTGATTGCCCGCCAGCTGCTGCGCGAGCAGGACAGCATTCAGCTGACCGAGCTGCACCCGAGCGATTTCCCGCTGCTGCGTTCTGAATTCCAGAAAGACAGCCGCGCCCGCGTGGAAAAAGCCGACGGTTACCAGCAGCTGAAGGCCAAGCTGCCGCCGGTTTCTCGTCGCGGCCTGGTGCTGATCGACCCGCCGTACGAAATCAAAACCGACTATCAGGCGGTGGTAACCGGCATCCACGAAGGCTACAAACGCTTCGCCACCGGGACATACGCCCTGTGGTATCCGGTGGTGCTGCGCGCGCAGATCAAACGCATGATCAAAGACCTGGAAGCGACCGGCATCCGCAAAATCCTGCAGATCGAGCTGGCGGTACGTCCGGACAGCGATCAGCGCGGCATGACCGCCTCCGGCATGATTGTGATCAACCCGCCGTGGAAGCTCGAAGCGCAGATGAACAACGTGCTGCCATGGCTGCATAAAACGCTGGTGCCCGCCGGGACAGGCCACGCCACCGTCAGTTGGATCGTGCCGGAGTAATCGCAGTCATCGGTGGAAACTATTGATTTCAGGTATACAATCGCTGCAATTCACGATTAAGGACAAAAGCAATGACTAAGCATTATGACTACATCGCAATCGGCGGCGGCAGCGGCGGCATCGCCTCCATCAACCGTGCGGCCATGTACGGCCAGAAGTGCGCGCTGATTGAAGCCAAAGCGCTGGGCGGCACCTGCGTGAACGTGGGTTGTGTACCGAAGAAAGTGATGTGGCATGCGGCGCAAATCCGTGAAGCTATCCATATGTATGGCCCGGACTACGGCTTTGACACCACCATCAACCGCTTCGACTGGGACAAACTGATCGCCAGCCGTACCGCCTACATCGACCGTATTCACACCTCGTACGACAACGTTCTGGGTAAAAATAACGTCGATGTTATCCACGGTTTCGCCCGCTTTGTGGACGAGAAAACGATCGAAGTGAACGGCGAGACGATCACCGCCGATCACATCCTGATCGCCACCGGCGGTCGTCCGAGCCACCCGAACATCCCGGGCGTGGAATACGGCATTGATTCCGACGGCTTCTTCGAGCTGCCTGCCCTGCCAAAACGCGTTGCCGTTGTTGGCGCGGGCTATATCGCGGTGGAACTGGCTGGCGTGATTAACGGCCTGGGCGCAGAAGCGCACCTGTTCGTACGTAAACACGCGCCGCTGCGCAGCTTTGACCCGCTGATTGTCGATACGCTGGTTGAAGTGATGAACACCGAAGGCCCCACCCTGCACACCAACGCCGTGCCAAAAGCGGTGGTGAAAAACGCGGACGGTAGCCTGACGCTTGAGCTGGAAGATGGCCGCAGCCAGACCGTCGATTGCCTGATCTGGGCGATTGGCCGTGAGCCGGCGAACGATAACTTCAACTTGGGCGTCACCGGCGTGAAAACCGACGAAAAAGGCTATATCGTCGTCGATAAATTCCAGAACACCAGCGTACCGGGCATTTATGCGGTTGGCGACAACACCGGCGCGGTTGAGCTGACGCCGGTCGCCGTTGCGGCGGGCCGTCGTCTCTCCGAGCGCCTGTTCAACAACAAGCCGGACGAGCATCTGGACTACAGCAACATTCCAACCGTGGTCTTCAGCCACCCGCCAATCGGCACCGTCGGCTTAACCGAGCCGCAGGCGCGCGAGCAGTACGGCGACGACCAGGTGAAAGTGTATAAATCGGCGTTTACCGCGATGTATACCGCCGTCACCTCGCACCGTCAGCCGTGCCGCATGAAGCTGGTCTGCGTGGGCCCGGAAGAGAAGATTGTCGGCATCCACGGCATCGGCTTCGGCATGGACGAGATCCTGCAGGGCTTCGCCGTGGCGCTGAAGATGGGCGCAACCAAGAAAGACTTCGACAACACGGTGGCCATCCACCCGACGGCCGCGGAAGAGTTTGTGACCATGCGTTAATCCTGATGCCCCTCCCCGGAGGGGCATTTTTTTAACATTCATAAATCGTTGCAAAACGAATGCTCCGAAAATAGTGATCTACCGCACATTTCCCTCCCCATCTACCGAAGCGAATGTCTACGCTTATAAGACGCCCGGATAAACCTGTCTTTTGAACACACAACCGGAGGTCCCTATCACCATGTTCAACCAGAAACTACAGGCTACCGAGAACATCGAGTTCGAGATTGCAGAAGAGCTGCGCTACGAGACCGATCCCTGCGAGTTGAAACTGGATGAAATGATTGAGGCGGAGCCGGAACCCGAAATGATCGAGGGGCTACCCGCCTCCGATGCGTTGACGCCCGCAGACCGCTATCTTGAACTGTTCGAGCACGTGCAGTCGACGCGGCTGTTTGCGGACAGTAAAACCTTCCCAGACTGCGCACCGAAGATGGATCCGCTGGATATCCTGATCCGCTACCGCAAGGTCAGACGCCACCGGGATTTCGACCTGCGCCAGTTTGTGGAGAACCACTTCTGGATGCCGGAAACGTACGGCACAGAATATGTCTCCGACCCGGGACTCTCCCTGAAAGAGCACATTGATAACTTGTGGCCGGTGCTGACGCGCGAGCCGCAGGATCATATTCCCTGGTCTTCCCTGCTGGCTCTGCCGCAGGCCTATATCGTCCCCGGCGGGCGATTCAGCGAGACCTACTACTGGGATTCCTATTTCTCCATGCTGGGGCTGGCAGAGAGTGGCCGTAACGATCTGCTCAAGTGTATGGCGGACAATTTCGCCTGGCTGATTGAACGCTACGGGCATATCCCCAACGGCAACCGCACCTATTATCTCAGCCGCTCGCAGCCGCCGGTCTTTGCCCTGATGGTGGAGCTGTTCGAGGAGGACGGCGTGCGCGGGGCGAAACGCTATCTGGACCACCTCAAAATGGAGTACGCCTTCTGGATGGACGGCGCGGAGTCGCTGCTGCTTAACCAGGCTTACCGCAGCGCCGTGCGTATGCCGGACGGTTCACTGCTCAACCGCTACTGGGACGACCGTGATACCCCGCGCGACGAATCGTGGATTGAGGACGTGGAAACCGCCCGCCACTCGGGTCGTCCGCCCAATGAGGTGTATCGCGACCTGCGTGCGGGGGCGGCGTCCGGCTGGGATTACTCGTCCCGCTGGCTGCGCGATCCGTCGCGGCTCGCCAGCATCCGCACGACGCAGTTTATCCCCATCGATCTGAACGCCTTCCTGTTCAAGCTGGAAAGCGCTATCGCCAACATCTCGGCGTCGAAAGGGGATAAAGAGACGGCAGAAACGTTCCGCCAGAAAGCCAATGACCGCCGCGCGGCGGTGAACCGCTATCTGTGGGATGAGGAGAGCGGCTGTTACCGCGATTACGACTGGCGACGCGAAGAGCTGGCGCTGTTTTCTGCCGCCAGCATTGTGCCGCTGTATGTTGGAATGGCGACGCACGAGCAGGCAGAACGTTTGTCGGATGCGGTCAAGGCGCGTCTGCTGACGCCGGGCGGAATTCTGGCGACCGAGTACGAAACCAGCGAGCAGTGGGATAAACCCAACGGCTGGGCACCGCTGCAGTGGATGGCGATTCAGGGGTTCAAGCAGTATGGCAACGACTCGCTGGGCGATGAGATTGCCTGGAGCTGGCTGCATACGGTGAACCATTTTTATAAGACGCATCACAAGCTGATTGAGAAGTACCACATCGCCAGCAGTACGCCGCGCGAAGGTGGCGGGGGTGAGTATCCGCTGCAGGACGGTTTCGGCTGGACGAACGGCGTGGTGCGGCGGCTGATTGGGTTGTATGGGGAGCCTTAAGCGGGGTGCGGTCTGGTGCCCTCACCCCGGCCTCTCCCACAGGGAGAGGGAAAAGAGATCAGCGAATCACCTCATAAATGGCAGTCTGAATGGACTGCCATTTTTTCGTGGTGGCATCCGGCTGCGACTGCGCGCGGCGTGTGGCCATGTCGAGATCGTGCTGCTGGCGTTTCACCACGGCAGGCACGGTGCAGAAAGCTTTGAGATACTCTTTACGAACCGAGGTCAGAGACTCACCGTTCGACATGGCGTGGCTGAGCGTGTTGATGAAGCGACGACACGGCTTCTCTTCCACCATGTTCTGCCGGTAGCGTAGCATCAGCTCCAGCACATCGTCATAGCCTGCAGACATCGCCTCTTCGGTCCAGGAGAGCTTCCAGTCCATACCGCCCTGCAAAAAGAGCTGGGTCACGCGGGTATCGTTGCGGTTAATGGCCGAGCGGAAATTATTCTCGTCCCAGGTGACCCCCATGCGCGTGAGCGTTTCGCGCGAAGAAGGCGTCTCGCGCATTTCCTGCGGAGGAGCCGCTTCAGCCGCGCTGACGGTCGCTGGCTGCGGCTTGCTGCTGGTTACCAGCCAGAAGCCCCCCGCCACGATGGCAATCACCATAACGCCAACCGCCCCCCATAGCGCACCGGAAATGAGCTGCTCGCGTTGTTCGGGCGTACGCGGCGCGCGCTGGGTAGGCTTTTCAATGGTGTCCCGGACTTCAAACAGATCCCCACCGGTGACCCGATCCATTTTCTGCGCCTTTTCCCAGAAGGTATGCAATTCGCTGGCATCTACCGCCATGAATCCGGCCGGATTGACGGGCGTTCTCCCCTCTTCAAACGCCCGTTGCACGGGCCGCGCGATCTGCGTGTAGTAGTTATCCAGCAGCTGGATTTGCGCCGAGCTTAACGTTTTCTGAACGGTGATGTTGTTGCGGATTTGCCGAATGTCATCGAGGAAGGTTTGCAGCGTTTTGCGCGGTTCAACCAGCAGCGTCAGCATCGACGGGTCGCTGAACAGCGAAGCGTAATAGCGGCTGAACTCTTTTTTATCCACCAGCATCTGCGCCAGTTCACTGAACATCATGCCGCTGAGGACATCATTGATCTCGCCAAGCTTCAGCCAGCGCCGCACGCGGTCAGCGTTAAACAGGGTCTTCAGATGGTTGTTCAGCCGCACCTGATCGGGCCAGGCCTGCTGGATGAGCCCTTTAATCATCAGCTCAATCGCGCGTACCTGCTTGTGCGCCTGCTGCTGCTGGAGTTCGTTTCCCGGCGCCAGGTCCGTGCTGTAGGTCAACAGCGGCTGCTGCAGGCGAAGATGTTCCAGCGCGGTCACAAACCGCATCGCCGCAATAAGCTGGTTTTCACTCACATCCTGTCCGCTTTCATACTGCGGAACGCGCTGCTGCAGCAGGCGTAGCTGGAGCGTAAATTCCGACATCTCGGCATCATTAAGGTTGAGTTTTTTCGCAACGGCTCCCCAGCCGCCCTGAGCTAATCGCGCGCTGTCGAGTTGTTCCAGGAACCAGCGTGGATCTTTGCCCTCAGAAGCATGTACATTCAGAAGGAGTAAAATTTCCACCGACGCAAGGCGAATGACCGCCAGACAGTGTTCAAACTGTTCGCGAATATGATGTGATGTGCTGAGAGTCATTGTTTTCCTTAAGCGACAACGAAGACATCCGGAATGGGCACGAAACGCCCTTTATTCTTTTTATTTATACGCGGTTAACCATACCTGACTTTCTGTTGAAATAAAGTGACAACCCTAAAATGATTTAAAATGTTTCAGGAGAATCCGAATGCCGGTTTTAATTACCTCTCGCCTGACCTGTTCGCCCCTGCAGGAACAAGACTGGCCCTTTTTTCTGGCGCTACAGCAGCACCCGGACGTGATGCGCTTTGTGGCGGAAGACCGCCCCGTCGCGGCCATCCGCGAGGCATTTGATTCGCGCCTGACCCCATGGGTACCGGGCAGCGCGCACTGGCTTTGTCTCGTCATACGTGACACCGCCTCACAGGCCCCGCTGGGCGTTACCGGCTATATTCATCGGGAGGAGGACTGCGCAGAAGTGGGCTTCCTTTTCGCCCCCGAGGCGCAGGGGAAAGGTTACGGCTTTGAATCCCTGAAAGCGCTTTGTGATTACGCTTTTCATCAGGGTGGTATACGGCGACTCACCGCCACCGTCACCGCGGGAAATGTCGCTTCAAGACGCCTGCTGGAAAAAGCCCGCTTTCGCCTGGAAGGGGAATTACGCGAGAGCTATTATCTTGCGGGGCGCTGGCAAAATGACTGGCTATTTGGTTTATTACAGCAGGAATACCTGAATAATAATTCCTGACCAACCGCTTTTTAGCAGATATTCCCCGGACATCGTTTCCTCTTTAGTGTCGCTATTAAGAGGAAACGAATATCAAACGTCATTTGCTGGAAATATTTTCTGCGGCCATTGCGTTAATAAAAAAACTTCAGGGTCTTTCTCTGGCGAAATATTGTGATTAAGGGTCTCCTTAAGAGGATCCTTCCCCTTAAGCTCGTGCATCACAGGAACATACCGCCAGAGACTTCAATACGTTGCGCATTCATCCAGCCCAGCTTATCGCTAAGCAGTGCCGCAATGGCATCGCCGATATCGTCCGGCAAACCCACCCGTCCCAGCGCCGTCTGCGAAGCCAGCATCTGATTTAGCTCCGCGTTGTCGCGCACGCGTCCGCCGCCAAAGTCTGTTTCTATCGCGCCAGGCGCAATGATATTGACGGAAATGCCGCGCGCGCCCAGCTCTTTCGCCTGATAACGCGTCAGCACTTCCATCGCCCCCTTCATCGCCGCGTAGGTCCCTGAGCCCGGCTGGGTAAAACGGGCCAGCCCGCTGGAGACGTTGAGGATCCGTCCCCCGTCGTTAAGCAGCGGCAGCAGGCGCTGGGTCAGGAAGAAAGGTCCTTTGAAATGAATGTTCAGCGCTTCGTCAAACTGGGCTTCCGTCGTGTCGGCATAGGGCGCGTATAAACCCGTTCCGGCATTGTTCAATAAATAGTCAAAGGTTTCGCGCTGCCAGACGGTCTTAAGGGTTTCCTGAAGCTGTCGGGCAAAATGATCAAAACTCGTGATATCCCCGACGTTGAGCTGTAATGCCGCTGCGTTGACGCCTTTTTGCTGAATTTCATGCACAACATCCAGCGCTTCCTGCTGGCTACGGTTGTATGTCAGGACAATTCCCGTGCCGTCTGCCGCCAGCTTTAACGCAGCGTTTTTGCCCAGACCACGGCTACCACCCGTCACTAATGCGATACGTTCACTCATCATAAACCTCGTTTTGGCTGTTAAGGAGATTGAGAAAGAGCTTATTAGGTGATAGAAAATCAATAAAGATGGGTTAAAACGCTTCACTGTTTCAGCAGAAACAACAATGAGCTTCCTCTATGGATAAAATTCACGCAATGCAGTTGTTCGTCCGCGTCGCGGAACTGGAGAGTTTTTCCCGCGCGGCCGAAACGTTAACCCTGCCGAAAGGCAGCGTCTCGCGGCAAATTCAGGCTCTGGAAAACCGGCTTGGCACCCAGCTATTGCACCGCACCACGCGCCGCGTCAGCCTGACGCAGGACGGCATGGTCTATTACGAACGGGCAAAAGATCTGCTGGCAAACCTTGATGAACTCGACGGCATGTTTCAGCACGATCCCTCCAGCATCAGCGGTCGGCTCCGCGTGGATATGCCCGTCGGCGTTGCTCGAAATTTAGTCATCCCCAAACTGCCTGCTTTTCTGCAGCACTATCCGGGCATTGAACTTGAGCTCAGCAGCAGCGATCGTCTTGTGGATGTGATCCGCGAAGGGTTTGATTGCGTGGTGCGCGTCGGCACGCTGAAGGATTCAGGGCTGATTGCCCGTCCGCTGGGCAAGCTATCGGTGATTAACTGCGCCAGCCCGGATTATCTGGCGCGTTTTGGCTATCCGGAAACCCTGGACGATTTAGGCTCGCACGCCGTCATTCATTACACCGCTACGCTGGGAACACGCCCCCAGGGTTTTGAGTTTTATAACGGCAGTGCAACGCAGTGGATAAAAACGGGCGGGGTCTTAACCGTCAACAGCACAGAAACTTACCAGGCTGCCTGTCTCGCCGGGCTGGGCATTATTCAGGTGCCGCGGGTTGGTGTGCGCGATTTACTGCGCGCGAAGAAGCTGATTGAGATCCTCCCGCAATACCGGGCCGAACCGATGCCTGTTTCCCTGATTTACCCCCACCGCCGCAACCTCTCCCGCCGGGTCCATCTGTTCATGGAGTGGCTAACTGAACTCACAAAAGCTTACGTGGACTAGCCGCAAGCTATAATTCAAAAACATCCAGCCAAACGAAAAGGAAAATGCGCGTGACGCCGGAAAACAATCCGCAACGACCGACTCAACATTTAGAGTATGACCCCATCAAAAAGATGGAGACCGGGCCCGAAGAGGCCAAAACGCCAGGCACCGCCAGCAAAGCGCTGGGGACCGTCACCGGTATCGCCGCGAGAATTCAGCAGCTTCCCATGATTGCGCACCTGATACGCGCCACAGAACGGTTTAATGACCGCATGGGGAACCAGTTTGGTGCCGCCATCACCTATTTTTCCTTCCTGTCGATGATACCAATCCTGATGGTGTCGTTTGCGGCAGCCGGTTTTGTGCTCGCGTCGCACCCGACGCTACTGCAGGATATCTTCAATAAGATCCTGAATAACGTCAGTGACCCGACCCTTGCCAGCACGCTCAAGAGCACCATCAATACCGCCGTTCAGCAGCGTACCACCGTGGGTATTGTCGGTTTGCTGATTGCCCTTTACTCCGGCGTTAACTGGATGGGCAACCTGCGCGAGGCCATCCGCGCCCAGTCGCGCGACGTCTGGGAGCGTAAGCCGCAGGACCAGGAGAAAATATGGGTTAAGTATCTCCGCGATTTTGTTTCGCTGATTGGCCTGCTCGTCGCGCTGATCGTGACGCTTTCCATTACCTCCGTGGCGGGCTCGGCGCAGCAGATGATCATCTCCGCGCTTTACCTTGATTACATCGAATGGCTGAAGCCCGCCTGGCGCGGCATTGGGCTGGCCATTTCCATCTTCGCCAACTACCTGCTGTTCTTCTGGATCTTCTGGCGCTTGCCGCGCCATCGTCCGCGCAAGAAGGCGCTGCTCCGCGGCACGTTGATTGCGGCGATCGGCTTTGAGGTGATCAAAATCGTGATGACTTACACCTTACCGTCACTGGTGAAATCCCCTTCCGGCGCGGCGTTTGGCTCGGTGCTGGGGCTGATGGCCTTCTTCTACTTCTTCGCCCGCCTGACCCTGTTCTGCGCGGCATGGATTGCCACCGCCGAGTACAAAGGCGACACGCGAATGCCGGGCAAAACGCACCGCTAGCCCCGCTCTCGGGCTGAAATTTCAGCCCGATTCTTCATTTCAGCATATAAATCCAGCCCGTAACTTTTATTTAACCGAAATCCAGTTTAATTGACCAATATTTAAAATCTGTGAAGCATTTCATAGACGTGTTTTCGCTGGTCTGAAAATTATCCGCTTTTTGTTGTTTTTATCACCAGCCCGCGGCTTTGTTACAGATTGAAATGTCGCTTTTGCTGTGCGTAATATGGCCTTTCGTTCGACAAAAATAAGAAAATATTATGCAAGCAACCGCCACCACACTCGACTCAGGAACGGAAAACGTTCCGGTAAACTCGCGCAATAAAGTCGTCGTCGCATCGCTGATTGGCACCGCCATTGAGTTCTTCGACTTTTATATTTATGCCACCGCCGCGGTCATCGTCTTCCCGCATATTTTCTTCCCGCAGGGTGACCCGACGGCGGCCACGCTGCAGTCTCTGGCGACCTTTGCCATCGCGTTTGTTGCGCGTCCGATTGGCTCTGCGCTGTTTGGACACTTTGGCGATCGCATTGGCCGCAAAGTCACCCTGGTGGCCTCGCTGCTGACGATGGGCATCTCCACCGTAGCCATCGGTCTGCTGCCGACCTATGAAACCATCGGCATTCTGGCGCCGGTCCTGCTGGCACTGGCGCGTTTTGGTCAGGGTCTGGGGCTGGGCGGTGAATGGGGCGGCGCGGCGCTGCTGGCCACCGAGAACGCCCCGGCGCGCAAGCGCGCGCTGTACGGTTCATTCCCGCAGCTTGGCGCACCGATTGGCTTCTTCTTTGCCAACGGGACGTTCCTGCTGCTCTCCTGGCTGCTGACGGATGAACAGTTCATGAGCTGGGGCTGGCGTCTCCCGTTTATCTTCTCAGCCGTGCTGGTGCTGATTGGCCTGTACGTGCGCGTTTCGCTGCATGAGACGCCTGTTTTCGCGAAAGTGGCCGCGGCGAACAAGCAGGTGAAAGTGCCGCTGGGTACGCTGCTGACCAAACACGTCCGCGTGACCGTACTGGGCACGTTCATCATGCTGGCTACCTATACGCTTTTCTACATTATGACCGTCTACTCCATGACGTTCAGTACCGCCGCCGCGCCGGTTGGCCTGGGCCTGCCGCGTAATGAAGTGCTGTGGATGCTGATGATGGCGGTGATCGGGTTTGGTGTGATGGTACCGATTGCGGGCCTGCTGGCGGATAAATTCGGTCGTCGTGCGAGCATGATTACGATCACCACGCTCATCATTCTGTTTGCTCTGTTCGTCTTCCCGCCGCTGCTGGGTTCAGGTAGCCCGGCGCTGGTGATGGCCTATCTGCTGATTGGCCTGAGCCTGATGGGGCTGACCTTCGGCCCGATGGGCGCGCTGCTGCCTGAGCTGTTCCCGACGGAAGTACGTTATACCGGTGCGTCATTCTCCTACAACGTTGCCTCTATTCTGGGCGCGTCCGTTGCGCCGTATATCGCCACCTGGCTGCAGGCGAACTATGGTCTGTTCTATGTGGGGGTCTATCTGGCGGCAATGGCGGCGCTGACGCTGATTGCGCTGCTGCTGACGCACGAAACTAAGCACCAGGCTCTGTAATTCACTGCGGCCTGACGCCCCTCTCCCACAGGGAGAGGGAGCTACTTCTTCATCTGCGACAAAATAGTCCGGCACTGATTGGCCTCGCCTTCTGACGGTGAAATCAACGCCAGTAGGGCTGCGGCTGGGGTGACCAGCGTCGCCAGTGCCGCAGCCACCGCACCGCGCGCAATCAGCGGTCCGGGCTTCACGCCCGCCTGCGGGTTTTTGAAGGTTCCGCGCACGTAAAGCGGCGAGCGCAGGGTGATGATGCGGATCCCCTTACTTTCCGGGTCAATCGTCAGATCAAGCTGCTCCGAGGCCATGCTGGCGGTACCGGTTACGTTAATCACCGCGTTTTCCGTGTCGAAGGCAAATATCTGCGGACGCGCCACGCCGTTAACCAGATCCAGATTGGCCGCCGCGCAGTTCACCCGCACCTCGTCATCACCGAAGATTTGCCCGATGACGTAGTTACCCACGTTCAGCCCCAGGATCTCCATCAGGTTTCGGCTCACCAGCCCGTCGTTCATCAGCAGCTTCAGGTTACCATTGCCGCTGCCCAGCAGCGCCGCCACCGAGTTCCCCACGCCGCGAATGTCGGCATCACCATTCATTTCACCGAGGGTTTTCTGCATCAGCTCTACGTTCGGCATCAGCTCTTTCAGCTTCAATCGACGCGCCTGGATCTCCGCCCGCCCCTGCATCGGCTTCTTATCGCCTTCCAGATGAATGTTCGAAGAAATCGTCCCACCCGCCATGCCGAACTTCAGCGGCTGCAGGCGCAGGTCGGCGTTTTTGAGGAGGATATGGGTCGAAAGATTGCTGATCGGCAGCGTACTGCCATGTTCAATTTTTCCGCCTTTGAAGCGCACATCCGCATCCATCACGTTCCATTTGTCGGTTTCGAAGCGATCGTATGGCAGCACTTTGCCGGCAGGCTGAACATCCTTTTTGACCTCTTTCGACTTTGTGCCTTTGCCTGAGTCCACGCCAATCAGCGGACCCAGATCGGCCAGACGCAGTTGACGGGACTCCACATCCCCTTCCAGTTTCGGGCGCGGTTTTCCGGTGGTGTAGGTCAGCGTGCCGTGGATATCGCTGTCGCCGATCCGGCCGTTGAAATCCCGGTAGTCAAAAACGGACGCTTTTTCAGTATCGATTTTGGCGACCAGATGCCCGTCCGTTTCGAACGGCGGGGTATCCGGCAGCAGCACGCCGGTGAGTTCATACAGCTCGCCCAGCGAATCGCCGGCAAATTTAAGCTGAAGGTCGACGCCGCCCATATTCATCGGATCGTTGACCGTTCCCACGAACGCCACGCGGGTATTCCCGGAACGGAAGTCCGCCTGCACCGGGAACGGCGTGCCTTCGCTCCGAAGCGCCAGCATGCCGCCGATTTTCCCTTTACCGCTGAGAGGCTGATCGTTATATCGTCCTTTTGCCGTCAGGCCGAAGACATAGTCACCCACGCTTGCCGCGTCACCTTTCGCTTTCGTGCCCGTGACCTCGCTAAACGGCAGCGGTTTGCCCAGCGGATCGACCAGGATCTCCACGTCCGCCTTGCTGACCTTATCGTCGATGGCGATCCGCCCGCGATCGAAAAGAATATTGTCGAGACGGAATGACCAGGAAGAAGGCTGGGCATTCGGATCTTTTTCGCTGTCGCTGGCAAGGTTAAACGTCCAGTTGTTGTTTTTTTCTGAAAGTCGGATCAGACGCGCATCGGGCTGCTGAAGTTTGATCCACGGCAGATAGACCGTTTTGGTGAGGAGCGCTAACGGAGCCAGCGTGGCTTCAACCCGCGGCAGGTGGATCATGGTGACGTCCGGGATATCCGGCGGGTTGCCGAGAATGATGTCGTCGGCATGGACGTGTGGCCAGGGGATCCAGCTTCGCCAGCCTGGCTCCTCTTTCTGACGCTCCCACACCACCCCTAAATCACCGCGTATGGCGAAGGGGCGGTTCAGTTCGGTTGAGACTTTCTGGTTGATGGTCGGCTTGAGACGGTTCCAGTCAAACTTCGCAATAATGATGGCTACGACCACGATCAACAACAAGAAAATCCCTGCTGTCCAGGAGATTACCCTGGTTGTTCTCGTCATTTTTATCCCCTTTCCTGATGACCTGTCCTGTAAAACTATAGTCCAGACAAAGGGAAGCGGGCTTATCAGAGGGTCATTATCACGCTATCGAGGCGATCCATGGGTACCGGGCGGGAGAGATAATAGCCTTGCGCCGCCGCTGCGGGAGAGTTTTGCACATCACGCCACTCTTCCAGTGTTTCCACACCTTCAACAATCACGCCCTGGCAATAGCGGTTCATCAGCTGTAATAGCAGCGTAAACAGATTCCGCCCTTCCGGGGTTTGACGCAGCATAATGAACAGGTCGCGGGCCACTTTAATGTAGTCGTAGCGCACTTCACTCAGGGCGGAGAAGTTCGCCATGCCGGTGCCAAAGTCATCCAGCCACAGCGGGCCGTATTCGCATATCGACGCAAACGAGGAATCCTGCGGCAGGCGGACATGCTCCACCAGCTCAAAGCGCATCCACGGAAGAGTGGCGATCAGCTCCTGCAATTTTGCGTTCTGACGCAGCGCCAGCAGGGTTGGACCATCGACGTTCACCGAGGCGAGGATATCGTGCTGTTCGAAAAAGGGCTGCTTCGTCGCCAGCATACGAAGCTGCTCTTCCAGCACGTCCAGACGCTGGCGAACGGCAACTTCGGCAAAATAGCGATCCGGCGGGATGCGCTGAGTAGGGTTTGTGGGGTGCGTAACGACGGTTAATATTTCAATTGCCATCAGTCGACCATCTGTTCGGTAAATCGGCTGATAGGTGTACGCACGCTCACATTGCAGCCAGTAGCGATGCTCCTGCAAGTTCTCAATACTTGCCTCAGGCGTAGTGCTCAGCCGCTGGATAACCTGCTCTGACTTCATTTCAGATGTCCTGTTGTTGGGATAGCCTTTCTGGACTCGTCACAGGATTATCGGCGCGACAATTGAGAACTTTATGTTCAATTCACCGGGAAAATGAAATTAAGATGACAGAAATGCGCGGTAACACGCGCTGGCTCAAATAAAATAATGGAACGTTGTTTTAATATAGTTGACCGGTTAATTCACTCAGCGCACACTGCTGATAATTCTTCTGTTCAGGTTAACGATTATGTCCAAAAAAATTGCCGTGATTGGCGAATGCATGATTGAGCTGTCGCAAAAAGGCGCGGAAGTCAGCCGCGGATTTGGTGGCGATACGTTAAACACCTCGGTTTACATTGCCCGTCAGGTTGCACCTGAGGCGCTCACCGTGAACTACGTGACCGCCCTGGGCACGGACAGCTTCAGCCAGCAAATGCTGGAGGCCTGGCAGAGTGAACATGTTGAAACGTCGCTGATTCAGCGTATGGAGAACCGCCTCCCGGGGCTTTATTACATCGAAACCGACAGCACCGGCGAACGCACGTTTTATTACTGGCGTAACGAGGCTGCGGCCAAATTCTGGCTGGAGAGCGACGCGGCCGCGGCCATCTGCGAAGAGCTGGCGACCTTTGACTACCTCTATCTGAGCGGGATTAGCCTGGCGATTTTAAGCCCCACCAGCCGTGAAAAGCTGCTCTCGCTTCTGCGCGAATGCCGGGCAAACGGCGGCAAGGTTATTTTCGATAACAACTACCGCCCGCGCCTGTGGACCAGCCGCGAAGAGACGCAGCAGGTCTACCAACAGATGCTGCAGTGCACCGATATCGCCTTCCTGACGCTCGACGATGAAGACGCCCTGTGGGGTGAGAAACCGGTAGAGGACGTGATTGCACGCACGCAGGCGGCAGGCGTGAGCGAAGTGGTGATTAAGCGCGGTGCAGATTCGTGCCTGGTCGCGGTGGCGGGCGAAGCGCTGGTTGACGTTCCGGCGGTGAAGCTTGCCAAAGAGAAAGTGATTGATACCACGGCGGCCGGTGATTCATTCAGCGCGGGTTATCTGGCGGTACGTCTGACGGGTGGAACGCCGGAAGCGGCGGCGCAGCGTGGGCACCTGACGGCCAGCACGGTGATTCAGTATCGCGGGGCGATTATTCCGCGCGAGGCGATGCCTGTTTAAGGAGGGTGCGGGCTGATGCACGCACCCTAACCCTCTCCCACAGGGAGAGGGAATGTTTAAGCATTACTGCCCCTGCGGAATATCCGTCGCGTCCGGATGTAAATCATCAGCCGTGGCGGCCTGCGCAGGCTGCGGTGCAGTAGCCATAATGGAATCCCAGGTCTTCTGAAGTTCCTTCATGTCATATTCCGGCTCGCCCTTCGGCTGCAGGAGGATCAACGCCATCTCCTGCGACAACTGCTGACGGAGGTCCTGATTGAGCATATCGACGGTCAGACCGTTCAGGAAGTCCTGACGCAGTTTCTGGTACTGTTCCGGCGCAATGTCCACCACCTGGTTCTGCAGGGAACGAATACGCTGGCTGATCAGAATGTCGGTATCGGCGCGAGCGTAGGTCGCAAACAGCTTCTGCAGCTCAAGTTTTTTCTGCGCCACGAGAGCGTTGAATTCCTCTTCGGAAAGCCCTTCTTTACGCACTTTTGCCAGCTCTTTCGCAACCACACCCAGATTGGCATTCAGCTTATCGCCCGGTGATTCAACGTTGATGGCACACTGCGCACGCTGGAACAGCACGCGGCAGTCAAAGCCAAGACCGATATTCTTCACGTTGTTCTTGCTCAGCGTCTGCTGAACGTGCCAGAACAGCGCTTCACGCGCCAGATCGGCACGCCAGTAGCGCAGCATCGCCGCGGACTCGCGGATGGGCTGCCAGGCGTTATCCCACATGACGGAGAGGCGATCCTGACGCACGGCGTCCGTCATAATGCTGACAGGCTCTGCACGCAGCGGAGAGAGCGTCGGGACAGGGGCTGGCGTTTCACGCTTGCCTTTCAAATCACCAAACGCTTTGTTGATCTGCTCCACCACCGCGCGGCTGTCCACGTTACCCACCACGATCAGCGTCATGGCGTCCGGGGTGTACCACTTCTGGTAGAACGATTTGACCTGTTCGGCATCCACCGGCTGTTTCAGCGGTTCGGCCGGGTCATGTCCCAGCAGCGTCGAGCCCTTCAGGCGGTAACGCCACCAGCCCTCTTTGGTATCCCCGGGCCAGGTCGCCACCATGTCGCTGTTGCTCAGCGCATAGTTGACGGTGTCCGGCGTAATCGCCAGATTGCCAGAGGCATCGGAGAGATACGTAAGCGCTTCTTTAAGCAGGTCGTTACGGTTATTTGGCAGGCTCAGGTTAAACATGGTGTAGTCATACGAGACCACAGCCGGAGGAAGTGGGCGTTTCGGATCGATGGCCTGCTGCCAAAGCGAACGCACCTGAACCGCTTGCAGGCTGCCGCTCTGCGTGAGCGCCAGCCGGGGAATAAAATGGCTAAAACCGGTTTGCTGAGTGCTTTCCGCAAGGGAACCGGTATTAATGGACAGACGGATTTCTACACGGTCACTGGGACGTTGCGGAGTGGCTAAAACCTGCCACTGAAAACCGTTCGCTAAGGTCCCTTGTTGCCAGGCCGGGTCTGGCTGGAGCGCATCTGCCTGCACATAACTGGCTGCTGCCATCATCAGCAAACCGCCGGTTAAGAGTCGAATTTTTGTGCCCTGCATGTGAACCCCTGATCAACATTCCTGGTTAAAAAGAGTGTTTCGCGACGCGCTTCACTCTTAAAGATGACGATGAAAACACGTCGATTAGACCGCGCGTTCGGCAAAACGTCACGGTCCGAAGTGAAATATACCCAAAAAAAATCTTGTCGAATTATGACAGGTACGAACAGTTATTATGCGCAGGAGCCCGCATCCCGACAAGGGAATACGGGCATTTGTGACAAGATTAGGAGGATAAGCCAGGATTTTTGCTGTCAGATGAACGATTATTCAGAGTATCGTCGAGCTTTTTGTGATCCAGCTCTTTCACCCATTTCGCCACCACCACCGTTGCCACGCCGTTACCCACCAGATTGGTTAACGCACGCGCCTCTGACATGAAGCGGTCGATACCGAGAATCAACGCCAGACCCGCCACCGGCAGGTGACCCACAGCGGAAATGGTGGCAGCCAGCACGATAAAGCCACTGCCCGTCACGCCTGCCGCGCCTTTAGAGGAGAGCAGGAGCACCACCAGCAGGGTAATCTGATGGAAAATATCCATATGGCTGTTAGTCGCCTGAGCGATAAACACGGCCGCCATCGTCAGGTATATCGAGGTGCCGTCCAGGTTGAAGGAGTAGCCCGTCGGGATCACCAGCCCGACCACCGACTTACGGCACCCCAGCTTTTCCATCTTGTCGAGCATACGCGGCAGCGCCGATTCTGAAGAGGATGTCCCCAGAACGATCAGCAGCTCTTCGCGAATGTAACGGATAAATTTGAAGATGTTGAAACCCGTCGCGCGGGCGATGGAGCCCAGCACCACCACCACGAAAAGGATACAGGTGATATAGAAGCAGATAATCAGCTGACCCAGCTGCACCAGCGTACCGACGCCATACTTACCGATGGTGAAGGCCATCGCACCGAAAGCACCGATCGGCGCCAGGCGCATGATCATATTGATGATGCCGAAAATCACCTGCGAGAAGCTTTCGATCACATTAAAGATAAGCTGGCCTTTGCTGCCCAGACGGTGCAGAGCAAAGCCAAACATCACGGCGAACAGCAGCACCTGCAGGATGTTCCCGCTGGCGAAGGCACCAATCACGCTGCCCGGTATCACGTCCAGCAGGAAGGCAACCACGCCCTGATCCTTCGCCTGCTCGGCATACACCGCGACCGCTTTGGCATCCAGCGTTGACGGGTCTACGTTCATCCCCGCGCCCGGCTGCACCACGTTGACGATGATCAGACCGATAATCAGTGCAAGGGTACTGACCACTTCAAAATAGAGAAGCGCCACTGCACCGGTACGGCCGACCGCCTTCATGCTTTCCATGCCAGCGATGCCCGTCACGACGGTACAGAAGATCACCGGCGCGATGACCATTTTGATGAGCTTAACGAACGCGTCGCCAAGCGGTTTCATTTGCGCGCCCAGCTCAGGGTAATAGTGACCCAGCAGAATACCGATGGCGATGGCTGTCAGGACCTGGAAATAAAGACTTTTGAAGAGTGAGGTTTTCATAAGGTGTCCTTGGGAAGAAAAACCACAGGCTTTGTAAGGTTATGGTTAACCTGCGGCTTTAAAATAACACCCACATAACAGGACAGAAATAAACTCAGTTCAAATTTGAAACACAAATGTTAAGAACTTTGAGCTGGCTCGCACAAGCCAGCAACAAAATTACACTTTTGCGTTATTGTCAGTACCAGAAAGGTATCGTTCTTCAAAGACATCCGAAGGTACAGCAGGGGCAAAAAGGAAGCCTTGTCCGCTCTCCACGCCCGCCTCTGCCAGCCATGCGCGTTGCGCTTCGGTTTCAATCCCCTCGGCAATAAGATGCAGGTTGAGGCTGCGCGCCATCTGGATAATCGCCTGCACCATGCTGCTGTCGCCCGGCAGACCGTCGACAAACGCTTTATCAATTTTGAGCACATCCACCGGAAGGGTTTTCATGTGCTGAAGCTGACGCAGCCCGGCGTATCCCATGCCGAAATCGTCAAGCGCAATGCGGATGCCGGCATTACGCAGCGGTTTCAGGATCGCGACCGCCTGATTAGGGTCGTCGATGCGTCGGCTCTCCGTCACTTCCAGAGTTAACGTATCAGGCTTGATTCGGTAACGATGGATCAGCTCCAGCATCTCTGAAACCATGGTTGGATGCATAAGCTGCAGGGCAGACAAATTGACCGACAGCGGCAGCGACACGCCGCGCTCCTGCCAGGCGGCAAGCTGACGAAAGGACTCCTCCAGCACCCAGTAGCCGACGGTAACCATCAGGCCGCAGGATTCAATGCGCTCAATCAGCCCTTCCGGCAGCTCCCATGAACCATCCGGCTGCTGCACGCGCAGCAGTGCCTCGGCGCTTTTCACTTCTCCCGTCAGCAAATTCACCTGCGGCTGTAGCCAGAGGGCAAACTGGCGGTTATCCAGCGCGGTCAGGATGTCGCTCTCTTCCGTCAGGCGCTGCTGCGCCTTTTCCATCTCTTCCGGCGCGAAGAACTGGATCTGATTTTTGCCTTTGCGCCGGGCGGTGAACGCCGCCGAGAACGCGCGATGATAAAGCTGCTCTGCCGTTAAATCGCCATAGTACATCGCAATACCGATACTGGCGCTTGGACGAAGCTGGATACCCTGAATGGGCAACCGCTCATTAATGACAGTGAGTACTTGCTGACCTAACGTGATCGCATGCCAGGGTTCTTTTACGCCATTGGCAATCACCACCAGGTCGTAACCGCTGACCTGAGTCAGCACCATACGCGGGGCAAGGACAGATTTGATCTTTTCCACCAGGGTCAGTAGCAGCATTTCGCGCTGGCTCTCCTTGAGCACGCCAGCCGTGTCCTGCAGGGTTTCGCAGACGATAACCATCAGCGCCGTGGTTTGCTGGCGCTCAACGGTTTGCTCCAGCATCGCCATCAGGAAGGCTTTATTGGGAAGCTCCGACACCGGGAAGCGCGTGGCGCTGTTGTTTAACTCATCCTGCTGGCGCTGGATGCGCTGCTGGTTGAGGTTGTAGCTGCGCACCAGCATGCCTATCTCATCGTCATGATGCAGACGCGGTAGCTCAAGCTGATGCCCCATCTGATCCTGCGGCGCAAGCGTATTTAGCTCGCGGGCGATACGGCGCAGCGGATGAACAATCAGCCGGTTAATGCACCAGGTGAGCGCCACGCTGAGAATAAGCGTCATAAGTAAGCAAGTGGTCACTAACGTAACCACCCAACTCATGACGAATTTATACATGCGGTAGGAGTCCGCCTGTAATACCAGATAGGCCAGCGGCTGCGGATTGGCAGGGCGTTCAAGCGAATATACGGGCAGTGAAATCTGCACCGGCAGTTCAAACAGGCGCATCACCATCATCGGGACGGGACGCTCCGGGATAAAGCTCATCCGCAGCGCCTGAAACTGGTTAGGCAAGACGACGTCGGCGCGGCTAACGACGCCGGCAGGCTGAATGCGTTTTAAAATGGTTTCCGCTTCGGGAATATCCCCTTTCAGGATAGAGGCAGAGAGCGGGCCGCGCACCGAGCGCGCGATACTTTCTAACTGCGAAGCCGTGTTATAGCGATTCTGCTGTACGGAATGAAACAGCAAAATTACGCAGAAGAGCAGTACAAACAGCATGGTGACGGCAGAAACCATCGCCATCTGTTTGATTGTTAAGGAACGGCTGACACGCAAAATGACTCTCCACAAAACTCGAAGCGCAGGGCGCGCCAGGGTGTAAACCTGGCGCGCCTGAGTATACCCGATTGCCGCGCTATTAAGAGAGACTTACAAATGGATTAAGGAAAATCCGATTACCAGTCCGCGTAAGGGATGAGCGGCTGCGGCGGTAAGTCCATATCGCCCTGCCAGCCTGCAGCAGAGTAACGCACATAGATCAGCGCATGGCTTGGGGTATAGTCTTTCGCCTCCTGAATATCCACGCCCATGCCCACAAACCAGTTGGACGTGACGCGGCGTTCGATAATGGCCCGCGCGGTATAACCCGTGCCTGAGGAGCTGCTGCCGGTTTCCATCGCGCCCTGGTCGGTATAGCGGTCTGGCTCATCGGTCGGGATCAGATTCTGAATCGGGTAGCGCAGCTCGTCTTTGGTTTTGGAGTGAGACCAGGAGACCGAGCCACCCAGCTCCCAGGACCAGTTCTCCGTGCGTTTACGCCAGGTTACCGGCAGTGCGAAGGAGACATACTCCTGCGGGCTGTAGTAGCCGCCCTGACCCAGGGTATAACCGCTCAGGTCTTTGTCGTAGTGCCAGAGCATATTGGAAACGCCGACCGTCAGGCGCTCATTGTTTTTATTAATGAGCTTGTAGTAGTAACCCGTCATCCAGCGGACGCGCCAGTTATCTTCCACATTTTTACCCGTCAGCGTTTCCGCGTTCAGGCTTGACCAGACGCCGTTCGCTTCCCCTTTGTCATAGCTCATGCTTACGCCGCCACCGGTGGCACGTACGCCGCCCCAGGTGGTGCCGGTGTTAGTATCTTTTTGCCCGGCGAACGCCAGCAGGGAGCTGGAGATTGGGCGGCGATGGGCGTTAACGGTATAGCCGATGGGGCCCAGATCGCTGCTGTAGCTGATACCGCCCACCACGTCGACGACGTCAAAGCCCATTGGCGTAGTGCCAATATCCATCGCCCAGGTTTTATTCTGCCAGCCGACGGCAACGCTTGCGCCATTGTCGGACTGATGGGTGTTGCCGCTACACGGCGTTTCGTAGCAGGTCCCCCATTTTGGATCGTAAGTCCCGTTATTGTTATCAAATGAACCGGCGTCCATGTTGACCAGATCGCTTCTGAAGAACATGCGCCCGTCAGACAACGGGGCATCCACCTGCAGCATGGTGGTGTGCGCTTTCAGGTCCGAATAACCGCCCGTGCCGCTGGAGCCCCAGTAATCGTGCTGCAGCGTGACGTTAACATCCTGCTGACGGTACAAGTCACCGGCATCACTGCGCACGCCGCGCTTCAGCCAGTCGTCTTTTTCATCATTTCGCGTCAGCCGGGTGAAGCTGTCGTTGTCGGCCGGACGGGTCGTCGTGACGCCGGACGACACCATCGCGTCTTTATAGGTTTCCAGCGCCTGCTGAGGCTGACCGTTTTGCGCCTGGAAACGCGCGGCATCACGTAACACCAGCGCGTTTTCCATGGAGCCGGGCTGCGATTTAGCCTGCGGAATGATGTTGTTGAAGGTCTGTTCTGCGGCAGCGGAATCGCCCAGACCTGCCTGCGCCATCGCGATCCGGCGCTGCATGTTGAGCGACAGCGGCTGGCCTTTTTGCGCGGCGGGAAGTTTCGCCAGTTCCGCGCGCGCAGCGTCTTTGTCACCCTGCGCGCTATAAATCTCGGTCAGGCCGAGGATCGCATCTTCGTTCTGCGGTTCACGCTGCAGGACAGCGCTGTACGTCGTTTTCGCCGACGCCAGATCGCCACGCTGCTGCGCCCAATCCGCCAGCGTCAGGTCGATGCGGGTGGAGGTCGGCTGCTGGCGCAGAAGGTTTTCCGCCTCCTGCTCTTTGCCGCTGTCGCGCAGACGGTTGGCGGTTTCCAGCACCTGGTTGCTTTGCAGGCGGTCGGCAAGCTCCTGAATATTGCCGTTCCACTGGCTACGCGGCAGCGTGCCCAGATGCGCCAGCGCGGCGCGGTCCTGATCGTTGCCGGAAAGATAGAGCCCGTTGGCGTACACCTGATCCGGGTCGGACGGTTTCTGGCTGGCAAGCTGACGCATCAGGGTATCCGCCTGGCTGCGCTGACCCGCGCTGTAGAGATCGCGCGAGAGACGATAGGTTATCCACACGTCGCCGGGAGAGAGCGCCAGACGACGACGCTGGATTTCTGCCGCCTGGGCGTATTTCCCCTGATTCTCCAGCTGTTCGGCCTGAGCGGAGAGCTGCTCGTTGGTCAGGCTGCGTTCAATATCATCAATGCTCCGGCGCTGGCTGGCGGAGAGAGACTGAATAAACTGCGAAGCCTTCTCCGGGGACTGCGCGCGATAAATATTGGCCAGGCCGCGAACCGCATTGCTGTTGCCGCTGTCCATCCGCAGCGCCTGGCGATAGTAACGCTCCGCCGCGTCGTTATCTTTACGCGCCGCGGCGGCATCGCCCAGCCCCAGCACGGCATAACTGTCGGTATTGTCGATACTGCGCGCCTGCTGATAGTAACGCTCCGCCTGCGCAGGGTTATTCGCCTTCAGGGCCGCATCGCCCTGCTGGATCAGCAGCCAGTAACGGTTAACCTTGAGCAAACTGTCCCATTTACCCCGGTTATCGCTCTGGGGATCGAGGGCAATCGCCTTTTCAAACTGCGCCACCGCGCGGGCGCGGTCGCCTTTCTGGGAATAAGCCTGGCCGAGGGCACCCACCGCTTCACTGTCGGCATGGTTGGCGCTGACGGCTTTTTGCAGCTCAGCCACCGCCTTACTTCCCTGCCCGGCATCCACCGCCGCCAGCCCTTCCGCTTTCGCGCGGAACGCCGGGTCAGCGAGCTGTTTTTGCTGTTCTTCGAGCTGGGCACGCGCCGCCGCGACGCTATCCCCGTCGCTGAATACGCTCAGGTATTTTTGCAGCGCGCTAACGCTGGCGCTGCTGGCAGGCTGGCCTTTGATTTGGTCATACCA
Organism: Enterobacter sp. UCD-UG_FMILLET; assembly: GCF_000762975.1. Taxonomy (NCBI): domain Bacteria; kingdom Pseudomonadati; phylum Pseudomonadota; class Gammaproteobacteria; order Enterobacterales; family Enterobacteriaceae; genus Enterobacter; species Enterobacter sp. UCD-UG_FMILLET. Next base: position 180,611 of record NZ_JRJC01000042.1, read on the forward strand.
CATATCAGACGCCTGGCTGCGCCCGTTGGTCGATTTAGCCATCTCCTGCAATACCGCAAAGCCTTCATCACGGCGTCCGCTCTGGAACAAAAGCTGGGACAGCGTTGCCTGCAGCTGCGTATTTCCGGGGCTGCTGGTATTTATTTTCTTGAGCTGGCTAATGGCTGCATTCCGGCGAGCGGGGTCTTTCGCTACGACGTTCCAGTATTCCGTCGCCACGTCGCCACCCGGCGGGTTGCCGTCAAACAGCTTGTCATAGGCGGCAATCGCCTCCTGCGTGTGTCCCGTGGTGGCGAGCAATCGCGCCTGCTGGAGCTGCTGGCGGCCATCCGGAGTAGAAAGCAGCATGGTGTTGCGTGAGGACTGGTACGCACTCGAGCCCGGCGCGATCCCTTTCAGACGATCCAGCTCTTTTTGCGCACCGGCGTTATCGCCCTGGCGCAGCAGGTAGCGAAAGCGTGCGGCAATGACGTCAGGGTTGTTCGGGTCAATCAGCTCCAGACGATAAAGCGACTGACGAACCAAATCCTCACGCTGTGTCGATTCGCCCAGCCGAACCTGTTCCAGCAGCTGTTTCTGCTGCGGAGAGTTGGCGGCCTGGGCCCACGGCATAAGCGCCAGGCCAAGCGATAAAGTGAGTAGATTTACTGTGAACTTGCGCATTCCTGGCCCCAATCCGGTATTAATTCACCTTTTGCGGTGAAGCGAAAACGATGCTGATCCCATCCTTGCCCAAAGAGAGTCAGCACGTAGCTGTAATAGGCATTGTTATCGGGAAAATGGTCCGCAACGCGCTGGCGCTGAACCGCCTGGGCATCACGTTGTTGTAAAAACGGCAGCATGGCGGCAGAGAACCCGACCGGGCCATTCCCGGTGCGTTTACCCGTCGCCACATCCACTTTCTCCGGCGGCACACCCCGTTTCATTGTCTTTGCCGCCATCGGCTGGAAGCGCGTCAGCAGCCGGGCTTTCTGAGGATCTTTATCACTCATCATTCCCACCCAGAGATAAACGCGGATGGCGTCGTAGCCGCCCACCAGCGATTTATCCTGCTGTAACCGCCAGCCTTTGTTTTTCTGATACTGAACCCAGTCCGGCGAAAAGCCTTTCGGCGCACTCTCCAGCAGCAGACGCTGATTGGTTTCACGAAGCGTGGTCCACGGGGGACCAAAGCGCGTGAAATAACTCGCTAACTGCGGAGGAAGATAGCTGGGGTTAAAACGCCAGACGTTTTCATCGGCAAAACCGACTTTACCGGGAAGCAGCATTGCGCCAAGCCCCGGTACTTTCACCACTTCCTCGCTGACAATGCGTTTCAGCAGTGCCTTACCCGTGCGGGTATAGTCCGGATGTTTCCACAACCGGCCCGCTTCGAGCAGAGACCAGGCGATCCAGACATCGGCGTCAGAGGCGGAGTTGGTATCAATCACCGCCCACGTCTCTTTATCTTTCTGGCCCCATAGCCAGGCGGGCAGATGGTCGTTGAGATTGCCGCTGGCAAGATTATCGCGCGTCCAGGTCAGCAACTGGTCAAACGCGCTGCGATCGTTCGCCGCCAGGGCAAAGAACAGGGCGTAGCTTTGCCCTTCCGAAGTCGTAATTTTGCGCGTGTCGCTGGGATCAACGACACGCCCGCCCTCACTGATGTAATCCTTTTTAAACTGCTCCCAGGCAGGCCAGGTACAGGCGGCGCGAAGAGGAAGCGCCGCCAGCATCACTGCTGCTAATACACACCAGCGAAAGGCTTTCATCACATCTTACTCATCCGGGTTCAGACGACGACGGCTGATGATTCGCAGCAGACGCCACAGCACCCATGCCAGCAGGACCACGCTGACCGCCGCCAGGATAGCGAGCAGAACCGGATGGTTAGCCAGCGCATACCACAGGCGTTCGAACCACGGCAGATGGCCCACGTAGTACACGTCGCCCACGCGCAGGCTATTGACGCCGGACTCACGGATCACCGACACGGAACCAAACATCGCGGCACGTTTACCGCTGTCGTTCATGGCCGTATTGAGCAGTTCATACCCGCGCGGGCTGTCCGCCAGGAGAGCCACCACGCTACGCTGTTCGTTGTAAGGCGACTGGAAGCCCACCACCGCGGCCATTGCCCCCTGAGACGTTACCGTAGTCTGCGCGCTGGCCTGACGATCGTTCATATCCGGCATAATGCTCGGGAACTCGGTCTGACGCAGCGGCGTGTTAACCCAGGACTGGGCCGCTTTCACCAGCAGGTCGATACGTTTGTCATCCTTCAGCTTATCCGGAATGGTACCGATCACCATGATGTCAGCGTCTTTGTTCTGGATCTGGCTGCCATCGTCCGTCAACGTGACGTTAATCGCCGGTAATCCCGTCTGCCCCCCTACGGTCGCCATGGTATCCAGCAGGGTCGTGACCTGCCCTTCGCTCGGCGCTTTTGGCATTACTACGATGGACTCAGAGAGATCGGCCATGCGGCTGAACGGGAAGCCCGCGTTAGCAAAGGCGCGCAGGTCCGGCATCGCCAGGAAGTGATAGTACTTCGAGAAGTCGATGGTCGACTCATCGCCAATCACGACGTGGTTCTGTACGGGCTGGAAGGTGATGCAGTTTTCCGCCGAACCGCCAGGCGTCGGGTTCATGTACTGGAAGTCAAAGCGCAGCTGGTTTATCGCGCCCAGCTTCAGTGCCGGAATGGAGACATCCGTTTTACCGTCCAGCAGCCCCTGCAACACCGGCAGGCGAAGCATCAGGCGGTTAGTATCCTGCGTGCTTTGCAGGCTGAACGATTGCAGGAACTGGTTGTTCAGGCTGATATCCATGCGCGAGCTGTCTTTGGTCGCCGGCGCGGTATAACGGTAGTTCAGATTGATATCAATGCCGTTGGTACGCAGCAGATACAGATCCGGCGGCAGATTCAGTGACAGGCTAATCGGCGCAGGCTCAAGCCCCGTCGCCTGCAGCTGTTCTTCATAGGTTTTCAGCTCGCCAAATGTCACCGCACGGTCGGTACGCACCCAGTTTGGCGCATCATAAGGTTTACGCGCCAGCAGCGGTTTGACCTCATCCACTACAACGCTGTTGCCGCGGAAAAGGACGTTGCCCTGGGCAATCGCTTTTGCTGCCTGCACCAGATCTTTATCATCACGGCCAAAGACCACCAGCAGCTTCACGTACGGGTTTTCCGGGTGGCTAATCATCTCAACGGTTGGCGCTTTGACGTCCGGATGATCGCGCAGGAAGGCCGGGCGTTTGGCGTTGGTCGCAAACACAATGGCATTTCTGTCCGGCAGTTTGTCATACATCGCCGGGAAGCTCTGTCCACGCCAGCCGGCGCGTGAACCAAACCAGGACGCCACAATGGTGGCCGCCAGCTGCTCGGTCACGTCCGGGGACGATGCAAACACCATCGGCAGCGTGAGCGGACGGTTATCACGCGGATCGAAGAAAGGAACCGGGAATGCCGAGAGATCGTTTTTCAGCGCCAGCGACTGGTAGGTCATCTGCAGCGAGGAGTTACGCCCGACGTCCATCCACAGCGTGTTGCTGGCCGGGTTTTCGCAGACATCGCGGTAGTGACCGACAAACTCCAGGCGGATGCGGTTAAAGTCGGTGATGAACAGCGGGTTGATCGGCACCTGAGCCTGGGTTTTCTTGCCCAGCTGCTCTTTCGTGACCGGCAGAACGTCCATCAGCTCGTCATTCAGGTAGACCTTCAGCTGAGACTGCGTCGGCAGCAGCGACGGTGACGGAGTGTATTCAAGATTCAGCACCGCATTAGAGACGACCTCATCGCTGCGCATGCCAAACTCAATGCCGCCGTTAGGGTTGATGCCGCGCAGCACCATGCTGCCCGGAGGCGGGGCAATTTGCGCGAAGGTCAGCTTCACGTCCCGCGACGGCGCGTTGTCCGCAACGACGGGCGCATTCGCCCCCCGGACGCCAGGCATCACCTGCCCTATGACCTGGCCGTCTGCCGGCAGGGTGTTCCCCTCCGTTGGCTGGTTCGGCATGATATTTTCTGTTTGACCAGGTGCCGCGGTGACAACCGGATCGGTTGCTTGCGCGACGACAGGTACCGTTGGCGCAGGCGTTGCCGCTGCGTTACCCGGGGCTGCGTTAGCCATTGTTGCGGGGAGGACATTCATCCCCATTGCCACTGCACATAACCAGGAAAGTTTTGTTTTCATCGCGTTATCATCATTGTTGAGCCATAACCGGGTCCGCCTGCTTCGCCTCATCCCGCTCAGGACGACGAGGAATGAACGACACGACCCAGGAAACCAGCGAAGTAAGTGACCGGAAAATTAATTTCACCGACGACGGGGCAAATTCTGCAAGGTGACGATAGCCACGGAACCCCAGCTTCAGAATATCCAGCAGGCTTTCCAGAGGTTTATCTTCCGGGAAGCTGTCCTGCCAGAGAGCCCACGTGTCCGCGCGGGCAAACGTACACTGCACAAAATCGATATGTTGCTTTTTGGTCAACGGCATCAGCTGCAAACCGACTTCATTGCCCGCCACGCGCACAACCTGCGTCGGGAAGACATACTCCTGCTGGCCGCGCTTAAGCAGCAGGTTAACTTTCTGGCCTTCCAGCACCTTCGCCTGGCCGTTGATTTTGATCCCCAGACCACCGTCAGAGAAGTCGTGCACGGTACAGGAGAAGAGATGGCCATCTTCACGGGCGATCGCCGCAGGCATGCAGATTTCAACGCGATGCGCACGACGAACCTGTTTGCTCTCCACCGACACCGCTACCGCGCCGCCGAGGATAATCAGGTTGTAGAAGACCCAGGCCATACTCACGAAGACGGTCAGGATTTCGTTTTCCGGGCCGTAGAAGTAACGCCAGATACCGGCGATGACGCCAACGATATTCAGCAATACCAGGAAGATATACGGACGGGAGATCACCCAGTCGACGTACTCTTCTTCCACCAGGCCGCCCTTCGCGGTGACGTTGAATTTCCCTTTGTGCGGATTAATCAGCGCCACCATCGTTGGTGGCGCGATGTACCAGGCCAGCACCGTTTCGTAGATTTCACTCCAGAAGGAGTGGCGATATTTACCCTGTATCTTCGAGTTCGTCAGGCTCGCGTGGATCATGTGCGGCAGAACAAACAGCGCAATCATCAGCGCCGGGGCGTAAATGATATAAGCGTGAAGGAGCAGGAACGCCAGCGGCGCGGTCAGGAAGATCAGCCGCGGGATACCGGATAAGAAGTGGAACATGGCGTTGACGTAGCAGAGACGTTGCGCCAGCTTGAGCCCTTTCCCAATCAGTGGGTTATCGAGACGGAAAATCTGCACCATGCCGCGCGCCCAGCGAATACGCTGACCAATGTGTGCCGACAGCGACTCCGTTGCCAGACCGGCAGCCTGCGGAATTCGCATATACGCCGAGGTATAGCCACGACGGTGCAGGCGCAAAGAGGTGTGCGCATCTTCAGTGACCGTTTCGACGGCGATACCGCCAATTTCATCAAGCGGCTTACGGCGGATGACCGCACAGGAACCGCAGAAGAAGGTGGCATCCCACATGTCGTTCCCGTCCTGCACCAGGCCATAGAACAGCGTGCCTTCGTTCGGAGTTTTGCGGAAACGGCCAAGGTTACGTTCAAACGGATCCGGGGAGAAGAAGTGGTGCGGCGTCTGCATCATCGCCAGCTCTTTCTCCTTCAGGAACCAGCCCATGGTCATCTGCAGGAACGAGCGCGTCGGCACGTGGTCGCAGTCAAAGATCGAGACAAACTCCCCGGTAGCATACTTCAACGCGTTGTTGATGTTCCCGGCCTTTGCGTGTTCATGCGTCGGACGGGCGATGTATTCGACGCCGACCTCCTCCGCGAACTGGCGGAACGCCGGACGGTTGCCGTCATCCAGGATCCAGACCTTGAGCTTGTCTTTCGGCCAGTCGATGCCCAGCGCGGCATAAATAGTGTTTTTCACCACGCTCAAATCTTCGTTGTAGGTCGGTACAAAGAGATCAACAGACGGCCACTGCGCGGTGTCTTTTGGCAGCGGAACCGGCTGGCGGTTGAGCGGCCAAATGACCTGGAAATAGCCCAGCACCAGCACGATCCAGGCGTAGGTTTCAGCAAACAGCAGCACCAGACCGCATACCAGGCTGACCGGGTCGTCCCAGTTCAGGGTTGAGGTATAGCGCCACCAGATGTAGCGACAGGAGACGGTCAGCGACAACACGATCAGCATCAGCGCCGAGAAGCGGCCCGGAATACGGCGGACCAGCAGCGCCACGCCCCACAGCAGGATTAGGAAGGTGAACTGCGCCAGAGGGTTGAAAGGTTGCGTAATACAGACCAGCGCCAGAATGAGCGAGAACACGACGATCACGCCGAGGATAAAACGCCGCAGGCCCGGATGGAGATGTCCGAGCTCTTTATGGTTATCCAGATGGCTGGTCTTATCGCTGACGCTGTTGGGCAGTCTGTCCAGCCACTGGTGGTAGCGCTCACGTAACTGCTGGACGCGGGAGAAGCTGCGCCAGTGCGGCGTTATTTTCTCTGAGCGGGATGACGTGACCACCAGCCAGATAGCCTGAATGAGATAACGTGCTGGATCTAAAGGACGCGGCCGGTTGGGATTGATGTGCGGATATAGCTCACTGTGCCGGGCACGTATGCGCTGCCAGCGCGGGTGTTCGAGTGGAATAAACATCCAGGCCAGAATCATCCAAAAACAACCGAGCGCGGCGCTAAATGCCGAAGCACCGTGCCGGCGGAAATGCCGGTAATGTTCGCTCAAACGCGAACTCACCGGCGGGATGAGTAACCAGCTGGCGAGACGACTCATACATCACTCCCTGCATGCTCCGCCCGGTTGGCGAAGTTCAGCAGACACCAGTTAGCCAGCGTCAGAATCTCTTCTGCAGCCAGTGAATCGCTGCGGTACTCGCCAAGCGGTTGCTTAGACGCAAGGCATTCCGCCATTCCCTCATCACGATGAATGACAATAGGAAGCAGACGGCGCTGGCTTTGCAGCCACACCTGATACAGATCGTCCTGGATCTGGCTGCCAATGCGCAAATCGTTTATCAGAAGGTGAGCGTTCTGAGGCAGCCCCTGCTGATGCAGGCGGATATGGCAGTTCGCATCGACGTTGACGATGGAAAGTATATGATCGCACTGGGCGATAAGCTGTCGGGTCAGCGTGCCGGCGCCGTGCGGAAGATCCAGCAGGATCCACTTGTAGTGCCCCTTTTCTTTCAGGGTTTGCAGCGCAAGCGTGAACTGCGAAAACAGGCGCTGATACGCGGCTTCATTCTCGCGTTCCGTGGTGGTCAGTTGACCAAACGGCAGCAGATCGAGCTGGGAGGTATAGCGCATCCCTGCATCCTGCCAGTTTTTATCATCAAGCAGCGCGCGGGCCCAGCCCTCTTCGCGAGAAAAGTCGACGTTAAACGACATACGCAACAAATTATCGGCGCAGGCGTCAATAACCAGCACCGATTCACCTAAAAGCTGTAATGACCACGCCAGCGCCGCGGTAACTGATGTGGTACCCACACCGCCACGGACACCCTGTAATCCGAGTATGGCCATCAATGGCTCCCTTATTGTTGATGGGCGAATTCAGCTAATAACGGCCAGCGTTTAATAGCCGCGGCCAACTGTTCCCGCTGGGAAATATCGGTGTAATCTATTTCAGGTAAAGAAAAGGCCTGCGTCAGCGCCAGAAAATCGTTTTGGAATGTGTAACCCAGAGTCGAGTCGACTGGGGTTCCAGGTTCGTTATTATCCATTCTTTTTCCATCCCTTTTAAGGAAAATCGCACGCTAAAGAAGTTGCGGGGCTTCCTGCCCTGACAAATTTCATTTACATGCTAAATCTGATGTTCTTTAATTTCAATGTTAGGTTTATTTCTACGCTTTCGCTAGTAAACTGAGATACAGATAAATTAGACGAAAAGAGGGACACCGTGGACTCCATATTTTCTATTGGCATCCAGTCATTATGGGACGAATTGAGCCACATGCCAGTCGGAGGAGTCTGGTGGATTAATACGGACCGTAATGAAGATGCTATCAGTCTTGTAAACCAGACAATTGCTGCTCAGGATAAGGATTCCCTCGTGGCCGTCATTAGCATGGGCGAAGAGTCGAAGAACATTATCACGCTTGAAAGTGACCGCGGCCCCCAGACGGTGCGATTATTTTCCATGACATCGGAAGCCGATAGTCTATACTTTTTGACCCGCGACGTTCAGTGCTCTATTGACCCGGATCACTATTTAGTGATCCTTAAATGTGCAAATAACGTTCTGCAAAATATACCTGCGGAAAAACTGCTGTCGTGGCTGGAAAAAATCAATAAATGGGCAAAATTTCAAAATTGCACGCTTCTGGTCGTCAATCCCGGCAGTAATAATGACAAGCTGTTCTCACTTTTAATGGCCGAATATCGCTCCCTGTTCGGTTTGGCAAGCGTGCGCGACCAGGTGGGCAGCTATCTCTACGATATTGCATTCTGGTGTAATGAAAAAGGCGTGAGCGCCAGGCAACAGCTTACGCTGAAACATATCGAGGGCGAGTGGCACCTGGCGCAGCAGGAAGAAACCGTGGTGCAGCCGCGCAGTGACGAAAAACGCATTCTTAGCCATATCGCGGTTTTAGAGGGGGCGCCCGCCCTGTCGGAAAACTGGACATTGTTTGATTCTAACGAAGCCCTTTTCCATGAAGCCCGCACAACCCAGGCGGCAACCCTTATTTTCTCGCTGATGCAGAATAACCAGATTGAGACGCTGGCACGACAAATCCACACCTTACGCCGCCAGCGCGGCAGTGCGTTAAAAATTATTGTGCGCGAAAATAATACCAGCCTGCGCGCCACCGATGAGCGCCTGCTTCTGGGCTGCGGCGCCAATATGGTTATTCCCTGGAATGCGCCGTTGTCACGCTGCCTGACGCTTATCGAAAGCGTTCAGGGCCAGCAGTTTAGCCGCCACGTACCGGAAGATATTTCCACGCTGCTCTCCATGACGCAGCCGATGAAGCTGCGTGGGTACCAAAAATGGGATACCTTCTGCGACGCCGTGGGCAACATGATGAACAACACGCTTCTTCCTGCAGACGGAAAAGGGGTCATGGTTGCCCTGCGTCCTGTACCGGGTATTCGCGTTGAACAGGCGCTCACCCTATGTCGCCCGAATCGTACAGGGGACATCATGACCATTGGCGACAATCGCCTGGTGCTGTTTTTGTCCTTCTGCCGGGTAAACGATCTCGATACGGCACTTAACCACATCTTTCCCCTGCCTACCGGGGATATTTTCTCGAACCGTATGATTTGGTTCGAAGATAATACGATTAGCGCGGAGCTGGTGCAGATGCGTGCGCTCCAGCCTGAACAATGGGCCAAACCGCTCGCTATCACGAGCGATGCCAAACCGATCCTCAATGCCAGACATGATGGACACGTCTGGCGTCGAATTCCGGAACCCCTTCGCTTATTAACAGACAACGCGGAGAACGCATCATCATGAATATCAGCGATATCATTCAACTGGTTATATTCTGTGCGCTGATCTTTTTCCCGCTTGGCTACTACGCGCGCCATTCCATACGCTGTATCCGTGATACGGCCAGAGTGCTGTTTATCAAACCTCGCTATGTAAAACCAGCCGGAATACTGACACGGGCATCACACGTCAAGGCAGACCGAAAACATGACTAATTCTACCTATACCGCTTCGTCACCCTCGCCGCTCTGGCAGTACTGGCGCGGCCTTTCCGGCTGGAACTTCTACTTTCTGGTGAAGTTTGGTCTGCTGTGGGCAGGCTATCTGAATTTCCATCCCCTTCTCAACCTCGTGTTTATGGCCTTCCTGCTGATGCCGCTGCCGAATATCAGGCTGCATCGCTTACGCCACTGGGTCGCTGTACCTGTCGGCTTTGCGCTGTTCTGGCATGATACCTGGCTACCGGGGCCGGACAGCATTATGAGCCAGGGGTCGCAGGTGGCGGGCTTCAGTGCAGACTATATGCTTGACCTGACCGAGCGCTTTATTAACTGGCAGATGATTGGCGCGGTATTTGTGCTGCTGGTTGCCTGGCTGTTCCTGTCACAGTGGATCCGCGTTACGGTGTTTGTCGTCGCGATTATGATCTGGCTTAACGTGCTGACGCTGGCTGGGCCGAACTTTTCGCTGTGGCCTGCAGGTCAACCGACCACCACGGTAACCACCACCGGGGGAAGCGCGGCGGCCACCGTCACCACGGCAGGCGATACGCCTGTGGTGGGCGATATCCCAACCCAGACCGCACCGCCGACCTCTACCAACCTGAACGCCTGGCTCTCCAGTTTCTATACCGCGGAGGACAAACGACAGACTAAATTCCCGGATGCGCTGCCGGCAGATGCTCAGCCGTTTGAACTGCTGGTGATCAACATCTGCTCTCTCTCCTGGGCCGACGTGGACGCCGCCGGTTTGATGTCTCATCCGCTGTGGTCACACTTCGATATTCAGTTTAAAGATTTCAACTCTGCCACCTCGTACAGCGGCCCGGCGGCGATCCGCCTGCTGCGTGCAAGCTGCGGCCAGACATCGCATAAAAACCTGTATCAACCCGCCGGCAACCAGTGTTATCTGTTCGATAACCTCGCAAAACTGGGCTTTACGCAGCATCTGATGCTGGGGCATAACGGCCAGTTCGGTAACTTCCTGAAAGAGGTGCGCGAACAGGGCGGCATGCAGGCACCGCTGATGGATCAAACCGGTCTTCCTGTCTCTCTGTTGGGCTTCGACGGTTCGCCCGTTTATGACGATACCGCCGTTCTGCAACGCTGGCTGCAGACCATCGAAAAAGACAGTAATCCGCGCAGCGCGACGTTCTTTAACACCCTGCCGCTCCACGACGGTAACCATTTCCCGGGCGTGAGCAAAACGGCTGATTATAAAGTGCGTGCGCAGAAGTTCTTCGACGAGCTGGACGCGTTCTTCACGGAGCTGGAAAAATCAGGCCGTAAAGTGATGGTGGTTGTGGTACCTGAGCACGGCGGCGCGCTGAAAGGCGACAGAATGCAGGTTTCGGGTCTGCGTGATATCCCAAGCCCGTCCATCACTAACGTGCCTGCAGGCATTAAATTCTTTGGGATGAAGGCACCGCATCAGGGCGCACCGATTGAGATTACACAGCCAACCAGCTATCTGGCGATTTCAGAACTGGTTGCCCGCGCCGTTGACGGGAAGCTGTTTGTGGAAGATAGCGTGAACTGGGATCGGCTCACCAGCAACCTGCCGCAAACGGCAGAAGTCTCAGAGAACGCTAACGCGGTCGTCATTCAGTATCAAAACAAACCTTACGTTCGCCTGAACGGCGGGGATTGGGTGCCGTATCCGCAGTAATACGGTATGACGTCCCTCTCCCCATCGGGGAGAGGGACAATCTCGACATTATTGCTGGGCGATCCACACCAGCATTTTCAGACTTGCCGAATAGTAGTCGTCTTTAGAGGTGATTTCGGGTTCACCGGAAGACTGCCCCATCGTAAAATCGCGTACAGCCAGCAGGCCGCCTTCCATCATGTAGGGCGCATATTCGTTGGTCGTGACGTTAACCCAGGCGGGAGTTTGTTCCCGGGAGAACTGTCCGAACCAGGCCTTCCACGGCGTCAGCAGCGGGCTTTGCTTATCAGACCAGGCAACGTACAGCGGAACACGAATCGCGTCATAGCTCATTCGCGGCGGCCAGCCTTTAGCAGGAGCCAGCTTGCCACCTGATGCCAGTGAAACCCAGTCAGTTGGCAGATTCGCTTTACCCGAGCCCATTTTCCCCAGCAGGCGTTTCCCGTCCTTAATCAAATCGCGCCAGACCGGCAAATGACTGCGTCTGGAGAAGGCCTGCCAGGCCGGAAACACGAAATAGGAAGGATTGAGGACCACTTCACCCTCAAGCTTAAACCCCTGGACGCCGGGCAGCATCACGCGGTAACCGGCATAGCGGATCACGCTGTGGTCAATCAGTGCTTTTGTAATTGCATCCGATGCGGTGCTGTAGCGCTTGTCATGCCAGCGGGCGTCGGCTTTCAGCAACGCCCAGGCAATCAGCACGTCGCCATCTGCTGCGTTGTTTTTGTCGGTGACCGGGTTGGACTCTGCGGGATTATAGCGCCAGTAAAACAGACCATTTTCTTTGTTCTTCAGCTGACTGTCTGTCCATTGCCAGAGCTTATCGAACGTGGCTTTATCGTCGTTGGCCACCGCCATCAGCATGGCAAAACCCTGACCTTCCGTATGCGACACGCCGCCATTGCCGGTATCAACAATACGGCCTTCCGGTTTGAAAAAGCGGGCCTTGTAACTCTCCCAGGCCCGATCCGCATGAGAGAGAGGCGAGAACAGCAGACTCATCATGACGGCCAGCGTCGCGCACACGGGTTTTCGCATAATTAACTCGATCCGGTTATTCGGCACTTCTCAGTGAAATCTCACCGCCCATCCAGGGTTTGATCACGCCATCCTGCTCCAGGAGCAGCGCGCCCTGTGCGTCAATACCGCGGGAAATTCCGTAGATCTCTTTATCACCAATCAGCAGTTTCACCGGGCGGTTGATAAAGTTATCCAGCTTTTCCCAACGAGACAGGAACGATGCCAGTCCTTCCTGCTCAAAAAGCGTGAGTGAACTGCGCAACTCTTTAATCATACGCACGGCAAGGGTGTTACGATCGATGACGATCCCCGCCTCCTGGAGGTTAGTCCAGGCCTGATTCACCACATCATTTTGTACATTGCGCATCACCATGTTGAGGCCTGCGCCAATGACGATTTGCGCCGCATCGCCCGTTTTTCCCGTCAGTTCGACCAGAATGCCGGCAAGTTTACGATCGTTGAGGTACAGGTCATTAGGCCACTTAACACGTACTTTATCCGCCCCCAGATCGTGCAGCACTTCCGCCATGACGATGCCGATGACCAGACTCAGACCAATGGCAGCTGCCGGGCCCTGCTCAAGTCGCCAGTACATGGACAGATAGAGGTTAGCGCCAAATGGCGAAAACCATTTGCGACCGCGACGGCCGCGACCAGCCTGTTGATATTCAGCAACGCAGGCATCGCCGGATGTCAGCTCAGGCAGACGATCCAGAAGATACTGGTTCGTCGAATCAATCACCGGCAGCACCGCTACATTGCCGTGTCCGATCTGGCTGCGGATCGCTTCTTCATTCAGCAATTGAATCGGCTCCGGCAGGCTGTAGCCTTTTCCGGGAACAGTGAACACATCAACACCCCAGTCGCGAAGCGTCTGGATATGTTTATTGATAGCAGCACGGCTCATGCCAAGCTGTTCACCCAGCTGCTCGCCAGAATGAAACTCACCGTCAGCAAGGATGCTAATCAGGGTTAAGGGAATGGTATTGTCCTTCACGCGATAGCCTCCACTGCATTAACTTCACCTGTACAGCCAATGAAGCGAACTTCTGGCTCCAGCCAGACGTTAAATTTTTCGCCCACACGCTGACGAACATAATGAGCCAGCTGTACAACATCATCGCTGGTCGCATCGCGCTGATTAATCAGCACCAGAGCCTGCTGCTGGTGAACGGCAGCACCGCCTACTGAAGTGCCTTTTAGCTGGCATTGATCGATAAGCCATCCCGCAGCAAGCTTCACGCTGCCATCCGCCTGAGGGTAATGTGGCGCGGCTGGCCATCCTTCAAGAAAGGCTTTTGCATTTTCGCTGCTGATAACCGGGTTTTTGAAGAAGCTTCCAGCGTTTCCGTTTACTTTTGGATCGGGAAGTTTGGTCATTCGCATATGGCAAACGGAATCAAAAACGTCACGGGCGGTTACGGTAGCCGGATCGAGACGCGTTAAATCCCCGTAGGTCAACACCGGCTGCCAGTTCTTCGACAGGCGCAGACCCACGGCGACAATCACGTAGCGATCCTGATATTCATGTTTGAAGATACTGTCACGATAGCCAAACCGGCACTGTTCCGCCGTTAAACGCTTTGCCGTTCCGGTCGCCAGTTCGATGCAGTCGACATATTCGCAGACATGTTTCAGTTCGAGGCCGTAGGCACCGATGTTTTGAATAGGTGACGATCCGGCGCAGCCTGGAATAAGCGCAAGGTTTTCCAGGCCCGGCATCCCTTTTTCGAGGGTGAATTGCACCAGCTGATGCCAGTTTTCTCCGGCACCCACGTGCAGGTGCCAGCTATCGGCACGCTCTTCCACATCAATTCCCATGATGCGGTTAACGATCACCGTTCCCGCAAAATCATCGAGAAACAGGACATTACTTCCTTCGCCCAGAATCAGTACGGGTTCGTTATTTTCAGTTGCGCTTTGCCATGCATCCAGCAGTTGCTGTGCAGTATCGGCACGTACAATTTGTTTAGCATTGAGTTGAATGCCAAAGGTATTCCAGGGCTTAAGGGAGTGGTTCATAGACGCTATCCTGATGCAAAAACGCAGGTAGTTTACCGTATAAGCAGGGCGTTGGGGGATTAGTTTGTGCAGCGTATAAACGCAAAAAGGCCATCCTTTCGGATGGCCTCTTCACTTAATTGATGCCTGGCAGTTCCCTACTCTCACATGGGGAGACCCCACACTACCATCGGCGCTACGGCGTTTCACTTCTGAGTTCGGCATGGGGTCAGGTGGGACCACCGCGCTAAAGCCGCCAGGCAAATTCTGTTAATCTGTATCAGGCTGAAAATCGTGTCTGTCTCTTCGCCAAAACACCTTCGGCGTTGTAAGGTTAAGCCTCACGGTTCATTAGTATCGGTTAGCTCAACGCATCGCTGCGCTTACACACCCGACCTATCAACGTCGTAGTCTTCAACGTTCCTTCAGGACCCTTAAAGGGTCAGGGAGAACTCATCTCGGGGCAAGTTTCGTGCTTAGATGCTTTCAGCACTTATCTTTTCCGCATTTAGCTACCGGGCAGTGCCATTGGCATGACAACCC
>NZ_JRJC01000043.1:0-499 GCF_000762975.1 Enterobacter sp. UCD-UG_FMILLET
CCCTAAGACCGGGATTGCGACGATTACTGGTAAGGTCAAGCACCCAACGACAACGTTGCAGGTTGATGGTAAGCAAATTCCAATCAAGGATGATCTGACTTTCAGTTTCACTTTAGATTTAGGTACTCTTGGACAAAAACCGTTTGGGGTTGTTGTGGGTGACACCACTCAAAACAAGACCTTCCAAGAAGCGTTGACCTTCATTTTGGATGCAGTGGCTCCAACATTGTCATTGGAGAGCTCGACAGATGCACCGGTTTATACCAACGATCCAAACTTCCAGATTACCGGAACGGCCACTGACAATGCGCAATATCTGAGTCTGTCAATTAACGGCAGTTCTGTCGCCAGCCAATACGTAGACATCAACATCAATAGTGGCAAACCAGGTCATATGGCTATTGATCAGCCCGTTAAATTGCTCGAAGGCAAAAACGTGCTGACTGTTGCTGTTACAGATAGCGAAGACAACACCACGACCAAGAACATCACAGTTTAC
>NZ_JRJC01000044.1:0-552 GCF_000762975.1 Enterobacter sp. UCD-UG_FMILLET
GGAGTAATTGTGTAGTCTATGACATAGCCTGATTCACTGACTAAAGCATGACATTTACATCCATAGAAGTACTGTCCCTTTGTAGCATTGTAGCCAACATTTGCATAATCTCCAAGAACTTTGCTTCTGAARTTACGAATAGGCTGACACAAAGGAAKGGGGAAGCTGTCAATAATGGATACACTCATTCCTTCAACCTCTTTAAAGACGAGTGCTTGGCGAATGACTTGGATACTCGGTAAGAGGGCATTACAACGGCGGACAAAGCGAGAATATTCTAGGAAATTAGGAAATAAACTTTGAGCCAATTGGTGCTTTGCTTTAAGTGTTTCACTAAAATGCAGTACGCCCCATAGGTAACAAGCGATAACTCAGCAATCTGATGTTGCAAGATGGACGTTCTTTCGGTTTTGAACCTCAAGGGGAACACTCGTTTGATAAAGCGTCTCAATGGTTGTCAGTAAATAAACAAAAACTTTTGGAAGTGTGCTATTATAAGTCATATAAGTCGTGCGCTTTCTAATGCTTAGTGGTTTAAGATTAGGATAGCAC
>NZ_JRJC01000045.1:0-107947 GCF_000762975.1 Enterobacter sp. UCD-UG_FMILLET
AGCGCAGCGATGCGTTGAGCTAACCGATACTAATGAACCGTGAGGCTTAACCTTACAACGCCGAAGGTGTTTTGGCGAAGAGACAGACAATCAAATTTCAGCTTTGATACAGATTAACAGAATTTGCCTGGCGGCTTTAGCGCGGTGGTCCCACCTGACCCCATGCCGAACTCAGAAGTGAAACGCCGTAGCGCCGATGGTAGTGTGGGGTCTCCCCATGTGAGAGTAGGGAACTGCCAGGCATCAATTAAGTGAAGAGGCCATCCGCAAGGATGGCCTTTTTGCGTTTAAGCACCTCAGAAATTTGTAGGCCGGGTAGGGCGAAACCGCCCCGCGGTAAGTCAGATGGCACTCCACTCCACTATAAACTCCGCAATCCCTTCCACATCATTTAAATCCAGCATCGGAACTTCAAGCGGCAATACAACATCACTGGCCAACGCAATCACATGCTCATCCAGCGTTAATTCGCTGAAATCATGCCCGGCATCGCTTCTGAACAGTAGGATCTTAGGCACGGCCTCATGCTTAAATCCCTCAACCAGCACCAGATCCAGCGTGGCGTGATCCATACGGCTGACCAGATAAGCGAGATCCAGCGGCACCTCATCCGGCGTTTCTGTCATCAACGCCCAGCGCTGAGGACTTGCTACCATCGTTTGCGCTGCTCCGGCCTTACGCAGCTCATAGCTGTCTTTTCCTGGCGTATCGATATCCATGTTGTGATGGCTATGCTTAATCAATCCTGGACGGATACCTCTGGCACAAAGCGCAGGAATGAGTTTTTTCAGCAGCGTGGTTTTTCCGGTCCCACTCCAGGCGGAAATGGCGACAACAGGTATCATCTTTTCTCCTGCATCATCTGCAAATCTTCACACGTATTCACATTCACAAATGCTGATTTTAAATCGCTAAAATCAACGGGATGACCGCCAGACTCGCGCATAAAAGCCATCACCCTGCGCTCTCCCGCAGCCAGATAGGACTGCAGAGCTGGCGCTAGCGATCGATGCATCAATGCGATAGCAGGATGATCACGCTCGCCGTCATGTACCCAAACCACAGGAGCCGTACCGCGAAGCAGCAACAAACGCTCGACAAGATAGGACGGAATAAACGGGGTATCGCAGGGACAGAAGATGAACCACTCTCCGTGAGACTGTTGCATGACCGAAAGCATCCCGGCCAGCGGTCCCGGGTAATCCTCAAGGATATCCTGGTAAACGGCATACCCGCTGAGCTGGTAAGTGTCGATATGCCGGTTAGCACTGATGACCATTGTCGACACCTGGCCTGCGAGCGTATCAGCGACACATTGCCATAAGGGTTTGCCGTTCAGGCGTTGAAGCCCCTTATCTTTTCCCCCCATTCGCGTCGCTCTGCCACCTGCCAGAACGACCCCAATGATTTCCTGGCTAAGATTCACGAATATCGCCTCTTTTATTGTGGGATTGACCCTGCTAACGTGTCACTCTAAATGAAAGGAGCACCACCATGAAATGTAAACGTCTGAATGAAGTTATTGAACTCCTCCAGCCCGCCTGGCAAAAAGAGCCAGAGCTAAATCTGATGCAATTTTTACAGAAACTGGCGAAAGAGTCAGGTTTTGACGGTGATCTGGCAGACCTTTCTGACGACATCCTGATCTATCACCTTAAAATGCGTGACTCTGCCAAAGATGCTGTTATTCCTGGTATTCAGAAAGATTATGAGGAAGATTTTAAGACCGCATTACTGCGCGCCCGAGGCGTAATTAAAGAGTAAAAGCTTGTAAGCGGCGGCACCGAAATCGCCACAAGATGATATCCTGAATCATTCGTATAATTTCCGGATGATCGGATGAACGACCAGGCTTTTACTTTCCAGACATTACACCCGGACACCATTATGGATGCCCTGTTTGAACAGGGTATTCGGGTGGATTCCGGGTTAACACCGTTAAACAGCTACGAAAACCGCGTCTATCAGTTTCAGGATGAGGATCGTCAGCGCTTCGTCGTAAAATTCTATCGTCCTGAACGCTGGTCCGCAGAACAAATTCAGGAAGAGCATCAGTTTGCTCACGATCTGCTGGATGACGATGTTCCCGTTGCCGCACCGCTAAAATTCAATGACCAAACGCTCCTCACGCACGAAGGGTTTTACTACGCTGTATTCCCGAGCCTGGGTGGCCGCCAGTTTGAAGCGGATAATATCGATCAGATGGAGTGGGTTGCCCGCTATCTTGGGCGCATACACCAGACGGGACGCAAAAAAGCCTTTATTGCCCGCCCGACTATCGGGATTCAGGAATACCTTATTGAGCCACGCGGAATATTCGAAACGTCTGCCATGATCCCCACTGCGTTAAAGGATGATTTCCTCAACGCCACCGATAAGCTCATTGCTGCTGTTAAAACCTTCTGGCGCGACGATATTTCCGTCCTGCGCCTGCATGGCGATTGCCATGCCGGAAATATCCTCTGGCGTGATGGCCCGCTGTTTGTCGATCTCGATGATGCGCGTATGGGGCCAGCGGTTCAGGACCTGTGGATGCTGCTCAATGGTGATAAAGCCGAGCAACGCATGCAGCTTGAAACCATTATTGAAGCTTATGAAGAATTTAGCCCGTTTAATTCAGACGAAATTGCCCTGATTGAGCCTTTACGTGCGATGCGTTTTGTTTATTATCTCGCATGGTTAATCAGGCGTTGGGACGATCCCGCATTTCCCCGGAATTTCCCGTGGCTTACCGGAGAGGATTACTGGCGTAGCCAGATATCTACATTTACTGAGCAGGTTAAGGTTCTTCAGGAACCCCCTCTGCAATTAACGCCGATGTATTAATTGGACACACCCAGGAGAGAGTTAATCATGAAAAAAATTTGGCTGGCGCTGGCAGGTATGATTCTGGCATTTAGCGCTTCTGCTGCGCAGTTTACCGACGGAAAACAGTTCATCACGCTGGACAAGCCGGTCGCTGGCGAGCCACAGGTTCTGGAGTTCTTCTCGTTCTATTGCCCACACTGCTATCAGTTCGAGCAGGTTCTGCATGTGTCTGACAACGTTAAGAAAAAGCTGCCAGAAGGCACCAAAATGACCAAGTACCACGTCGAGTTCCTGGGCCCATTGGGTAAAGACCTGACCCAGGCGTGGGCGGTTGCGATGGCACTGGGCGTGGAAGATAAGATCACTGCGCCAATGTTTGAAGCCGTACAGAAAACCCAGACCGTTCAGACCACTGCGGATATCCGTAAAGTGTTCGTTGATGCCGGCGTGAAAGGTGAAGAGTATGACGCAGCATGGAACAGCTTTGTGGTGAAATCTCTGGTTGCTCAGCAGGAAAAAGCGGCTGCTGACCTCCAGCTTCAGGGCGTTCCGGCGATGTTTGTTAACGGCAAATACCAGCTGAACATGCAGGGCATGGACACCAGCAGCATGGATAATCTTCGTACAGCAGTATGCTGATACCGTGAAATACCTGGTTGAGAAGAAGTAATTTCGCTGATGTAAAAACGCCGGTCACTGACCGGCGTTTTTGTATGAAGATTTAATATTGTCTATCTGTTCGTCTTTCTCTTTCCAGAGCGTATTAAGCCACTGTTGGAAACGACGCTTGAAATTCTTATCGTTAACGTAATCACCGTGCAGCCCGGCATCTATCGGAACCAGATCGACACGCACAACAATGCGCGTCAATTTGCCGCTGAGCATATCGAAGAACGGCGTCTTATCGTTTTCCGGATAGCAGAGCGTGACGTTAAGGAGCTTATCGAACTGTGCTCCCAGCACGTTAAGCGCCATCGCAATACCCGCAGCCTTTGGCGGCAGCAGATGCTGATAAGGGGAGCGAGTTTGTTGATGCTTCTCTTCCGTAAACCGGGAGCCTTCAACAAAGTTCACGATGGTCGTAGGATGCGCGCGAAACTTTTCGCAGGAACGGCGCGTGGTCTCCACATCTTTGCCGCGACGCTCGGGATGACGAATCAAATAGCTGCGCGAATAGCGTTTCATAAACGGCATATCAAGTGCCCAGCAGGCCAGCCCGATAAAAGGCACCCAGGCGAGTTGCTGTTTCAGAAAATATTTGTTCATCGGGATGTGTTTGCGAAAAAGTACGCATAACACCACGATGTCCGCCCAGCTGTGGTGATTGCAGATCAGCAGATACCAGTTCTTCTTGTTAAGACTCTCCAGCCCTTTGATATCCCACTTCAGATGCGGATTCAGGCACAGCAGGATCGCCAGTCCTTCGCACCAGCAGTACATCATGAAATTACAAAATGCGGACACGGCTCGCCACACCCCAGGGACAGGCAGCAGCAGTTTAACGATCCCGGCGATAATGATCGGCACAGAGCAGGCGACAGTCACCAGGATAGTTAAAATGATGCTTAACAGTAATGTTATTGCTGCGAGCAATCTCGGCATGATGAGCTTTTTCAGGTAGTTAGCTGTAAGTTAGCGGTCGGCTATGCGACGCCGGGCGCTGATTTTACCAGAAAACAGACAAATTAATGGCCCTTTGACGTGATGATTTGGCCGCTTTTACCCTGTCGCAGACGATTTCTCTGTGATTGCTCGCTTAACAAGGCTTATATCCACATAGACTAAATTGCCATCAGTTGACCATATAGATAAGATCTAATGCTATAACAGCTTGATAATTAAGATCTAAAAATTAGCGCATATGTATTTTTTACGTCTGTTATTCATATGAAGTGAAAATATACACAAACTTATCCACAGTTTGATTTTTGCGAGCGATCCTCACGATCGCAAAATCTTTTCCTGTATCTGGCGCTAATACCTGATGTTTTCATCCTTCTGTGGCATCCTTTACCCATAAATTGATTAAAGGCACGGACATTATGGTTCAGATCCCAGAAAACCCTCTTATTCTCGTCGATGGCTCTTCTTACCTGTATCGGGCATATCATGCGTTTCCTCCTCTGACCAATAGCGCAGGGGAACCCACCGGCGCAATGTACGGCGTGCTGAACATGCTGCGCAGCCTGATCCTTCAGTATCAGCCAACCCATGCGGCTGTGGTCTTTGATGCGAAAGGTAAAACTTTTCGCGATGAGCTGTTTGAGCATTACAAATCTCACCGTCCGCCAATGCCTGACGATCTGCGCGCGCAGATTGAGCCGCTGCACACCATGGTAAAAGCGATGGGGCTGCCGCTGCTGGCCGTCTCTGGCGTTGAAGCCGATGACGTCATCGGTACGCTGGCGCGTGAAGCAGAAAAGATGGGGCGTCCTGTGCTGATCAGCACCGGTGATAAAGATATGGCGCAGCTGGTGACGCCAGGCATCACCCTGATTAACACCATGACCAACACCATTCTGGGGCCAGAAGAAGTGGTCACAAAGTACGGCGTGCCGCCTGAGCTGATTATCGACTTCCTCGCGTTGATGGGCGATTCCTCGGATAACATCCCGGGTGTCCCTGGCGTCGGTGAAAAAACCGCGCAGGCGCTGCTCCAGGGGCTGGGTGGTCTGGACACGCTCTACGCGGAATCGGATAAAATCGCCGGGCTCTCCTTCCGTGGCGCAAAAACCATGGCCGGAAAACTGGAAGAGAACAAAGAGGTGGCTTATCTCTCCTATAAGCTGGCCACAATCAAAACCGATGTCGAACTGGAGCTGGGCTGTGAGCAGCTTGAAGTGCAACAGCCTTCCGCTGACGATCTGCTGAGCCTGTTTAAGAAATACGAATTCAAGCGCTGGACCGCTGACGTGGAAGCCGGTAAATGGCTGCAGGCGAAAGGGGCCAAACCTGCTGCAAAGCCGAAGGAGACGATCGTCGTTGACGCAGAAGAGCAGGCGGAAGAAGAAGCCGTGGCGCTTTCCTTCGACAACTACGAAACCATTCTTGAAGAGTCACGGCTGATCGCCTGGATCGAGAAACTGAAAAAGGCGCCGGTCTTTGCCTTTGATACCGAAACTGACAGTCTTGATAACATCTCTGCCAATATGGTTGGTCTGTCATTTGCGACAGAGCCGGGTATTGCCGCCTACGTTCCTGTGGCGCACGATTACCTGGATGCGCCGGAGCAGATCTCCCGTGAACGCGTGCTTGAGCTGCTAAAGCCGATCCTGGAAGACGAAAAGGCGCTCAAGGTTGGGCAAAACCTCAAGTACGACCGCGGCATTATGCAAAACTACGGCATTGAACTGCGCGGGATTGCCTTCGACACCATGCTTGAATCCTACATTCTGGACAGCGTCGCGGGCCGCCATGATATGGATTCCTTATCTGACCGCTGGCTCAAGCACAAAACGATCACCTTTGAAGAGATTGCCGGTAAAGGGAAAAATCAGCTCACCTTTAACCAGATTGCTCTGGAAGAAGCGGGGCGCTACGCGGCAGAAGACGCAGATGTCACGCTGCAGCTGCACCTGAAGATGTGGCCAAAATTGCAGAAGCATGAAGGTCCGCTGAACGTGTTCCAGCATATCGAGATGCCGCTGGTGCCCGTGCTGTCTCGCATTGAACGCAACGGCGTGAAAATTGACCCAACGGTGCTGCATAACCACTCCGGGGAGCTGGCGCAGCGTCTGACCGAGCTCGAGCAAAAAGCGCATGAACTTGCAGGCGAGCCGTTTAACCTCTCTTCGCCGAAGCAGCTGCAGACCATCCTGTTTGAAAAGCAGGGCATCAAGCCGCTGAAGAAAACTCCTGGCGGCGCGCCGTCAACCTCGGAAGAGGTGCTGGAAGAGCTGGCGCTGGATTACCCGCTGCCAAAAGTGATTCTGCAGTACCGTGGCCTCGCGAAGCTGAAGTCTACCTACACCGACAAGCTTCCGCTGATGATCAACCCGAAAACGGGTCGCGTGCACACGTCGTACCATCAGGCTGTCGCGGCGACCGGTCGTCTCTCGTCAACCGATCCCAACCTTCAGAACATCCCGGTACGTAACGAAGAAGGCCGCCGTATTCGCCAGGCTTTCATCGCACCAGAGGATTATCTAATTGTCTCTGCTGACTACTCGCAAATTGAGCTGCGCATTATGGCGCATCTGTCCCGCGACAAAGGCCTGCTGACCGCGTTTGCCGAAGGGAAGGATATCCACCGGGCAACCGCGGCGGAAGTCTTCGGCTTGCCGCTGGACAGCGTGACCAACGAACAGCGCCGCAGCGCTAAGGCGATCAACTTCGGTCTGATTTACGGCATGAGTGCATTTGGTCTTTCGCGCCAGCTCAACATTCCGCGCAAAGAGTCGCAGAAGTATATGGATCTCTACTTCGAGCGTTATCCGGGCGTGCTGGAATATATGGAACGCACCCGCGCGCAGGCGAAGGAAAAAGGTTATGTCGAAACCCTGGATGGCCGCCGTCTCTACTTACCGGACATCAAATCCAGCAACGCGGCGCGTCGCGCTGGCGCAGAGCGTGCGGCGATCAACGCCCCGATGCAGGGTACCGCGGCGGACATTATTAAGCGCGCAATGATCGCCGTTGATGCCTGGCTGGAAAAAGAGAAGCCTCGCGTGAAAATGATCATGCAGGTACACGATGAACTGGTATTTGAAGTGCACAAAGACGACCTCGACGCCGTCTCGAAGAAGATCCACGAACTGATGGAAAGCAGCATGACGCTCGACGTGCCGTTGCTGGTGGAAGTGGGAAGTGGCGAAAACTGGGATCAGGCTCACTAACGGTTCTTCGCATAACGCGCCTTTTATGTAAGTTTGCAACATAACAACGCGCGTTTTGTGACAATCATTAGAATTCCCTATGTAAAGAATGAAAAAAAACTACAAAAAGTGCTTTTTCTGCAGCACAAAAAGGGGTAGAGTTGTCGGCGTAGGGTACAGAGGTAAGATGTTCTATCTTTCAGACCTTTTACTTCACGTAATCGGATTTGGCTGAATATTTTAGCCGCCCCAGTCAGTAATGACTGGGGCGTTTTTTATTGCGGCAAAGAAAACTCAGGCAAAAAAAACGCGGCTATCGCCGCGCTCGGTATTACTCTTCTTCCGCTTCCGTCGCGGGTTCCAGCTCGCTAAACCAGGTGTCGAGCTTCTGACGCAGCTTGTCCACGCCCAGCTTTTTCAGCGAGGAGAACGGCTCAACCTGCACATCACCGTTGAACGCCAGCACCGCTTCGCGAACCATATTCACCTGCGCTTTACGCGCGCCGCTCGCCAGCTTATCGGCTTTCGTCAGCAGCACCAGCACGGCGATATCGCTTGCTACAGCCCAGTCGATCATCTGCTGATCCAGATCTTTCAGGGGATGGCGAATATCCATCAGCACCACCAGACCTTTCAGGCACAGGCGTTTTTCCAGGTATTCACCCAGCGCACGCTGCCACTTGATTTTCATCTCTTCCGGTACCTGCGCGTAACCGTAGCCCGGTAAGTCGACCAGGCGTTTGCCCTCTGCGACTTCAAACAGGTTGATCAGCTGAGTACGGCCAGGTGTTTTTGAGGTACGCGCCAGGCTCTTCTGATTGGTCAGCGTATTCAGGGCGCTGGATTTGCCCGCATTGGAGCGGCCAGCAAATGCCACTTCAATACCGGTATCAGAAGGAAGGTGGCGAATATCGGGCGCACTGGTGACAAAATGCGTCTGTTGGTAGTTCCAGGTAGTCACGTGGTCGTCTCCAAAATCGTAATCTGAAGGGGATTATACCCGAATGCAGGCAAAAGGCTTTTCTGATTGCTATGACGTGTAGGCAAATGCCCCAGCCGGTGTGAGAGATAGGCAAGTGATGCTATGGGAGATTTCAGAGAATTCGCAGGCGTAAAAAAAGCCAAACTGTTTTAAATCATAAGCTTATTTCCGGGTAATTGTCTGAAAAATCCTTTTTGTACCGTTTCGTTGCTTGTTAGTTTAACGGAACAAGGTAAAGTGTGCGTCAGGGCGAGGAAGCCAACAGGAAATCGACTTAAGGATTAGGGTCAGGAGCGCCAGGAGGCGAAGACGCAGGATTGTCAGGATGACCA
Organism: Enterobacter sp. UCD-UG_FMILLET; assembly: GCF_000762975.1. Classification (NCBI taxonomy): domain Bacteria; kingdom Pseudomonadati; phylum Pseudomonadota; class Gammaproteobacteria; order Enterobacterales; family Enterobacteriaceae; genus Enterobacter; species Enterobacter sp. UCD-UG_FMILLET. The sequence goes on from NZ_JRJC01000045.1 coordinate 8,937, forward strand.
GCGCCTGGAGGCGTTTTAAAAGGAAATGGAACCGTATCACGGACGGTATTAGCCAAGGGATAAACAGGGTTTGTTGTTGGCAAACACGGAATGTCTGACCCGCTAAGGGTTGTGAGTCAGGAAAAAAGGCGACAGATTGCTCTGTCGCCTTTTTTCTTTGCTTGCTTTCTGCTAGATTTCGCCGCAATTCTATACTGAAGAAAACGACTTAAAGATAAAACATCATGAAAAAACCAACCTCCGCTGCGGGCGCGAAACGCCCTGCAAAAGCACGCCGCAAAACGCGCGAAGAACTGAACCAGGAAGCGCGCGATCGCAAACGCGACAAAAAACATCGCGGTCACGCTGCGGGTAGCCGTGCCAACGGTGGTGGTGCAGCGGGTGCTTCTGCAAAAGGCAAACAGCAGAAAGACCCTCGTATAGGCAGTAAAACTCCCATTCCACTGGGCGTGACAGACACCCCGGTCACTAAGCAGCACAAACCAAAGAGCGAGAAACCTATGCTTTCACCGCAGGCTGAGCTGGATTTGCTGGAGAACGATGAGCGCCTGGACGCGCTGCTGGAACGTCTTGAAGAGGGGGAAACCCTGACCGCTGAAGAGCAGTCATGGGTGGATGCCAAACTGGATCGCATCGACGAGCTGATGCAGAAGCTGGGCCTGTCATACGACGATGACGAAGATGAAGAAGAAGACGAGAAGCAGGAAGATATGATGCGTCTTCTGAAGGGTGGAAACTAACATTTGCACCCTGCAGGCACGATAGTCCTGCTTATAACCCTTCCGGTTATATGTTATCTGGTGTGGTTATTCGTTAAACTACGGCGGTTGTCGCGGCGACAGAAGTGGCTGCGCACCCGAATGATGGCCCGCAATGGGGCCAGAACGGGCCGCCGTATACGAACGCGACACCAACGGAAGGAGTGAGCATGTCAGCACCAACTATCGACTGGGATTTGGCCCTAATCCAGAAATATAACTATTCCGGGCCGCGTTATACGTCATACCCCACCGCGCTGGAGTTCTCCGATGCCTTCGGCGAGGCTGATTTCCAGCAGGCTGTCGCGCGCTATCCTGAGCGTTCGCTGTCGCTCTACGTCCATATTCCGTTCTGCCACAAGCTCTGCTACTTCTGCGGCTGCAATAAAATCGTTACCCGTCAGCAGCACAAAGCCGACCAGTATCTTGATGCGCTCGAACAAGAAATTGTGCATCGCGCGCCGCTGTTTGCTGGCCGTCACGTCAGCCAGCTTCACTGGGGCGGCGGTACGCCAACCTATCTAAATAAAGCGCAAATAAGCCGCCTGATGACGCTGCTGCGCGGCAATTTCAGTTTTAATGCCGACGCTGAAATCTCGATCGAAGTCGATCCGCGTGAAATTGAGCTGGATGTACTGGATCACTTACGCGCCGAAGGCTTCAATCGTCTGAGCATGGGCGTGCAGGACTTCAATAAAGAAGTTCAGCGCCTGGTGAACCGCGAGCAGGATGAAGAATTTATCTTTGCCTTACTCAACCATGCGCGTGAAATTGGCTTCACCTCGACCAATATTGACCTGATTTACGGCCTGCCAAAGCAAACGCCGGAAAGCTTCGCCTTCACCCTGAAGCGCGTGGCCGAACTCAACCCGGACCGCCTGAGCGTCTTTAACTATGCGCATCTGCCGACGCTCTTTGCCGCCCAGCGCAAAATAAAAGATGCCGATCTTCCTTCTGCCCAGCAGAAGCTGGATATTCTGCAGGAAACCATCACCTCGCTGACCGAAACCGGCTATCAGTTTATCGGGATGGATCACTTTGCCCGTCCGGATGACGAACTGGCGATTGCGCAGCGTGAAGGCGTTCTGCACCGTAACTTCCAGGGCTACACAACCCAGGGCGATACCGATTTGCTGGGGATGGGCGTCTCCGCTATCAGCATGATTGGCGACTGCTACGCGCAGAACCAGAAAGAGCTGAAGCTTTACTACCAGCAGGTTGATGAAACGGGCAACGCGCTGTGGCGAGGCATCGCGTTAACGCGCGACGACTGCATCCGGCGCGATGTGATTAAGGCGCTAATTTGCAACTTCCGTCTCGATTTCAGCGACATTGAGTCGCAGTGGGATCTTCATTTCAGCGATTATTTTGCGGAAGACCTGAAGCTGATTGCACCGCTGGCGAAAGACGGGCTGGTGGATGTGTCGGAGAGCGCGATTGAGGTCACGCCGAAAGGGCGTCTGTTGATCCGTAATATCTGCATGTGCTTTGACGCGTATCTGCGTCAGAAAGCGCGACTGCAGCAGTTCTCGCGGGTGATTTAAGGCGCATTGCAAAATGCACAAAACGTAGGCCGGGTAAGGCGAAGCCGCCACCCGGCTTTTACGTTCAACTCGCTAGCTAAACAGCCCAACCAGCGCCGCGCACAACATAGCCGCAACGGCTGTTTGTGGCGTGTGGCTTTCAGCGGCTCCGCTAGAGAGCATATTCACGATTGTTTCCAGCATGATGTTCACCCCCAATTTCCGGGCACGATCATACAAAACTCATCGGAACAGTAAAGCGCAAAATAACGGCAATTTGCGCTCAATTAATAAGCTTTACACAGCGGCGTACGATCACTCCATTCCCAGCTCTTTAAGCTTGCGCGTCAGGGTATTACGCCCCCATCCCAGAAGGCGAGCAGCTTCCTGCTTATGACCCTGCGTATGACGAAGCGCGGTAGTTAACAGCGTACGCTCCATCTCCGGCTGAGCTTCAGACAGCAGGTTTTGATGACCGGAACGCAGCGCGCGGTCGGCCCACTGCGCCAGCAGCGTCGCCCAGCTGTCCGGCAGCGCGTGCCCGGTACTGCTTTCAGGCGCGGTCGCTTCAAACAGCTCGGCCGGTAAGTCCTGAATCAGCACTTCCTGCCCGGCGGCCATCACGGTTAACCAGCGGCAGGTGTTTTCCAGCTGACGCACGTTGCCCGGCCACGCCAGACGCGTCAGAGCGGCATCGGTTTCCGGGTGAAGCTGCTTGGCCTCCACACCCAGCTCACGAGCGGCTACCTGCAGGAAATGGCGTGCCAGGCGGGGAATATCTTCCCGACGCTCACGCAGCGGCGGCAGATGAACGCGGATGACGTTCAGACGGTGGAATAAATCCTCACGGAATTTTCCTTCCTGCACGCGTTGCTCCAGGTTCTGGTGGGTCGCGGCGATAATACGCACGTCCACCTTCACCGGCGCATAGCCGCCCACGCGATAAAACTGCCCGTCGGCCAGCACCCGTAGCAGGCGTGTCTGGACATCCAGCGGCATATCGCCGATCTCATCCAGGAACAGCGTACCGCCGTCAGCCTGTTCAAACCGCCCCTGGCGAATGGTATTGGCGCCGGTAAATGCCCCTTTTTCATGGCCGAACAGTTCGGACTCAATCAAATCCTTCGGGATCGCCGCCATATTCAGGGCGATGAACGGCGCTTTTGCCCGCGGGCTGTGGCGGTGCAATGCATGCGCCACAAGCTCTTTACCGGTTCCCGACTCACCGTTAATCAATACGCTGATGGACGAGCGGGACAAACGACCGATAATGCGAAACACGTCCTGCATCGCCGGTGCTTCACCGATGATATCTGTCGTTGGCCCAAAATCGGGCGCGTGGCGCGGCTGTTGCTGCTCCTGATAATGGCTAATCGCGCGCTCAACCAGTGCCACCGCTTCGTCGATATCAAAGGGTTTGGGCAGGTAATCGAACGCCCCTTGCTGATAGGCGCTCACTGCGGCATCCAGATCGGAGTGCGCGGTCATTATGATGACCGGAAGCATAGGGTGGCGTTGTTTGATCTGCTTTAACAGCGCCAGCCCGTCCATGCCCGGCATACGAATATCCGAAAGCAGAACATCTGGCGTTTTGGTGGTGAGTGCGTCGAGCACTTCGCTGCCGCTCTCAAACGTCGTGCAGCTTAATCCTGCCCCTGTGAGCGCGCGTTCAAGCACCCAACGGATGGAGCTATCGTCATCGACTACCCAGACTATCCCTCGTTGCATAAACGTCACCTTTATTTTTTAATCGGCAGGAAAACCGAAAACTCGGTATGTCCCGGCCAACTGGTAAATTCAATTTTCCCGGAGTGTTGATCGATCAAACTGCGGGCAATGGATAAGCCCAGGCCGGTTCCGCCTTCGCGACCGCTAACCATCGGGTAGAACAGGGTGTCCTGCAGATGCGATGGAATGCCGGGCCCGTTATCCTCGACGTCGATTCGGGCCGCCAGCCGGTAGCGCACGCCGTGTAACGTGAGCTGAAAGGCGGTGCGGGTGCGTAAAATAATCTCGCCGCCTTCAGGCCCCAGCGCCTGCAGGGCATTACGCACAATATTTAACAGGACCTGCTCAATCTGGTCCGGGTCATGGGCCAGTTCCGGCAGGCTTGGGTCGTAATCACGTACCAGCGTGATGTTCTCCGGCAGCTCCATTGAGACGAGCTTCACCACCCGCTCAGCCACTTTATGGATGCTTTCCGTGACGTGCATTCCCGGCTGCTGCGGACCGAGAAGACGGTCTACCAGATTCCGCAGACGGTCCGCCTGCTCAATGATGACGTTGGTATACTCCGCCAGCGCGGGATCGGGCAGCGCTTTGGTCAGAAGCTGCGCCGCGCCGCGTAATCCACCTAGCGGGTTTTTGATTTCATGCGCCAGACCGCGCACCAGGTCACGGGCGGCAATCTGCTGCGCATGCTGAAGCTGCTCCTGGCTCAGTCGACGCTGATTATCCATCGGTGCCATTTCCAGCAGGATCAGGCCTTCGGGAAGACGTTGCGCGGTTAGCGACAGAATGTGCGAGCGCCCGTCGATCACCAGCGTCACTTCGTTATCGGTAAACCCCTGGCCAGCCTGCAAACTTTCCTGCATCAGGCCAATATTCAGCGAAAAATAGCTCAGGAGTTCAGGAAGCGGGGTGCCGAACAGTTTACGTGCGCTTTGGGCGAGCAGCTGCTGCGCGGCCGGGTTGGCGTAATGAACGGCCAGCTCGTCATCGACCAGCAAAATGCTGTTAATCAAAGAATTGAGGATCTGCCCAGCATCGGGCAGCGTGCCAGTTGCCATTCAGCAGTCTCCTGGAGTCGTTTGCACTAATTTAGTGCAGTATAGCGTTTTCGGCGTAAAAAGCGCGTGAGATCAGGTTGTTGGTGGAGAAAAAAGCCCATCCGGAGATGGGCTAAAAGTTTCCACGGCAACTACCCCCGGCGCTTATCGCGCCGGGTAAAACAACTTTAATTAAACGCTGTAGTACAGCTCGAACTCAACCGGGTGTGGCGTCATGCGCACGCGGTCGTTCTCTTCCATACGCAGGGCGATGTAAGCATCGATAGCGTCGTCAGTGAATACGCCACCTGCAGTCAGGAACTCGCGGTCTGCGTCCAGCGCCTGCAGGGCTTCTTCCAGAGAACCAGCAACCTGTGGGATCTCTTTCGCTTCTTCTGGCGGCAGGTCGTACAGGTTTTTGTCCATCGCTTCGCCTGGGTGGATCTTGTTCTTGATACCGTCCAGACCGGCCATCAGCAGTGCTGCGAAGCACAGGTATGGGTTAGCCGCTGGGTCCGGGAAGCGCACTTCGATACGACGCGCTTTAGGAGAAGCCACCACCGGGATACGGATAGAAGCAGAACGGTTACGTGCAGAGTAGGCCAGCATCACTGGCGCTTCGTAGCCCGGGACCAGACGCTTGTAGGAGTTCGTGGTTGGGTTCGCCAGGGCGTTGATCGCTTTAGCGTGTTTGATAACACCACCGATGTAATACAGCGCCTGCTCGGACAGACCGGCATATTTGTCGCCAGAGAACAGGTTGGTACCGTTCTTGGACAGAGACATGTGGCAGTGCATACCGGAACCGTTATCGCCAAACATTGGTTTTGGCATGAAGGTCGCGGTTTTACCGAAACGGTGCGCAACGTTGTGCACAACGTATTTGTAGATCTGAATTTCGTCCGCTTTTTTGGTCATGGTGTTGAAGCGGGTTGCCACTTCGTTCTGACCAGCAGTCGCCACTTCGTGGTGGTGAGCTTCAACAACCAGGCCCATCTCTTCCATCACCAGACACATGGTGGAACGGATGTCCTGTGCAGAGTCGACCGGAGGAACCGGGAAGTAACCGCCTTTCACGCCAGGACGGTGACCTTTGTTACCGCCTTCGTATTTGGTAGAGGAGTTCCATGCACCTTCGATGTCGTCGATAGCCACGTGGGAGCCAGAAATAGAGGCACCGAAACGGATGTCATCGAACAGGAAGAATTCTGGCTCTGGCCCGAACAGAACGGTGTCTGCGATGCCGGTAGAACGCAGGTACTCTTCAGCGCGTTTCGCGATAGAACGTGGGTCGCGGTCGTAGCCCTGCAGCGTGCCTGGCTCGAGGATGTCGCAACGGATGATCAGGGTTGGTTCTTCGAAGAACGGATCAATGACCGCAGTGGTCGCGTCTGGCATCAGAACCATGTCGGATTCGTTAATGCCTTTCCAGCCACCAATGGAGGAGCCGTCAAACATTTTGCCTTCTTCAAAGAATTCGGCGTTCACCTGATGAGCAGGGATTGTGACGTGCTGTTCTTTACCTTTGGTATCGGTGAAGCGCAGATCAACAAACTTCACTTCATGTTCGTTCAGCATCGTCAAAACGTGTTCAGCGGACATACTTAACTCTCCAGATTGGTCATTGTCGTCGTGGTAACGAGGTCTTCAATTTCTGTTTGTACTGGCTGGTGCCATGTATTTTTTATAAAGCGAAATCTGTGCCAACTTTTAAATCACCCTAAAAAGGCGTTATCATGCGCACCATAGTGCAAAAGGGCTGCACCACAATGGATTTGTTGCACCAGTATAGTGCTTCAATGTGAACATTGAGCACTATATTGGTGCAATTTACGTTAAAGTGCCCTTTTACCGCTCCGTGAAAGCGATCACAAAGCATCTCTGCAATACTTGTTTGCGGGGGATGTTTGTGATCCTGTTTTGTAGTGCGATTAATCCGTGTACAATAACGCGCTATTTCTAAATGCCTGAGGCAAAGTTGTGATCGAAAATTTGCGTAACATCGCCATCATCGCGCACGTTGACCATGGTAAAACTACCCTGGTCGACAAGCTGCTGCAGCAATCCGGTACGTTTGATGCGCGTGCCGAAACCCAAGAACGCGTGATGGACTCCAACGATTTGGAGAAAGAGCGTGGGATTACCATCCTCGCGAAAAACACCGCGATTAAATGGAATGACTACCGTATCAACATCGTTGATACCCCAGGGCACGCCGACTTCGGTGGTGAAGTTGAACGTGTAATGTCCATGGTAGACTCCGTTCTGCTGGTCGTTGACGCAATGGATGGCCCAATGCCACAGACGCGCTTCGTGACCAAAAAAGCTTTTGCCCATGGTCTGAAGCCAATCGTTGTTATCAACAAAGTTGACCGCCCTGGCGCGCGTCCTGACTGGGTTGTTGACCAGGTCTTCGACCTGTTCGTTAACCTCGACGCGACCGACGAGCAGCTGGACTTCCCTATCGTTTACGCCTCTGCGCTGAACGGTATCGCAGGTCTGGACCACGAAGACATGGCTGAAGACATGACCCCGCTGTATCAGGCGATTGTTGACCGTGTTCCTGCACCAAACGTCGATCTCGACGGCACCCTGCAGATGCAGATCTCTCAGCTCGACTACAACAACTACGTTGGCGTAATCGGCATTGGTCGTATCAAGCGCGGTAAAGTGAAGCCTAACCAGCAGGTTACTATCATCGATAGCGAAGGCAAAACCCGTAACGGTAAAGTCGGTAAAGTACTGACTCACCTGGGTCTTGAGCGTATCGAGAGCGACATCGCTGAAGCGGGCGACATCATCGCTATCACCGGTCTGGGTGAACTGAACATCTCCGACACCATCTGCGATCCGCAGAACGTCGAAGCGCTGCCAGCCCTGTCCGTTGATGAACCAACCGTATCCATGTTCTTCAACGTCAACACCTCTCCGTTCTGTGGTAAAGAAGGTAAGTTCGTTACCTCTCGTCAGATCCTTGACCGCCTGAACAAAGAGCTGGTGCACAACGTTGCGCTGCGCGTTGAAGAAACCGAAGATGCTGATGCATTCCGCGTTTCTGGTCGTGGTGAGCTGCACCTGTCTGTTCTGATTGAGAACATGCGTCGTGAAGGTTTCGAAATGGCGGTTTCCCGTCCGAAAGTAATCTTCCGCGAGATCGACGGCCGTAAACAAGAGCCGTTCGAAAACGTAACGCTGGACGTTGAAGAGCAGCATCAGGGTTCTGTGATGCAGGCTCTGGGTGAGCGTAAAGGCGACCTGAAAAACATGAATCCAGATGGCAAAGGCCGCGTACGTCTCGACTACGTGATCCCAAGCCGTGGTCTGATCGGTTTCCGTTCAGAATTCATGACCATGACTTCCGGTACCGGTCTGCTGTACTCCACCTTCAGCCACTACGACGACGTGCGTCCGGGCGAAGTGGGCCAGCGTAACAACGGCGTGCTGATCTCCAACGGTCAGGGTAAAGCGGTTGCGTTTGCGCTGTTCGGTCTGCAGGATCGCGGTAAGCTGTTCCTGGGTCACGGTGCTGAAGTTTACGAAGGCCAGATCATCGGTATTCACAGTCGTTCTAACGACCTGACCGTAAACTGCCTGACCGGTAAGAAACTGACCAACATGCGTGCGTCCGGTACTGACGAAGCAACGGTTCTGGTTCCACCGATCAAGATGACTCTGGAGCAGGCTCTGGAATTCATCGATGATGACGAACTGGTAGAAGTGACTCCGCAGTCAATTCGTATCCGTAAACGTCACCTGACCGAGAACGATCGTAAACGTGCTATGCGCGGTGCGAAAGAAGAGTAATACAGGTTAGCGTTAACGCTGTCCTGTATGTAAAAAGCCGCTGAGCGATCAGCGGCTTTTTTATTCGATTATCGCCAGAATTCTTCATTACCTGGGGCATTATGTCCGGAAGCTATCTCTTTCCTGCGAAATTCACGGATTAGGGTAACTCTGCTCCATTTATCACGAACACCCGATCTGCCGATGAAATCGTGGTTTCGCGATGCGCGATAATAATCCTTGTGATGTTCATCGCCTGTATAGACTGATTGACCTGACTCTCACTGGTTTTATCAAGGTGGCTGGTCGCCTCGTCCATGAATAAAATACCCGGTTTGCGGTATAATGCCCTGGCAATATAAATCCGCTGTTTTTGACCGCCGGACAACCCCTCCCCAAGTTCACCAATCAGTGTCTCGTAACCCATTGGTAGTTTTAAAATGTCATTATGAATATGGCTTGCGATGGCGCATTGCACCATCCACTGCTCGTCAATGTCAGGCCGAAAACCGGCGATATTCTCTTTGATAGAGCCTGAAAACAGCTTATCTTCCTGCATGATACAGGCAATGCGTTCAGCATAATGTTCAAAACCAAGTTGCTTAATATCAATGCCATTAATTCGGACGCAGCCGTTCGACGGTTCGAATAAACCGCACAACACTTTCATCAAGGTGCTTTTACCTGCACCCGATACGCCCGTAATAGCAATACTCTCCCCGGCATGAATGGTCAGATTCAGTTTGCTGAAGATAGGGTCCGCATGGTTATCATAACGGTAGGCCAGATCCTGAGTTTCGAGCGTTAAGGCTCCGTGTGGTAAACGCAGCGGGCTGGTGGACTTAGAAGAAGATGCTTCCTGCAGCGCAATATCGGCAACGCGTTCATTATGTAAATTGATGATCTTCAGATGAATGATAAAGTTGATCAGGGCATTTATTCGGTCATAGAACTGACTTCTGAAGGTGTTAAACGCGATAAACATACCGATGGTTAAATGACTATCCATCATCAGCCTGCCGCTAACCCACAGGATAACAATTTGGTCGCAGGCGGCGATAAAAGAGACGACACCACCAAAGAAGAGATCCATTCGCGTCAAACGAATGCCGGTATTGACCTTATCTGAAAAAAGATTAAACCAGTTATCGATTCTCAGGTCAGTCATCCCCTGAATCTTAATCGTCGCGATACCGTACAGGGTTTCCATAAAATAAGAATTAAGACGTGCTTCCTTGATTAACTCTTCTTCGGATAACTGGCGATAGTATCGATAGGTAGCAAACCGTATGAAGGTGTATATTGAGGTAAAAGAGACCACTATCATGCTGAGCTGCAGGTTGTATAAAAACATCATTACCAGCAAACCCATGAGCATTAGCGTATCAATAATGCTACCAGTTAAACCTGTGGTAAAAGTGGCCCGTATCACATCAAGCGAGTGGAAACGAGACTGAATATCCCCCAGTTTGCGTCTTTCAAAATAAGTGGTCGGTAGCTTAATAAGGTGAGAAAAGAGGCTAAAACTCCACTGGACGTCGATGAGTGTTCCCAGTATCAGCGTGGTCCAGGAGCGTATGACACTGACCGTCAAACGTAACAAAATCAGAATAAATAGCCCAAGACAGATGATATTAAGTAAACCGTAATCTCCGGATGCAATGACATTATCCGTGACTAATTGTGTCCCCACAGGCAACAGCAGGCTGATCAACTCAATCACCAGCGATAAGAAAAATATCTTCGTCAGTGATGTTATCAGTCCATTGATATTCTTTAATAACGTGGTGGCTTTTAATCTGTTTTGCTTTTTTTGAACTGAGAAAGTGGTTCCCGGCCATACCTCAAGCACAACACCAGTAAAATGTTGGGACAATTCGGGCATGCTAATCACCCGTCGTCCAAACGCAGGGTCGTGGATCACCGCGCCGTTCTTATCGACCTTAATCAGTACGACAAAATGGTTAAAATCCCAATGCAATATGCAGGGCTTGCGTACATCATGTAATTCCTGAAGGTCCACGGACAATGCGCGTGACGACATCTCCAGTTGACTGGCAATTGCTTTTATCGCATGGAGGTTGACCCCACGTGATGACAAATTAAATTGTTGCCGGAGTTGCAGTAGATCGACCTGCTTGCCATAAAAACTGCATATCATTGAAAGACAGGCCAGGCCACATTCGGACGCTTCAGTTTGAAAGACAACTGGGATGCGTTTAAATATCCTCAGATCCAACTTGCGCAGCAGCGTCTCAAGTGTATAAAGATTATTCATTACCCGCATCCGTTACGCTCATTTTCATTTCGTAAAAGGGCGATAATAACCACTCATAGATATGTCTCTTTTCAAGGAAAAGAGAAATCTGCGCTTTGGCTCCCTGGCTCAGTGAGAGTTGTTTTCCATGAACTTGCACAGACTGTAGGTCAGGTTTGATCATGATTTTGTACCAGGACTTTTTATCGTCATAGAATTCATGTGCGATGGTCTGCTTTGACAGGAGTTCTGGCTTCGATGCCGGAAGCCTGGATATTGCTGATATTGATGCCCTGAACTGACCAAATTTTTCATAAGGAAAGGCGTCGTAACTGACATTAACGCGCTGGCCAATCGCCAGATAAGGAAGAACTTCATCCGGAACCCAGGTTTCGAGATAGCATGGTGAATGTATATTCTGTTGAACTCGCGCCAGTACATCGCCTGCGCCGATCATCTTACCTTGCGCCGTATTGATGGAGTCGATTAAGCCATCGGCTGTTGCCTCGATGACATAATTACCTTCCGCTTCTGCATTTAACTTTTCTTTTTGCAATTCGTATATCTGTTGCTCAAGCTGGTAAATCTGGTGGTCATAATCAGCGCTCTGGGACTGGATTTGCTGATTGAGCGCATCGATCTGAACCTGGTCCTGTGATTTTCTGGCGACCAGGTCAGACACATTGCTCTGCTGTTGATAGAGTAGTGCGTTTTGGCTACTCATCTGGTCTTTGGTGACCAGACCTTTTTCCTGATAACGACGGTAATCGTTAACGTTTTTCTCAATCTGATGCAGTTCCCGCTCAGCCTGCACTAGTAACCCAGATGAGGTATTAAAACTGGACTGATAATGATCTTTTTGAGTGGTCAGCGCGTTGAGCGTACGTTTTTTCGAAGAGTTCAAATTTGCCATCATTACACTGATACTATTTATCTGTAGCGCGATCTCCTTTTTTTTATTCTCATCAACCAGGCCTGATTGCGTCGATACACCCGAATGAATGAGAAAGAGAGCGTCACCTTTTTTTACGCGATCGCCTTCATTAACAAAACTCTGCACGACTGTACCCTGCATTGATGCCGAGATATTCACTGAGCCTGGAAAAGTGGTTATCTCACCGTGAACGATTACGCGTCGGGTATAGGAACCTTTGGTAATAAAAATAGAAATGGAAGCAATAAAAAAAAAGCTGAGCAATATGATAAAAGCAAAAGGGATGCCCGGCAGAAGAACGGCTCTCCCTTCCCACCGGGTTCTTTGATGTTCAATAGCTTCCTTGCGAAACATATCTGGCCTCTTGCAAGGTGGAAATAGCCGCTAAATATCAGCGGCTATGAGTTATAATGATTCAGGAATTAATGTCTACCGTGATCATTACCCTGGCGGCCACCGCCACTTTTCGAACCACCATTACCTTTTGATGAACCACCGCTTTTACCACCAACGTTAACCGAGCAACCGCCGCTAAAGGATGTGCTTTCAGAGTGAGAACCATCTTTGTTAGTGGTGCTGGTGTGAGAATAGCTGCCATTACAACCAGCACTACCACCACCGAACATCCCACCAATCGCACTACCGATAGAACCCCACATTCCTGCACCGCTGACGTTACTTAATTCGCTTTCATTGAGTTCACGCATTATTAATGTTCCTTGCAATAGTGAGCAAAAGGTATACCCATAATATCCATAGACTTTTTCCATACCATTTCACCATCCGTGAATGAAATGTTTTTTACGCCAAAACGCGTAAAATCCTTTTCGCTGTACGTCGACAGACCTGTGTCTGGATCACCAATATTTTCTTTTTGCCCGCAAAGTGGCATCATCCATGACACATTTATATCTTTGTAGAATGCTTTATCCGTTTTTCTTAATTCTGAGAAAATGCGATCTGTTATTGTTGTGTCTGTATTGATTTCTCCGTTAACCGTAGTTGTTAACTTATTGTCATCAGAATTAGGCGACCCATGGAAGCCAATAATGGAACCATAGTTGATGATTTTATTTTTTGCCGCTGGGAAAAGATAGTTAGCACACGAAGAAAGGCATAATCGCCTCACCTCAATGTTAATTTCTTTATCATGAATAACTTGTGCTATTTTGATTGCAGTTTCGACATCGCCGCCACCACTGTTTATCGATATCGTTCTGACAGGGATAAGGTTTTTTCTGATAAGCCCCACAATGATTTTGTCATCATCTTTGGATATGTTACCGTCGATATATAACGTATCAAAAACGAGGTGGGTTGAAAGTTTTGGTTCAAGCCCTTGCTTCACAATCAGTTGGCTAGAGAGTTGATATAAAATATCTCTGCTGGCTTTTTTAAATCGGTAGGCATTGTATGAATACATAGCGAAAGCGCAGAGTAAAGCTATTAAAACGGCACTAAGGACGTATCCCTTTTTAATCTTCACGAAAGTGCAGCTCCATGTGTAAAGTAATGTAAAATTATCATTATAAAAAAGAAGATAAATAGAGTATTTGTATCAAAATGTAAATTTAAGTAAAGTAAACTTGTTGCGATTTCGAGCAAAGCCGCGCGAAATGGGATTGCCATGGCAAAAATGGGGGAATATGGTGATGAGGAAAAATTATACGGAAGCGTTTTTCGATAGTTTTTTGCAGAATGAACTAAAACCTATATCTTCGCAAAGTCGAACTTAAATAAAACTTATCCCTGCCTATCGCCCGAAAGCCAATATCATCTTCCTGGCTAAATTTTTGTTCTTCATACTGCTCCCTCTAAGCTGATTCTCGTGCATAGCCAAACTTTATCTTTCCCGCTACAGTTACCTCTCCACGGCGAGCAGGAGATAAACATGCTTTATATCTTTGATTTAGGAAACGTCATCGTCGATATCGATTTTAATCGCGTGTTGGGTGCATGGAGCGATTTTAGCCGCGTGCCGCTGGCGACCTTAAAGCAGAATTTCGCGATGGGCGAGACTTTCCACCAGCATGAACGCGGCGAAATCAGCGATGAAGAGTTTGCTGAACGTTTCTGCCAGGAGATGGGGCTTTCGTTAAGCTATGAACAGTTTTCCCACGGCTGGCAGGCGGTATTTGTGGCGGTTCGCCCTGAGGTGATCGACATCATGCACAAACTGCGCGAGCAGGGCCATCGGGTCGTTGTGCTATCAAATACCAACCGTCTGCACACCACATTCTGGCCTGAAGAATACCCTGAAGTTAAGGCGGTGGCCGACAAGATCTACCTCTCGCAGGAGATGGGGATGCGTAAGCCTGAAGCGCGAATTTATCAGGCTGTTCTGCAGTCAGAAGGATTCACTGCGGCCGATGCGGTCTTTTTCGACGACAACGCCGATAATATAGAGGGAGCTAACCAGTTGGGTATTACTTCAATTCTGGTGACCGGAAAAGAGACGATACCTGATTACTTTGCGAAGCAGCTATGCTAAAAACCGTTCATCAAAAAGCCACGCATCATACTCGTCCGCTGCGGGCCTGGCTGAAACTGCTCTGGCACCGGATTGATGAGGACAATATGACCACGCTGGCGGGTAACCTCGCCTACGTGTCGTTGCTCTCATTGGTACCGCTGGTGGCGGTCATCTTTGCCCTGTTTTCCGCCTTTCCGATGTTTGCGGACGTCAGCCTGCAGCTTCGCCATTTTGTCTTCGCGAATTTCATTCCTGCAACCGGCGACGTCATACAGAACTACATTGAGCAGTTTGTCGCCAACTCCAGCAAGATGACGGCAGTGGGTGCCTGCGGCCTCATCGTCACGGCGCTGCTTTTGATGTATTCCATCGACAGTGCCCTCAACACCATCTGGCGAAGCAAAAAAATCCGTCCTAAGGTTTACTCCTTTGCCGTGTACTGGATGATTTTGACCCTCGGTCCACTGCTGGCGGGGGCGAGCCTGGCGATCAGTTCCTATCTTCTTTCTCTGCGCTGGGCGAGTGACTTAAACAGCGTGATTGATAACGTTCTGCGCATCTTCCCGCTCATTTTATCGTGGCTCTCGTTCTGGCTGCTCTATAGCGTGGTGCCGACCACGCGCGTGCCTAACCGTGATGCGGTTGTGGGGGCGCTGGTGGCGGCGTTGCTTTTTGAGCTCGGTAAAAAAGGGTTTGCCCTCTACATCACCATGTTTCCGTCCTATCAGCTGATTTACGGCGTGCTGGCGGTGATCCCCATTTTGTTTGTCTGGGTCTACTGGACCTGGTGTATCGTCTTGCTTGGTGCGGAAATAACTGTCACTCTCGGCGTATACCGCGAACTCAAAAAAGCAGCAGAAGCTGAAAAACAACAAGAAGCAGACCAACCATGATTGCATTGATACAGCGCGTAACCCGTGCCAGCGTCACCGTGGAGGGAGAGGTGACGGGTGAAATTGGCCCAGGACTTTTAGTTTTGTTGGGTGTCGAAAAGGATGATGACGAACAAAAAGCCAACCGCTTGTGTGAGCGCGTGCTGGGCTACCGTATTTTCAGCGATGCGGAAGGTAAGATGAACCTGAACGTCCAGCAGGCGGGTGGCAGCGTGCTGGTGGTTTCCCAGTTTACGCTGGCTGCGGATACCGAGCGCGGCATGCGTCCGAGCTTCTCCAAAGGCGCCGCACCGGATCGTGCAGAAGCACTTTACGAGTACTTTGTTGAGCGTTGTCGCCAGCAGGAAATGAATACGCAAACCGGACGATTCGCTGCAGATATGCAGGTATCGCTGGTGAACGATGGCCCCGTTACATTCTGGCTCCAGGTATGAGCCAACTGGCGGCGTGGCCGCGGGTAACCAGAGAGAGTACAGCTATGTATCACCTTCGAGTACCGCAAACGGAAGAAGAGTTAGAGGTCTACTACCATTTCCGCTGGGAAATGCTGCGCAAGCCATTACATCAGCCAAAAGGGTCTGAACGCGACGCTTGGGACGCGATGGCGCACCATCAAATGGTGGTGGATGAAGAGGGTAACCTCGTCGCCGTTGGGCGACTGTATATCAATGCCGACAATGAAGCCTCTATTCGCTTTATGGCGGTTCACCCGTCAGTGCAGGATAAAGGGCTCGGCACCCTGATGGCGATGACGCTGGAGTCCGTCGCCCGTCAGGAAGGCGTTAAGCGCGTCACCTGTAGCGCCCGTGAAGACGCCGTCGAGTTCTTTGCCAAGCTCGGTTTTGTTAACCAGGGCGAAATTACCGCCCCGCAGACCACGCCGATTCGCCACTTTTTGATGATTAAACCCATTGCCACGCTGGATGACATTCTGCATCGTGCGGACTGGTGCGGTCAGCTGCAGCAGGCGTGGTATGAGCACATTCCGCTCAGTGAAAAAATGGGCGTGCGCATTCAGCAGTACACCGGGCAGAAATTCATTACCACCATGCCGGAAACCGGCAACCAAAATCCACATCACACCCTGTTTGCAGGCAGCCTGTTCTCACTGGCTACGCTCACTGGCTGGGGGCTGATCTGGCTCATGCTGCGCGAGCGTCACCTGGGCGGCACCATTATTCTTGCTGATGCACATATTCGCTACAGCGCCCCCATCAGCGGCAAGCCGAGCGCGGTGGCCGATCTCGGTGCACTGGGTGGCGATCTTGACCGTCTGGCGCGAGGCCGCAAAGCGCGCGTACAGATGCAGGTTGAGCTGTTTGGCGATGAAACGGCGGGCGCGGTGTTTGAAGGCACCTATATCGTTCTGCCTGCAAAGCCGTACGGTGCGTACGAAGAGGGCGGAAACGAGGAGGAGTAGCGGTCGTCTGGAAAGCGGCTCGCAAAATCGCCCGGCATTTTCTAAATTCTGGCTACCGCTCAGAGCAGAAGTTGCCCGTTGATCTCACGCAATACGAAAGACTTTTCGGGCATTGCCGGGTCGTTTCACCTTACCAGCTGTAGGCCGGGCAAGCTTGCGCCGCCCGGCACTCTCACAGGAGATTACTCCCCTTCACCCGGGAACAGGAACGGGTTGATCGAGCTGCGGGCAAAGCCCTCCTGCTCCATCTTCGCGTCCAGAATCAGCGAGGCGAGATCGTCTGCCACGGCTTCGACTTTCGGGTCTTTTTCCTGATACAGAATCTTCAGGTAAGTGCCGCAGTCGCCGCAGCTTTCGGCTTTCACTGCCGCTTCTTCATTTTCCAGCGACCAGTAGTTCAGATCGCGGGTCTGCTCGCAGTTGCTGCACTTGATGCGCACCACGTGCCACTCGGTTTCACACAGGTTGCAGTGCAGGTAGCGCAGCCCCTGAGTCGTGCCGATTTGCACCATGCTGGAGACCGGCATGGAGCCGCAGACCGGGCAGAACTGGCGCGCCTCGCCGTATTCGGCGCGGGC
This sequence comes from Enterobacter sp. UCD-UG_FMILLET, assembly GCF_000762975.1. Taxonomy (NCBI): domain Bacteria; kingdom Pseudomonadati; phylum Pseudomonadota; class Gammaproteobacteria; order Enterobacterales; family Enterobacteriaceae; genus Enterobacter; species Enterobacter sp. UCD-UG_FMILLET. The sequence goes on from NZ_JRJC01000045.1 coordinate 26,324, forward strand.
TTTGCCGGGGATCAGGCTTGCCATTTGCGCCCAGTAGAGCGACAGCGCAGCCCAGATAAACGGCGCTTTATCGCTGCTCACCAGCGAGAAGTCGGAGGCAAACAGCGCGCTCGCCATCTCTTCCAGTTCCAGGTCAGAGGCTTTTTCCAGATTCTCAATGACCGCCAGCGCGGTGCCGCTCATCTCTGGCTTCAGCTCTGCAATGAGCGAATGCAGCAGCTTTTGCCAGTGCTTGTCGCGCGGCAGGACGTGAATGTCCAGCGGCGGCTTGCCCTGCGCGTTGGCTTCTTTGATGCGCGCGGTCAGATCCATTTGCAGCGGGTGGTCGTACAGCACCACTTCCTGCGCGTGGGCAACCAGTGCGGCAAAGCGCAGAAAATCGCCCAGCGGGTTGTTCTCTGCCAGCTCGCGCAGACGCTCTGCGCGGCGGTTGTAGAGGTTCTTGAGTCTGGGGAATAACAACGGCGGAATATAATCCGCCGTGCGTTTCTCGCTCGACCCCAGCTCATCTTGCGGGATTATGCGAATACTCATTCAGATGACTTTTCCTGTTTCTGGCGGACTTCACGGTACCAGCGCGGGTGATGTTTCTTCGCCCACGTGCTGGTTACCCATCCTTCCACCATCGCGGTAATGGTGCCTTTCACCCAAAGGGCGGCGTAGATATGCACCATGATAACCACAATTAACGCCACTGCGGCAAATGAATGCAGCATCAGCGCGAATCGGATCACCGGGATTGAGAAAGCAGGCGCAAAGTACGGACGCCAGATGATCACGCCGCTCACCAGCAACAGGACCAGGAAGATAATCGCCGCCCAGAATACGCATTTCTGGCCGAAGTTATAACGCCCGGTATCACCCACTTCCTCGTTGACGACGATCTTACGAATATTCTTCGCCCAAAAGATATCATCCCGATTGATTAGGTTATGGTGCCAGTAGCGGAAAAACATGATGATGAACGACGCGAACATGATGACGCCCACAAACGGGTGCAGGATGCGCGCCAGCTGTGGTGTCCCCATGATCTGCATCAGCCAGTTGAAGGACGGGAAGAAGAACCCCAGCCCGCTTATCGCCGCCAGCATGAAGCAGAAGGCGGTGACCCAGTGGTTGATGCGTTCCGGCGCGGTGTAGCGCACGATGGTGTCACGTTTTCTCATTTGCGCACCTCGTCTTTCTCTTCATGCAGGTTGTCGTCTTCCTCTTCCGCGCGGTTCGGACCGACGCCGACGTAGTGGAAGATGCTCGCTGCGAAGGTGGCAGCAAAACCGACCGCTGCCAGCGGTTTCCAGATACCTTTCCAGAACTTCACGGTGGCGCTGATTTCCGGGTTCTCCGGCAGACCGTGATACAGATTCGGCTTGTCGGCGTGGTGCAGCACGTACATCACGTGCGTACCGCCAACCCCGGCCGGATCGTACAGGCCCGCGTTGTCGTAACCACGGGTTTTCAGCTCGCCCACGCGCTCTGCTGCCAGCGCTTTCATATCCTCTTTGGAGCCAAAGTGGATTGCGCCGGTTGGGCAGGTCTTCACGCACGCTGGCTCCTGGCCGACGGTGACGCGGTCAACGCACAGCGTGCATTTGTAGACGCGGTTGTCTTCCGGGTTCAGGCGCGGTACGTCGAACGGGCAGCCCGCGATGCAGTAGCCGCAGCCGATGCACTGTTCGGACTGGAAGTCGACGATGCCGTTGGCATACTGAATGATAGCCCCTTCTGACGGACATGCCTTCAGGCAGCCAGGATCCGCACAGTGCATACAGCCATCTTTGCGGATAAGCCATTCCAGCTTGTCGTTCTGCTCAACTTCCGAGAAACGCATCACCGTCCAGGACTTGGCGGTCAGGTCCGCCGGGTTGTCGTACACCCCGACGTTGTGACCCACTTCGTCACGCAGGTCGTTCCACTCAGAACAGGCCACCTGGCAGGCTTTACAGCCGATACAGGTGGTCACGTCGATAAGCTTCGCCACTTCCTGCTGGTGGTCCCGCGCCTGAGGCGCGGGCGTGAAACCGTTAGTCGCGGAACGACGGATAATGTCTTGAGATTGATAAGCCATAAGTCGTCTCCGTTACACCTTTTCCACGTTCACGAGGAAGGCCTTAAACTCCGGCGTCTGCGTGTTCGCATCACCGACGAACGGCGTCAGGGTATTCGCAATGAACCCTTTCTTCGCCACGCCCTCATAGCCCCAGTGGATCGGAATACCGATGGTATCCACCTGCTGACCGTGAACGTTCAGCGTGCGAATACGCTTGGTCACCACCGCCTTGGCCTTGATATAGCCACGGTTAGAGGAGACCTTCACGGTATCGCCATGGGCAATGCCGAGCTTGCCCGCCAGCTTCTCGCCGATCTCCACAAACTGTTCCGGCTGCGCGATGGCGTTAAGCAGCGCGTGCTTGGTCCAGTAGTGGAAGTGCTCGGTCAGACGGTAGGTGGTGCCCACGTACGGGAACTTGTCCTTTTTACCCAGCGCTTCAAAATCGCCCTTGAAGATACGGGCTGCCGGGTTAGAGACCACGTTCGGGTGCAGCGGGTTGGTACCCAGCGGCGTCTCAAACGGCTCGTAGTGTTCCGGGAACGGACCTTCCGCCATCTTATCGATAGCAAACAGACGCCCCATCCCTTCAGGCTGCATGATAAACGGCCCAACGTCGCTGCCCGGTGCGGCAGTGCTGTAGTCCGGAATATCCACGCCGCCCCATTTCGCGCCGTCCCACTTCAGAAGCTGACGCTTCGGATCCCACGGGTTGCCCTGCGGGTCAGCGGATGCGCGGTTATAGAGGATGCGGCGGTTGAGCGGCCATGCCCATGCCCAGCCCAGCGTATTGCCCAGGCCCGACGGGTCGGCGTTATCGCGGTTGGCCATCTGGTTGCCTTTCGGCGTCCAGCTACCGGCAAAGATCCAGCAGCCGCTGGAGGTAGTGCCGTCATCGCGCAGGTGTGCGAAGGTGCTGAGCTGATCGCCTTTCTTCGCCAGCACGGTACCGGTAGCCGGATCGATAACGTCCGCCAGCGCCTTACCGTTGCTCTCCATCGCCACTTCTTCCGGCGCTGGATTTTCCGGCGTCGAGTAGTTCCAGGTCATGTTCAGCACCGGCTCAGGGTTCGCGCCGCCTTCTTCCGCATACATCTTACGCAGGCGTAAGAAGATGCCGGCCAGGATCTCGCCGTCGTTCATGGCGATGCCCGGGGCGTCAGCGCCTTTCCAGTGCCACTGCAGCCAGCGTCCGGAGTTGACGATAGAACCGTTCTCTTCCGCGAAGCAGGTCGACGGCAGACGGAACACTTCGGTCTGAATCTTCGACGGATCGACGTCGTTCGATTCACCGTGGTTCTGCCAGAAGGTCGAGGTCTCGGTATTGAGCGGGTCAATCGTCACCAGGAACTTCAGCTTCGACAGAGACTCAACAACTTTGTTCTTGTTCGGGAACGAGGCCACCGGGTTAAAGCCCTGGCACATATAGCCGTTCACTTTGCCCTGGTGCATCATCTCGAAATACTGCAGAACGTCGTAACCTTTGTCCCACTTCGGCAGCCAGTCAAAGCCCCAGCTGTTTTCAGCCGTCGCTTTGTCCCCGAAGAAGGCTTTCATCATCGAGACGAAGAACTTCGGATAGTTGCCCCAGTAGTTTACCTGGCCTTCGAGCAGCGGTTTAGGCGTGCTGGCCGTCAGGTAGGTCTGCAGGTCGGTCTGTTTCTCGCTCGGCAGGGTCATGTAACCCGGCAGGCTTTGAGACAGCAGGCCGAGGTCGGTCAGACCCTGAATGTTGGAGTGACCGCGCAGGGCGTTCACGCCGCCGCCTGCCATCCCCATGTTGCCGAGCAGGAGCTGAACCATCGCCATGGTACGGATGTTCTGCGCACCGATGGAGTGCTGCGTCCAGCCGAGGGCGTACAGGAACGACGCGGTTTTATCTTTCGCGCTGGTTTCGGCGATAAGCTCGCATACCTTCAGGAAGTCTGCCTTCGGCGTACCGCAGATGTTTTCAACCACCTCCGGCGTGTAGCGGGAAACGTGCTCTTTCAGCAGGTTCCACACGCAGCGCGGGTGTTGCAGAGTGGTATCGCGCTTCGCAAAGCCTTTCTCGTCCAGCTCGTAGTTCCAGCTGGTTTTGTCGTATTTGCGTTTTTCGGCGTCGTAACCGCTGAACAGGCCATCTTCGAAGTGGTAATCCTCACGCACGATCAGGCTGGCGTTGGTATAAGCTTCGGTGTATTCGCGGTTATATTTTTCGTTGGTCATCAGGTACAGCAATACGCCTGACAGGAAAGTGATGTCAGTACCTGAACGAATAGGGGTGTAGAAATCCGCCACTGACGCAGTTCGCGTAAAGCGGGGATCGATCACAATCAGTTTCGCACCGTTGTGGATTTTGGCTTCCATCGCCCAGCGGAACCCGACAGGGTGCGCTTCAGCGGCGTTACCGCCCATCACCACAATGAGGTTGGCGTTCTTGATGTCGACCCAGTGGTTGGTCATCGCACCGCGACCAAATGTTGGAGCAAGACTTGCTACCGTTGGTCCGTGTCAGACACGCGCCTGGTTGTCGACCGCGAGCATACCGAGTGCACGCGTAAATTTCTGGGTTAAATAACCGGTTTCGTTGCTGGAAGCAGAGGCACACAGCATCCCGGTGGAGAGCCAGCGGTTGACCGTGACGCCATCGGCGTTCTTCTCAACAAAGTTGGCATCGCGGTCTTCTTTAATGTGTTTTGCGATGCGGTCGAACGCTTCTTCCCAGCTAATTTGCTGCCATTTGTCGGAGCCAGGCGCGCGATATTCAGGGAATTTGAGGCGGCTTTCGGAGTGGATGAAGTCCACCAGACCGGCCCCTTTCGGGCACAATGCGCCGCGGTTGACCGGATGATCCGGGTCGCCTTCGATATGGAAAATAGACGCTTTGGCGTTTTTAGCACCGTCGCCGAGGCTATACATCAACAGCCCGCAACCGACAGAGCAGTACGTACAGGTATTACGGGTTTCACGGGTGCGCAGCAGTTTATACTGCCGCGTTTCCGCCAGCGCTACGCCGGGCGCAAAGCCCAGTGCCGCTGCCGTGGTGCCTGCCATACCGCCAGCGCAGATCTTAAAGAACTGCCTTCTGCTGACCTGCATGGGTCACTCCTTGTTTCGACATTGCTTACATATGTAGTTTTGACTTCGCGGCTGAAGAATGGCCACAAAGGAAAAAAATTTGCGTTAATCCCTCAATTCCACGAGGGGTATCATCAGAATACCACAATGTCGGTACGCCTGTTCCAATGGCGTTAATACAAAGTGAACGTATTATCACCATGTTGATTATAAAGTGTGATATCGATCACATTAACAGCTCTGCATGTTAAAGCGGTGTAGCGGGTGTCAGGTTGCACCCCTCCCAATTGAGTAAGAGAATGGTTGTCGAAAAGTTGATCCATACTATGCGTAAAGCCTGTACTTTATGGTGCAATAGCAGGCTCACCTCCGTGGTTGTTCAGGAATACCGCTGTGTCTAAACAAAACCGTGCTCCCCACTCGTCACCACTGCCTGCGGGCATTGTGGAACTGTCGGTACACAGACCACCCCATATCACCCATGCCACACCGGATTTTCTGGCGGAAGAGGTTCCCGTCGCGCTCGTTTACAACGGTATCTCGCACGTGGTGATGATGGCTTCACCGAAAGATCTCGAGCTGTTCGCCATCGGTTTTTCCCTGTCGGAAGGCATCATTGACCATCCGCAGGAGATCTACGGCATGGACGTGGTGCAGGCCTGCAACGGCCTTGAAGTGCAAATCGAACTCTCCAGCCGGCGCTTTATGGGGCTGAAAGAGCGCCGCCGCGCGCTGGCCGGGCGTACCGGCTGCGGCGTCTGTGGCGTTGAACAGCTCAATGATATTGGTAAACCCGTTGCGCCACTGCCGTTTACTCAGACCTTTGATCTGGCTCACCTCGACCATGCGCTCGAGCACCTGAATGATGTACAGCCCATCGGTCAGCTGAGCGGCTGCACGCACGCGGCGGCATGGGTGTTGCCGTCGGGCGATATTGCCGGGGGACACGAGGACGTGGGCCGCCACGTGGCGCTGGATAAGCTGCTCGGTCGCCGGGCGCGTGAAAGTGACGCGTGGAAGCAGGGGGCTGCACTCGTTTCCAGCCGCGCCAGCTATGAGATGGTGCAAAAATCCGCGATGTGCGGTGTGGAAATTCTGTTCGCGGTGTCGGCGGCGACCACGCTGGCAGTTGAGGTGGCGGAGCGCTGCAACCTGACGCTGGTGGGCTTCTGCAAGCCGGGAAGGGCGACCGTTTATACCCATCCTCAGCGGCTAATAGTTGATCAATAATTTTGAATGATAATAGCAAATCCTTCCGCTTTTAGTTGTTCGAGATGAGGTCTAGTATTTATCTCATCAAGGCACGGTGCCTTACCTAAACAACTTAATGAAAGGGTTTATATTATGAAAAGCATCAAAACTTTTGTCGCTGTAATCGCTCTGGCTACTTCTTTCGGTTCTTTCGCTGCACAGACCGTGACCGCAACCGCCTCTACCATTGATGGCGCAGAAGCTAAAATCGCGGCTCAGGCTCAGGAAGCCGGCGCGTCATCTTACAAAATTACCCAGGCGTTCTCAGGTAACCGCGTACACATGACTGCTGAACTGACTAAATAAGCTGTCACACCGTCGAAAGAGCGCCCCCGGGGCGCTTTTTTAGTTTATGCCCGCCACGCGCAGCAGCGCGGTTACCACCGCCGCCGCCACGATCACTACAATTAACGGCATCTTCCGCCAGGCTAAAAACACCGCAAACGCCACGCCCAGCACGCGCGCCATGCCCGCGAAGTGGTCACCTTCATAAAACGTGGTCGCCAGCGCCACGGAGAACAGCAATACCGTTGCCGCATCTGACAGCAGCGCCTGTGAACGTTCTGACAATGCCAGCCTGCTGCCAAGTTTCGCCCCGCCAAGACGCATCAGATACGTTCCCGCAGACAAAATGGCGATACCGAGAATAAAAAACGTCATATTTCCCATTATTTTTTCCTCGCAGCAAGACCCAGTAAGGAAAGCAGCACCGGTAATCCCACCGGGGCAAACGGCACGGCGGCCAGTGACAGCGCGGCACCGCTGCAGGCGCGGATCAGCGTGGTGCGGTTTTTAAATGCGGGAACCACTAATGCCAGCAGTATCGCCGGGAATACTGCATCCAGCCCGATGGTCTCCGGGTCCGGCAGCAGCTTGCCGACCATGGCGCCCAGCAGGGCCCCCAGCGGCCAGACAATCGCCACGCCTAAACCACATAGCCAGTACGCCGCTTTGCGCTGTTCGGGCGTTTTTTGCGACAGGCCAAACACCACGCTTTCGTCATTCATGATGTGGCAGCCCAACAGGCTCAGACCACGTTTGCCGACCAGCTCACGCACCGTCACGCCAAACGGCACGTGCCGCGCGTTGACCAGTAATCCCGCCGCCGCGGCCGCCAGCGGGTTACCGCCGCTTGCTACAATGCCGATAAACATAAACTCTGACGCGCCCGCGAGTACGGTGATGGAGAGTACAAACGGTACCCAGACCGGGAAACCGTAGGCCATCGCCAGGGAGCCGTATGACATCCCGACCACGCCGACCGCGAGGCAGACCAGGATGATTGCTTTTATGGTGTCGCCTTTCAGGCAAGAGAGATGATGCTTCATACAATTTTAGCCATATCGAACGTGTATCCATTATAATGAACGCAACGAAACTGATTTTCAAGCCGAACGATTCGTTCGTTTTATAGAACAAGAGGCCGTTATATGACGCAGCCAATCAGCCTGATCGCAAAAAGTCTGGTGCGGGAACGCCTGCGAACCGGGCTTTCACTGGCGGAAATTGCCCGCCGTGCCGGGATCGCTAAATCCACCCTTTCCCAACTGGAGTCCGGCAACGGCAACCCTAGCCTGGAAACGCTGTGGTCGCTGTGCGTGGCGCTGGATATTCCTTTCGCCCGCTTGCTGGAGCCGCAGTTGCCGACCACGCAGGTGATCCGCCGTGGTGAAGGTACGAAGGTCGTTGCCGGACAGGCTAATTATGAAGCCATTTTGCTGGCGGCATGCCCTCCGGGCGCGCGCCGCGATGTCTATCTTCTGATGACCCAACCGGGCGCAGACCGTATTTCCCAGCCGCATCCGCCGGGCTCGGTTGAGCATATTATTGTGACGCAGGGGCGGGCGCTGGTCGGCCTGCTCGACGCGGCAGAAGAGCTCGGCGCAGGGGATTACATTTGTTATCCCGCCGACCAGCCGCATATCTTCAAGGCCCTGGAGCCAGACACTTACGCGCTGCTGGTGGCGGAACAAAACTAACGAAGATAAGGAAAATCATGTCGCTTAAAGCCATTGCCAAAGAACTGGGGCTCTCTGTTACCACCGTCAGCCGCGCCCTCAACGGATATGACGACGTTTCTGACGAGACGCGCGCTCGCGTTGAAGCGGAAGCCCAGCGACGCGGCTATCGGCCTAACACCTTCGCCCGCCGCCTGAAGATGGGCAAAATTGACGCCGTCGGGCTGGTGTTTCCCGTACATCCTGTTCCGCTCAATAACAGCGTATTTATGGACATGGTCGGCGAAATTAGCCATGAACTGGCGCGACATGAGATCGACTTATTGCTCATCGCCGACGACGATCTGGCGGATAAGCACAGCTATATGCGCATGGTGCAAAGCCGCCGCGTGGACGCGCTGATTGTGGCCCACACGCTGGATCGCGATCCGCGACTTGAGCAGCTGCAGGCGGCCGGATTCCCCTTTCTGGCGCTTGGGCGCAGCCAGCTGCCGCAGCCGTACGCATGGTTCGACTTCGACAACTATGCCGGTACGTACAATGCTACCCGCTGGCTGATCGGGAAAGGCCATCAGCGCATTGCCCTACTGGGCGAAAGCAACAATCAGGCGTTTATCACCCAGCGCCGTCAGGGCTATCTGGACGCCCTGCGGGAAGCCGGGCTTTCCAGCGAATGGCTGCGCGCCATGCCGCCTTCGCGCCGAGTCGGGTATGCCACCACCAAAGAACTGCTTGCCCTGCCGCAGCCGCCCACGGCCATCATCACCGACTGCAACACCCACGGCGACGGCGCGGCGATGGCGCTGGCGCAGCTGGGGCGTTTATCCGGCGACAACGCCGTCTCGCTGGTGGTCTATGACGGCCTGCCGCAGGACAGCATCGTCGATATTGACGTGGCGTCGGTGATCCAGTCCACCCGCCAGGGCGTCGGGAAACAGATTGCCGATATGGTGCGCCAGCTGATTAACGGCGACGATATTGAACAGCTTCAGGTGCTCTGGCAGCCCGAATTCTCTCCCGGCCAGACGGCCTGAATCTCTCCATTTTCTAAAGTCGATCACAAAACCGAAACGTTTTGGTTTGTATCCGAAACGTTTCGGATCAACACTCAGATCATCCCGATGACAGGAGATGTCTGATGCAAGATTCCGTTTTACGACTCGAAACCACGACGGTAGACGTGGTGATCAAAACCCATCCGTTCGCCGAAATTCTCTACTGGGGGCCGCACCTTCAGCACTTTTCTCAGCAGGATGTTGCTACGCTCGCACGTCCCGTTGCCAACGGCAGGCTTGACGTCGACTCCCCGGTCACGCTGATGGCCGAGCTGGGGCATGGCCTGTTTGGCTCGCCTGGCATTGAGGGGCATCGCCAGGGGTTGGACGGTTCCCCGGTGTTCAAAACCACGCAGGTGCAGCAGGGCGTTAACACCCTGACGATTACCGCCGAAGATGAGCATGCGGGCTTGCGCCTGACCAGCGAGCTGGCGCTGGATGCCAGCGGCGTGCTGGTGGTTCGTCACGGTTTAACGAACCTGAAAGCGATCCCCTGGCAGGTGGACCGTTTTGCCGTCACGCTGCCAGTGGCCGAGCGCGCGCGGGAGGTGATGGCCTTCCACGGACGCTGGATCAGGGAGTTTCAGCCGCACCGCGTAAAGCTTGAACATGACAGCTTCGTGATTGAAAACCGTCGGGGTAAAACCTCCCACGAGCACTTCCCGGCGCTGATTGCCGGTACGCCGTCGTTCAGCGAAATGCAGGGCGACGTCTGGGGCGTGCATCTGGGCTGGAGCGGTAATCACCGCCTGCGCGCGGAAGCGAAAACCGACGGTCGTCGCTATCTCCAGGCCGAAGCGCTCTACCTGCCGGGTGAAATGGCGGTTGAGGAGGGCGATACGCTCTGGACGCCGCGCCTGTATGCCAGCTACTCCACGCAGGGCCTGAACGGCATGAGCCAGCCGTTCCACCGCTACCTGCGCGACAACATCATCCGCTTCCCGGAAAACAAACCGCGCCCGGTGCACCTCAATACCTGGGAAGGGATCTACTTTAACCACGATCCGGAGTACATCAAGCGCATGGCCGACGAAGCTGCCGCGCTGGGCGTGGAGCGCTTCATCATCGATGACGGCTGGTTCAAAGGCCGCAATGACGACCATGCCGCGCTGGGCGACTGGTATCTGGACGAGAAAAAATACCCGAATGGCCTGACGCCGGTGATCGACCACGTCAAACGGCTCGGCATGGAGTTTGGCATCTGGGTTGAGCCGGAGATGATCAATCCGGATTCAGATTTGTACCGCGCACATCCTGACTGGGTACTGGCGCTGCCGGGCTATCCCCAGGCGACCGGACGACACCAGCTGGTCCTCAATCTCAACATCCCTGAGGCCTTTGATTACCTGGTGGAGCGCATGAGCTGGCTGCTGGGCGAACATGCGGTCGACTACGTGAAGTGGGACATGAACCGCGAGCTGGTGCAGCCTGGACACAACGGTAAAGCCGCCGCCGACGCCCAGACCCGTCAGTTTTACCGCCTGCTGGACGTGCTGGGCGAGCGCTTCCCACATATTGAGTTTGAATCCTGCTCCTCCGGCGGCGGTCGCATTGATTATGAGGTACTCACCCGCAGCCACCGCTTCTGGGCGTCCGACAACAACGACGCGCTGGAGCGCAGTACCATTCAGCGCGGCATGAGCTACTTCTTCCCGCCGGAGGTGATGGGCGCGCATATCGGTCATCATAAATGCCACGCCACCTTCCGCCAGCACGGCATCGCCTTCCGCGGGCTAACGGCCCTGTTTGGCCATATGGGGCTGGAGCTGGATCCGCTCACCGTGGACGAACAGGAGCGCGAAGGCTATCGCCATTACGCCGCGCTGCACAAGCAGTGGCGGGATGTCATTCATCACGGCACCCAGTGGCGAATTGATATGCCTGACGTCACAACGCTGGCGCAGGGGATTGTAAGCGAAGATAAGGCGCAGGGGCTGTTTATGGTCAGCCAGCTCGCGATGCCGGACTACAGCCTGATGATGCCGCTGCGCATGGCGGGGCTGGAGGCCAGCGCGCGGTACCGCGTCACGCTGCTCGATCACCCGAATATTCAGATTACGGGCGAGGGAGGGCACACCATGCGCAAGCTACCGGCATGGATGGAAACGCCGCAAACGGTGAGCGGCGAGTGGCTGATGCAGGCGGGCATTGCGCTGCCGATTCTGGATCCGGAAACCGCCATTCTGATTGGCGTTGAACGCGTGTAAGGGTGACGGGCCGGGCAGCCGGCCCTCCGTTGAGGATAAAAATAATGAACACAACAACCTGTACCCACAAAGACAACCCTAACTTCTGGATCTTTGGGCTGTTCTTCTTTCTCTACTTCTTCATCATGGCCACCTGCTTTCCGTTCCTGCCGATTTGGCTTTCGGACATCATCGGCCTGAATAAAACCCATACCGGGATTGTCTTCTCCTGCATCTCGCTGTCGGCTATCGCCTTCCAGCCGGTGCTTGGCGTGATCTCGGACAAGCTGGGGCTGAAAAAACACCTGCTGTGGATCATCTCCGTGCTGCTGTTCCTGTTTGCCCCTTTCTTCCTCTACGTCTTTGCGCCGTTGCTGAAAGCCAACATCTGGCTGGGCGCGCTGAGCGGTGGCCTGTATATCGGCTTTGTCTTTTCGGCGGGCTCGGGGGCAATTGAGGCCTACATTGAACGCGTGAGCCGTAACAGTTTCTTTGAATACGGTAAGGCGCGCATGTTTGGCTGCCTCGGCTGGGGGCTATGCGCCTCCACGGGCGGGATCCTGTTTGGCATCGATCCGTCATATGTTTTCTGGATGGGGTCTGCGGCGGCGCTGCTGTTGATGCTGTTGCTGGTGGTCGCGAAGCCAAAACCCAACCAGACGGCGCAGGTGATGAATGCGCTGGGTGCCAACCAGCCGCAGATCACTGCGAAAACGGTCTTTAGCCTGTTCCGTCAGCGCAGGATGTGGATGTTTATTCTGTACGTGATTGGCGTAGCCTGCGTCTACGACGTATTTGACCAGCAGTTTGCCACTTTCTTCAAAACGTTCTTCGCCACGCCGCAGGAAGGTACTCGCGCCTTTGGTTTCGCTACCACGGCGGGGGAAATCTGCAACGCGATCATCATGTTTTGTTCGCCGTGGATCATTAACCGCATCGGCGCGAAAAATACGCTGCTGATCGCTGGGGTGATTATGGCGACGCGCATTATCGGCTCATCGTTCGCCACCACAGCCGTGGAGGTGATTGCCCTGAAGATGCTGCACGCGCTGGAGGTGCCGTTCCTGCTGGTGGGGGCATTCAAGTACATCACCGGGGTGTTTGATACCCGACTGTCAGCGACTATCTATCTGATCGGCTTCCAGTTCGCCAAGCAGTCGGCGGCCATTTTCCTCTCCGCTTTTGCCGGGAATATGTATGACCGGATCGGCTTCCAGGAGACGTATCTGATGCTGGGCTGTTTCGTGCTGGCGATTACGGTAGTGTCGGCGTTTACGCTGAGCAGCAGGCAGGAGATAGCCGCTGCCGCGGGTGCGGCAGCGTTAACCGGTCAGTCCAGGTAAAACACCTCTTCCAGCCCGGTACTCACCGGGCTGTTGTCCGGGTTCGACGGCATTACATCACGCATGTGTTTCCACCAGCGCTGGCAGACGTCAGTACTCGCGACCGCGTTCCAGCGCTCCTCCGAATCAATCTCCACGGTGGCAAAGAGCAGGCTGCGTTCTCTGTCGAGATAGATGGCGTAGCGGTGCGCACCGTGGTCTTTCAGTACCGCTTCCAGCTCGGGCCAGATGGGGTTGTGGCGACGCGCGTACTCCTTATGCGCGTCCGGGTTAACCTGCATAACAAAGGCTTTACGGATCATAATGCCTCCAGATACAGCTCGCGAACCTCGTTGCGGCTGGCGGTGCGCGGATTGCATGGCGCGCACGGGTCGGCGAGAGCTTTATCCAGCCAGCCTTCAATATCGGCTTTGGTCACGCCGAGCTGGCTGAAGCCGGAAGGGATGCCGACGCGTGCGCTCAGGTCGCGAATCGCCTGAATGGCGGACATGCTGGCGGCTTCAACGCTCATGCCGCGAGTATCGATGCCCATCGCCTGCGCCACGCGGGCGAAGCGGGCAACTGCGTTCGGGCGGTTGAAGCTTTCAACGATCGGCAGCAGGATGGCGTTGCACACGCCGTGCGGCAGGTTGTGCGTCGCGCCCGGCTGGTGCGCCAGGGCATGCACAAGGCCGAGACCCGCACTGTTAAACGCCATGCCCGCCAGATACTGACCAAACGCCATCTGCTCGCGCGCCTCAAGATTATGACCGTCTTCGACCGCTTCCGGCAGCCAGAGGTTGATCAGGCGGATTGCCTCCAGCGCGTTGGCATCGGTCAGCGGGTGCGCGCCAACGGACACGTAGGCTTCTATGGCGTGGGTTAACGCGTCCATCCCCGTTGCGGCGGTCACGGAGGCCGGAATATCCAGCATGACGCTGGCATCGTCCACGGCGATATCCGGAATGATATTCGGATCGATGATCACCTCTTTCACCTGGCGCGCGGAGTCGATGATTACCGCGTTGCTGGTCATCTCCGCCGCCGTGCCTGCGGTGGTGTTGATCGCCACCAGCGGCACGCCCGCGTTTTTTACCTTGCCGACGCCGGAATAATCGGTGGACGGTCCGGGGTTGGCGGTGAGGATTTTAATCGCCTTGGCGGTATCAATCGGGCTGCCGCCGCCGAAGGCGATCACGTAATCACACTCCGCGTCCCGGTATGCCGCAAATCCTTTTTGCACCAGCGCTTCCGTCGGGTTCGGGAACACCTCGTCGAACAGGTGATACGACATCTGATGGGCGTCAAGAGCGGCAAAAAGGCTGTCGAGCAGGCCCAGCTTTACCAGCTGGCCGTCGGTGACAATCAGCGCTTTTCCCCACTGCTTGTTCGCCACCAGGTTAACCATATCGCCAATAGCGCCGGCGCCGTGAAGGCTGATTTTTGGAAGTGCCAACATAAAGCTCATGATAATTCTCCTTAACTATCGCCCGTACCGTCCGGTCAGCGAGGGTTTATGCATAGATTTCCAGCGCTGACCGTAGCGGGGTCACGCCGAAGCGCTTGCCGAGCGCAATAAGCTCTTCGCGGGTAATGGTCTGCTTCATTCCTCCCATGGAATAAACCTTCACCAGCACTTCAGCCGATTTCTCGGCGGTGTCGATCAGGCCGAAAGTTTCATCCAGCGTCGGACCGCTGCCGAACACGCCGTGGAACGGCCACAGCACCAGCGAATGTTTTTGCATATCTCTGGCGGTTGCCTGGCCAATTTCGTCGGTACCCGGCACCATCCACGGCAGAATGCCCACGCCATCCGGGAACACCACCAGACACTCGGTGCTGCCTTCCCACAGCTTGCGGGTGATGAAATCGGCGCTGTTTTCCAGCACGTAGGTCAGGGCGATCAGGTTGGTGGCGTGGCAGTGCATGATCGCGCGATCTTTGCCGTTAGTCGCCCTGATGCGCTCGCAGTGGGAGAGAAAGTGCGCCGGCAGTTCAGACGTGGGTACCGCCTCATCGGTCAGGCCCCACAGAATGTGGTAGCCCGCACCGTCGCTATCCACTTTCACCACGCCGAGGTTGGCCTGTGGATCAAGCTGAACGTTGCGGAAGAACTTGCCGGAACCGGTGACGATAAACGGCGTGTTGGCCAGCAGCGGCAAGGGCTGGCTCAGTGCAATATAGCGTGGCTTCTGGTGAAAATCCCCGGTGTAAGGCGCGATATCCGCGTCGTCCAGACGCAGCGTCAGGTTGCCGCCGTTGCGCTCGTCCCAGCCTTTCAGCCAGGCGTCGGAAGTGGCTTTGATCATGCCCTGGACGAACCAGGAGTGGGTGATAGTCTGCATAGTCTTTATTTTCCAGTTATCGCGGTGAGGGCAAAATTACCCGCGCTTGCTCAACACGTTGTTCTCGTACGCGCGCACGTTTTCCAGCCACTGGCTGCCTGCCGGAGCGTCGTTACGCTGGCAGTACATCTCCCAAACGGCCTGCCACGGTAGGGATTTCTGCTCTTCCAGCAGCGCCAGGCGCGCGGTGTAGTCGCCGTTTTCTTCCAGCTTTTTCAGCACTGCGGTTGGCTCCAGCAGCGCGCGCAGCAGGGCTTTCTTCATATTGCGGGTGCCAATAACCCACGCCGCGATGCGGTTGATGGAGGCATCGAAGAAGTCGAGGCCAATGTGCACGCGGTCGAACAGGTCATGACGGATAATTTCGCTGGCAATCGCCTGGGTTTCGTCATCCAGCAGCACCACGTGGTCGCTGTCCCAGCGCACCGGGCGGCTGACGTGCAGCAGCAGGCGCGGCACGTAGAGCATGGCAGCGGAGATTTTGTCGGAGATCGCCTCGGTCGGATGGAAGTGACCGGCATCCAGGCACAGCGCGGTCTGGCGGCTGGTGGCGTACCCCATGTAGAACTCGTTCGAGCCGACGGTGTAGCTTTCGGCGCCAATGCCGAACAGCTTGCTCTCCACGGCGTCGATGTGGTGCGCCGGGTCCAGCTTCTCGCTGATGGCCTCATCCAGCGCGGCCAGCAGGCGCTGACGCGGGGCCAGGCGGTCGACGGTGATGTCTTTCATGCCGTCCGGGATCCAGATGTTCATTACTGACGGCGTGCCGAGCTGCTCGCCGAAATACGCCGAAACGCGGCGGCTGGCCTTCACGTGGTCGATCCAGAACTGGCGGATGTCGTCGTCCGCGTGCGCGAGGGTAAAACCGTCGGCGCTCAGCGGGTGCGAGAAGCAGGACGGGTTAAAGTCCAGACCAAGCTTGTTGGTTTTCGCCCACTCCACCCAGTTTGTAAAGTGTTCCGGTTTGATCTCGTTACGCGCTACCGGTGCGTCGGACTCCAGATAAATCGCATGCAGGTTCAGGCGTTTTGGCCCCGGGATCTGGCTCAGCGCCAGCGCCAGGTCTGCACGCAGCTCGGTGGCGTTGCGCGCTTTGCCCGGATAGTTTCCCGTCGCCTGAATACCCCCCGTCAGAGAACCGCCCGGGTTCTCGAAGCCGGCGACGTCATCACCCTGCCAGCAGTGCATAGAGACGGGCAGACGGTCGAGCTGGCGCAGCGCCGTTTCGACATCCACGCCGACCGCGGCGAAACGCTGTTTAGCCAGCTCCCAGGCTTGTTCTAATTGAGTGGTCATGCGCAAAGCTCCTTAGTCAGTCGTTTTTGCTGAAACTGCGCCCGGTAGCGGGCTATTTCATGGCAGGGATTGGGGGTGAAGGTGGTCAGGCAGGTATTCGCGGTGACCACCGAACGGAATTCATCGACATCAGAAAGTTCGTCCAGGGTCATCAGCTGAATACCGATGTTGCCGAGCGTCGAAGCCTCCACCGGACCCGCCACCACGGTGATGCCGCAGGCATCGGCGCAGAGCTGGTTCAGCAGCTGGTTCTGGCAGCCTCCGCCAACAATATGCAACTGGCTGAACGGTGCTCCTCGCAGGTCGACCAGCTCGCTCAGTACATCCGCGTAGAGAAGGGCGAGGCTGTCAAAAATACAGCGCGCCAGCTCGGCAGGACGGGAAGGCACCGGCTGCCCGGCTTCGAAACAGGCAGACTGGATTTCGGCGCTCATATGCACCGGGTTAATAAAGCGGTCGTCGTTCGGGTTAATCAGGAACGTACAGGCCTTCAGCTTTTCGGTTTCTGCGATAAGCGCGGGCAGGTCGTTAACGTTTTGCTCTTTCAGCACGCGCTGAAGCAGCCACAGGCCCATGATGTTCTTCAGAACGCGGTAGCGCCCTTCGGCACCGCCTTCGTTAGTGATGTTCGCCGCCATTGCGGCGTCGCTGGTGTACGGCGTTTTGCTCTCAAAACCCATCAGCGACCAGGTGCCGGACGAGAGGTAGGCCGCGTCTCTACTGGCCAGCGGGGATGCAATTACTGCGCTGGCGGTATCGTGACTGGCGACGGCAACGACGGGGATTTCATTCCCCTGCGGGCAAATCCACCGACCTATCACATTTCCGGGGTGCGTTGGCGTGCCGAACCAGGAGGGCGAGGCGCCCGTCCAGGTCAGCAGGGTTTCATCCCAGCTATCGGTGTTGATGTTGACCATCTGCGTGGTGGTGGCGTTGGTGTATTCCCAGTTCATGTTGCCGGTCAGCCGATAGCTTAAGTAGTCCGGAATGAGTAACGCGTGCGTCACCTTTTTGACCAGCTCCGGCTGCTGCTCAACCAGCGCGCGCAGCTGATACAGCGTGTTAAACGGCAGAAACTGAATACCGCTGCGGCCATAGATGTTGTCCATGCCAAGCTGTGCGATGGCGTGTGCCATCAGCCCGTCGGTGCGACTGTCGCGATACGAGACGGGCAGGCCGACGCGTTCGCCGCGGCTGTCGAGCAGAACGTAGTCCACGCCCCAGGTATCGATGCCGATGCTGTCGATGCGAATGCCGTCATTGCAGACGTTGTTCAGCCCGGTGCGGATCTCCGCTTCCAGGGCATCAATATCCCAGGTATCAAAACCGTCCTGTTTTTGCAGGCAGTTGGCGAAACGGTGCATTTCGCGAAGCGTAAGCGTGCGCCGATCGCAGTCCCAGGTGGCGAGCATTACGCGGCCGCTGGATGCGCCTAAATCGACAGCCACACAATGGCGAAAAGTCATGGTCAGGTCCCTTCTTAAGTCATTGGTGCTGAGTGTAAAAAAGGGACGAAAAGACCACCTTCTCGTCACTGACAGCACGAATCTCGCGCTGGCAAGAAAGCAAAGATGATCGTGAGGAAGTTCACAATTTCCTGTTATGGCAGGGTTTTCGGGCAATGTGACGCTGACCGCATTTCCCGATTTTTCCGTCTGTTTCTTGAAAAACTGACGGCTTTTGCGCCGTTTGCTGTCAAAAATTTAAGGTGAGTGCGGAAGGCCTTAATTACTATTCGAGAACTTTCCTCATTGGTGGGGGCCGTTATGACCGTATTGCACAGCGTCGATTTTTTCCCGTCGGGAACGTCTCCGGTTGCGATAGAGCCCCGGCTCCCGCAGGCTGCGTTTCCTGAACATCATCATGATTTTCATGAAATTGTGATTGTCGAGCATGGAACGGGTATTCATGTCTTCAACGGCCAGCCCTACACCATCAGCGGCGGTATGGTGTGCTTCGTGCGCGATCACGACAGGCATTTGTATGAACATACCGACAACCTGTGCCTGACCAACGTGCTCTATCGTTCGCCGGACGCGTTCCAGTTTCTGTCGGGGTTGAACAAGCTACTGCCCCAGGAGCAGGATGGACACTACCCGTCTCACTGGCGGGTCAATCAGTCCACGTTGCAGCAGGTGCGCCAGCTGGTGAATCAACTGGAGCAGAGCGAGGGCGGGCAGGAGACGTATGCTATTGCCTCCCGCGAGCTGCTGTTTATGCAACTGCTGGTGCTGCTGCGTCGCAGCAGCCTTGTGGAAGGGCTGGGAAACAACGACGCGCGCCTGAACCATCTGATGGCCTGGCTGGAAGATCATTTCACCGAGGATGTCTGCTGGGAGACGCTGGCGGATGATTTTTCACTGTCCCTGCGCACCCTGCATCGCCAGCTTAAGCAGCACACCGGGCTGACGCCGCAGCGCTACCTTAATCGTCTGCGCCTGATCAAAGCGCGTCATCTTTTACGTCACACCGACGAAAGCGTCACGGATATTGCCTACTGCTGTGGTTTTGGCGACAGCAATCACTTTTCAACGCTGTTTCGCCGGGAATTTAGCTGGTCGCCGCGCGATATCCGTCAGGGAAAGGATGCTTCACTCCAGTAACGCGAATGCAATCACCGTTTTTTTGCCGCAAAAAGGCTAATAATATCCGGTTATTCACCGTAGAGGTGGTGGTGTGGCCGCTCAGTTAATTCTTCGCAAAGATGATTTTTTTGCCTCCGCGAGTCAGGCCGTCGCGGTGGCCGACCGCTACCCGCAAAATGTCTTTGCCGAGCATACCCACGAGTTTTGCGAGCTGGTGCTGGTATGGCGCGGCAACGGCTTACACATCCTCAACGACCGGCCCTACCGCATCACGCGTGGCGATCTGTTTTACATCCGCGCCGAAGACAAACACGCTTACGCCTCGGTTAACGATCTGGTGTTGCAGAACGTTATCTACTGCCCGGACAGGCTTAAACTGAATGTCGACTGGCCGGCCCATATCCCCGGTTTTCTCAATGCCAGAGGCGAACCCCACTGGCGCTTAAGCAGCAACGGCATGGCTCAGGTGCGCCAGACGATCGCCCAGCTGGAGCAGGAGAGTCAGAAGCACGATCCCGTGGCAAATCCGATGGCGGAACTGCTGTTCGCCCAGCTGGTGATGACCCTCAAACGTCATCGTTACGCGACCGATAACCCCTCCGCAACCGTCCAGGAAGCACTGCTGGACAAGCTGATTGCCCGGCTTGCGGGCAGCCTGAACAAAAGTTTCGTGCTGGAAAAGTTTTGCGATCAGGAGCAGTGCAGCGAGCGCGCGCTGCGCCAGCAGTTCCGCACCCAGACGGGGATGACGGTGAACCACTACCTGCGCCAGCTGCGCATCTGCCACGCCCAGTACCTGTTGCAGCATACCGAGCTGATGGTCAGTGAAGTGGCGATGCGCAGCGGATTTGAGGACAGTAATTACTTTTCGGTGGTGTTTAACCGCGAGGTGGGGATGACGCCGGTTCAGTGGCGTCATCGCAGTCGAAAGGCAGCGTAATCAGTTTGCCATGCCGAGGCCCACGATATTGGCCGCGATAATAATCACCACGCAGCCCAGGCTCAGCACGCCCACCGGACGACGCCCGGCGTTATTCCACTCCTTCAGTACCAGCCCAACCAGTCCGCCACACAGCACGTAGAAGCTCATGTGCAGCATCCAGCTTATGTAATCGTACTGCGGTGGAATGCTGGCGTGGCCCCAGGCGTAGAAAAAGAACTGCAGATACCACATGAGGCCGCCCAGCATCGACAGCAGCACATTGGTGATGATTAAGGATTTTGCCAGTGAGAAATCGGCTTTTACCGACAAATCCTTCACTTTTGCCAGACGAATGAAGCAGAAGCCGAGGTTTACCAACGCGCCGCCGCCCATGATCACCACGTAGCTTGGCAGCGCCACGTACAGCGGGTCGACGCCCAGCGCGGCGGCCGCTTCGTGCATGGGTTTTGCGGCGTTCATGGCGAACGACATGCCCGCCGAGAAGATGCCGCACATCACTGCCAGCAGCAGCCCCTTCTTCAGGTTAAAGTCTTCGGCTTTGATGCCCATCTTGCGCTCTTTCAACTGTCCCGCGCGGGTGACGATACCCACGCCTATCACCGCGACAAGCACGCCAAGCAGCGTCATTTGCCCGCCTTTGGTGTTGAGCAACACGTCGACATTGCCGTTAAGAATGGGCGTCATCAGCGTGCCGACGATGAGCGTAATGCCAATTGCGATACCAATACCCATCGACATCCCGAGGTAGCGCATGGTCAGGCCGTAATTGATGTTGCCGATGCCCCACATCGCACCGAACAGAAACACTGGCAGCAGGGTGGAGGCACTGAAGGAAGTAAAGTAGCCCCAGAAATCCGGAAGCAGAATGGCGCTAATGGTCCACGGCAAAATCAGCCAGGACACGGTACCGCCAACTGACCACATGGTTTCCCACGACCACCCTTTCACCTTTTTAAACGGGGCATAGAAACAGGCTGCGCTGGCCGCGCCTATCAAATGCCAGAAGATACCCATCGTAATCGCATGATTCATTTTTACGTCCTCATCATTTTTATAGCCGGTGGCTTCCCCCCGGCTTGATGAGTGTAAAAATTAAGCAGTTCAGGAACCTTCAGACGGTTGCCGCAATTTTGTTTTGGATGGCAATCAGCACGTTAACCGGGTGAGCAGACTCACAATTTTGTGATAAGGCAAAAAACAAATAACCTTATAAAAACTACGGCATTGATAATCATTTTCAATATCATTTAATTAACTATAATGAACCAACTGCTTACGCGGCATTAACAGCTGTGCCGCCCGACAATAATGGAGAGGATTATGAGTTATACACTGCCATCCCTGCCGTATGCCTACGACGCACTGGAACCGCATTTCGACAAGCAGACGATGGAAATCCATCACACTAAACACCACCAGACCTATGTGAACAACGCGAACGCCGCGCTGGAAAGCCTGCCAGAGTTCGCTAACCTGTCTGCTGAAGAGCTGATCACCAAGCTGGACCAGCTGCCAGCGGACAAGAAAACCGTTCTGCGTAACAACGCTGGCGGCCACGCTAACCACAGCCTGTTCTGGAAAGGCCTGAAGACCGGTACCACCCTGCAGGGCGACCTGAAAGCGGCTATCGAGCGCGACTTCGGCTCCGTTGACAACTTCAAAGCGGAATTCGAAAAAGCCGCTGCAACCCGTTTCGGCTCTGGCTGGGCGTGGCTGGTTCTGAAAGGCGACAAGCTGGCGGTAGTGTCTACTGCTAACCAGGACTCCCCGCTGATGGGTGAAGCAATTTCTGGCGCATCCGGCTTCCCAATCCTGGGTCTGGACGTGTGGGAACACGCTTACTACCTGAAATTCCAGAACCGTCGCCCGGACTACATCAAAGCGTTCTGGGACGTGGTGAACTGGGACGAAGCAGCAGCGCGTTTCGCCGCTAAAAAATAAGGTTGCATTGACGCCTGTGAGAAGCGAGTCTTATGACTCGCTTTTTTTGTATCTGCGTAATGGAGGCAGCAATGCATTATCCGGTGAACGTGTTTACAGGCAAGGTAAGGGAGTACGACGGCAGCCGCCCGAGTGCCATCGCCAAAATTCAGGTCGACGGTGAGCTGACGTTAACCGACCTCGGGCTTGCGGGTGACGAGCAGGCCGAAAAGAAAATCCACGGCGGGCCCGAGCGCGCGCTGTGCCACTACCCGCGTGAACACTATCAGCACTGGAAAACCGAGTTTCCCGAGCAGGCGGATCTCTTCGTCGCCCCCGCGTTTGGCGAAAATCTTTCCACCGAAGGGCTCACCGAAAAGAACGTGTTTATAGGTGATATCTACCGCTGGGGCGATGCCCTGATTCAGGTGACGCAGCCACGCTCGCCGTGCTTTAAGCTCAACTACCACTTCGGTATTCAGGATATGTCGGCCCAGCTGCAAAAAGCGGGTAAAACCGGCTGGCTGTATCGCGTGGTGCTGGCTGGGCAGGTTTCAGCGGACGCACCGCTTGCGCTGGCGTCGCGCCTGAGCGATGTGTCTGTTTATGACGCCTGCGCCATTGCCTGGCATATGCCGTTTGACGACGAGCAGTATCACCGCCTGCTGTCGGCGGCGGGGCTATCAACCAGCTGGACAAGAACGATGCAGAAGCGGCGTTTAAGCAATAAGATCGAGGATAATTCGCGGAGATTGTGGGGGAAATAGTCTTCCAGGAAAGTAGGCCGGGTAAGGCGAAGCCGCCACCCGGCACTAAAAGCTACGAACGCTTATACAACGGTAGCCACAGCGTTAACCGTAGTCCACCCAGCGGACTGTCATCGGCTTTCACCCAGCCGCGGTGCTGCTGCATGGCGGTTTCAACAATCGCCAGACCCAGTCCCGTACCACCTGATTCCCGGTCGCGCGCTTCGTCGGTACGATAGAACGGACGGAAAATCTGCTCGCGGTCTTCCGGGCTGACGCCAGGACCGTCGTCATCGACAATGACGGTGATCCCGTCTTTATCCACCGAGAACGCCACCTCAATCTTCGTATGCGAGTAGCGAAGAGCGTTACGCACGATGTTCTCCAGCGCGCTTTCCAGCGTGTTGGGGTTACCGTACAGCGGCCACGGGCCCGGCGGGAAGTTGACGGTGAAGGATTTACCCATCTGTTCCGCTTCGAACGCCGCGTTGTCCAGCACCTCGTGCCAGAGGTGATTGGCTTTCACCGTTTCGCTGACCAGCGCGTTTTTCTGCTGATTGCGCGACATGACCAGCAGGTCGTTGATCATGCTGTCCAGACGATGCGCTTCCGTTTCAATACGCTCCAGCTCTTTGCTCTCACCGCTGCGGCGGCGCAGCAGCGCGGTGCCAAGCTGCAAGCGCGTAAGCGGGGTACGCAGCTCGTGCGAGATATCCGACAGCAGACGTTGCTGTGCGGTCATCATGCGATCGAGGGCGCTCACCATCTGGTTAAAACTGGTTCCGGCGGCAAGGAACTCCTGCGGCCCGGCTTCCAGTTCAGGGTGTTGTCGCAGGTTACCCTGCGCCACCTCATCGGCGGCATTCTTCAGCTTACGCGCCGGTTTTGCCAGGCTCCACGCCAGCCATAACAGCAGCGGCGAGCTGACCAGCATGGTGACAATCAGCAGCAGGAGAGGGCGGTCAAACAGCAGGTTGATAAAATCAGACTGGGAGTTGCTCGCCGGACGGATCAGGTAGAGCTGATAATTATCCTCTCCGTCCCTGACGGAGAAAGGCCCCACCATCTCTACGCGGCCATATTTCTTCTTCTGGGGATGATCGGCGTTATCCGCCTGGCCAATGAAGTTGCGGATAATCTGCATTTCATTGCGATCGGCCCCAATCACGCGGCCTTCGCTGGTTACCAGCAGCAGGCGTTGTCCGGGCGGCGCCCACTTGTCGATAGCGCGAAACAGCCTGCGCCACCACATTAAATCGTTCGGCGGATCGTTTGCCAGCTCGGCTTCCACGTGCTGCTCGATCATCACGCCCTGACGTTGCTCGCTGTCGAGAAGCTCCGTCATCTGGCGTGAGTCGAGTTTTGGCAACATCAAAACGAGCATTAAAACCAGTGCCAGCGTCAGCCAGAAGATGGCGAAGATGCGGGCGGTTAAGCTTCCTATCATGAAGCGGAAACCATCAGATAACCGCGACCACGCAGGGTTTTAAACCATGGGTGACCGTCTTTACGCTCCGGCAGCTTACGGCGCAGGTTAGAGATGTGCATGTCGATGGCGCGGTCAAACGGGGTGAGGCGTTTGCCCAGCACTTCCTGGCTTAGATGTTCACGCGAAACCACCTGGCCGAGGTGCTGCGCCAGCAGATACAGCAGGGTGAACTCCGTGCCGGTCAGTTCCAGCGTCTGGCCATCAAAGCTTGCTTCCTGACGGCCCGGGTTCAGGCTCAGGGAGTCGACTTCAAGGGTGGGTGAGCTGTTGTCGGTATTTTGCTGCTGCTCGCTCCAGTGCGAACGGCGCAGGATAGCGCGAATACGGGCAACCAGTTCACGGTCGTTAAACGGCTTCGGTAAATAGTCATCCGCGCCCAGCTCAAGGCCGAGTACGCGGTCAAGTTCGCTGCCGCGCGCGGTCAGCATGATTACAGGAGTCTGGTGTGTCTGGCGAAGCTCTTTCAACGTATCAATACCGTTTTTCTTCGGCATCATCACGTCGAGCAAAAGTAAATCGATGCTGTCGTCAAGGAGACTCAGCGCCTGCTCGCCATCATGGGCAACCAGGACGTTGAAACCTTCCATGTCGAGCAACTCCTTTAAAAGGGATGTGAGCTCTCGGTCATCATCAACTAACAGGATTTTATTCATTG
This sequence comes from Enterobacter sp. UCD-UG_FMILLET, assembly GCF_000762975.1. Lineage (NCBI taxonomy): Bacteria > Pseudomonadati > Pseudomonadota > Gammaproteobacteria > Enterobacterales > Enterobacteriaceae > Enterobacter > Enterobacter sp. UCD-UG_FMILLET. Next base: position 51,182 of record NZ_JRJC01000045.1, read on the forward strand.
TTTAAATACCTCCGAGGCAGAAATTACGACATCAAGGCTATCTAATCCATGACTTTACGTTGTTTTACACCCCCTGACGCATGTTTGCAGCCTGAATCGTAGACTGTCTCTCGTTGAATCGCGACACGAAAGATTTTGGGAGCAAGTGATGCGCAAAGTTACCGCTGCCGTCATGGCCTCAACGCTGGCGTTCAGTGCGTTTAGCCAGGCTGCTGAAGCTATCATCAGCGATAACAGTCCCTTACAAGAGGGTGCAACGCAGAACAGCAGCCAAAGCCATATGTTTGACGGCATAAGTTTAACCGAACATCAGCGTCAACAGATGCGAGATCTGATGCAGAGGGCACGACACGACCAGCCCCCTGTTAATGTTAGCGAAATGGAGACAATGCATCGCCTTGTCACCGCAGAAAATTTTGACGAAAGCGCTGTACGCGCTCAGGCCGAAAAAATGGCACAGGAACAGGTTGCCCGCCAGGTAGAGATGGCGAAGGTCCGCAACCAGATGTTCCATCTGCTAACGCCCGAGCAGCAAGCGGTTTTGAATGCCAGACATCAGCAGCGAATGGACCAGCTGCGTGAGGTTGCACGGATGCAGCGAAGCTCAAAAACGTCGTTTTTCAGTAGCAATAGCAGTACCCGTAGTAACCAGTAAACCCTGTTTTCCTTGCCATAGACACCATCCCTGTCTTCCCCCACATGATGTGGGGGTTTTTTTTGCCCCGCATCCGCCCTGTTAACCGTTTATTCATCCTTAGACTCCCCATGCTTCCGTTATAATAGCGGCATGACATGACAGGAGCGTTTATGAATCAATCCTATGGAAGACTGGTAAGCCGGGCCGCCATTGCGGCTACCGTCATGGCCTCCAGCCTGTTACTGATTAAAATCTTTGCCTGGTGGTATACCGGCTCGGTCAGTATTCTGGCGGCGCTGGTGGACTCGCTGATGGACATTGCCGCCTCGTTGACCAACCTGCTGGTGGTGCGTTACTCGCTACAACCAGCGGATGAAGAGCATACATTTGGGCACGGCAAAGCGGAGTCGCTGGCCGCGCTGGCGCAAAGTATGTTCATTTCCGGCTCTGCGCTGTTCCTGTTTTTAACCGGGATTCAGCATCTCGTTTCGCCGACGCCGATGAACGATCCCGGCGTGGGCGTGATTGTGACGATCGTTGCGCTTATATGCACACTTGTTCTGGTAACGTTCCAGCGTTGGGTTGTTCGCAAAACGCAAAGTCAGGCTGTACGGGCGGATATGCTTCATTATCAATCTGATGTTATGATGAATGGGGCTATTCTTATTGCGCTCGGTCTGGCCTGGTATGGCTGGCATCGCGCCGATGCGTTATTTGCGTTAGGGATTGGTATCTATATTTTATATAGCGCCCTGCGGATGGGGTATGAAGCGGTGCAATCACTGCTTGACCGCGCCCTCCCGGACTCAGAACGTAATGAAATTTTTTCTATCGTGACCTCCTGGCCCGGCGTCAGCGGTGCACACGATCTTCGAACGCGGCAGTCAGGGCCGACCCGCTTTATTCAGATTCATATTGAAATGGAAGACAACCTGCCACTGGTTCAGGCTCACGTTATTGCTGAGCAGGTCGAGCAGGCGATTTTGCAGCGTTTTCCTGGGTCAGACGTCATCATTCACCAGGATCCCTGCTCGGTTGTACCCGGTCATGTTGGGCTTTCGTAATTCGTTGTAAAAAAGTGAGCCAGGCCAGCATTTTGTGTATAAATTACCGCCGTTTGGTCTGACCTGAATCAATTCAGCTGGAAGGGATTGATATACTATTTGCAGTATTCGTTGGTCGATAAGTTTCTTCCGGCAACAGATTTCAATTTTGCATTCCTAAGTTCAGAGGTAGTCATGATTAAGAAAATCGGTGTGTTGACAAGCGGCGGTGATGCGCCGGGCATGAACGCGGCAATTCGTGGTGTTGTCCGTGCAGCGCTGACGGAAGGCCTGGAAGTTTTTGGCGTTTATGACGGTTATCTGGGCCTGTATGAAGATCGTATGGTTCAGCTCGACCGTTACAGCGTGTCTGACATGATCAACCGTGGCGGTACTTTCCTCGGTTCCGCGCGCTTCCCGGAATTCCGTGATGAACACGTTCGTGAAGTGGCTATCGAAAACATGAAGAAACGCGGCCTGGACGCCCTGGTGGTTATCGGTGGTGACGGCTCCTACATGGGTGCAAAACGTCTGACCGAAATGGGCTTCCCGTGCATCGGTCTGCCGGGCACCATCGACAACGACATCAAAGGTACTGACTACACTATCGGCTTCTTTACTGCGCTGGGTACCGTTGTTGAAGCGATTGACCGTCTGCGTGACACCTCGTCTTCTCACCAGCGTATCTCTATCGTTGAAGTGATGGGCCGTTACTGTGGCGACCTGACGCTGGCGGCAGCCATTGCGGGCGGTTGCGAATTTATCGTCGTGCCAGAAGTCGAATTTAGCCGTGAAGATCTGGTGGCTGAAATCAAAGCGGGCATCGCGAAGGGTAAAAAACACGCGATCGTGGCTATCACCGAGCATATCTGTGACGTTGATGAGCTGGCGAAGTACATCGAAGCCGAAACCAAACGCGAAACCCGCGCGACCGTACTGGGTCACATCCAGCGCGGCGGCTCCCCAGGCCCTTACGACCGTATTCTGGCGTCCCGTATGGGCGCGTACGCTATCGATCTGCTGCTGCAGGGTCACGGCGGCCGCTGCGTCGGTATTCAGAACGAAAAACTGGTTCACCACGACATCATCGACGCCATTGAAAACATGAAGCGTCCGTTCAAAGGTGACTGGCTGGACTGCGCGAAAAAGCTGTACTGATTCTCCTGGCCCTCTTCTTTCGCGAAGAGGGCCATTATTCCTCTACGTTATAGCCAATCTTTTTTTATTCTTTAATCCTCGAATCGCTTTCTGGCACGCTGCATTCATCAAAACACTACACAAGAGAGCTGGGCGATGAATAAATGGGGCGTGGGTTTAACATTTTTGCTGGCATCGACCAGCGTTCTGGCTAAGGATATCCAGTTACTGAACGTGTCATACGACCCGACGCGTGAACTGTACGAGCAATACAACAAAGCGTTCGCGGCACACTGGAAGCAGGAAACCGGCGACAACGTGGTGGTTCGCCAGTCGCATGGCGGCTCCGGCAAGCAGGCGACGTCCGTGATAAACGGTATTGAAGCCGACGTGGTGACCCTGGCGCTGGCCTACGATGTTGACGCGATCGCCGAGCGTGGCCGCATCGACAAAAACTGGATCAAACGCCTGCCGGATAACTCCGCACCCTACACCTCGACCATCGTCTTCCTGGTGCGTAAAGGAAACCCGAAACAAATTAAAGACTGGAACGATCTGATCAAACCGGGCGTTTCTGTCATTACCCCGAACCCGAAAAGCTCCGGCGGCGCTCGCTGGAACTACCTGGGCGCATGGGGCTACGCGCTGCATCACAACAATAACGATCAGGCCAAAGCGCAGGAATTCGTGAAAGCGCTGTATAAAAACGTTGAAGTGCTGGACTCCGGCGCGCGTGGCGCCACCAACACCTTCGTCGAGCGCGGGATTGGCGACGTGCTGATTGCCTGGGAAAATGAAGCCCTGCTGGCCACCAACGAGCTGGGTAAAGACAAATTCGAGATCGTGACCCCGAGCGAATCGATTCTGGCTGAGCCGACCGTTTCAGTGGTCGATAAAGTGGTTGAGAAGAAAGACACCAAAGCGGTGGCGGAAGCCTATCTGAAGTATCTGTACTCGCCAGAAGGCCAGGAAATTGCGGCGAAAAACTTCTATCGTCCACGCGATCCGGCCGTTGCGAAGAAATACGAAAGCGTATTCCCTAAACTGAAACTCTTCACCATTGATGACGAGTTCGGCGGTTGGACCAAAGCGCAGAAAGAGCACTTCTCTAACGGTGGCACTTTCGACCAAATCAGCCAGCGCTAACCATTAGCCAATGACACGGTGACCCGGCGTGAGAAATCCGCCGGGTTTTTTATTTGGTCATCATTTTGCGTTACTCTTTTGCCTCTATTGAAAACAGGGAACGCGTTGTGAAAAAAATTATCTTTTTGATCCTCATTGTCATCGCCCTTGCCGCTGGCGGCGTGTACTGGATGAAGGCGGGTAATCCGAATGCGTTGCGACATATCGTTCTCGACCAGTGCGTGCCGAATCAGATCCAGAATCGTAACCCGGCACCCTGTGCGCAGGTGAAAACGGATGCAGGCTATGTGGTATTTAAAGATCGCAACGGGCCGCTGCAATACCTGCTGATGCCAACCTACCGCATCAACGGCACCGAGAGCCCGCTGCTGACCGAAGCGCATACGCCGAACTTTTTCTGGCTGGCGTGGCAGTCGCGCAGCTTTATGACCCTCAAGCGTGGCTCCGAGGTGCCTGACAGCGCTATTTCGTTGACGATTAACTCGCCGACTGGCCGCACCCAGAACCATTTTCATATTCATATCTCCTGCCTGCGCCCGGACGTGCGCGAGAAGCTCAACGCGGCACAGGGAGAAATCAGCACCCAGTGGCTGCCTCTGCCCGGGGGACTAGAAGGACATGAGTATCTTGCTCGCCGCGTGACCGAGAATGAACTGGTCCAGCGCAGCCCGTTTATGATGCTGGCGGAAGAGCTGCCGGAAGCGCGCGACCATATGGGGCGCTTCGCGCTGGCGATGGCGCAGCAGTCGGATGGCTCTTTTGTTTTGCTGGCGACCGAGCGTAACCTGCTCACGCTTAACCGCGCGTCCGCTGAGGAACTGCAGGATCATCAATGCGCTATCCTGAAGTAACCCCACCATAAATCGCGTTTACTCGGGCTACCTGTCACCGTAGACTTGCTGAAAAATTCTACAGGAGACAGGTATGTCGCTCTGGTTAACGTATCCTCTGCTGCTGCCCTCACTGATCGTTGGCGTCACCATCGTGCTGTGGGCGACGTCGCTATTGCCGGAATTCATCACCGCGCTGCTGTTCTTCACGGCGGCAATGACTGCGAAGATCGCCCCGCCGGAGGTCATCTTCGGCGGTTTTGCCTCGTCGGCTTTCTGGCTGGTCTTCAGCGGCTTTGTGCTTGGCGTGGCGATCCGTAAAACCGGACTGGCGGACAGGGCCGCCCGGGCGCTGTCGGCAAGACTCACCGACTCCTGGGTGTTGATGGTGGCGAGCGTGGTGCTGCTGAGCTATGCGCTGGCGTTTGTGATGCCGTCGAACATGGGACGTATTGCGCTGCTGATGCCGATTGTCGCGGCGATGGCAAAACGCGCCGGTATCGCCGACGGCTCCCGCGCCTGGTTCGGGCTTGCGCTGGCGGTGGGGTTCGGGACTTTCCAGCTGTCGGCGACTATCCTGCCTGCAAACGTCCCTAATCTGGTGATGAGCGGTGCGGCAGAAGGCTCGTACGGCATCCATCTGAACTATGTCCCGTATCTGCTGCTGCACACGCCGGTGCTGGGCATTCTCAAAGGCCTGATTTTGATTGGCCTCATCTGCTGGCTATTTCCCGGTAGCCCAAAACCGTCGAAGGAACAGGCGCCGTCTGAGCCGATGGGGCGAGATGAAAAGCGTCTCGCCTGGCTGCTGGCTGTGGTGCTGGGTATGTGGGTCACGGAGAGCTGGCACGGTGTAGGGCCGGCGTGGACGGGGCTGGCGGCGTCGATCATCGTTATGCTGCCGCGCATTGGTTTCATTACCGGGGAAGAGTTTTCTGCGGGAGTGAATATGCGTACCTGTATTTACGTCGCGGGTATTCTTGGGCTGGCGATCGTGGTGACGCAAACCGGTATCGGAACGGCCGTGGGCGAAGCATTGCTCCGGATTATGCCGCTGGATGCAGACAGACCGTTCATCAGCTTCCTGGCGCTGACCGGTATTACCACGGCGCTCAACTTCATTATGACCGCCAACGGCGTGCCTGCGCTTTACACCACGCTGGCGCAGAGCTTCTCGGACGCGACCGGTTTCCCGCTGCTGTCGGTAATCATGATTCAGGTGCTGGGCTATTCCACGCCGCTGCTGCCGTATCAGGCGTCGCCGATTGTGGTGGCAATGGGGCTCGGGAAGGTGCCTGCAAGGGCGGGGATGATGCTCTGTCTGGCGCTGGCCATTGCAACGTATCTGGTGCTGCTGCCGCTGAATTATCTGTGGTTTAGCGTGTTAGGCAAGTTGTAGGGTTTTGTAGGGCGGGTAAGCGCAAGCACCACCCGCCACAAAGGCAATTACGCCTGTTTAGCCGCTTCTGCTGCCTTAACGATCACTGCGAAAGCGTCAGCTTTCAGGGATGCACCGCCAACCAGCGCGCCATCGATGTCTGGCTGGGTGAACAGCTCAGCAGCGTTGGAAGCGTTTACGGAACCGCCGTACTGGATAATCACTTGCTCAGCGACCTTCGCGTCGGCTTTAGCAATGTGGTCACGAATGAATTTGTGAACCGCCTGAGCCTGAGCAGGGGTTGCAGATTTGCCGGTACCGATCGCCCAGACTGGCTCGTATGCGATTACCGCGCCTTCGAACGCTGCCGCGCCCTGGGTTTTCAGCACTGCGTCGATCTGACGTGCACACACTTCTTCGGTTTTGCCCGCTTCGTTTTCCGATTCGGTTTCACCGATGCACAGCACCGGGATCAGACCCTGCTCTTTCAGCACGGCGAATTTCTTCGCGATGAACTCATCGGATTCTTTGTGATAGGTGCGACGCTCTGAGTGGCCAATGATGATGTATTTCGCGCCAATATCTTTCAGCATTTCAGCGGAGGTTTCACCGGTGAACGCGCCAGACAGGTTAACGTCAACGTTCTGCGCGCCCAGAATGATGTGGCTGCCGTCAGCGGCGTGTTTAGCCAGATCCAGATACATATCCGGCGGAGCGATAGCAACCGCGCAGCCCGTCACGCCAGCCAGCTCTTTACGCAGGTTCGCAACCAGCTCGTTTACCATGTGGCGGCTGCCGTTCAGTTTCCAGTTACCCATCACTAAAGGATGTCGCATTTCAATTCTCCACGCTCAATAAGCGAATTAAGGAATATGGCCACCCTGTCGGGCAGCATGGTCTGTGAATCAGTATAGAGATTTTCCCTCGAAAGGCTTTGCTTTTTGTCATTAATTCGCCCCGCCGAGGGTGTCAGATAGTGCCAGCTTAATCGGTTCAACAGCGAAGGTCAGTCCTTTTTCGCCGTTGTCCGCCACAACATAGCGGATCGCGCCTTCGGTATCGGTGTAGTAACGCTTGTTTTTACCCGCGGCCAGCAGTTTTTGCAGCTTTTGCTGGCTTTGCTTTTTCGTCAGCGCAGGGGTAAAGGCCTGCAATACCGCGCTCATGTACTCCAGCGCTTTCGCCTTAGCAGCTTTCTGCTCTGGACCCTGTATCGGCAGCCAGGTGATCTGCATGCTTTTAATTTTTAACGTTCCGCGCTCCAGCGCCGTCGAAGCATACAAATTCTCGTTAATCTTGCTTGCCGCACGGGTCAGCGTGGGGGTATCGCGTGAGCCATCAATGGCGCGAAACTCATCCAGCGGCAGCGTGGGGTTGGTCTGATTGAACGCTTCACGAAACTGGCTGATGGACTGATCGAACGACGGCGCGCCCGCCAAAAGATACGGTGCTGTGGTCGGGGCTGTGGTTTCGGCGGCGTGCAGGGGATAACCCGCGCTGAGCAGCGCTAAACACAGGAAAAGAGAACGTGCCGAACTTTTCATCAACATTGCCCCTGGCCGTAAGTGCTCATGATTAAAACGATATCTGGTCGGCTTGTCAAAAGGTCACAACTCCAGGGTAAAATGCGCGCTATACGATAATAAGGAACCTTACATGACCATACAGCAGTGGCTGTTTTCATTCAAAGGGCGTATTGGACGCCGTGATTTCTGGATCTGGATGGTGACGTGGGTTGTCGCCATGCTGCTTCTGTTTTTCGTTGCTTACAATGCCTGGCTGAGCACGCAAACGGCGGCCTTCGCGCTGGTCTGCCTGCTATGGCCAACGGCGGCGGTTGTCGTAAAACGGCTGCACGATCGCGGACGTTCCGGTGCGTGGGCATTTCTGATTATTCTGGCGTGGATGCTGGTGGCCGGAAACTGGGCGATGCTGCCGTCCATCCTGCCGTGGGTCGTGGGCAGGCTGCTGCCGTCGGTCATCTTCGTAATGATGATTGTCGATCTGGGCGCGTTTATTGGCACCCAGAGCGAAAACAAATACGGTAAAGACACCGTTGAGGTGAAATACCGCTGATCACCAGTAGTGTTCGGCGGTCATATGGCCCGGTCGACGGCGAAGATGTTTCGTCATCTGCCGGGTATCCTTCAGAAGCTGCTGCGTGTCCCGCACCATCTGCGGGTTGCCACACAGCATGACGTGGCTGGTTTCAGCGTTCAGCGGCAACCCCACCGCGTCTTCCAGGGCTCCACTCTCAATTAGCGCCGGCACGCGGCCGGTAAGCGCTCCTGCTACGGTTTCGCGGCTGACCACCGTCTGAATCTTTAACTTTCCGCCGTACTGCTGTTCCAGCGCCTGCATTTGCGGCAGATAGCTCAGGTCTGCAGCGTAGCGCGCAGCGTGTACCAGCACGATGTTTTTAAAGCGCTCCAGATCTTTGCCGTACTGCAAAATAGAGAGATAAGGGCCAATGGCCGTACCGGTTGCCAGCATCCAGAGTGTGTCACAATCAGGGATCTCTTCGAGCACAAAGAAGCCTGCCGCTTCACTCACAATTTGCACTTCGTCGCCGGGCTTAAGGGCGGCAAGGCGCGGGCTGAGCTTACCGTCGGGAACGGTGACCAGATAGAACTCGAGATCCGGGTTATCAGGCGCGTTAACGTAAGAGTAGGCGCGCTGCACGCGCTCGCCGTCGACATCCAGCCCCAGCTTCGCAAATTGCCCGGCTTTAAACGGGTGAACGGGAGCATGTACGGTGAGACTAAATAGAGCATCGGTCCAGAACTGTACCTTTGTGACTTTACCTGTTACCCAGTCCGCCATGATCTTCTCCTGTGCTGTTTCTCTGTTCTATCTTCCGTACTTGTGGTGACAATTTCCAGCCCGTCAGGGCCGGAAAGCTCTATCGATCAAACGGTTTTACAGAATGTGCGTCTGCACGTCCGGGTCTTTGCGGTCGAGATAGTGGATAGACTGGATGCGGCGAATGGTGCGTGATTTACCGCGGATCAGCAGCGTTTCAGTGGTGGCCATATTGCCCTTGCGGGTGATGCCGTCCAGCAGATCGCCTTTGGTGATGCCGGTCGCCGAGAAGACAACGTTATCGCTACGCGCCATCTCGTCCAGCGCGAGCACTTTATTGGCCTCGATGCCCATCGCTTCGCAGCGCGCCAGCTCGTTTTCCCCAATACGGCGGTTCTCTTCGCTGTCGCCTTTCACCTCATGGCGGGGCAGCAGGCGGGCCTGCATATCGCCATCCAGCGCGCGGATCACTGCCGCAGAGACCACACCTTCCGGCGCGCCGCCGATGCCGTACAGCACGTCTACTTCGCTGTCCGGCATGCAGGTCAGGATCGAGGCGGCAACGTCACCGTCAGGGATGGCAAACACGCGCACGCCGAGCTTTTGCATCTGCGCGATAGTGGCGTCGTGGCGCGGTTTCGCCAGAATGGTGACGGTGAGTTCGCTAAGGGGTTTGCCAAGGGCTTTGGCGATGTTGTGCAGGTTCTCTTCCAGCGACAGGCTAAGGTCGATTGCGCCTTTTGCGCCCGGACCGACAATCAGCTTTTCCATGTACATGTCCGGCGCGTTGAGGAAGCAGCCCTTATCGCCCACGGCCAGCACCGCTAGCGCATTGGCCTGACCCATCGCCGTCATGCGGGTGCCTTCGATCGGGTCGACCGCGATATCCACGGCATCGCCTTTGCCGGTACCGACTTTTTCACCGATATAGAGCATCGGCGCTTCGTCGATCTCGCCTTCGCCGATCACGATGGTGCCGTCAATGTTGACCTGGTTAAGCACAATGCGCATGGCATGGACGGCCGCGCCGTCTGCGGTATTTTTGTCGCCACGACCCAGCCATTTATAGCCTGCGAGGGCGGCCGCTTCGGTGACGCGGGAAAACTCGATAGCAAGTTCACGTTTCATGAGGTACTCGTACAATCAAAAGGAATTGCACGAAGTTTATCACAGAGTGGGGAGGGGGGTTTTAAGTCCCCTCTCCCCTATGGGGAGAGGGTTAGGGTGAGGGGGATTACTCGTCGTGCTCTTCCCACGCCAGGGCGCGTTTCACCGCTTTTTTCCAGCCGCTGTAGCGGAAGTTACGCTCGGTGGTTTCGATGCCCGGGCGGAATTCGCGTTCGATAACCGCTTTTTCCTGCAGCTCGTCCAGGTTCTGCCAGAAGCCTACCGCCAGACCGGCAAGGTACGCCGCGCCCAGCGCCGTGACTTCACGCACTTCAGGGCGCTCAACGCGGGTGCCCAGAATGTCGGACTGGAACTGCATCAGGAAGTTATTCGCTACCGCACCGCCGTCCACGCGCAGGGCGTGCAGACGAATGCCGGAGTCAGCCTGCATCGCTTCCAGCACGTCGCGCGTCTGGTAGGCGATGGATTCGAGAGTAGCGCGAATAATGTGGTTAGAGTTCACACCGCGCGTCAGGCCAAAAATTGCGCCGCGTGCATACGGATCCCAGTACGGTGCGCCCAGACCGGTGAACGCAGGCACCACGTACACGCCGTTGGTGTCTTTCACTTTGGTCGCGAAGTACTCGGAATCGAACGCATCGCTGATGAGCTTCATCTCGTCGCGCAGCCACTGAATGGACGCACCGGCCATGAACACCGCACCTTCCAGCGCATAGTTCACTTCGCCGCGCGGGCCGCAGGCGATGGTGGTCAGCAGGCCGTTTTCTGATTTCACCGCTTTCTCACCGGTGTTCATCAGCATAAAGCAGCCGGTGCCGTAGGTGTTCTTCGCCATCCCTTCCTTGACGCACAGCTGGCCGAACAGCGCCGCCTGCTGGTCACCGGCGATACCGGCGATAGGAATACGGGTGCCGCCCTTACCGCCGATGTTGGTCTGGCCGTACACTTCTGAAGACTTACGCACTTCAGGCAGCATCGCGCGCGGAATGTCCAGCGCGTCCAGCATCTTGTCATCCCACTCCAGGGTGTTGATGTTGAACAGCATGGTACGCGAGGCGTTGGTGTAATCGGTGACGTGAACGCGTCCCTGGGTCATCTTCCAGATAAGCCAGGTATCGACGGTACCGAACAGCAGCTCGCCGCGTTTAGCACGCTCGCGTGAACCTTCTACGTGGTCGAGGATCCATTTCACTTTGGTGCCGGAGAAATACGGGTCAACCACCAGACCGGTGGCGCTGCGCACGTACTCTTCCATACCGTCGCGCTTCAGCTGTTCGCAGATCTCGGATGTACGGCGGCACTGCCAGACGATAGCGTTGTAAATGGGCTTACCGGTTTCGCGCTCCCAGACCACGGTGGTTTCACGCTGGTTGGTGATACCGATGGCGGCAATCTCGTCGGAGCTGATGTCGGCTTTTGCCAGCACTTCGACCAGCGTGGAGCTTTGTGACGCCCAAATCTCCATTGGGTCATGCTCTACCCAGCCTGGACGAGGATAAATTTGCTCAAATTCGCGCTGTGACACGCTGACGATGTTCGCGTCATGATCCATTACGACAGCGCGGGAGCTGGTAGTGCCCTGGTCGAGCGCAACGATATATTTTTTTTCGGTCATGGTATGTGTCCCGTAGTCAGATTACAGCGAAGCTTTTTGTTGTGCGGTAGAAGTCGTTTCCTTCTCCTCTTCCACACAGGTGTCGCACGGTAAGTGGCGACCAATTAATTTGCGATAGCCGAATGCACCCAGCGCCGCCCCTACGATTGGCCCGAACAGCGGAACCAGGAAGTAAGGAATGTCTTTGCCACCGGTGAAGGCGACGTCGCCCCATCCAGCGAAGAAGGCGAAGGTTTTTGGCCCCAGGTCACGCGCCGGGTTCATCGCGAAGCCGGTCAGTGGACCCATTGATGCGCCGATAACCGCAATCAGCAGGCCAATCAGCAGCGGGGCCAGCGGGCCACGCGGAATGCCGTTGCCGTCATCGCCCAGCGCCATAATGACGCCCATCAGAATAGCGGTAATCACCATTTCAACTGCGAACGCCTGCACAAAATTGATATGCGGGTTCGGATAGGTTGAGAAGATGCCAGCCAGATCCAGACTTTCGACGCTGCCGCGCACCATATGATGCGTCTGTTCGAAGTCGATGAAAAGATTGTAATAAAGCCCGTAAACTAACGCCGCTGCGCAAAAGGCGCCGGCAAACTGAGAAATGATGAAAGGAACAACTTTGCGTCCATCGAAGCACGCGAACAGCCACAGCGCGATGGTCACAGCCGGGTTAAGATGTGCACCGGAAACTCCTGCAGTCAGGTAGATGGCCATCGCCACACCCAGACCCCAGATGATACTGATTTCCCACTGACCAAAACTGGCACCCGCCACTTTCAGTGCAGCGACACAGCCCACTCCGAAGAATATCAACAACCCGGTACCAAGGAACTCGGCAATGCACTGGCCTTTTAAGGTTGATGTCTGACTCATAATCGGAATCCTGAAGAGATGAATGTTTATTGTTAGCATGGCCGCCCGTGACAGCCACGATGCCCTGTAGACATAGTGTTAATTTATCGTTAACGAGCAAAAACGAGAAATATCGAAATCAAAATGTGTGGTCTGTGTCAATAAAATGAGCGTTTTCGCGCCATAAAGCACATTTTTGCATCAGTACAGGAATGTGAGCTGAATCATTTCATTAACGAATCAGTTAACAATTTAGGGGTATATGACGCGAACACACCAGGACCAGACCTAAAAGTGTTGCAAACCGCGATCTGCGCGGTGTGTCGCTGGACACAGAGCGCCGCGCTCCATACAATCGACGGTATATGTCGTGCGCGTTTATGTTAAAGCGTCGCCTTGCAATTCAGGAGAGGTAGCATCATGTCTTTAGAAGTGTTTGAGAAACTGGAATCGAAAGTACAGCAGGCGATTGACACCATCACCCTGCTGCAGATGGAAATTGAAGAGCTGAAAGAGAAGAACAACAGCCTGGCGCAGGAAGTTCAGAACGCTCAGCACGGCCGCGAAGAACTGGAGCGCGAAAACAACCAGCTGCGCGAACAGCAGAACGGCTGGCAGGATCGCCTGCAGGCGCTGCTGGGACGTATGGAAGAGGTCTGATCTTCCTAACGGACCGCTAATCCCGAGTGACAAAAAAACCGCCACATTGCTGTTGGCGGTTTTTTTATGGTTCTCGCTGACTTTTTACTACTCGATATCCAGCGGATCTTCGGAAAGGATAATGCCGGTATTATCGGCGTAGAGATGGTCCCCGGAGAAGAAGGTCACGCCGCCGAAATTGACGCGCACGTCGCTTTCTCCGATGCCGTCACCCGCTGCCCCTACCGGTATGGCCGCGATGGCCTGAATCCCGATATCCAGGTCTTCCAGATCGTCCACCTGGCGCACGGAACCGTACACCACAAGGCCTTCCCACTCATTCTGGACGGCAATGCCGGCCAGTTCAGCATCAATTAACGCACGGCGCACGGAACCGCCGCCGTCGACCACAAGAACGCGGCCGCGGCCGTTCTGTTCGAGCAGATCGTACAGCAACCCGTTGTCCTCGAAACATTTCACCGTGACGATTTGACCGCCAAACGACGACCTCCCACCAAAGTTGGAGAACAGCGGTTCAACGACGTTGACATCTTCCTGGTAGATGTCACAAAGCTCGGAGGTATCGTATTTCATAGGTTTAACGCTCAGTTGCTGCGAATGTGTTCAGTATATCGTGCGAAATGCGTTGTTGGCAAAATCATCAATTGTTAATTGATATTTGTCAGCTAACTGAGCGTCTGGCTTAACACAATCCCGATGACGAACAACAGGTTAGTCAGCAACGCGCCTTTTACCGTGCGCTCCAGCATCGGCGGCATGGCGGACGGACTGAGTTCACGCATCACAAAGCGGGCCTGCTTAATGAGCAGCGGCGCGGCAAGCACAAACAGCCAGCCCCACAAGCTCTGCAAGGAGATCAGGTTAAACAGCGCCAGGCAAACCAGCGCGCCAATGACCAGGCAGGCGTGATAGCGGCGCGCATTGACCGGCCCCAGACGAACCGCCAGGGTGTTTTTGCCGTTCTCGCGATCGCTATCGATGTCGCGCAGGTTATTGATGTTGAGCACCGCCGTCGCCAGCAGACCGCAGGCGGTCGCGGGCAGGAACAGGGCAGGGATCACCGTATGCGCCTGCAGGTACCAGCTTCCCATCACGCTCAGCCAGCCGAAGAACACCAGTACGGAGATATCTCCGAGTCCAATATAACCGTAAGGACGCGTGCCGACGGTGTAGGTGATGGCCGCGATAATGGCCAGTAAACCCAGCACCAGGAAGCCAATAAAATCGCCGGTGGTCTTAGATGCCACCGTCACCAGCCCCAGGCCGGATACGCAGATCAGCGCCACGGTGATAATCAGCGCGCGTTTCATCTGCGCCTGGGTAATCACCCCTTTCTGCATTCCGCGCAGCGGCCCTATGCGGTCCGGCTTGTCGCTGCCTTTTACCGCGTCACCGTAGTCGTTGGCGAGATTGGAGAGGATTTGCAGCAGGCCGGCGGTAATCAATGCCAGCGCGGCAACCAGCGGGTCAAAATACCCCTGCCACCAGGCAAGGGCGGTGCCGACGATAATTGCGGCAAAGGCCAGAGGAAGTGTTTTAGGGCGCAGACTTTCGAGCCACGCCTGAGTACGGCTGATGTCAGTCATAAGTATTTAGCCAATAAAAATGGGGGCATTAGCCCCCATTAAACGTGATGAGAATCCAGTAACCGCGATTATAGGATAAAACGGCTCAGATCTTCATCTGCCACTAACGCATCCAGATGTTTACTCACATATTCTGCGTCAATGGTAACGGTTTGACCGTTCAGGTCGCTCGCGTCGTAAGAGATATCTTCGACCAGGCGTTCCAGCACGGTATGCAGACGACGCGCACCAATGTTTTCGGTGGTTTCGTTCACCTGCCATGCAGCCTGAGCAATACGTTTGATACCGTCTTCGGTGAACTCGAGGTTCACGCCTTCGGTCGCCATCAGCGCTTTGTACTGTACGGTAGCAGAGGCGTTAGGCTCGGTCAGGATACGTTCGAAATCTTCGGTCGTCAGCGCCTGCAGCTCAACGCGAATCGGCAGACGCCCCTGCAGTTCCGGGATCAGATCCGACGGGCTGGCAACCTGGAATGCGCCTGACGCGATAAACAGGATGTGGTCCGTTTTCACCATGCCGTGCTTGGTGGAGACGGTGCAGCCTTCGACCAGCGGCAGCAGGTCGCGCTGAACGCCTTCGCGGGACACGTCCGGGCCGGAGCTGTTGCCGCCACGCTTACAAATTTTGTCGATTTCGTCGATAAACACGATACCGTGCTGCTCAACCGCGTCGATAGCGTCCTGCTTCAGCTCTTCCGGGTTTACCAGCTTCGCCGCTTCTTCTTCAATCAGCAGCTTCATCGCGTCTTTGATTTTCAGCTTACGCGTTTTTTGCTTCTGGCCGCCCAGGTTCTGGAACATGGACTGCAACTGGCTGGTCATCTCTTCCATGCCCGGAGGCGCCATGATTTCCACACCCATTGGCGCGGCAGCGAGATCGATCTCAATCTCTTTGTCGTCCAACTGGCCTTCACGCAGTTTCTTGCGGAACGCCTGACGCGCCGCAGAAGGTTCCGCCTGCTGCTCTGCCTGGCCCCAGTTGTTCTTTGCCGGTGGGATCAGCACGTCGAGAATACGCTCTTCCGCCATCTCTTCCGCACGATAGCGGTTTTTCTCGATCGCCTGGACGCGCACCATTTTGATCGCCGAGTCGGTCAGATCGCGGATGATGGAGTCCACTTCTTTACCCACATAGCCCACTTCGGTGAACTTGGTGGCTTCAACTTTGATGAACGGCGCGTTAGCCAGCTTCGCCAGACGACGGGCGATTTCGGTTTTACCGACGCCGGTCGGGCCGATCATCAGAATGTTTTTCGGCGTCACTTCGTGGCGCAGCTCTTCGTCAAGCTGCATACGACGCCAGCGGTTACGCAGAGCGATAGCCACGGAACGCTTGGCGTTATCCTGGCCGATAATGTGTTTGTTCAGTTCGCTGACAATTTCGCGTGGAGTCATTTCAGACATGGGAGATCCTTACGCTTTGGAGGTCAATTCTTCGATGGTGTGGTTGTGGTTGGTATAAATGCAGATATCACCTGCAATATCCAACGCCTTCACCGCGATATCACGCGCGTTCATGTCGGTATTTTCCAACAGCGCGCGGGCTGCAGCCTGGGCATAAGGGCCGCCAGAGCCAATGGCAATCAGGTCATTTTCCGGCTGAATCACGTCACCGTTACCGGTGATGATCAGCGAGGCGGTTTCATCGGCTACCGCCAGCAGCGCTTCGAGCTTGCGCAGCATGCGGTCGGTACGCCAGTCTTTCGCCAGCTCAACGGCAGCTTTCACCAGATGACCCTGGTGCATTTCCAGTTTGCGTTCAAACAGTTCAAACAGCGTGAAGGCGTCCGCCGTGCCGCCTGCAAAACCGGCGATAACTTTGTCGTTGTAGAGACGGCGCACTTTCTTCACGTTGCCTTTCATGACGGTATTACCCAGCGTGGCCTGGCCATCACCGGCGATTACCACATGGCCGTTACGGCGTACACTTACTATTGTTGTCACGAGCAGACCCCCTGGTTACAGAATCGGGAAACAGAAGCCCTGAGCCTGTGCTCAGGGCTGAATTAAATGATAGATGGGGGGGATTTTGGGGGTTTCAACCCCCGGAGGCGAGTCGAATGCAGTTTGTGTGGCCAGCGATTTTCAACCGCGAAATAGTGCCGTCGGCGTTTTCTTTGCCTTTTACCGGACCAATCACCACGCGATTCCAGCCGTTATTGGTAGTAATACGCGAATCAAACCCTTCAAAGGCCAGCTGCGCGCGTACCGTTTCCGCCTGCTCTGCGCCTTTGAACGAACCGCACTGCACCATCCAGCGGCGCTCGTCTTTTTTCTCCGCCGTCTGTTTCGGCGCTTCAGTCTCTTTGGTCACCGGCGCGGCCTGCTGCGTTTTCGGCTGCTGCGCGGTGGTATGCGCTGGCGTCTGGAGCAGATCCTGATACGGCTGAGCGGCCTGTTTCTGCGGCTGCGTTTTCGGCTGCTGCTGGACAGGCTGAGACTGCGCCGTACGCGTCTGCTGCTGGTATGGCTGTTCCGTTACCCGCGGCTGTGCTTTCGGCTGCTGCACCGGCTGGGTTTGCGCCCACTGCTGCTGTTGCTGCTGCTGGATCTGCTGTTGCGCCTGACGTCGCTGCAGCGTTTGCTGGCGCTGTGCCGGCGTCTGCTCATTCCACGGCACTTCGTTCAGCTGCGTAGGCTGCTGGCGCATATCGGCCTGCATTTGGGCCAGCAGCTGACGCTGTTCATCCGTCAGCTGATTCGCATTCTGTACTTCACCACCCGCAGAAGGTTCGGTTGGCGCACGCACCCCGGGCTGGCGGCTTTCCAGCTCTTTGATATAGCGCCAGCGCTCTTCAGGCTTCGGAGGAAGGCCATTTCCGGCAACTTTACTGGCCTGAAGCGCCTCGGACTCTTCTTTTTTATGGTGCGTGATAAAGTACAGGCCACCAATAAAGGCGACGACTACAGCCGCAGCAATAGCGACCATTGCTGGCGAGACAGCAGGCAGGTTACGTTGCTTTTTCCTTGAGCTACTCTTTTTGCGTCGCGAAGGTGCCGGCTGGCCGCGACGTACATAATCTCGTTGTGCCACTATCGTTTCGCTGTATTTATTCGTTCGTCAGTCCGCCATGTTACTTAAGCGGCGGGGCTTTGACCAGATAAGGGTATCCGAAAGACGTTTACTTTAAGTCAATGCCTGGGTAGTGCCGCGGACAATCAGTTCGCAGTCCAGCAATCGCGAGCCGCTGCTAACTGTTTGACCGTGAAGCTGATCCAGCAGAAGAAGCATCGCTTCGCGGCCGATCTGATAGCGCGGCTGAGCGACCGTTGAGAGCGGCGGATCGCAAAATTCCGAAAGCGAAATATTATCGAATCCGATGATGGATAAATCTTTCGGTATCCGCAGGCCGCGGCGTTTGGCGTACGACAATGCGCCCAGCGCCATCACGTCGCTGTGACAAAATACGGCGGTTGGCGGCTCAGGCAGATCCAGAAGTTTCTCAAGCGCTTGTCCACCCGCGGCGAAGGTAAAGTCACCGCGCGCAATGTAGTGAGGATCGACGGTGACGCCGGTACGGCGCAGCGCCTGAACGTAGCCCTGTAAGCGATAGTGACACAGCGGCATCTCTTCCGGCCCGGCAATACAGCCAATGCGCTTATGCCCCAGCTCCTGGAGATAGTTTACGGCGTTGAACGCGGCGGTGAGGTTATCAATATGGACGGTCGGCAGCTCCAGCTCTGGCGCAAACTCGTTGGCCATCACCATCGGCGGTAAATTACGCTGCTCTTCAATGCTGGCATCAAACGGCAGGCGAGAGCCAAGCAGCAGCATGCCGTCGATCTGCTTGGTGATAATGAGATCGATGAAGGTCTTTTCCTGCTGGTTCTGATGAGCACAGTCGCCAATCAGCACCAGGTAACCCTGTTCCGCGGCGGTGACTTCAATACCGCGGATAATCTCGCTGAAGAAAGGGTCACAGATGTCCGGCACAATTACCAGAATGGTGCGCGACTCGTTGCGTTTGACGTTACGCCCCATCGCCTGCGGGAAATAGCCCACTTCAAGCGCAGCCTGCTCCACTCGGTTACGGGTCGCCTGGGAGACTTTATCCGGGTTCATTAATGCGCGGGACACGGTTGCCGTTGAGACTTGTGCTTTCTCGGCAACGTCTTTCATGGTCGCTGTGGCAACCTCTTTCCTGGACTTCAACGTCTTCTCCTCGACTGAACACCGAACTTCTGACATCACCATTTTTACAGATAGTTAATGGAATCGGTTACAGAATTTTCATAAAAAGTGTGAGGAGCGTTAAATTTTTCGATCCAGCTTCAGCCTTCGATGGGATCGACGTCCAGTACCCACTTCACTTTTCGCGCTTCCGGTAGCGTGTTGATGAGCGCCAGCGTGCCGCTGACGATATGCTGCAGGCGAACACGTGAGGGGTGCTGAAGTAAGATTTGCCAGCGGAAACGTCCGCCGCGCTTTGGTGCGAGTGCCGGCACCGGGCCCAGGATCCACAGCTGATTATCCACCAGCGGGCTGGCCTGCAGGAGGTTTCTCAGCTGCTGCAGGAAAAGCGGCGCCTGCTGGTTGTTATGGTCTTCCGCGCGGATAATGACGTGGCTGGTCCACGGCGGCAGCTGCATGGTCTGTCGCTCGGCCAGCGCCTGCTCGGCAAAAGCGTCATAGCCTTTATGCAGCAGGGTTTGCAGCAGCGGGTGCTCAGGATGGTGCGTTTGCAACACCACTTCGCCCTGTTTACCGGCGCGACCAGCACGTCCTGCCACCTGAGTATAAAGCTGGGCGAAGCGCTCGGCTGAGCGGAAATCTGCCGAGAACAGCGCGCCGTCCACGTCCAGCAGGGCGACCAGCGTCACGTCCGGGAAGTGATGGCCTTTAGCCAGCATCTGGGTGCCAATCAGGATGCGCGCGCCGCCGCGATGCACTTCCGCCAGCTGCTGTTCCAGCGCCCCTTTACGGCTGGTGGTGTCCCTGTCGATACGCGAAATAGGCACGTCCGGGAAGAAAGGACCAAGCGCCTGTTCCAGCTGTTCCGTTCCCAGACCGACCGGCACAATATGGGTTGAACCACACGACGGGCACTGGCGCGGCACCGGGCGCTGGCTGTCGCAGTGGTGGCAGCGCAAATGCCGCTGGGCCTGGTGGAAGGTATAGTAGTGGTCACAGCGCGGGCACTCGGCAATCCAGCCGCAGTCGTGGCACAGCAGCGCGGGGGCGAATCCGCGGCGGTTCAGAAACAGAATGACCTGATTCCCCGCCTGCAGGTGCTGGCGCATGCGGGTAATGAGTGCAGGCGCAAGCCCGGCCTGGACCTGCTGGCCTTTCAGATCCAGCACGTGCTGAATGGCCGGACGGGCATTCCCCGCCCGACGCGTCAGGCGCAGCATGTGGTATTTGCGCTGGCGCACGTTGTGCAGCGTTTCGAGCGCAGGCGTGGCGGAGCCGAGAATAATGGGTATTTGCTCGCTATGCGCGCGATAAACCGCCAGATCGCGGGCGTGGTAGCGCCAGCCTTCCTGCTGCTTATAGGAGCTGTCGTGCTCTTCGTCGATCACGATAACGCCAAGATTTTTAAACGGCGTAAACAGCGACGAGCGGGTGCCGATCACAATCGCCGCTTCGCCGTTTTTCGCTTTCAGCCAGGCGCTGAGGCGTTCGCTGTCGTTCAGGCCGGAGTGCAGCACCTCAACCGGCGCGTTAAAGCGCTCGCGGAATCGGGCGATGGTTTGCGGCGTCAGGCCAATTTCCGGCACCATCACCAGCGCCTGTTTGCCCTGAGCGAGCACGTTTTCCAGCACGCTCAGGTAGACCTCCGTTTTACCGGAACCCGTCACCCCTGCCAGCAGCCAGGCAGAGAAATGATCGGAGGCGCTATGAATCGCGCCCACGGCGGTGGCCTGCTCGGTATTCAGACGCAGGCGATCCCCTGAAACGGAGAAACTCTCGCGCCAGTCGTAAAGGGCAGGTGCTTCGCTTGCCAGTTCGCTCAGCCCTTTCTTTCTTAAGGCCTGTAGCGCCGTTTCGCTGACCTCAAGCTCGTCGACCTGATGCCGCCAGATTTTCCCCTGACGCAGCGCCGCCAGCGCCTGCTGCTGTTTCTGCGATCGCTTCAGGCTGTTGATGTCCACCGCCTGGCCCTGCTCGGTGGCAAACCAGTACCACATCGGCGCATGGCTGGCGCTTTTGCCCTGGCGCAGCATGATCGGCAGGGCATGGAACAGGACGTCGCCAATGGGGTGATGATAATAATCCGCCGCCCACAGCAGCAGTCGCCAGGTGCTGGCAGAGTAAACGGGCTCGCTGTCCAGCACCTCAACGACTGACTTCAGCTCATTAAGCGGCAGCTCGCTTTTATCGCTGACGGAGACAACGATCCCCACGCGCTGCTGTTTGCCAAACGGCACGGTCACGCGGCAGCCCGCTTTGGCGCTCATGCTGTCGGGCAGCAGGTAGTCAAAGGTGCGGGGAAGCGGAACGGGCAGGGCAACGTGAGCGACGGGCATCGAATCTTCCTGACTTGAAAAGTGGCGCGTTAGTATACACATTAGTAAAAGCGGCGTGCGGATCAGTTTGCATACGTTGGTCAAATTCTGTATGATTCGCCGCCTTTGGTGTACTTTACGCCAAAGAACTTACAATCAACATCGCGTGGTGTCTGGCGTTAGGGCTGGAAGAGCGACGCGGCCTTAACTGAGGTTCTCCCATGAAAAAAGATATTCACCCGAAATACGAAATGATTACTGCAAACTGTTCTTGCGGTAACTCTATCCAGATCCGCTCTACCGTGGGTCACGATCTGAACCTGGACGTGTGCGGCAAATGCCACCCGTTCTACACTGGTAAGCAGCGTGACGTTGCAACCGGTGGCCGTGTTGACCGCTTCAACAAGCGTTTCAGCATCCCGGGCGCTAAATAAGCATCCAGGAAAAACCGCCTTCGGGCGGTTTTTTTTGTGCCTGTAATATCCCTTCTGAATAAATCACATCTTAACATTTATATCTAAAATAATTAATTACGTATCATTGTATTAAATATATTTGTCTGGTTTATTCTTTAACGGATAGTGAACTGCATCTCTCATTTCTTTAATTCTTTGCCATCCTTTTGACGGGGGTGTCAAAAATTAAAAGGTTTCTCTCGTTTCGTAAACTTACACTGCGCCCGTCATACATTCTTATTTGCCATGACGACACAGTGGCTTTCAGGGTGCGTTTACTTCGAGGGAAATATTATGAAATTGAAGCAACTCTTATTTGTGCTTCCGTTAATATCGTGCGCGGCGCAGGCGGGATATGTGGATTACCGACACGAGTATTACGACGATGGGCGTAACTATGACCGTGTGTACATGTCGCACCGCTTTGGCACCGGCTTTGGCGTAGCGGTTGAGGCGGTATCGCGCTCCGATAACAAGCAGTCTAACGACGCGCTTAATAATATGGAAAGTAACAGCAACGAATATACCGCAAGCTATCAATTTACCTGGCAAGGTTTTATCTGGCAGCCGGGCATCGCCGTTGAAATGGGTGATGACATGGCCATCTATAAGCCTTATCTGCGCGTGCAGTATAATATTAATGGCAGCTGGTGGACGGCGTTTCGTTATCGTACGGAATACACCCGCCGTAATGCTGATGGTAAAGATGACCGTATGGTTTATCGTCCGGAAATGTGGCTGGGTTATAATATTGATGGCTGGATGTTCGAGTTAAACGGCATTTATAAATTCGCCGACAATGAAGACCTGTATAACAATAAAAAAGAAGATTACGAATATAACTTCCGCGTGGCGTATAACATCGACTCGTGGATCCCATTTGTGGAAGTGGGCAACGTCTCTTCCGGCTATAACACCGCCACCAGCGACGACCGCCAGACGCGTCTGCGCGTGGGTTTAGGCTACAACTTCTAAGAAACCATCCCGCTGAGTAATCTCAGCGGGATCGCACCGCAGTTAGTATTCCCACGTCTCCGGGTCAATGCCCAGTTCACGCATGATGACTTTCGCCTCTTCCGGGATTTCATCACTACGCTCTTTGCGCAGATCTTCATCGTTCGGCAACGGTTGACCGGTAAACGCATGCAGAAACGCTTCGCACAGCAGTTCGCTGTTGGTCGCGTGGCGCAGGTTGTTCACCTGACGACGCGTACGTTCATCGGTGAGGATCTTCAACACCTTCAGAGGAATGGAAACCGTAATTTTCTTTACTTGCTCACTCTTCTTACCGTGCTCAGCGTATGGGCTGATATATTCGCCGCTCCATTCAGCCATGAGATACCTTTAATCCTCTCAGTCATTTATTTAAAGGTGCAAAACCTGTAACCACCCGTTTTGAACCGCAATCTTGTCTAGTTTACCGTAGAGACGATACCGTGGCACGGATATTGCCGCTGCAGCGTGCACTAAAGCATATAATTTTAACGGCTATTTGCGCTTTGCTCAATCTATACGCAAAGAAGTTTAGATGTCCAGATGTATTGACGTCCATACTTTCAATGTTTACTCTGGTGCCTGACTTTTCACCTCATTCGCCAGGAAGCCCTCACCATGACGCGTAAACAGGCCACTATTGCAGTGCGTAGCGGATTAAATGATGACGAGCAGTACGGCTGCGTTGTCCCGCCGATTCATCTTTCCAGTACCTACAATTTCACCGGATTTAATGAACCCCGCGCGCATGATTATTCGCGTCGTGGCAATCCTACGCGAGACGTGACCCAGCGCGCGCTGGCCGAGCTGGAAGGTGGCGCGGGTGCAGTATTAACCAATACGGGGATGTCCGCCATTCACCTGGTGACCACGGTGTTCCTGAAACCGGGCGATCTGCTGGTTGCGCCGCACGACTGCTACGGCGGCAGCTATCGCCTGTTTGACAGCCTGGCGAAACGCGGCTGCTATCGCGTGCTGTTTGTCGATCAAAACGATGAACAGGCGCTGAAACAGGCCCTGGCAGAGCAGCCGAAGCTGGTTCTGGTGGAAAGTCCAAGCAATCCGTTGTTGCGCGTTGTCGATATTGCGAAAATTTGTCAGCTCGCAAGGGATGCGGGAGCGATAAGTGTAGTGGATAATACGTTCCTCAGTCCGGCCCTTCAGAACCCACTCGCACTGGGTGCCGATCTGGTATTGCATTCATGCACTAAATATCTGAACGGCCATTCTGATGTGGTGGCGGGCGTGGTGATTGCCAAAGATCCCGACGTTGTCACCGAACTGGCATGGTGGGCCAATAATATTGGCGTCACCGCGGGTGCCTTCGACAGCTATCTGCTGTTGCGCGGCATTCGCACGCTGTCGCCGCGCATGGAAGTGGCGCAGCGCAATGCCCAGGCGATTGTGGATTTCCTGAAAACCCAGCCGCTGGTGAAGAAGCTCTATCACCCGTCGCTGCCGGAAAACCAGGGGCACGAGATTGCCGCACGCCAGCAGAAGGGATTTGGCGCGATGTTAAGTTTTGAACTGGACGGTGACGAGCAAACGCTGCGTCGCTTCCTGAGCGGGCTGTCATTGTTTACGCTGGCGGAATCCTTAGGTGGGGTTGAAAGCTTGATCTCCCACGCCGCGACCATGACGCACGCAGGTATGGCACCGGAAGCACGTGCCGCCGCCGGAATTTCTGAGACGCTGCTACGTATCTCAACCGGCATTGAAGATTCTGAAGATTTAATTGCCGATCTGGAAAATGCCTTCCGGATCGCAGCCAAGGGGTAATCATGAGTGTGATAGCGCAGGCAGGGGCGAAGGGTCGTCAACTGCACAAGTTTGGTGGTAGTAGTCTTGCTGATGTGAAATGTTACCTGCGCGTTGCAGGCATCATGACGGAATATTCACAGCCGGGTGACATGATGGTTGTCTCGGCGGCGGGCAGCACCACCAACCAGTTGATTAGCTGGCTGAAGCTGAGCCAGACCGATCGCCTTTCTGCGCATCAGGTGCAACAGTCCTTACGCCGTTACCAGAGCGAGCTGATTGCCGGCCTGCTGCCTGCGGACGTGGCGGACGGGTTGATCGGCGCCTTTACGCATGACCTTGAGCGTCTGGCTGCCCTGCTGGACAGCGGAATTACCGACGCGGTGTATGCCGAAGTGGTGGGCCACGGTGAAGTGTGGTCCGCGCGCCTGATGGCCGCCGTGCTGCAACACCTGGGCGTGGAAGCGGCCTGGCTCGACGCGCGTGATTTCCTGCGCGCCGAACGCGCCGCGCAGCCGCAGGTGGATGAAGGGTTGTCCTACCCGCTGCTGCAACAGCTGCTCGTGCAGCACCCGGGCAAACGTATTGTCGTCACCGGCTTTATCAGCCGCAGCAACGCGGGTGAAACCGTGCTTCTGGGCCGTAACGGTTCGGACTACTCGGCAACGCAGATTGGTGCCCTGGCGGGCGTGTCCCGCGTCACCATCTGGAGCGACGTAGCCGGTGTGTACAGCGCTGACCCGCGCAAAGTAAAAGATGCCTGCCTGCTGCCGCTGCTGCGTCTCGACGAAGCCAGCGAGCTGGCGCGTCTGGCTGCGCCGGTGCTGCACGCCCGTACGCTGCAGCCGGTTTCCGGCAGCGATATCGACCTCCAGCTGCGCTGCAGTTACACCCCGGATCAAGGCTCCACGCGCATTGAGCGCGTGCTGGCGTCCGGTACCGGGGCGCGTATTGTCACCAGCCACGACGACATCTGCCTGATTGAGTTCCAGGTGCCTGCGGGCCAGGACTTCAAGCTGGCGCATAAAGAGATCGACACGATCCTG
This sequence comes from Enterobacter sp. UCD-UG_FMILLET, assembly GCF_000762975.1. NCBI lineage: Bacteria > Pseudomonadati > Pseudomonadota > Gammaproteobacteria > Enterobacterales > Enterobacteriaceae > Enterobacter > Enterobacter sp. UCD-UG_FMILLET. The sequence continues at coordinate 76,688 of NZ_JRJC01000045.1, forward strand.
AAACGCGCCCAGGTGCGTCCGCTGGCCGTTGGCGTGCATAACGATCGCCAGCTGCTGCAGTTCTGCTATACCGCTGAAGTGGCGGACAGCGCGCTGAAAATTCTGGATGAAGCGGGCCTGCCGGGCGAGCTTCGCCTGCGTCAGGGGCTCGCGCTGGTGGCGATGGTGGGCGCGGGCGTCACCCGTAACCCGCTGCACTGCCACCGCTTCTGGCAGCAGCTGAAAGGCCAGCCGGTGGAGTTCACCTGGCAGTCGGAAGAGGGCATCAGCCTGGTCGCCGTCCTGCGCAAAGGGCCAACCGAGAGCCTGATTCAGGGCCTGCACACCTCCCTGTTCCGCGCGGAAAAGCGCATCGGCCTGGTGCTATTCGGGAAAGGCAACATCGGTTCCCGCTGGCTGGAGCTGTTCGCCCGCGAACAGGTGACGCTCTCGGCGCGTACCGGATTTGAATTCATTCTTGCGGGCGTGGTGGACAGCCGCCGCAGCCTCCTGAACTACGAAGGGCTGGATGCCAGCCGCGCGCTTGCGTTCTTTAATGATGAAGCGGTTGAGCAGGATGAAGAGTCGCTGTTCCTGTGGATGCGTGCGCACCCGTATGACGATCTGGTGGTGCTGGACGTCACCGCCAGCGAACAGCTTGCCGATCAGTACCTGGATTTCGCCAGCCACGGTTTCCACGTCATCAGCGCCAATAAGCTGGCTGGGGCAAGCAGCACCGATAAATACCGCCAGATCCACGACGCGTTTGAAAAAACAGGGCGCCACTGGCTCTATAACGCTACCGTTGGGGCTGGCCTGCCGGTTAACCACACCGTGCGTGACCTGATTGAAAGCGGCGACAGCATTCTGGCGCTGAGCGGTATCTTCTCCGGCACGCTCTCCTGGCTGTTCCTGCAGTTTGACGGCACCGTCCCGTTCACCGACCTGGTGGATCAGGCGTGGCAGCAGGGCTTAACCGAGCCCGATCCGCGCGTTGACCTTTCCGGCAAAGACGTGATGCGTAAGCTGGTGATCCTGGCGCGTGAAGCCGGTTATGACATCGAACCGGATGCCGTACGCGTCGAATCGCTGGTGCCTGCCGGCTGTGAAGAAGGTTCTGTGGACCATTTCTTTGAAAATGGTGAAGAGTTGAACGAGCAGATGGTACAGCGTCTGGAGGCGGCGAACGAGATGGGGCTGGTGCTGCGCTATGTTGCGCGTTTCGAGGCCAACGGGAAAGCGCGAGTCGGCGTCGAGGCGGTGCGTCCTGAACATCCGCTGGCGGCGCTGCTGCCGTGCGATAACGTCTTCGCCATCGAAAGCCGCTGGTATCGCGATAACCCGCTGGTGATCCGCGGTCCTGGTGCGGGGCGCGACGTCACCGCTGGAGCCATTCAGTCCGACATCAACCGTCTGGCTAAGCTGCTGTAACTCCTCACCCTGGCCCTCTCCCCGCACGGTGGGAGAGGGCATCTGTCAGGACAGATTAAACCAACCGGTTTTTCGCATCCGCTATCGCCTGCGCCACCTGCTTAGGCGACACGCCGCCTTTCGCGGCACGTTTATCCAGGCAAGACTGCAGCGCAAGGATCGGATACACATCATCCCCGATAACCGCGCTGAACTTCTGCAGGTCGGCCAGCGCCAGATCTTCCAGCGGTTTACCCTGACGAATGGCTTCCACCACCGCTTCACCCACAATATGGTGCGCCTCACGGAACGGTACGCCTTTCGCCACCAGATAATCCGCCAGTTCGGTAGAGTTCGCATAGCCCTGCTGCGCCGCTTCCTGACAGCGCGGACGTTTCACCTGAATGCCGTCCAGCACCAGCGCGCCCATGTGCAAACAGTCCAGCCAGGTGTCGAGCGCGTCGAACAGCCCTTCCTTGTCTTCCTGCATGTCTTTGTTGTACGCCAGCGGCAGCCCTTTCAGTGTCATCATCATGCCGGTCAGCGCGCCCTGCACGCGGCCACATTTGCCGCGGATCAGCTCCAGCGCGTCCGGGTTTTTCTTCTGCGGCATCAGGGATGAACCTGAGGTCACGCGGTCGGACAGCTCGACGAAGCCCGCTTCGCCAGAGTTAAAGAAAATCAGGTCTTCAGCAAAGCGCGACAGGTGCACCATGCCGATAGAGGCATTCGAGAGCAGCTCCAGCACGTGGTCGCGGTCGGACACGCTGTCCAGGCTGTTACGGGTGGCGGAGGCAAAGCCCAGCCAGCCTGCCAGCTGTTCGCGGTCGATTTCATACGCCGTGCCGGCCAGCGCGCCGCTGCCCAGCGGGCTGACGTCCAGACGTTTCAGGGTATCCTGCAGACGGCTTTCGTCACGCGCCAGCATCTCAACGTAGGCCAGACACCAGTGCGCGAAGGTCACCGGCTGCGCGCGCTGCAGGTGGGTATAACCCGGCATCACCGCATCCTGGTTGTTCTGCGCGGTTTCCACCAGCGCGCTCTGCAGCTGACGGTTAGCCGCCAGCAGTTCGCCAACGGTATCTTTACACCACAGCTTCAGGTCGGTGGCGACCTGGTCGTTACGGCTGCGCCCGGTATGCAGCTTTTTACCCAGCTGACCGACTTTGTCGATCAGTTTGCCTTCCACCCAGCTGTGAATATCTTCAGCATCGCTTTCGAGGATCTGCTGCGGGTTAAGACGCACCTCTTCCAGCAGATTGTTCAGCGCTTCTTCCAGCCGTAATTGTTCGTCTGCGGTCAGTACGCCCGCCGTCACCAGCGCTTTGGACCAGGCCACAGAGCCGACAATATCCTGTTCGGCCAGGCGGTAGTCGAAGCGCAAAGAGTCGTTGAACTGTTTGAACCGCTGATCCGCTGCCTGTGTAAAACGCCCACCCCAAAGTGCCATAACATGCTTCCTTAAATATCTTTGAATTTCATTGCCCGGTAGCGCTGCGCTTATCGGGCCTACAAAACATTAAATCGATTACGCCAGAATACGCGTGCCAATCGGCGTGCCGTTAAACAGCGCCGGCAGTTGTTCCGCGTGACGCCATGAGGCGATATCCACTGGGCGGCCCAGCGTGCGTGCGGCATCCAGCGCGGCGTTCACTTTGACGATCATGCCGTCGGTGATAATGCCCTGCGCAATCAGCTGCTCCGCTTTCTCAGCCGTCATTTCCGCGATGCGCTGGCCTTTGCCGTCCAGAATGCCGCTCACGTCGGAAAGCAGGATCAGATCCGCGCCCAGCGTTGCCGCCAGTGCCGTCGCCGCCTGGTCAGCGTTGACGTTCATCAGCTCGCCCTCTTCGGTCACGCCGATGGAGCTCACCACCGGCAGGAAACCTCCTTCCAGCAGCGTGTTAATCAGCTTAGGCGAACCTGGCTGCGCCAGTCCAACGTGGCCGAGCTCTTCGTCGAGCTGGGTCACTTTTACGCTGTCGCCATCACCCAGATAGAGGCCAACGGACGCGATGTGGTGTTTCTTCGCCCACGCCAGCAGCGTTTTGTTCGCCGTACCCGCCAGCGCGCCGGTAATGATGTCAATCTGATCGGCCGGCGTGACGCGCAGGCCGTTCTTCTTTTTCACCGGCAGGTTGAGCCCTTTCATCAGCTCGTCCACCACGCAGCCGCCACCGTGCACAATCACCAGCGGACGCTGGTGTGATTCACGATAGTTCACCAGCGCGGTAAACAGACGCTCCAGCGCTTCTTCGCTGTCCAGCAGTACACCACCGAGTTTGATAATTAATGGGTTCATCATCACACCTTAAATAAGAGCCTGCGTTTCCGGGAAACCGAAACGAATATTTGCACACTGCATTGCCTGTGCGGCAGCGCCTTTGAGTAAGTTATCTTCTGCGGCCACCACAATCAGGTGCTCGCCCTGCACGGCAAAGCCGATGTCGCAGAACGGCAGGCCGACCACGTTTTTCAGCGCCGGCACGCCTTTATCGTACAGGCGCACCAGCGGTTTATCCGCATACGCCTGCGTGAAGGCCTCGCTCACCTGCTCGTTGGTTACGCCAGGCTTCAGGCGGCAGGTAATGGTTTCGAGGATCCCGCGCGGGAAGCTGCCCAGGTGCGGGGTGAAAATGACGTCCGCGCCCAGATGCGTCGTGATTTCAGGGTGATGACGGTGATTAAACACGCCATACGGCTGAAGGCTCACTTCGCAGAAGCTGTTGGAAATAGCGGCCTTGCGTCCTGCACCGCTCACGCCGCTGGTGGCGTTGATCACCGGCCACTGGCTCAGATCCAGCAGGCCTGCGTCGATCAGCGGCTTCAGGGAAAGCTGCGCCGCCGTCGGGTAGCAGCCCGGCACGGCAATAAGGTCCGCTTCTTTTAGTTTGTCTGCGCTCCACTCCGCCAGGCCGTACACCGCTTTTTCAAGCAGATCCGAATGCTGATGGGTGAAACCATAATATTTTTCGTAGAACGCGCCGTCGTTCACGCGGAACGCGCCGGAAAGGTCGAAGACCACGCAGCCGGCCGCCAGGAACTGCGGCGCCAGGTCGTGGCTGACCTCGTGCGCGGTGGCTAAAAACACCACGTCGACGCCGTCGGTAAACTCGCTGATGTCAGACATGGGCTGCAGCGGCAGATCGACCAGGCCCTTAAGCTGCGGATGCAGATCGGAAATTAACTTTCCTGCATCATTGCTTTGCGCTGACACGGTCAAAGCGGTTATGGTCATATGTGGATGGCGATTCACGTAGCTTACAAGCTCTGCGCCCGCATAACCGCTAGCGCCTACAATCAGCGTATTCAACATCGGGTTCCTTTATGCTCAACGTTAGTGTATTTTTATTCACATTTATTGCATGAATATTGATACTATCACGACCTAAGGTGTGTCAACAATGAAAATGAACTTACCGCCATTTATCGAGATCTACCGCGCCCTGATTGCCACACCGTCCATCAGCGCAACGGAAGAAGCGCTGGATCAGAGCAATGAGTCTTTAATCAATCTGCTGGCGGGTTGGTTTAGCGATCTTGGGTTTAACGTTGAGGTTCAGCCCGTTCCCGGAACCCGCCACAAATTTAACCTGCTCGCCAGCACCGGAACCGGTGCGGGCGGCCTGCTGCTGGCCGGTCATACCGATACGGTGCCGTTTGACGACGGCCGCTGGACGCGCGATCCGTTCACCCTGACCGAGCACGACAACAAGCTCTATGGCCTGGGCACCGCCGACATGAAAGGCTTCTTCGCCTTTATCCTCGACGCGCTGCGTGACGTGGACGTGACGAAGCTGAAAAAACCGCTCTACATTCTGGCGACCGCCGATGAAGAAACCAGCATGGCGGGCGCGCGCTACTTCTCTGAAAACACATCGATTCGCCCGGACTGCGCGATCATCGGCGAGCCGACGTCTCTGCAGCCGATCCGCGCGCACAAAGGCCATATCTCTACCGCCGTGCGCGTGCTGGGCCAGTCCGGCCACTCCAGCGACCCGGCGCGCGGCGTGAACGCCATTGAGCTGATGCATGACGCCATCGGCCGCATCATGGCCCTGCGCGACGATCTGAAAGAGCGCTACCACTACGACGCGTTCACCGTGCCGTATCCGACCCTGAACCTCGGCAGCCTGCACGGCGGCGATGCCTCGAACCGCATCTGCGCCTGCTGCGAACTGCATATGGACATCCGCCCGCTGCCGGGCATGACCCTCAGCGATCTCGACGGCCTGCTGAATGAAGCGCTGGCCCCGGTGAGCGAGCGCTGGCCGGGCCGCCTGACGGTCTCCGAACTGCATCCGCCGATCCCGGGTTACGAATGTCCGCCGGATCATCAGCTGGTTGAAGTGGTGGAAAAGCTGCTCGGTGAGAAAACCGACGTGGTGAACTACTGCACCGAAGCGCCGTTTATTCAGACGCTTTGCCCTACGCTGGTCCTGGGCCCCGGCTCCATCAACCAGGCCCACCAGCCGGATGAATATCTGGAGACCCGCTTCATCAAGCCAACTCGCGAATTGATTACCCAGGTTGTGCATCACTTCTGCTGGCATTAAAACCGCCCCGTGCATCCCCCCAGGGGGAGAAAACTGCCCGATGCGGTTTTTTCCCCTTTACCCAAAGGGGGGTCGGTCCTGGGGAAGGGGATGTCTCCCCCATCATGAACTTTCTTCATCTTTCCTGAGCAAACCTCACCGTTATTGTTGATTATTTATATTGACGTCCCTCCGCTTTTCCGTCATTTTTACATCTGGACGTCTAAACGTATAGAAGTTCACAACACAACAGATAACGACATGCGATTGATAGAGGTAAGGTATGAGCTTTTTTCACGCCAACCAGCGGGAAGCACTGAATCAGAGCCTGGCCGAAGTAAACGGCCAGATTAACGTCTCTTTTGAATTTTTCCCGCCGCGCACCAGTGAAATGGAGCAAACCCTGTGGAGCTCTATCGATCGTCTCAGCAGCCTGAAGCCGAAGTTTGTCTCCGTGACTTACGGTGCTAACTCCGGCGAGCGTGACCGTACGCACAGCATCATTAAAGGCATCAAAGATCGTACCGGTCTGGAAGCGGCGCCGCATCTCACCTGTATCGACGCGACCGGCGACGAATTACGGGCTATCGCCCAGGATTACTGGAATAACGGCATTCGTCATATCGTTGCCCTGCGCGGTGACCTGCCGCCGGGCAGCGGTAAGCCGGACATGTACGCCGCCGATCTGGTCGCGCTGCTGAAAGACGTGGCCGACTTTGATATCTCCGTTGCCGCTTATCCTGAGGTGCATCCGGAAGCGAAAAGTGCCCAGGCCGATCTGCTGAACCTCAGGCGTAAAGTGGACGCCGGTGCGAACCGCGCCATTACCCAGTTCTTCTTTGATGTGGAAAGCTACCTGCGTTTCCGTGACCGCTGCGTCTCCGCGGGCATCGACGTTGAAATTATCCCGGGCATTCTGCCGGTCTCTAACTTCAAACAGGCGAAGAAGTTCGCTGATATGACCAATGTTCGCATTCCGCTCTGGATGTCCAAAATGTACGAAGGGCTGGACGATGACCCGGAAACCCGCAAGCTGGTGGGGGCCAATATCGCGATGGACATGGTGAAAATTTTAAGCCGTGAAGGGGTGAAAGATTTCCACTTCTATACGCTGAACCGCGCGGAGATGAGCTACGCCATTTGCCATACGCTGGGCGTTCGTCCGGCGTAATAAGCACAAAGCCCTCATTTTTCGAGGGCTTTTTTGTCACGCGAATAGTTAAAAGGTATTAGCTATCGAATCTGTGGATTAATTCAACTATAACTTATTGCTAGTGGTGTATATCGTAACGGTAACACTGTAAAAGGGAGCATAGCGATGAGCACGTCAGACGAGACCAATAAAGCGGCATCGGTCGGCAAATGCCCGTTCCACCAGGGCGGCGTCGATCACAGCGCGGGCGCAGGTACAGGCAGCCGCGACTGGTGGCCAAAACAACTCCGCATCGATCTTCTTAACCAACATTCCAATCGTTCGAACCCGCTGGGTGAAGACTTCGACTACCGCAAAGAATTCAGCAAACTTGATTACTCCGCCCTTAAAGGCGACCTCAAAGCCCTTTTAACCGACTCTCAACCGTGGTGGCCTGCCGACTGGGGCAGCTATGCGGGCCTGTTTATCCGTATGGCCTGGCACGGCGCGGGTACCTATCGCTCCGTTGACGGGCGCGGTGGCGCTGGTCGCGGTCAACAGCGCTTTGCGCCGCTGAACTCCTGGCCGGATAACGTGAGCCTGGATAAGGCGCGCCGTCTGCTGTGGCCAATCAAGCAAAAATACGGACAAAAAATTTCCTGGGCCGACCTGTTTATCCTCGCGGGTAACGTGGCGCTGGAGAACTCCGGCTTCCGTACCTTTGGTTTCGGTGCCGGGCGTGAAGACGTCTGGGAACCGGATCTGGACGTGAACTGGGGTGATGAAAAAGCCTGGCTGACCCACCGTGACCCGGAGGCGCTGGCGAAGCGTCCTCTGGCCGCCACCGAAATGGGCCTGATCTACGTTAACCCGGAAGGGCCAAACGCCAGCGGTGAACCTCTTTCTGCTGCGGCGGCAATTCGTGCGACCTTCGGCAACATGGGGATGAACGACGAAGAGACCGTTGCGCTGATCGCGGGCGGCCACACCCTTGGCAAAACCCACGGCGCGGGTGAAGCCACCCACGTCGGCACCGACCCGGAAGCCTCGCCGATTGAAGCGCAGGGCCTGGGCTGGGCCAGCACGCACGGCACGGGAATTGGCGCAGATGCTATTACCTCCGGTCTGGAAGTCATCTGGTCACAAACCCCGACCCAGTGGAGCAACTACTTCTTCGAGAACCTGTTCAAATACGAATGGGTGCAGACCCGCAGCCCGGCGGGTGCGATTCAGTTTGAAGCCGTGGACGCGCCGGAAATCATGCCTGACCCGTTCGACCCGTCGAAAAAACGCAAACCTACCATGCTGGTCACCGACCTGACGCTGCGTTTTGACCCGGAATTCGAGAAAATTTCCCGTCGCTTCCTGAACGATCCGCAGGCCTTCAACGAAGCCTTCGCGCGCGCGTGGTACAAGCTGACCCACCGCGATATGGGGCCGAAATCGCGTTACCTTGGCCCGGAAGTGCCGAAAGAAGATCTGATCTGGCAGGACCCGCTGCCGCAGGCGGTGTTCAATCCGTCGAAAGAAGACATTGAAAGCCTGAAGGCGGAAATCGCTGCCTCTGGCCTCTCCGTGAGCGAACTGGTTTCCGTTGCCTGGGCGTCAGCTTCAACCTTCCGCGGCGGCGACAAGCGTGGCGGCGCCAACGGCGCGCGTCTGGCGCTGGCTCCTCAGCGCGACTGGGATGTTAACGCCGCAGCGGTTCGCGCATTGCCGGCTCTGGAAGCTATCCAGCGCACCACCAACAAAGCCTCTCTGGCCGATATCATCGTGCTGGCGGGCGTCGTGGGCGTTGAGCAGGCGGCGAAAGCGGCAGGCGTTTACGTCAACGTTCCGTTTACGCCGGGCCGCGTCGATGCGCGTCAGGATCAGACGGATATCGAGATGTTTAACCTGCTCGAACCCATTGCCGACGGCTTCCGCAACTACCGTGCGCAGGTGGATGTGTCCACCACTGAGTCACTGCTGATCGACAAAGCCCAGCAGCTGACGCTGACCGCGCCTGAGCTGACGGTGCTGATCGGTGGCCTGCGCGTGCTGGGTGCAAACTTTGATGGCAGCAAGAATGGCGTGTTTACCGACCGCGAGGGCGTGCTGAGCAACGATTTCTTCGTGAACCTGCTGGACATGAACACCCAGTGGAAGGCGACCGACGAATCTAATGAACTGTTTGCCGGAAGCGATCGCGCCAGCGGTGAAGTGAAATATACCGCCACCCGCGCCGATCTGGTCTTCGGTTCTAACGCCGTCCTGCGCGCGCTGGTAGAGGTTTATGCCAGCAGCGATGCCAGCGAGAAGTTCGTCCGCGACTTCGTAGCCGCATGGGCGAAGGTGATGGATCTGGACCGGTTTGACCTGCAGTAACCGTTGTGCCGGGTGGCGATAACGCTTACCCGGCCTACGGGCAAAAAAATCCCCGCTGATGCGGGGATTTTTATTCACGCAATTTACTCCCACTCCTGCAGGAACCGCTGCCCATACTGGTCGGCCACCAGCAGCGCCGCATACACCTGATCCGGCGTTACGCCGCCGGGCATGTTGTGAATGGTTTCCCCTTCGGCACAGGAGGCTTCCGCGATCAGACGCATTTTGGCCGGGATATCCTCTTTTATGTTCAGCTGCGCCAGCGTGATCGGCAGCCCAACGCTGTGACAAAGCGCCGCGACGGTCTCTATTTCTTCTACCGGCGCGTTTTCCAGCACCAGCTGCGTCAGCGTGCCAAACGCCACTTTTTCACCGTGATAGAAGTGGTGCGCGTCCGGTACCGCCGTCATACCGTTATGAATAGCGTGTGCCGCCGCCAGCCCGCCGCTTTCAAATCCTACGCCGCTGAGATAGGTATTGGCTTCGATAATGCGTTCAAGAGCAGGCGTCACCACATGCTGTTCTGCCGCCAGCATCGCTTTTTCACCCTCTTCAACCAGCGTGTTGTAGCACAGCTCGGCCAGCGCGAGTGCTGCCTGAGTACATTTGCCGCCCGCCATGGTGGTCGCGCCGCTGCGCGAGCAGGCGCGTGCTTCAAACCAGGTTGCCAGCGCATCGCCAATCCCGGCGGCCAGCAGGCGTGCCGGCGCACCCGCTACCACTTTGGTATCGACGATAACCATGTTCGGGTTGTGCGGCAGCATCAGATAGCGGTCGAACTCGCCGCTGTCGGTGTAAATAACGGAAAGGGCGCTGCACGGCGCATCGGTGGAGGCAATGGTTGGGGCAATAGCCACGGGTACGTCCATAAAATGGGCCAGCGCTTTGGCGGTATCGAGCGTTTTACCTCCACCGATACCCAACACCGCCAGACAGTCGGCGCTGTCGGCCAGCTTTTTCAGGCGATCGATTTCATTTTGTGAACATTCGCCACTAAACGGCGCGATTTCGGCATGCAGTTCGGCTTTTTTAAAACTCTGGCGCAGGGTCTCTTCGGCAAAACCCAGCACAAATTTATCGCCGACGACCAGCCAGCGATTGGCCAGGGGTTTCAGATAGTCGCCGAGACGGGTAAGCACATCAGCGCCCTGGATATATTTTCCCGGCGATTGAATGATACGTTCCATAACAGTTCTCCCTTAGAGGTTGAGGTTACCAAACGCGTTTTTCCAGTCCTGCTCGAACTTCTCTATGGCTGACTCTACCGCTGGCGTGCCGAGCATTTGTTGCGCTACGTCTAAGGGAAGCGTGATTGCCTCGCATCCCGCCAGCAGGCAGTCCAACGCCTGACGCGGCGTTTTGAAGCTGGCGGCCAGCACTTTACTGTCCGGCGCGTGCAGTTCCAGCAGGGACTGCAGTTCCTGAACCATGCGAATGCCGTCACCACCCTGCGCGTCAACGCGGTTTACGTACGGTGCGACATATTTCGCGCCTGCCAGTGCGGCAAGCAAACCCTGCGCAGCGCTGTAAACGGCAGTACCTAGCGTGGTTATCCCCTCTTTTTTCAATGCCTTAATCGCGATGAGCCCCTGAGCCGTCACCGGGATTTTCACCACGATGCCAGGGACGGCGTTACTCAGGCGTTTGGCCTCCGCCACCATGCCTTCGGCATCGCGGCTCATGGTTTGAGCAAACAGCGTGCCTTCCGGTCCGATGGCTTTTTGCAGACGCGGCAGCACATCCCAGATGGATTCACGGCTGGCGGCAATAATGCTCGGGTTGGTGGTGACGCCCGCAATGGGAAAGATGCGCGCCAGGCGTTCAACTTCCGCCACGTTGGCGGTATCCAGGTACAGTTCCATCACACTTCCTCGTTTTACAGTTCTAATTCGTGTTGTAGCAGGGAAGCAATCGCCTCCCCGGAGCTGGCGTTAACCAGCGCGTTGCGGAAATCGGCATGCATGATGCGGCGGGCCAGGCGGGAGAAAATACGCATATGCTGGTCGCCCGCGGCGTGTTTGTTCAGCGTCAGCATGATGATGAATTGTGCTTCTTCATCTCCCCACATGACGGGGCTTCTCAGGCGTGCAACGCTGATGGTGGATTGCTCAATATGCTCAGACTTGCTGTGCGGAATGGCGAAGCTGAAGCCAAGCCCGGTGGAGAAAACGGCTTCGCGCGCCCACAGATCGGCCTCCAGCTTGCGGGGGTAGCGGCAACGTCCGGCGAGCAGCAGGTTATCGGTCATCCCTTTCATGACCTCTTCTTTACTGTTCCAGTCGTTATCCAGCGAAATACAGCGTGGCGTCACCAGCGGTGTGTCCTGCTGATTCATGCGGAACTGCGCCAGCAGGTGTTCCACTTCAAGCGAAGTGCGACACGCCATGGCCTGATTCAGCAACTGGCGGCAGGCGCGGCTGTCAAGCTGTGCCAGACGCGCCTTGGTTGCCGGAATGGCGGGCGACCCCATGCTCAGCTCGTCCAGGCCCAGGCCCACCAGCAATGGCAGCACTGAACCTTTTGCGCCCAGCTCGCCGCACAGGCCAACCCATTTCCCCTGGCGATGGACGGCCTGTACTGCATAATCCAGCGCCCTCAGGAAGGCCGGGTTCAGGCTGTTGTAATGGCGTGTGACTTTGGCGTTGTCGCGGTCAACGGCCAGCAGATACTGCGTCAGGTCATTACTACCGATGCTAAAGAAATCAATCTCTTCGCAGCACTGATCGATGATGAACATCACCGAAGGGACTTCCAGCATGATGCCGAGCGGGATTTTCTCATCAAACGGAATATGTTCAGCCCGGAGCTGCTGTTTCGCTTCGGCAAGTTTCTCTTTCACCCACAGGATCTCTTCCATAGAAGAGATCATCGGGATCATGATCTTCAGGCTGCCGTGAGCAGAGGCGCGCAGGATCGCCCGAAGCTGGGTGGTGAAAAGCGCTGCATACTCTTCGTAAATGCGGACGGCGCGGTAGCCGAGAAACGGGTTATTTTCAGCCGGGATATTCAGGTACGCCACCGGTTTATCGCCGCCGATATCCATGGTGCGCACGATAATGCTGCGCCCGTTTGCGCTTTCCAGTGCCTGACAGAAAATATTGTACAGCTCGTTTTCACCGGGCGCGCTGCTGCGGTCCATATAAAGCATTTCGGTGCGAAACAGGCCAACGCCCTCGGCGCCGTTCCCAAATGCTGCCTGCGCTTCCACCGCATGGGCGATGTTCGCGGCGATCTCAATGCGCAGGCCGTCGGCGGTTCTGGCTTCCCGGCCAAGCCAGATGCGCTGCTGCTCGCGTAGTGCCTGTTGTACCCGTGCTTCCTGTCGGTAGTAGCGCGCTACCGCATCGCTGGCGTTGACCATGACCGCACCGGCATTGCCATCGATAAATACGGGTTTATTGCGCCACTGCAGCAGGCTTTCGCTGTCAACGCCCACCAGCGTCGGAATATTAAAGGAGCGTGCAAGAATAACGGTGTGCGAGGTTGTTCCGCCGCTTTTTAACAGCAGCCCTTTGAGCAGGGTTTTATCGAGTTCCAGGAACTGGCCGGGCGTAAGATCGTCGGCAAGGCAGACGCTCGGCTGAGTGAGCTGTCCCGGTGCCGGGAAGCGTTGTTCACCATAAATTTGTTGCAAGAGTTGATAGCAAACATCGCGCACATCCAGCACACGTTCCTGTAAGTAGCTGCTGCTGGAGCAAGAGAACGCATCGCAGAAATGGTTGGCTGTGGCGATTATCGCTTGCGCGCAGCTCAAACCCTGGCTCACTCCTGCAAGCAGATGCTGGCGCAAAGAGGTATCCGTTGCCAGCGAACGATGTGCCTCAAGAATGGCGCAGGCGGTGCTGTCGCTGTCCAGCGCGCGCAGCTCAATGTTTTTCACCAGCAGGGTGAGGCCGTTATCCAGCGCTGACTGTTCATCTTCCACGTTTTTCGCGTCGGGTAAATCCGTCAGTGCATTGAGATCCAGCGAGGTCAGCAAGGTCAACACGCCCCGGGCGCTACCGCTGCAAACAGGCAGGGCGCGGAATAGCGTTGGATTAAGGCGCGCGAGAGATTCTGGCAGCGGATCAAGCTCGGTATTGGGGGCTTCCGCAAGCGGCGCGTCGCAGTGGGGAAACTCTTCCCGGAGCCATTGTTCCAGCTGTTGATGGGCGCTCTGCTCATCTTCACCGTGGATCACCAGACGACAGGCGTCGCCTGCCAGCGTGTCGGTGCCAATAAGTGCCAGTGCGCTCTTGGCATTCCCTTTGCGGTCTGTGCGCAGGTTGTGCCACTCGATTTGCGAGATAAACGTATTGCACAGCGTCTCTACATGACTTGCCGGACGCGCGTGAACACCGTTGGGCAATTCACAGGTAAATTCCACTACCAGAGCCATACACACTCCTGAAACTCATCATCATTCATTGGGGAACAGCATACGAGCGTGTTGATGACGCGCGCCATGTGACAAATCTGCCAAAAGCTGGACAAATGTAATATCACGTGAAAAGTGAGATTTGACTCACAGGTTGTGGCGGTTTGTCTTATGCGTAACGTCTACAGGAAATGTCGAGGCGGATCGCATTTTCATTTCAATCTTACAAAAATCCAGTAAATGACCTTTTTGTCTCCTGTCCGCCGTCTTCCTGATTGCCTATTGTTTGCCACAACATCTTTATGGTTTTTGGTCAGGAGCGACATATGAAAGAGTTGGTGCATATTCTCAAGAACACGCGGCAGCATCTGATGACTGGGGTGTCGCACATGATCCCGTTCGTGGTCGCGGGCGGTATTTTGCTGGCGGTGTCGGTCATGCTGTACGGCAAGGGCGCGGTACCGGATGCCGCAACCGATCCCAACCTCAAAAAGCTATTTGATATCGGCGTGGCGGGGTTAACGCTGATGGTGCCTTTCCTGGCCGCCTATATTGGCTATTCCATTGCCGAGCGCGCCGCGCTTGCTCCCTGCGCTATTGCCGCGTGGGTCGGTAACAGCTTCGGTGCGGGGTTCTTCGGCGCCATTATTGCCGGGATCCTCGGCGGGATTGTGGTCTGGTATCTGAAAAAACTGCCGGTCCCGAAAGTCCTGCGCTCCGTCATGCCTATCTTCATCATCCCTATCATCGGCACCTTTGTTACCGCGGGCATCATGATGTGGGGTCTGGGCGAACCTGTTGGTGCGTTGACGACGGGCTTAACCCAGTGGCTGCAAGGGATGCAGCAGGGCAGCATCGTCGTGTTGGCCATCATCATGGGGTTGATGCTGGCCTTCGACATGGGTGGCCCGATTAATAAAGTCGCCTATGCCTTCATGCTGATCTGCGTTGCTCAGGGAGTCTACACCGTGGTGGCGATTGCGGCAGTCGGTATCTGTGTGCCACCGCTGGGATTAGGCCTGGCGACGTTGATTAATCGCAAGAATTTTACCGGTGAAGAGCGTGAAGCGGGTAAGGCTGCATTAGTGATGGGCTGCGTGGGGGTTACCGAAGGGGCCATTCCGTTCGCCGCTGCCGATCCTATGCGTGTCATTCCCTCCATCATGCTGGGCTCGGCGTGTGGCGCAGTGACGGCTGCTGTGATGGGTGCGCAATGTTATGCGGGATGGGGCGGGCTTATCGTTCTCCCTGTGGTGGAAGGCAAACTGGGCTACATCGCGGCGGTCGCCGTAGGGGCTGTGGTGACGGCCATTAGCGTCAACGTGCTGAAGAGTATTGCCCGCAAGAATGCAAAACAGGTCGAGGAAAAAGAGGACGACCTGGATCTGGATTTCGAAATTAACTGAGTGAGGAAGAGAACATGGCCCGAATTATCGCAGTAACAGCATGCCCGTCAGGCGTTGCCCATACCTACATGGCGGCCGAAGCGCTGGAAAGCGCCGCTAAAGCCAAAGGCTGGGAAGTGAAGGTTGAAACGCAGGGGTCGATTGGTCTTGAGAACGAGCTGAATGCTGAGGATATCGCCGCAGCGGATATGGTGATCCTGACCAAAGATATTGGCATTAAGTTCGAAGAACGTTTTACCGGGAAAACCATCGTGCGCGTCAATATCAGCGACGCGGTTAAACGTGCCGACGCCATTATGAACAAAATTGATGCCCACCTGGCGCAAACCGCCTGACGCTCTCCCGCCCTTCGGGGCGGGCTTGTTTTCCGTTACAGGAGTTCCTTCATGACGAATCGTACCCAGCGTTTGAAAGACGCACTCTTTGCCAGCCCGCGTGAAATTTCGCTTGAGCGTGCTTTGCTCTATACCGCCAGCCATCAGCAGACGGAAGGCGAGCCGGTTATCCTCAGGCGAGCAAAAGCCACGGCGTACATTCTTGACCATGTGAACATCGCGATTCGTGATGAGGAACTGATTGCCGGCAACCGGACCGTTAAACCGCGCGCGGGCATTATGTCTCCTGAGATGGATCCGTACTGGCTGCTTAAGGAGCTGGATCAGTTCTCCACTCGTCCACAGGACCGCTTTGAAATCAGCGAAGAGGATAAGCAGATCTACCGTGACGTGCTTTATCCCTACTGGGAAAAACGGTCGATGAAGGATTTCATCAACAGCCAGATGACGGATGAGGTGAAAGCCGCTGTGGGGACGCAAATTTTCAGCGTCAACCAGACGGACAAAGGGCAGGGGCATATCATTATTGATTATCCGCGCCTGCTCAATAACGGCCTGGGTGCGCTGGTGGAAGAATTGCGCGAACACTGCGCCCGCGATGCGCAGAACACGTTTTATGCCGCCGCGCTGATTCTGCTTGAAGCGTCCCAGCGTCATATTCTGCGCTACGCCGCGCTGGCTGAAACGCTTGCTACCGTCTGTGATGAAGCTTCACGGCGAGAAGAATTACGGAAGATTGCAGAAATCTCGCGCCACAACGCGCAGCATAAGCCGCAAACGTTCTGGCAGGCGTGTCAGTTGTTCTGGTATATGAACGTGATTTTGCAATATGAATCTAACGCCAGCTCGCTCTCCATCGGGCGCTTTGACCAGTATATGCTGCCGTTTTATCAGGCTTCGCTCTCGCGGGGCGAGGAGCCCGCGTTCCTGAAAGAGATTCTGGAATCGCTGTGGGTGAAGTGCAATGACGTGGTGCTTTTACGCTCGACCAGCAGCGCCCGCTATTTTGCCGGTTTCCCAACGGGTTATACCGCTTTGTTGGGTGGCCTGACGGAGAACGGTCGTAGCGCGGTGAACGTGCTTTCCTTCCTGTGCCTGGATGCTTATCAGAGCGTTCAGCTTCCTCAACCGAACCTTGGCGTGCGGGTTAACGAACTTATCGACAGGCCTTTCCTGCTTAAAACGGCAGAGACGATCCGCCTGGGCACCGGTATTCCGCAGATTTTCAATGATGAAGTGGTGGTGCCTGCTTTCCTGAATCGGGGGGTGTCGCTGGAAGACGCGCGCGATTACGCGGTGGTTGGCTGTGTAGAACTGTCGATTCCGGGTAAAACCTATGGGCTACACGATATCGCGATGTTTAACCTGCTGAAGGTGATGGAAATCGCGATGCAGGAGAACGAAGGCAACACAGCGCTGAGTTATGAAGGGTTGCTGGAGCATATTCGCACTAAAATTAATCACTATATTGCTCTGATGGTCGAGGGGAGCAATATCTGTGATATAGGCCATCGTGACTGGGCTCCGGTACCGTTGCTCTCTTCTTTTATCAGCGATTGTCTGGAGGTGGGAAAAGACATCACCGATGGTGGCGCACGCTATAACTTCTCTGGTGTACAGGGGATCGGGATAGCCAACCTGAGTGATTCACTCCACGCGCTGAAAGGGCTGGTCTTTGAACAGCAGCGCTTAAGTTTTGATGAGCTCTTAGCCGTATTAAACGCTAATTTTGCCACGCCTGAGGGCAAAAAAATCCGCGCACGGTTGATTAATCGCTTCGAAAAATACGGCAATGATATCGATGATGTCGACAACATCAGCGCTGAACTGCTGCGCCACTACTGTAAAGAGGTCGAAAAATACCGTAACCCGCGCGGCGGGCAGTTCACGCCGGGTTCTTATACCGTGTCGGCACACGTGCCGCTAGGCGCGGTTGTAGGGGCAACGCCCGATGGCCGTTTTGCCGGCGAACAGCTGGCCGACGGTGGGCTCTCGCCGATGCTTGGGCAAGATATGCAGGGTCCAACGGCGGTACTTAAATCGGTAAGCAAGCTGGATAACTATCTGTTATCAAACGGTACGCTGCTAAACGTTAAATTCACCCCTGCGACGCTGGAAGGCGATGCCGGGCTGCAAAAGCTGGCGGATTTCCTCCGTGCCTTCACCCAGCTTAAGCTGCAGCATATCCAGTTCAACGTGGTGAACGCGGAAACACTGCGTGAAGCGCAACAGCGTCCGCAGGATTTTGCCGGGCTGGTGGTGCGCGTTGCCGGATACAGCGCCTTCTTTGTTGAGTTATCGAAGGAGATCCAGGATGACATTATCCGCCGCACAGCGCATCAGCTGTGACGTGATGGAAACGCGCGCCGAGGTGGCGCGTATTTTCAACATTCAGCGCTACTCATTGAATGACGGTCGCGGCATCCGCACGGTAGTTTTTTTTAAAGGCTGCCCTCACCGCTGTCCGTGGTGCGCGAATCCGGAGTCGATCTCGCCGAGAATCGAGACGGTGCGCAGAGAAAGTAAATGTCTGCACTGCGCCCCCTGCCTGCGGGACGCAGTTGAGTGCCCGTCCGGTGCCTTCGGGCATATCGGAAGAGATGTGACCCTGGATGAGCTGGAAAACGAGGTAATGAAAGACGATGTATTCTTTCGTTCCTCGGGAGGCGGAGTGACGCTTTCGGGTGGGGAAGTGTTGCTACAGGCGCCTTTCGCAACTCAGTTTCTTCAGAGGCTGCGTCGTTTCGGCGTGCATACGGCCATCGAAACGGCAGGCGATGCGCCTTTGTCCCGATTAATGCCGCTGGCCCACCAGTGTGATGAAGTGCTGTTTGATTTG
The DNA here is from genome assembly GCF_000762975.1 of Enterobacter sp. UCD-UG_FMILLET. Classification (NCBI taxonomy): domain Bacteria; kingdom Pseudomonadati; phylum Pseudomonadota; class Gammaproteobacteria; order Enterobacterales; family Enterobacteriaceae; genus Enterobacter; species Enterobacter sp. UCD-UG_FMILLET. The sequence continues at coordinate 95,048 of NZ_JRJC01000045.1, forward strand.
AAGATCATGGACACGGCGCTGGCCCAATCCGTTTTGGCTATGAATCTCCCCAGGGTGCTGGATAATTTCCGCCAGCTGGTGGCAGACGGGATAAACGTGATTCCCCGCGTCCCGCTTATTCCTGGCTATACGCTCAACGAAACGAACATGGCGCGCGTGCTGGCTTTCCTGCTACCTTCAGGAATACGGCAGCTGCATTTATTGCCCTTCCATCAGTATGGGGAGCCAAAATACCGTCTGCTGGGACAGGAGTGGGGAATGAGGCAAGCGATCCCTCCGACAGAAGATGAGGTGTCAGCGATGCGTCAACTGGCAGAGCGCGAAGGTTACAACGTTACCCTGGGAGGTTGAATATGACAGTGATAACGGGACGTCATCTGGTGGCGGTGACCGCGTGCGTCAGTGGCGTCGCACATACCTATATGGCTGCCGAACGGCTGGAAAAGCTTTGCCAGCAGGAGAAGTGGAACGTTAACATCGAGACGCAGGGAGCGCTGGGCGTCGAGAGCGAGCTTACGGAAGAGGACATCCGGCGTGCCGATGTCGTATTGCTGATTACCGATATAGAACTGGCGGGCAGTGAGCGTTTCGAGAATGCGCGCTACGTGAAGTGCGGTATTAGCGCCTTTTTACGTGATCCACAAAAGGTGATGGGGGCGGTGCGTAAGATATTAGCCGCTCCGCAGCATACTCAGGTCATTCTGGACTGACGGCTTTCCCGGTGAGCTGGCTATGATACTGGCGACGGTATTCTGACGGCGAACGCTCCGTGTTCTTGCGAAATAACCGGCAGAAATAGTTGCTGTCGACAAATCCGCAGGCATGGGCCACCTCTTTCACTTTTAAATCATACCCTTTCAACAGCTGGCGCGCGTGTTCCAGTCGGGTCTGCGTCAGATACTCATTGAAACCCACTGCGCCCGTTTTCTGAAACAGATGCGACAGGTAGTTTGGGGAGATATAAAACGCCTGCGCAACGGATTCCCGGGTAAGCGGAGTGGCGTAGTGCTCGTCAATATAGACCCGAATCGCTTCAAAAAGAGCCTGGCTGCGGGAGGCGGTTTGGATCTGACTCCCCAGCAGGTCGACGCAGTGGCTAAGCAGGCTGGCGATAATCAGCCGTGCGGTTTGCTGCTCGTGCGGTTGCATCTGCATTTCATGGAGCGTCTGTAAGAGAAGCGAGCCAATGCGCGGACCGCGGCGGGCAACGTGCTGCTTCACCAGGTTACGAACGTCTACTCCATCCCAGTGTAGAAGGCTAAACCCAAGCTGCTGTTTGCCAAACAGGATGCTCAGCGTTGTTGCGGGGGCTTGCCATTGTGGATTATTCCAGCCGCCAGCTGGGACGTATAAGACATCACCCCGCTGTAAAACGCAGCCAGCCATGTCTTTCATCGAACCTTCGATCACGATCTCCAGACGCGGAAAATCGACCTGCAAGGCAAGTTCGGGGGCGGAGATCGCTGGGTTTGCAAAATGCACCTGACGCAGCGGCTTTATGCCGTTGATCAGGTCAGTCAGGATGTTGGCAATGTCGTGGTGCATGGTGAAGATACCAGGGTATTGCCCGGCGAGCGTAGCGCCGCCGGGCATAAAGTATTAGCCGGTGTTACGCATACCCGCAGCAACGCCCGCAATTGTCACCATCAACGCCTGTTCAACGCGTGGGTCCGGCTCTTTACCTTCTTCTTCCGCCAGACGCGAACGGTGCAGCAGTTCTGCCTGCAGGACGTTCAGCGGGTCGGTGTAGATGTTACGCAGCTGAATAGACTCGGCAATCCACGGCAGGTCCGCCATCAGATGTGAGTCGTTGGCAATGTCCAGCACCACTTTGATGTCGCCTTCCAGCAGTTCGCGCAGCTCTTTACCCAGCGCCCACAGCTCTGGTTTCACCAGACGCTGGTCGTAGTATTCCGCCAGCCACAGGTCGGCTTTCGAGAAGACCATCTCCAGCATGCCCAGACGGGTAGAGAAGAACGGCCAGTCGCGGCACATGGTTTCCAGTTCGCTCTGTTTGCCGTCTTCCACCACTTTTTGCAGCGCGGCACCGGCACCCAGCCAGGCGGGCAGCATCAGGCGGTTCTGCGTCCAGGCGAAGATCCACGGGATCGCGCGCAGAGACTCTACGCCACCGGTTGGGCGGCGCTTCGCAGGACGTGAACCCAGCGGCAGTTTACCCAGTTCCTGCTCAGGCGTGGCCGAGCGGAAGTAAGGAACGAAATCTTTGTTTTCACGTACGTAGCCGCGGTACAGATCGCAGGAGATATCAGACAGCTCGTCCATGATATGGCACCAGGATGCTTTCGGCTCCGGCGGTGGCAGCAGGTTTGCTTCCAGGATAGCGCTGGTATAGAGCGACAGGCTGCTGATGGTCACTTCCGGCAGACCGTACTTGAAGCGGATCATCTCGCCCTGCTCGGTGACGCGCAGGCCGCCTTTCAGGCTTCCCGGCGGCTGTGACAGCAGCGCTGCGTGTGCAGGTGCGCCGCCACGGCCAATCGAGCCACCGCGTCCGTGGAACAGGGTCAGTTCAATACCGGCTTTTTCGCAGGTTTTGATCAGTGCGTCCTGCGCCTGATACTGCGCCCAGGATGCCGCCATCACGCCCGCATCTTTCGCGGAGTCGGAATAGCCAATCATCACCATCTGTTTGCCCTGAATAAAGCCGCGGTACCAGTCGATATTCAGCAGCTGGGTCATGACGTCGTTGGCGTTGTTCAGGTCGTCGAGGGTCTCAAACAGCGGGGCGACCGGCAGGGCGTAGTCGATTCCCGCTTCTTTCAGCAGAAGGTGAACGCCCAGCACGTCGGACGGCGTCTTCGCCATAGAGATCACATAGGCGGCCACCGATCCTTTCGGTGCGTCCACGATCGCTTTACAGGTGTTGAGCACTTCGCGGGTTTCGTTGCTTGGCTCCCAGTTACGCGGCAGCAGAGGGCGCTTCGAGTTCAGCTCGCGGATCAGGAAGGCCTGTTTGTCGGCTTCGGACCAGCTTTCATAGTCGCCGATGCCGAGATAGCGGGTCAGCTCGCCCAGCGCTTCGGTATGACGGGTACTTTCCTGACGCACGTCGATACGCACCAGCGGCACGCCGAAACACTTCACTCGGCGCAGGGTGTCCAGCAGTTCGCCGTTAGCGATGATGCCCATCCCGCACGCCTGAAGTGATTTATAACAGGCATACAGCGGCTCCCAGAGCTGTTCGTTCTGGCTGAGCAGACCTTCTGGTTTTGGCAGGCGCTGACCTTTCAGCCGCGCTTCCAGCCAGGCCTGTGTGGCCATCAGCTGACCACGCAGTTTCTTCATCAGGAAACGGTACGGCTCGCTGGCGCCTTCTTCTCCGGCCAGCGCGCGCAGTTCCGGCGTCGCTTCAACCATCGACAGTTCGGAGATCAGCACCTGAATGTCTTTCAGGAACAGGTCGGTCGCTTTCCAGCGGCTCAGGAGCAGGACGTGACGGGTGATTTCTGCGGTCACGTTCGGGTTGCCGTCGCGGTCGCCGCCCATCCAGGAGGTGAAGCGCACCGGAACAAAGTCGACCGGCAGGCGGTAGCCAAGGTTCTCTTCCAGCTGTTCGTTCAGCTCGCGCAGGTAGTTAGGCACCCCTTCCCACAGGCTGTTTTCCACCACCGCAAAGCCCCATTTGGCTTCGTCGACCGGGCTTGGACGATGCTTACGAATTTCATCGGTGTGCCAGGACTGGGCAATCAGCTGGCGCAGACGGCGCATCAGCTGGTTGCGTTCGTAGTCGGCAATGTCTTTGTTATCCAACTGCTTCAGACAGTTGTTCACTTCCACCATTTTGTGGATCAGGGTGCGACGGGTAATTTCGGTGGGGTGTGCGGTCAGCACCAGCTCCAGCGAAAGCGACTCCACCGCTTTTTTGATGGTGGCTTCGTTGAGGTCTGGCTGGTCTTTCAGTTTACGAAGGGTGCGGGCAATGACTTCCGGGTTGCTGGCCGCTTCGCCATTTGGCGAAATGCTGTGGTATTGCTCAGCGGTGTTGGCCAGGTTCAGGAACTGGCTGAATGCGCGTGCAACGGGCAGCAGCTCATCGTTAGAGAGGTTCTGCAAGGTGGTGAGCAGCTCCTGACGACTGGCCTCGTTACCGGCACGGGAAGATTTAGACAGCTTGCGGATGGTTTCAACGCGGTCGAGGATGTTCTCCCCCAACGCGTCTTTGATGGTATCTCCAAGCACTTTGCCGAGCATACTGACATTACTACGCAACGCGGAATATTGTTCGTTCATAAAAACCCAGTCACCCCATCATTTTTGTTTATGCCCAGGCGAAAATTTTCTGGACATTATTTTGTCATCTCCCTTTATAAAGCCACGTAAAACCCCCGTCGTCAATTGCTGCGAAAACGGTTCAGCAAACGAATAAATGAGGGCAATTTACGAAATTTAATTCGCATTGCGTCAGATAAGAGATGCTTATGAAAATGTACAGGGGAAAGGGAGTAAACGCTAAAAATGGTAACTTCTGTTGCCATTTTGTTTGTATGTCCGGCCTTTTTTTCGCAAAAAAAATGCGGACCACGGGGTCCGCAAAAGTTCACGTTGGCTTTAGTTGTTCGAGTTTTGAGAGAAACTCGCTGACGGAGCGGGGACGTCAAGGGTCAAACACGTGCCGCCTCGTCTGTGTGGTGTATTATTCAACAGAATGCTTGATAGGGATAATCGTTCGTTGCTATGCTATCTATCGCCATGAACTATCGTGGCGACGGAGGATGAATAATGAATATTCGCGATCTTGAATACCTGGTAGCGTTAGCTGAGCATCGTCACTTTCGCCGCGCGGCAGACTCCTGCCACGTCAGCCAGCCCACGCTGAGCGGCCAGATCCGCAAGCTGGAAGATGAGCTGGGCGTGATGCTGCTGGAGCGCACCAGTCGTAAGGTTCTGTTTACACAGGCAGGTCTGCTGCTGGTGGATCAGGCGCGCACCGTGCTGCGCGAGGTCAAAGTGCTCAAGGAAATGGCAAGCCAGCAGGGGGAAGCGATGTCCGGCCCGCTGCATATTGGCCTGATCCCAACCGTTGGCCCGTACCTGTTGCCGCACATCATTCCGATGCTGCACCAGACGTTCCCGAAACTCGAAATGTACCTGCATGAAGCGCAAACCCATCAGCTGCTGGCGCAGTTAGACAGCGGCAAGCTCGACTGCGCCATTCTGGCGCTGGTGAAAGAGAGTGAAGCCTTTATTGAAGTGCCGCTGTTCGATGAGCCGATGATGTTGGCGATCTATGAAGATCACCCGTGGGCGAACCGCGATCGCGTACCGATGGCCGATCTGGCCGGTGAAAAGCTGCTGATGCTGGAAGATGGCCACTGCCTGCGCGACCAGGCGATGGGCTTTTGCTTTGAAGCGGGTGCGGATGAGGATACCCATTTCCGCGCAACCAGCCTGGAAACGCTGCGTAATATGGTCGCGGCGGGAAGCGGTATTACGCTGCTGCCTGCGCTGGCCGTGCCGCGCGAGCGTAAACGTGATGGCGTGGTTTATCTGCCGTGCATTAAGCCGGAGCCGCGCCGCACTATCGGCCTGGTGTATCGTCCGGGTTCACCGCTGCGCAGCCGCTATGAGCAGCTGGCAGAGGCCATCCGTGGTTCGATGGATGGCCATTTCGACAGCGCGTTAAAACAGGCGGTTTAAGCCGTTCAGCGCAGCTACCCGATAGGCTTCCGCCATGGTCGGGTAGTTAAAGGTGGTGTTAACGAAGTACTCAATGGTGTTACCACCGCCTTTCTGCTCCATTATCGCCTGGCCGATATGAATGATTTCCGCGGCGCGTTCACCAAAGCAGTGAATACCGAGGATCTCTTTGGTCTCGCGATGGAACAGGATCTTCAGCGTTCCCACGCTCATCCCCACGATTTGCGCCCGCGCCAGATGTTTAAACTGGGCACGACCCACCTCGTAAGGCACCTTCATTGACGTCAGCTGCTGCTCGGTTTTCCCGACTGAACTGATTTCAGGAATAGTGTAGATCCCCGTTGGGATATCTTCGATCAGGTGCGCCGTCGCTTCGCCTTTTACCAGCGCCTGTGCGGCAATGCGTCCCTGGTCGTAAGCGGCTGAGGCCAGGCTTGGGTAGCCAATCACGTCGCCGACCGCGTAAACGTGCGGTAGCGCGGTCTGGTACATGCTGTTGACCTTCAGCTGACCGCGGCTGTCGGTCTCAAGCCCGATATTTTCCAGCTGCAGTGAATCGGTGTTGCCGGTACGACCGTTGGCGTACAGCAGACAGTCTGCTTTCAGCTTCTTACCGGACTTCAGGTGCATGATCACCCCGTCGTCACAGCCTTCGATTTTCTCGTACTCTTCGTTGTGGCGAATCACCACGCCGCTGTTCCAGAAGTGGTAGGAGAGAGAGTCCGACATCTCCTGATCCAGGAACGCCAGCAGACGGTCACGGGTGTTGATCAGGTCAACTTTGACGTCCATTCCGCGGAAGATCGACGCATATTCGCAGCCAATGACCCCTGCGCCATAGATAATGACGTGGCGGGGCTCATGGTGCAGGCTCAGAATCGAGTCGCTGTCGTAGACGCGCGGATGCGAGAAGTCCACGTCGGCCGGATGGTAAGGGCGTGAGCCGCAGGCGATCACAAATTTTTCAGCCGTGATGGTTTCAACCGAACCGTCATGGCATTCGAGTGCCAGGGTGTGTTCATCCACAAAATGCGCGTTGCCCTGCAAAATTTCACAGTGGTTACGCTCATAAAATCCCTGACGCATGCGTGTCTGCTGGTTAATAACGGTATCCGCGTGATTCAGGATGTCAGCAAAGGATGAACGAAGAAGTCGGGAGTGGTCGCTGTAAAGAGGGTTCTGGTTAAATTCGATAATGCGGCTAACGGCGTGGCGGAGGGCTTTCGAAGGGATGGTGCCCCAGTGGGTGCAACCGCCGCCGACATTATGGTAGCGCTCGATGACCGCTACTCTGGCTCCCTGTTTCACCAGACCCATAGCTGCACCTTCGCCGCCGGGGCCGGAACCAATAACTATTGCGTCGTAATCGTAGGAATGTGGCATGGTAAGGCTTACCTGTTCTTATACATAAAAGCAACAGAATCATAACATCATTGGCAGAGTAACCCAATTATCGTTGTGCTTTTTTCGGGCAGTGGAGCACAAACCGCACGTAAACAATCATTCACAAAGCCAGGCAAACAGATTAATTTTATTCTCTGGTATAGTGCCATCAGGCCTTTGGAAGGATTCAACTATCGTGATGGGCGTAAGAGCACAACAAAAAGAGAAAACCCGGCGTTCGCTGGTGGAAGCCGCATTCAGTCAACTGAGTGCTGAGCGGAGTTTTGCCAGTTTGAGCCTGCGAGAAGTCGCACGCGAGGCCGGGATTGCGCCAACGTCCTTCTATCGTCACTTCCGTGATGTGGATGAACTGGGCCTGACCATGGTCGACGAGAGCGGTCTGATGCTGCGCCAGCTGATGCGCCAGGCGCGTCAGCGTATCGCCAAAGGGGGCAGCGTGATCCGCACCTCCGTATCGACTTTTATGGAATTTATTGGCAATAACCCCAACGCGTTTCGTCTGCTTCTGCGCGAGCGTTCGGGCACATCGGCGGCGTTTCGTGCCGCCGTCGCGCGTGAAATTCAGCACTTCATCGCGGAACTTGCCGACTATCTTGAACTCGAAAACCATATGCCGCGGGCGTTTACTGAAGCACAGGCCGAGGCGATGGTGACGATTGTTTTCAGCGCGGGTGCCGAAGCGCTGGACGTCAGCATTGAACAACGCAAGCAGCTCGAAGAGCGACTGGTATTGCAGCTCAGGATGATCTCCAAAGGCGCGTACTACTGGTATCGCCGTGAACAAGAGAAACTGGCACATCAAACCGAAGAGTGAAGGTGAGTAATGAAACAGTCAGGTCAGGATAAAGGGACGCTGTTGCTGGCATTGATCGCTGGCTTATCCATTAATGGTACGTTTGCCGCTATTTTTAGCTCAATCGTTCCATTTTCGATTTTCCCGCTTATTGCGCTGGTGCTGACGGTTTACTGCCTGCATCAACGTTACCTGAACCGCACCATGCCGGTGGGGTTACCGGGGCTGGCCGCTGCCTGCTTTATTCTGGGCGTATTGCTGTATAGCACGGTGGTTCGCGCGGAGTATCCGGATATCGGCTCTAACTTCTTCCCTGCGGTACTGTCTGTGGCGCTGGTGTTCTGGATTGGCTCGCGCATGCGTAGCCGTAAAAGCCAGTTACCAGAGTAATGAATTATTTGTAGGGCAGGTAAGCGAAGCGCCACCTGCCAAAAACGCCGGATGGCGCTACGCTTATCCGGCCTACAGATCACCGTGCGGTAAGTAAAACGCCGCACTCCATATGGTGTGTATACGGGAACTGATCGAACAGCGCCAGACGTTCAACCTTATGCGTCTGGCCTAATGTTTCGAGGTTCTTGCACAGCGTCTCCGGGTTACAGGAGATGTACAAAATACGCGGGTACGCCTGCACCATCTTCTCGGTTTCGCTGTCCAGGCCACTGCGCGGCGGGTCGACAAAAATTGTCTCACACTGGTAGCTCTTGAGATCGATCCCTTCCAGGCGGTTAAACTGGCGTACGCCGTTCATGGCCTGCGTGAACTCTTCCGCGGCCATACGAATAATCTGCACGTTGTCGATATGGTTAGCGGCGATGTTGTACTGCGCGGCAGCCACCGACGGCTTGGCGATTTCCGTCGCCAGAACGCGATCGAAGTTACGCGCCAGCGCCAGCGAGAAGTTGCCGTTACCGCAGTAGAGCTCAAGCAGATCGCCCGTTGACCCTTCCGTCGCCTTCAGCGCCCACTCCAGCATCTGCACGTTCATCGCGGCATTCGGCTGGGTGAAGCTGTTCTCGACCTGACGATACACCATCTCTTTACCTGCCACCGGCAGGCGTTCGTCGATGTAGTCCTGATCCAGCATAATTTTGGTTTTTGTCGCGCGGCCAATCAGGTGAACGTTGATGTTCTGCGCGCGCAGCGCATCGCGCAGCGCTTCTGCCTGCTCGCGCCACTCGTCGTTAAGCGCTTTGTGGTACAGCAGAGAGACAATCGCCTGATTGCTTTGCGTGGTCAGGTAGTCAATCTGGAACAGCTTGTTACGCAGTACCGGATTGTTGCGCACGCCGTCCATTATCAACGTCATCAACTGGTTAATGAGTTCGCTCGCCGCCGGAAAGCTGTCCACGCGGATACGGGATTTCGTCTGCTGATCGAAAATGATGTGGTACAGGTCGTCACCGTCGTGCCAGATGCGGAACTCGGCGCGCATGCGGTAGTGGCTGACAGGAGAGCGGAACACCTCGGGAACGGGCGCGTTGAAAGGCGTCATCATACTTTGCAGGCGGACGACTTTCTCTGCCAGCTGCGCGTCGTACTGTTCTGTCGGGAGGTGTTCTGGGGTCATGATGCGTCCTGAGTGATAAAGAATTACGCGGGGATTGTAGGCATTGTTCAGGGGATGTCCAGATTTAATGGGCAATAGCTGTCTGGACATCCATACGTGTCTAATTGTAGCATTCTGTTTCCGGTCTCCTGAGAGTGAAAAGGGAATCCAGTGTAAATCTGGAGCTGACGCGCAGCGGTAAAGACTGGCGGGATGAGCGTTGTAGACACTGTGAAAATGGGAAGTCTTCATCCTTATATAGCCACCTAGCCCGAAGACCTGCCGGGATCACGTCGCATTTGGTTTCATCATCGCGTGCTATCGATGAGGCCTGCGGCATCCTTCTTATATTGTGGATGCTTTAACAATGATTAAAAAAGTATCGCTGTTGACGGCGTTGTCCGTCACGGCATTTTCGGGCTGGGCGCAGGATAGCGCCGACTCGTTGGTGGTGACGGCAAATCGTTTTGAACAACCTGAAAAAACTATTCTGGCTGCAAACACGGTTGTTACGCGTGCCGATATTGACCGCTGGCAATCAACCTCAGTCCTGGATGTTATGCGTCGCCTGCCCGGCGTGGATACGGCGCAAAGTGGTGGGATGGGGCAACTCTCTTCTCTCTTTATACGTGGCACCAACTCCAGCCACGTCCTGATCCTTGTTGATGGGATCCGCCTTAACCAGGCGGGCGTCACGGGGTCATCCGATCTCAGCCAGTTCCCGATCTCCCTGGTGCAGCGTATCGAATATGTTCGTGGACCGCGTTCGGCGGTATACGGCTCGGACGCGATCGGCGGAGTCGTAAACATTATTACCACTCGCGCGAAGGACGGTACCACGCTGAATGCAGGCGTAGGGTCGCATGGTTACCAGAATTATGGCGGCAGTACTCAGCAAACATTGGGCGACAGCACGCGCGTCACGCTTGCGGGTGATTACACCTATACCAAAGGGTTTGATGTGGTTGCGGACGGCAACAATGGTGGCCTTGCCCAGACCGATCGCGACGGCTTTATGAATAAAACGCTCTATGGTGCAGTGGATCACGCATTCTCGGAGCAGTGGAGCGGATTTGTTCGCGGCTTTGGCTACAGCAACCGTACTGCCTACGACGGTTACTACAGTTCATTTACCCCTGACGTACTGGTCGATACCCGCCAGCTCTATAGTCAGACCTGGGATGCAGGATTGCGCTTCAACGATGACATCTTCCATTCACAGTTGCTCACCAGCTATAGCCACAGCAAGGACTATAACTACGACCCAAATTTGGGCCGCTACGATTCGACAGCCACGCTGGATGAAATCAAACAGTACAACGTCCAGTGGATCAACTCCGTTGATGTTGGCCATGGAAACATTGGCGCGGGCGTTGACTGGCAGAAGCAGAGCACCGAGCCGGGTACAAACTACGTGACCAACGGCTACGACCTGCGTAACACCGGCCTTTACCTGACCGGGTTGCAGCAGTTTGGTGACTTCACTCTGGAAGGAGCGGTTCGCAGCGATGACAACTCTCAGTTCGGTCGCCATGGCACCTGGCAAAGTAGTGCGGCCTGGGAGTTCGTGGAGGGTTACCGCTTCGTTGCTTCGTATGGTACGGCCTATAAAGCACCGAATCTGGGACAACTCTATGGTTTCTATGGCAATGACCATCTTGATCCAGAAGAGAGCAAGCAGTGGGAAGGTGCGTTTGAAGGCCTGACGGCGGGCGTGAGCTGGCGCGTTTCTGGCTACCGTAATGACGTTGATAATCTCATCGACTTCGATAATAACCTTCAGCAATATTACAACGTCGGTAAAGCGCGCATTAAAGGTGTGGAAGCGACGGCATCGTTTGATACGGGTCCGTTGACGCATACTGTAGGCTACGACTATGTGGATGCCCGCAATGCCGCAACCAACGAACTTCTGGACCGTCGTGCTAAACAGCAGGTGAAATATCAGCTCGATACGCAGATCTATGATTTCGACTGGAGCCTGACTTATCACTATCTCGGTACGCGTTACGACACTGACTTTGGTGCTTATCCGTCTGAGAAAGTAAAAATGGGCGGTGTCAGCCTGTGGGATGTCGCAGTTTCGTATCCTGTCACCTCACATCTCACAGTTCGTGGTAAAATAGCCAACCTGTTCGATAAAGATTACGAGACAGTTTATGGCTACCAAACTGCAGGACGGGAATACACCTTGTCTGGCAGCTACACCTTCTAACCCGCGTCCCACCGTGCTGGTGTTTGATTCCGGCGTTGGTGGGCTTTCGGTCTATGATGAGATTCGGCATCTCCTGCCGGATCTCCATTACATCTACGCCTTCGATAACGTCGCTTTCCCGTATGGGGAAAAGAGCGAAGATTTTATTGTTGAGCGTGTGGTTGAAATCGTCACCGCGGTACAAAAGCGCTATCCCCTTGCGCTGGCCGTCATCGCCTGTAATACGGCGAGCACCGTTTCTCTTCCCGCCCTGCGTGAAAAATTCCCGTTCCCGGTTGTGGGCGTCGTTCCTGCAATAAAGCCAGCCGCGCGCCTGACGGCGAACGGCATTGTGGGTTTGCTGGCAACGCGAGGCACGGTAAAGCGTCCTTATACCCGCGAACTGATCGACCGTTTTGCCAACGAATGCCAGATTGCGATGCTTGGTTCGGCTGAACTGGTGGAGATGGCTGAAGCGAAGCTGCATGGAAAGGCGGTATCACTCGACGAGCTGCGTCGTATTCTTCGTCCGTGGCTGCGCATGCCTGAACCCCCGGATACCGTTGTGCTGGGGTGCACCCACTTCCCGCTATTACAGGAAGAGCTATTAGAGGTGTTCCCGGAGGGAACGCGCCTGGTGGATTCCGGTGCGGCTATCGCCCGTCGTACGGCCTGGTTGCTGGAGCATGAAGCGCCGGATGCGAAATCTATCGATGCGAATATTGCGTTTTGTATGGCCATCACGAAAGAGACTGAGCAACTTTTACCCGTTTTACGCCGTTATGGCTTTGAAACGCTCGAAAAACTGGCGCTGTAGCACGGTTTTGAGCAAAAAAGAGACGGTTGAAAGTTTTTTTTAAAAGAGGGGTTGTCAACGTCTGAGAACTCCCTATAATGCGCCTCCACTGACACGGAACAACGGCTTACAGGCCGCCGGGTTAGCGGGGTTCAGAGATGAACGCCGGCAGAGAAAAGCAAAAATAATCGCTTGACTCTGAATGAGGAAAACGTAATATACGGGACCTCGCAACGGTGAGCTTAACGCCGCGTTGCAACTGCTCTTTAACAATTTATCAGACAATCTGTGTGGGCACTCAAAGTGACATGGATTCTTAACGTCCTCGGACGAAAAATGAATACCAAGTCTCTGAGTGAACATACGTAATTCATTACGAAGTTTAATTCACGAGCATCAAACTTAAATTGAAGAGTTTGATCATGGCTCAGATTGAACGCTGGCGGCAGGCCTAACACATGCAAGTCGAGCGGTAACACAGGGAGCTTGCTCCCGGGTGACGAGCG
>NZ_JRJC01000046.1:0-734 GCF_000762975.1 Enterobacter sp. UCD-UG_FMILLET
CCCCTCTCCTTTTATAATACCGCGAAAAGGTTAATAAAGTGTTAATTTTTCGCGCATCACTTCACCCGTCAGACCACTTCACCCGTCAGATCACTTCACCCGCCGGGTCACTGCCCAGCCGAGCCGACCCCCCCTCTCCTTTTATAATACCGCGAAAAGGTTAATAAAGTGTTAATTTTTCGCGCATCACTTCACCCGTCAGACCACTTCACCCGTCAGATCACTTCACCCGCCGGGTCACTGTATAGCCGAGCCGAGCCGACCCGAAACCGGACCTATAGGCGCGTGTAAATAAGGGGGCCAAGCGTAAGCCGACCCCCTTTAAGTAAAGTTATTTTACAGTAGAGTACGGCGTAAAGCCCATTTTTTTAAGTCGGCCCCCAATTGTAAGTCACCCAGGTGTAAATTAATACAGCTATAAAGGGTTTTACTTACGCCGTCCTCAGTTTTTATAGTAAGGCCCGGTATATAACACTCATCACCTATATAAATATTATAACCCGGCCCTACTACCGCCGGGTTTAACCCGTAGTCCGCCTTAGGCACTGGTAATATATTTATAGTCATTTTTGATACCCCTTTTAAGTTAGGTTAAATAAGGGCGGCACCGCGCCACCCCTCTCCTTTTATAATATCGCGAAAAGGTTAATATTAACCCGTAGTCCGCCTTAGGCACTGGTAATATATTTATAGTCATTTTTGATACCCCTTTTAAGTTAGGTTAAATAAGGGCG
>NZ_JRJC01000047.1:0-236194 GCF_000762975.1 Enterobacter sp. UCD-UG_FMILLET
CATTAAGAATCCATGTCACTTTGAGTGCCCACACAGATTGTCTGATAAATTGTTAAAGAGCAGTTGCAACGCGGCTTTCGCTCACCGTTGCGAGGTGGCGTATATTACGCTTTCCTCTTTCAGAGTCAACCCGTTATTTCAGGATTTTTTCTCTTCAACCGACCGGGCTGTCTGTGAAGTGATTCACATCCGCCGTGTCGATGGAGGCGCATTATAGGGAGTTCTCAGCAGGCCGCAACCGCTAAATGACAGAAAAATGACTGACTGCTGCATTCCACAGCAAAACCCCGCCTTATACCCTTTTATGCACAAAGTTATCCACAATCATGAGCGGATCGCGATGCGATCCTACGAATTGAACGGGAAGATCAACTATACTAGCGGCAAATACTCTCCTCAGTGCAGGCCCACCCTCATGACCACACAACCCCTCGCCCGCGACTGGCGTCTCCCTACAGCAGGGGTGATGCTGCTGGCACTCCTCTTTGCGGGTTTTACCCTGCATGCGCACTGGAACGCCTTTATCCAGTGGTGTCTCGCCACGCAAATTACGCTGCACCGCTATCTTGTGATGTATCTGCTGCAGCTTAATAACCACCAGTACAGCGGCGGATTATGGCTGTTAACGGGGGCTTTCCTTTATGGTGTCCTTCACGCCATCGGACCCGGGCACGGAAAGTTCATCGTGACGACCTATCTGACCACCAATAAGGAAAGCGAGCTGGCCGCCCGGGTCGTCCCCTTCCTGGGTAGCCTGATGCAGGGCGTCAGCGCCATTCTGTTTGTCTTTATTCTGGCGGTGGGGTTTAACCTCGCCTCAGGGGATATCAGTACCAGCCGCTGGTACGTGGAGAAGATAAGCGCTGTGCTTATTGGCGCTTTTGGTGCGTTTGTTATTTACCAGGCGCTGAAGAGCCTGCGCCCGCGTAGGATGGCTATCTCCGCCATCAAGCCTCTTCATCAGCACGATGAACACTGTGGCTGCGGCCATCACGGCGTAGGTACAGACCTCACGCAGGGCGACTGGAAAACCCGTCTGGGCGTGATTCTGGCAATTGGCGCACGCCCGTGCAGCGGAGCGATCATGATTCTGATGTTTTCGAATGCGCTGGGCATTGTCACCTGGGGAGTGGCCGCGGTCATGACCATGTCTTTGGGAACCGCACTCTCTATTGTGGGGCTTTCACTGGCAGTACGTTACGCCCGCGAGCGCACGGTGAGCTGGTTCGGAGAAAGCGCCTCATTAAGATGGCTCGTACCGGCAGTCAAAATAGCCGGAGGGATAGTCCTGATCCTGTTTGCGACGGTACTGTTCCTGACGGTGATACCCATCAGCGCCAATGGCGACTACATCGCTGCCGGATGCTAATAAAAGAAAACCCGCCGTTGGCGGGTTTCTTTATTACTCGTTGATGCGTGGATGTTGGTCCACCAGTCGGGAGCGTTTTTTCTGCAGCTCTTCAATCTCTGCGTCAATATCCTCAATCTTCTGCTCTACGTTGTCGTAGTGCTCGCGCAGGATCTCTTTCGCTTCCTGGATGTCAGACGCCGCAGGCGTTGCACCTTTCAGAGGACGATTCGCCGTCTCCTTCATGGTAAGACCGGTAATCAAACCAATCACCGCAATCACCATCAGGTAATAAGCCGGCATCATCAGGTTCTGCGTGCTCTCGACCAGCGAGGCGGCAAGCGTCGGGGTCAGACCGGCAATCAGCACCGAGATGTTAAAGGCCGCGGCCAGCGCGCTGTAGCGAATATGCGTCGGGAACATCGCGGGCAGCGTAGAGGCCATCACCCCGATAAAGCAGTTAAGGATCACCGCCAGCATCAGCAGACCGGCAAAAATCAGCCCCAGCACATCACTGTTAATCAGAATGAATGCCGGAATTGCCAGTGCAAACAGCGCAACGCTTCCCAGGATAATGAACGGTCGACGACCAAAACGGTCACTCAACAGGCCCATAATCGGCTGCACAAACAGCATACCCACCATGATGGCGATAATAATCAGCACACCATGATCTTCCGAGTAGTGCAGGTTATGCGACAGGTAGCTCGGCATGTAGGTCAACAGCATGTAGTAGGTCACGTTGGTCGAAATCACCAGACCAATACAGGTCAGCAGGCTGCGCCAGTGCTTAGTGGCAATCTCTTTAAACGACACCTTCGGACCATCCTGCAGCCCTTCGCGGTCACCCTGTTCCAGTTTATCGACGTGCTGCTGGAAAGCAGGCGTCTCTTCCAGCGCATGACGCAGGTAAAGACCAATGATCCCCAGCGGCAATGCCAGGAAGAACGGGATACGCCAGCCCCAGTCGAGGAAGTTATCTTCACCCACCACGGTTGAAATCAGTACGACTACGCCCGCGCCCATGACAAACCCGGCAATCGAGCCGAAGTCCAGCCAGCTCCCCATAAATCCGCGCTTACGGTCCGGGGAATACTCGGCAACGAAGATCGAGGCACCGGTATATTCACCGCCTACGGAGAAGCCCTGCGCCATCTTACAAATCAGCAGCAGAATGGGTGCCCAAATGCCGATGGTGGCGTAAGACGGTATAAGGCCGATACAGAATGTACTGATCGACATAATGACGATGGTGATGGCCAGGATCTTCTGACGACCATATTTATCGCCGAGCATACCGAAGAACAGACCGCCCAGCGGGCGAATCAGGAAGGGAACGGAGAACGTACCCAGTGCGGCAATCATCTGCAGGCTGGGATCGGCCCCGGGGAAAAACACTTTACCTAACGCATAGGCCACAAAGCCGTAGACACCAAAATCGAACCATTCCATCGCGTTACCGAGCGAGGCTGCGGTAATGGCTTTACGCAGCTTTGCGTCATCAATAATGGTGACGTCGCGAAGCGTGATGGGTTTAATCTTTTTCCTTCTCAGCATAGCTATCCTCGTTGACTCGGCCCTGTCTGTTTCACAGTTCAATTAGCGTTCTGTGAATCATGGGATCCGCTCCATGCGAATCGCCTTATTCAAGCGTAGCAGGTTTACTTACATTGACGTTTTACGTCGATACAACCGAACCTGTTGACGCCTGCCTGGGCAGTTAATGACCTTTTTACCCTACCAGCGTTTATATTTGTGATCAACTTCACACATATTTTCGTATCTGGTCAACTCAGGCAAATTTTTGTCAGGGAGTGCCAATAAGTACTTCCTTACCCCACCTGAAGAACATCCTCCCGCACGTCATTATTTCTTTCGTAACAGAAAAACAAACCACGTTAATTCACATCAGATTTACATAAATTTTCATCAACGGGAACCGGCCTCAGGTTTTACATTGAATATGTGATAAAGATAACTAAAACGATGTTTTATTTTCATTGAATCAATATTCCAATGATCGCATCATAAATCCGAGTTCAGCGTTTTACGTGTTTCAGGAAAAGGTTAATTGAGAGCACGCATTTAATTTTGTTGCAGGGCTTTCGAAAAAACACCACAAGCAATACGAGCAATCAATTGAATTTATTGACTAATTTTTAACACCTATCCCCCGTACTGCGGGATCCGATGTGAGGTTTGTCTATGAAGATTAAAGCCACGATAGAACGTATACCCGGCGGTATGATGCTAGTTCCGCTGGTACTGGGCGCGATCCTGAATACCTTTGCTCCCAATACCGGAGCTTATTTTGGCGGTTTCACAAAAGGCATGATAACAGGCACGGTTCCCATTCTTGCCGTCTGGTTTTTTTGTATCGGCGCATCCATTAATTTGCGGGCAACGGGGACAGTATTACGGAAATCCGGCACGCTGGTGATAACCAAAATAGCGGTAGCCTGGGCGGTGGCAATGATATGCGCGACGTTCATGCCGGAGAATGGAATTCAGACCGGGTTTTTTGCGGGTTTATCGGTCCTGGCAATTGTCTCGGCGATGGATATGACCAACGGCGGATTGTACGCCAGCCTGATGAACCAGTACGGGACGAAAGAAGAGTCCGGCGCATTTGTGTTGATGTCTCTGGAGTCCGGCCCGCTTATGACGATGCTGATCCTGGGGTCTGCTGGCCTGGCCTCGTTTGAACCGCACCACTTTGTCGGCGCGATCCTGCCCTTCCTGGTCGGTTTCGCCCTTGGCAATCTCGACCGCGATCTGCGTGATTTCTTCAGCAAAGCCACGCCGGTGCTGATCCCGTTCTTCGGTTTCGCGCTGGGGAACACCATCAACCTGAAGGTCATTCTCGATACCGGCCTGCTGGGTATTGTGCTGGGTATCGCCGTGATCGTCATCACCGGTATTCCGCTGATTATTGCCGATCGCGTAATCGGAGGAGGAAACGGCACGGCCGGCGTCGCCGCCTCTTCAGCCGCCGGTGCTGCTGTTGCAAACCCGGTGATTATTGCCCAAATTAACCCGGCCTTCGAACCGGTCGCCGCTTCAGCGACGGCGCTGGTTGCCGCGAGCGTGATCGTCACCGCGATTCTGGTCCCCATCATCACGGCGCTGTATGCGAAACGCTACGGGAATATGCAAGAGACCCTGCCAGAACCGAAGCCGATAGGAATGAATCATTAACACACCGCTCCGTTCCCTCTCCCAATGGGGAGAGGGGGAAAGATTTACCCAAAAATCTCTTCCACCATCGCGTCCACCAGCCGTTTTGCCGAACAAAGCCTCGGCATGCCCAGCGCGACGGTCTGCCAGTTTTGCGTCACTGACCAGCTCACCGGATGTTGATCCGCCTGACACCAGTCCCCCAGCCAGCCCAGCATGTCTTTATGATCGATTAAACCCGGAGAGGCCGGCGTTGTCAGCCACTGGTGATAGAAATGGCGGGTCGTGGGGGACGCACTGATGCCCTGTGCCAGATAGTTAGCCGCCATGCTGCGCAGGTTATCCTTAAGCATTGCCGCCACATCTTCATTCGCGAGGCGGCATGCGTCACCAAATGCCCCCCAGCGCAGCTCTTCCAGGATGATAAAACAGCGCCCGGCCAGCGACCAGCCATCATAATGCCCGGCCCGCCAGCGGGTAAAAATCTGCTCGCTGTGCTCACCCGCCTGCACCGTCAGTCCGCGCTGGGTTAGCGCCTTCTCTTTATAGGCGGCGCGTTGGGTAAAATGAGAAGCGAGTTCAGCGTACTGCTGCATCAGACCGGGGGACTGCTGGGCGCGCGGGTGCGTCTGCTGGCGCAAAGTAATCAGCTTCTCTGCCATCAGCGTCAGCGCGAGATGACCCGGGTCAAGCATGCCGGCCAGTTTTTCCGCCAGTCCCAGGCGCAGCGCTGCATTTTCATTGAGCATACCCGCCATCGCCCAGGGGCGTAGCCGGGTATGCGTCATGATTTCCTGAGTCAAACGCTCACGAAACTGAAGCTGTTGTGGTCCCAGGTGAGGATGACGCGCCGCGTCCACGCCCTGCACCAGATCGACCATAAATTTTGGATTAATACACTCCAGCGTTCGCCCGGGGCCGTCCAGTAGTGGTGTTGTCATGGTTGCTCTGCCGCGAATAGAGTTTGAATATCATCGCGTAACAGTCGGGTATCTTCCTGTATCCACGTCGCAGTCGTAATGCTTTGCTTCAACAGCTGGCAGAGCGCTCGGGTTGAATGCTCATTCTGTTGACGCACTGCGAGGCTATCACGCAAGCTTTCCTGTAACCCGGTCAGGCACAGCGAAAATTCTGCAAAAAACGTCGCCATTCCTGCCGTAACAGAGACATCGACCTGCGCGGACAAAGCTTTACGTATTTGTTCACAAAACAGCTCAATATGTTGCTTAAATTTGTCATGTAGCTGCGCAATATCGATAACATAACGCGTGCGCGTTTCCACATATTCATCCCAGCCCCAGCCCGGGCTATTGAGCCAACGAGCGACCGTTTCTCGCATGCTGCTCCCGCCTGATGAGGGGCCTGCCTGGCTGTCATCATGTGCTATCGCATCATTAAACAGCGCCCGCGTGTTGAAGTTAAGCTGGTGAGCCTGAAACGCCGGGAAACTGATTCGCGCCCGAAAACCCGCATGGCTCAGATGCTCTTTAATACGCGTTTCGATGGGGCGCATGGCTTCGTTCAGGGAACGCGCCAGCGTAGATTCAAGCTGGTCGAAGCGTAACGCCAGCTCACGGCAGATCTTCGTCTGTGCATCCAGCATCACCCGTTCGCAGGAGGAGCGGATTTTACTCAGCGCGATCTGCGCCTGCCCTTCATCGTCCAGAACCAGCTGCTTCAGCTCGTGCGTCTCCTCACCGTGAGGGGTCTGCCGATCGATGCCAGCCAAATCAAGAATATGCTGAGCGCTGAACACCTCGCCAATCGCCTGGTTAAGCGCGGTTTTTTGCGCTCCTATAAAGTCCGCAGTGGCGTTTAGCGCCTCCTCAACTTCATGTTTCACCTCATCGCTCACCACGCTCTGACGCGTCTGGAGAAGCGCCATGTCCTCTTCCAGACGTGCGATATTCAGTTCCAGCGCCTCAAAGGCAACCGTCAGCCCCTGATAGCGGAAGTCGAGGTACTCCCGGGCATTTTGTGCGTAGTTGAGCAGCTTATGCGAGGCCGAACGCAGCGCGTAAAGCGAGGCATTGGCATAGGCGGCGTAGATCAGCTTGCGTATCGGTTGTTCGAAAAGCGAATCTTCCCAGAGCAAATCGGCAGCATGACGAATATGGTCGATATCGTCCAGGTCCGCCGTACGCCAGCGCCGCCCAAGCGCCGCTTCGGCAAAATCCTGCACCCAGGGTTGCTCCTGATGATCCGGCAGTTGTCCGTGGGTACTCATCTCGTAGCGAGCGCGGTTTGCCAGATAGGCCCACATGGACGAAACGGGGTAGATCTGGCCAGGCGAAATATTGCCTTTCATTAAGGTGCCGGAGATCATCGCCCGGATCTGCTCTTCATCATCGCTATTGCGATCTTTCTGATCGAATTTATTAACCAGCGCATATAGAGGCACGGATTTTCCCGCCGCGGAAATGGCCTGCCGGACTTCTTCATCAGAAATGGATTTAAGCTGGGTATAATCCATCACGGCCAGCACCGCCGACGCGCGGGACAACTGCTCGCTGAGCATTTTTTGCAGATGCGGCTGTCCCGCCTCATTCGGCCCGGGCGTATCGAGCAGCGTCAGCTGCCCGAGGTGAGCATCCAGACCCGCAAGATGCACGAACTCCACTTCAATGACCGGAATGTGTTCGATAGCCGCATATTCAGAGAACGGAAACGCCACGCCTAACGCCCGGGATAGTCTCACCAGATCGTTGAGGCTTTTCAGACAATGAAATATCGGCTGCGCGCCCAGGTGATGCTTCTCAAAAGCCTCTCCTTTTTCAATGCGCTCCAGCAGCGTATTCATGTCTTTATCAATTTCCAGATGCTGGGCCAGCTTCCCGCGATCGTAATCGCATAGCTTTTTCTGGAGCAGTTGGATCAATTCATCAATGGGCGAGGCATGTGAGAAATGCAGCACCGGCTCCTTCTGGCCCGGCGTGTGGCGAATCAGGGTAGGAAGCGCCGTCATCGGACGATTGCGGTTCGGCAACACTTCAGTCCCCACAATCGCATTAATGGTGGTCGATTTCCCCGCTTTCATGGTGCCCACAATAGCCAGGACCATTTCCAGCCGGGTTATTTTTCGTAATTCATTATTCAGCATCGCCTGCTGCGCTTCGACACCACGCGCACTAAAATGCAAAGGTAAAACGTTGTTCTTTTCACCCGTAATAGCAGCCGCGGTGCTCTCCAGCATTGCAGTCGGCATTGATTTCAAGGTATCGAGGTTTTGCAGGGCGAGCTGTAGCAAACGCTCAGCTTCCTGGCTTAATTCAAAAATGGTCTGTGTGTGCATGATAAAAGCCTTTCCTTAACGCAAATTTATTACTTTTATTAAGCCACTGGTATTAATTATGTTGTTCAGGCTTATATGATCACGTGTGGAAAACATGTTCGCCGAAATATAACTGATTGATGATAATCAGAAATATTTCGCTATCCTTGCATGGCGTGTATAGCTCCCCTTCTGGCCTGACGGCCAAAGGAAAAAAGCGTAGCCCAATTTTAAGAAACTTCAGGATATATCATCATTATTTACCCACCTAAAAAGAGAGGTAATACGCCCCTGCCAGAAGATATGGATGGCAGCGAAGTCAGGAGATAAATAACAATGTGTCGCTTCACCTTATCCGAAATGAAGGAGCGTAGCAATTTGCTGCAATAAAATATTCGATATATTTAGCGTCATTTCTTCCCACCGTGTTAATGAGGTAAGCTTCGCTTAACTGACTGACAGGAAGTGTCACTCCCGATACGCTTTTTGCATTTTTTTAATTCACAATGTCACCGACAAACGTGTGGATTTGCGCTATACTTGCCGCCTTTTTCGGCACGCTGCCGTTATTTAGCTGGCACTTTCCAGCGTGTTTACACTTTTTGAGGATACCGATATGTCACTCCCACACTGCCCAAAATGCAATTCTGAATACACCTATGAAGATAATGGCATGTTCATCTGCCCGGAATGCGCTCACGAATGGAATGATGCCGAACCATCACACGATGCTGATGCACTTGTCGTAAAAGATGCAAATGGCAATCTGCTGGCGGACGGCGACAGCGTAACCGTGATTAAAGATCTGAAAGTGAAAGGCAGTTCTTCCATGCTGAAGATCGGCACCAAAGTGAAGAATATCCGTCTGGTTGAAGGCGATCATAATATCGACTGCAAAATTGACGGCTTCGGTCCGATGAAGCTGAAATCAGAGTTCGTGAAAAAGAACTGATTTACCCGCCCGGTGGCGCTTCGCTTACCGGGCTTTCGGGAACTACACTTAACGGGCTTTTCTTACGTGAGGTAAAGATTATGCCGTTAAGTCCCTACATCTCTTTCGCCGGCAACTGTGCAGAAGCCACTTCTTTCTACCAGCAAGCCGTCGGCGCTGAGCTTCTCTATAAAATCACCTTCGGCGAAATGCCAAAAAGCGATAACAGCGATGAAGGCTGTCCGTCCGGCATGCAATTTCCGGATTCGGCTATCGCTCACTCCAACGTCCGCATTGCGGGCAGCGATATCATGATGAGCGACGGGATGCCGCCGGGCAGCAACGCGCAGTACGCGGGCTTCACCCTGGTTCTCGACACCCAGGACGTCCATGAAGGCAAACGCTGGTTCGACAACCTCGCCGCGGGCGGGAATATCGACATGGCCTGGCAGGAAACCTTCTGGGCACACGGTTTCGGTAAAGTCACCGATAAATACGGCGTGCCGTGGATGATTAACGTCGTTAAGCAACAGCACTAATTTTCGGGCGGTGGGCGGTCTGCCTCCGCCTGTCATCAAATTCCGCTCAACTCTTCAAACTCCCGCAACCCAGACTTAACCCAAATGTCACATTGATGCGCCAGCATGAGGCCACATTTATCGTGAGGCCCAGCACATGCAAACCGTCATCCGCGTCGAGAAACTGAGCAAGACCTTCAATCACAATAAGGCTCTGCATGCCGTTGATCTGACCGTCCAGCAGGGCGAAATGGTGGCGCTGCTGGGGCCATCCGGTTCCGGTAAATCCACCCTTCTGCGTCATTTAAGCGGCCTTATCACCTGCGATAAAACGCCGGAAAGCCACGTCGAGCTGCTGGGCAATACCGTGCAACGCGCGGGCCGTCTCGCCAGCGATATCCGCAAGAGCCGCGCCCAGACTGGCTATATCTTCCAGCAGTTCAACCTGGTGAACCGCCTGACTGTGCTGGAGAACGTGCTGATTGGCGCGCTCGGCAGCACCCCGTTCTGGCGCACCTGTCTGCGCTGGTTCTCCCCTTCGCAGAAGCAGGAAGCCTTGCAGGCGCTGACCCGCGTCGGCATGGCGCATTTTGCCCACCAGCGCGTCTCCACCCTGTCCGGTGGACAACAGCAGCGCGTGGCGATTGCGCGTGCGCTGATGCAGAAAGCGCAAATTATTCTCGCTGACGAACCCATCGCCTCGCTGGACCCGGAGTCCGCCCGCATCGTGATGGAAACCCTGCGCGACATTAACCAGAACGACGGCATCACCGTGGTGGTCACGCTGCATCAGGTGGATTACGCCCTGCGCTACTGCGAACGCATTGTCGCCCTGCGTCAGGGACACGTGTTCTTTGATGGCGCGAGCCATCAGTTTGATAACGAACGTTTTGACCATCTCTACCGCAGCATTAACCGCGTCGAAGAGAACGCGCAGGCTGCTTAATTAAACCTGATCCGAGGAAAGTACATGAGCTACAAAGCCGTTGCCGCGCTGGCCTTTACCAGCATGTTCAGCCTCAGCACCCTGTTAAGCCCGGCGTATGCACAAGAGCAGGAAAAAGCGCTGAACTTCGGCATTATTTCGACGGAATCACAGCAAAACCTGAAGCCTCAGTGGGAACCGTTCCTGAAAGATATGGAAACCAAACTGGGGATCAAAGTGAACGCCTTCTTCGCCCCGGACTACGCGGGCATCATCCAGGGGATGCGCTTTAATAAAGTGGACATCGCCTGGTACGGCAACCTCTCCGCCATGGAAGCGGTGGACCGCGCGAACGGCCAGGTCTTTGCCCAGACCGTCGCGGCTGATGGCTCCCCGGGCTACTGGAGCGTGCTGATCGTCAACAAAGACAGCCCGATCAACAACCTCAACGACCTGCTCGCCAAACGCAAAGAGCTGACCTTCGGCAACGGCGACCCGAACTCGACCTCCGGTTACCTAGTCCCTGGCTACTACGTCTTCGCCAAAAACAACGCCTCCGCCAGCGACTTCAAACGCACGGTGAACGCCAGCCACGAAACCAACGCCCTGGCCGTGGCCAACAAGCAGGTGGACGTTGCCACCAACAACACCGAGAACCTCGACAAGCTGAAAACTTCCGCGCCGGACAAGCTGAAAGAGATCAAGGTTATCTGGAAATCGCCGCTGATTCCGGGCGACCCGATCGTCTGGCGTAAAAACCTCTCCGAGAGCACCAAGGACAAGGTTTACGACTTCTTCATGACCTATGGCAAAACGCCGGAAGAGAAAGCGGTCCTGGCGCGTCTGGGCTGGGCACCGTTCCGCCCGTCAAGCGATCTGCAGCTGGTCCCGATTCGCCAGCTGGCGCTGTTTAAAGAGATGCAGGGCGTGAAGGACAACAAAGGGCTGAAGGACGAGGAGAAGACCAGCAAAGTGGCCGCAATTGAGGCCCAGCTGGAAGACCTCGACCGCCTGACCGCCGCGCTCGGCGCGATGACGAGCGTGAATAAAGCGGTGCAGTAGTGCCTTTCTCCCTCTCCCTGTGGGAGAGGGGACTAAACCCAAAGGAGCCAACATGCAAACCATCACACTCCCGCCGCCTAAGCGCAGCTGGTTCTCGCTGATAAGCTGGGCCATCCTGCTGGCGGTGCTGGTTATCTCCTGGAAGGGCGCGGAAATGGATCCGCTGCTGCTCTTCAAAGACGCGGGCAACATGGCGACCTTCGCCGCCGACTTCTTCCCGCCGGACTTCAGCCAGTGGCAGGACTATCTCAGCGAAATGGCGGTCACCCTGCAAATCGCCGTCTGGGGCACCGCGCTGGCCGTTATTCTCTCTATTCCGTTTGGCCTGATGAGCGCCGAAAACATCGTGCCGTGGTGGGTATACCAGCCGATGCGTCGCCTGATGGACGCCTGTCGCGCCATCAATGAAATGGTCTTTGCGATGCTGTTCGTGGTCGCCGTTGGCCTGGGTCCGTTCGCCGGCGTGATGGCGCTGTTCATCCACACCACCGGCGTGCTCTCCAAGCTGCTCTCCGAAGCGGTCGAAGCCATCGAGCCCGGCCCGGTGGAAGGCATCCGCGCAACGGGCGCCAACAAAATCGAAGAGATCCTTTACGGCGTGTTGCCTCAGGTGATGCCGCTGCTGATCTCCTACTCCCTGTACCGATTCGAGTCCAACGTCCGCTCCGCGACGGTGGTCGGCATGGTGGGCGCAGGCGGGATTGGCGTCACCCTGTGGGAAGCGATTCGCGGTTTCCAGTTCCAGCAAACCTGCGCCCTGATGGTGCTCATCATCGTCACCGTCAGCCTGCTGGATTTCCTCTCTCAACGTTTGCGTAAGCACTTCATCTGAGAAGCGAGGCTTTGTTTTGTATGCACTTATCCAGACATCCGACCAGTTACCCCACCCGCTGGCAAGAGATTGCGGCAAAGCTCGAAGTGGAGCTGCGCACGCACTACCGCTGCGGGGACTACCTGCCCGCCGAGCAGCAGCTTGCCGACCGCTATGAGGTGAACCGCCACACCCTGCGTCGCGCCATTGACCAGCTGGTCGAGCGCGGCTGGGTCCAGCGCCGTCAGGGCGTGGGCGTGCTGGTGCTGATGCGCCCGTTCGACTATCCGCTGAACGCCCAAGCGCGCTTTAGCCAGAACCTGCTGGATCAGGGCAGCCACCCGACCAGCGAAAAGCTGCTCTCGGTATTGCGTCCCGCCTCCAGCCACGTGGCGGACGCGCTGGGTATTCAGGAAGGCGACGACGTCATTCACCTGCGCACCCTGCGTCGCGTTAACGGCGTGGCGGTATGCCAGATAGACCACTACTTTGCGGACCTCGCCCTCTGGCCCGTGCTCCAGCATTTCTCCAGCGGCTCGCTGCATGATTTTCTTCAGGATGCGACCGGCATTGCGCTCAAGCGCACCCAGACGCGCATCAGCGCCCGTCGCGCGCAGGCGAAAGAGAGCAAGGTGCTCGAAATCCCCAATATGGCCCCGCTGCTCTGCGTGCGCACCCTCAACCACCGTGACGGCGAGATCGACGCGACGGAATACTCCGTCAGCCTGACCCGCGCCGACATGATCGAATTCACCATGGAGCACTGAATGCACTTCGATACCGCCACCCGACAGCGCTGGATGCGCGTGCTGGCCCACAGCCAGCCTGCTGCGCTGGTTGCCCGCATGTACGCGCTCAGCCTGACGCCAGACTACGACACCCTTCGCGCCCCGGAGATCGGCCTTGTTCAGATCCAGGCGCGCATGGGCGGCACCGGCGAGCGCTTCTTCGCCGGAGACGCCACCCTCACCCGCGCCGCGATCCGTCTGAACAGCGGCACGCTGGGATACAGCTACGTGCTGGGGCGCGATAAGGCGCACGCCGAGCGCTGCGCGGTGATCGACGCGCTTTTACAGGAACAACCCTATTTCCAGTCGTTAATGGAAACCCTTATTGCCCCGCTGGAAGCCGACCGCGCCGCGCGCATTGCCGCGCGTCAGGGCGAAGTGAACACCAGCCGGGTCGACTTCTTTACGCTCGTTCGCGGAGACAACGCATGACGCTTCAACCTGCTTTTACCCTGGCCGTCCAGGATGCCCAACACAGTTTTCGTCGCCTGCTGAAGGCAATGAGCGAGCCGGGCGCGATCGTCTCGCTGCACCAGCTCTCTCAGGGCTGGCTGCCGCTGAACCTGGCGACCACCAGCGTGCTGCTGACGCTTGCCGATAACGACACTCCGGTGTGGCTCTCGGGCGCGCTGTCGAACGATATCGCCAGCCAGAACCTGCGTTTTCACACCAGCGCTCCGCTGGTCGATCAGCCCCAGCAGGCGGTTTTTGCCGTGGCCGATGAGCAAATCAGCCATGAGCAATTGAACGCCCTGAGCGAAGGCAGCGCCGTCGCCCCGGAGACCAGCGCCACGCTGATCCTGCAGGTCTCCAGCCTGAGCGGCGGCCGCATGCTGCGCCTCACGGGGGCAGGCATCGCCGACGAGCGCATGGTCGCGCCGCAGCTGCCGGAGTGCATCATTCACGAGCTGACCGAGCGCCCGCACCCGTTCCCGCTGGGCATTGACCTGATCCTGACCTGCGGCGAGCGCCTGCTGGCAATTCCGCGGACCACCCACGTGGAGGTGTGCTGATGTACGTTGCCGTCAAAGGGGGCGAGAAGGCCATCGCCGCCGCCCATGCGCTACAGGCGCACAGACGACGGGGCGATGAACGGCTTCCCGAGCTGAGCGTCGCCCAGATTGAACAGCAGTTAAACCTCGCCGTTGACCGCGTGATGACCGAGGGCGGCATCGCCGACCGCGAGCTGGCGGCGCTGGCCCTGAAGCAGGCCAGCGGCGACAGCGTGGAAGCCATCTTCCTGCTGCGCGCCTACCGCACCACGCTTGCCAGACTGGCGGTCAGCGAGCCGGTGAATACGGCACAGATGCGTCTGGAACGCCGCATTTCAGCGGTTTATAAAGACGTTCCCGGCGGCCAGCTGCTTGGCCCCACCTATGACTACACCCACCGCCTGCTGGATTTTACCCTGCTGGCGAGCGGCGAAGCGCCGCAGCTCAGCACTTCCGACGCCGAACAGGAACCGTCTCCGCACGTCTTCAGCCTGCTGGCAAAACAGTGCCTGGCGAAGGCGGAAGAAGATTCAGGCGCGCAGCCGGATGACATCACCCGCACGCCGCCGGTTTACCCGTGCTCGCGCTCGTCCCGCCTGCAGCAGCTGATGCGCGGCGACGAAGGCTATCTGCTGGCGCTGGCCTACTCCACCCAGCGCGGCTACGGGCGCAACCACCCGTTTGCCGCCGAAATTCGCAGCGGCTACATCGACGTTGAGATCGTACCGGAAGAGTTGGGTTTTGCGGTGAACGTCGGCGAAATGCTGATGACCGAGTGTGAAATGGTCAACGGTTTCGTCGCTCCGGAAGATGAAGACCCGCACTTTACCCGCGGCTACGGGCTGGTGTTCGGCATGGGCGAGCGCAAGGCCATGGCAATGGCGCTGGTTGACCGCGCCCTGCAGGCACCGGACTACGGCGAGCACATTGCAGGCCCGGCGCAGGACGAAGAGTTCGTGCTGGCCCACGCGGATAACGTTGAGGCCGCCGGCTTCGTCTCGCACCTCAAGCTGCCGCACTACGTCGATTTCCAGGCCGAACTGGAACTGTTGAAACGCCTGCAACGGGAGCGCGCCAATGGCTAACTTAAGCGGCTACAACTTTGCCTATCTGGATGAGCAAACCAAACGCATGATCCGCCGCGCCATTCTCAAAGCGGTGGCGATCCCGGGCTATCAGGTGCCGTTCGGCGGCCGCGAAATGCCAATGCCCTACGGCTGGGGCACGGGCGGTATACAGATCACCGCCAGCGTAATCGGCGAGGCGGACGTGCTGAAGGTCATCGATCAGGGCGCCGACGACACCACTAACGCCGTGTCGATCCGCAGCTTCTTCCAGCGCGTCACCGGCGTCAATACCACCGAAAAAACCGAAGACGCCACGCTGATCCAGACCCGACACCGCATCCCGGAAACCCCGCTCACAGAAGATCAGATTTTGATTTTCCAGGTGCCGATCCCGGAGCCGCTGCGCTTTATCGAGCCGCGCGAAACGGAAACTCGCACCATGCACGCGCTGGAAGAGTACGGCGTCATGCAGGTCAAACTCTATGAAGACATCGCCCGCTTTGGCCATATCGCCACCACCTACGCCTACCCGGTGAAGGTGAACGGGCGCTACGTGATGGACCCGTCGCCAATCCCAAAATTCGATAACCCGAAGATGGACATGATGCCGGCCCTGCAGCTTTTCGGCGCCGGGCGCGAAAAACGCATCTACGCCGTTCCGCCTTACACCCGCGTGGAAAGTCTCGATTTCGACGATCACCCGTTTACGGTGCAGGAGTGGGACGAGCCGTGCGCCATCTGCGGATCCAAACACAGCTATCTGGACGAAGTGGTGCTGGACGATACGGGCAAACGGATGTTTGTCTGCTCCGACACCGATTACTGCCGCCAACAGAGCGAGGCGAAAAGCCAATGAAACCGCTGCTTTCGGTTAATCACCTGACTCACCTGTATGCGCCGGGCAAAGGCTTCAGCGACGTCTCGTTCGAGCTGTGGCCGGGCGAAGTGCTGGGGATCGTCGGCGAGTCCGGCTCCGGCAAAACCACCCTGCTGAAGTCCATCTCCGCGCGCCTGACGCCGCAGAACGGCGACATTCTGTATGAGGGCGCCTCGCTGTACGGCATGAGCGAGGCCGAACGCCGCCGCCTGCTGCGCACCGAGTGGGGCGTGGTGCATCAGCACCCGATGGACGGCCTGCGCCGTCAGGTCTCCGCCGGGGGCAACATCGGTGAACGCCTGATGGCCACCGGCGCGCGCCACTACGGCAACATCCGCGCCACGGCGCAGCACTGGCTGATCGATGTGGAAATCCCCGCCTCGCGCATCGACGACCTGCCCACCACCTTCTCCGGCGGGATGCAGCAGCGCCTGCAGATCGCCCGCAACCTGGTCACCCATCCGAAGCTGGTGTTTATGGATGAACCCACCGGCGGGCTGGACGTCTCGGTGCAGGCGCGCCTGCTCGACCTGCTGCGCGGTCTGGTGGTGGAGCTGAACCTTGCGGTGGTGATTGTCACCCATGATCTGGGCGTCGCGCGCCTGCTGGCGGACCGTCTGCTGGTGATGAAGCAGGGCCAGGTGGTGGAAAGTGGGTTAACCGACCGCGTGCTCGACGATCCACACCATCCGTACACCCAGCTTCTGGTGTCGTCCGTGTTGCAGAACTAAGAGGCCAACATGATCCACGTACAAAACGTAAGTAAGACCTTTGTGCTCCACCAGCAAAACGGCGTGCGTCTGCCGGTGCTGCAAAATGCCTCGTTAGAGGTCAGCAGCGGCGAATGCGTGGTGCTGCACGGCCATTCCGGCAGCGGAAAATCCACCCTGCTACGCTCCCTGTACGCCAACTATCTGCCGGATGAAGGCCACATTCATATTCGCCACAACGATGAGTGGGTCGATCTGGTGCAGGCCCCCGCGCGTAAGGTGCTGGACGTGCGCCGCACGACGATCGGCTGGGTCAGCCAGTTTCTGCGTGTGATCCCGCGGATCTCCGCCCTGGACGTGGTGATGCAGCCGCTGCTGGATCTCGGCGTGCCGCGCGAAGCCTGCGCCGCCAAAGCCGCCAGCCTGCTGACGCGCCTCAACGTGCCGGAGCGCCTGTGGCACCTCGCCCCGTCGACCTTTTCCGGCGGCGAGCAGCAGCGCGTCAATATCGCCCGCGGGTTTATTGTCGACTACCCGATTTTACTTCTGGATGAACCCACCGCCTCGCTCGACGGTAAAAACAGCGCCGCCGTGGTGGAGCTGATCGAACAGGCCAAAGCGCGCGGCGCGGCGATCATCGGGATCTTCCACGACGACGCCGTACGCAGCCGCGTGGCGGACAGACTACACCCGATGGGGGTCCACGCATGATTATCAATAACGTCAGGCTGGTGCTGGAAAATGAAGTCGTTGATGGCTCGGTTGAAGTCCATGAAGGCGTTATTCGCGCGTTTGCTGAAACCCAGAGCCGCTCACCGGAGGCAATGGACGGTGAAGGCGGCTGGCTGCTGCCGGGGCTGATTGAGCTGCACACCGACAATCTGGACAAATTCTTCACCCCTCGCCCGAAGGTCGACTGGCCCGCTCATTCTGCGATGAGCAGCCATGACGCGCTGATGGTCGCCAGCGGCATCACCACCGTGCTGGACGCGGTGGCGATTGGCGACGTGCGCGACGGCGGCGATCGCCTGGAGAATCTTGAGAAGATGATCAACGCCGTGGAGGAGACGCAAAAACGCGGCCTCAACCGCGCCGAGCACCGTCTGCACCTGCGCTGCGAGCTGCCGCACCACACCACCCTGCCGCTGTTTGAAAAGCTGGTCGGACGCGAGCCGGTCTCGCTGGTCTCCCTGATGGACCACTCGCCGGGGCAGCGCCAGTTCGCCAACATTGAAAAGTATCGTGAATACTATCAGGGCAAATATTCTCTCAACGATGCGGAGATGGCCCGCTACGAGGAGGAGCAGCTGGCGCTTGCCGCGCAGTGGTCGCAGCCGAACCGTCTCAGGATTGCCGCGATGTGTCGGGACCGTAATATCGCGCTGGCTAGTCATGACGATGCCACGCACGATCACGTGCGCGAATCCCACCAGCTAGGCAGCGTGATCGCCGAATTTCCCACCACGTTTGAAGCGGCTGAAGCCTCCCGCGGGCACGGCATGAACGTGCTGATGGGCGCACCGAACATCGTGCGCGGCGGCTCGCACTCCGGTAACGTGGCGGCAAGCAGGCTCGCCTCCCTCGGCCTGCTGGATATTCTCTCGTCCGACTACTACCCCGCCAGCCTGCTGGATGCGGCGTTCCGGGTTGCCGAGGACGAGAGCAACAGCTTCACGCTGCCGCAGGCGATTCGCCTGGTGACGAAAAACCCGGCCTCGGCGCTTAATCTTCAGGATCGCGGGGAAATCGCCGAGGGTAAACGCGCGGATCTGGTACTCGCCCACCGCAAGGGCGAGCATGTTCATATCGACCACGTCTGGCGTCAGGGAAAAAGGGTGTTCTGATGGGAAGGCTCATCTGGTTAATGGGGCCCTCGGGCTCCGGTAAGGACAGCCTGCTGTCCGCCTTACGGCAGCGGGAACATCCGCAGCTGCTGGTCGCGCACCGCTATATTACCCGCGCGGCCAATGCCGGGAGTGAAAATCATATCGCCCTGAGCGAGCAGGAGTTTTTCATCCGCGCCGGGCAAAACCTGCTGGCGCTGAGCTGGCATGCCAACGGTTATTACTATGGGATCGGCATTGAGACCGATCTGTGGCTGCACGCGGGCTTCGACGTGCTGGTTAACGGCTCGCGCGCGCATCTGCCACAGGCTCGCGCCCGCTATGAGGCGGCCCTGCTGCCGGTCTGCCTGCAGGTTTCGCCGGACGTTCTGCGCAGCCGGTTGCAGAGTCGGGGGCGTGAATCGGCCCGTGAGATCGATCAGCGGCTTGAGCGGGCGGCCCGCTATGCCCCGTCGGACTGCCACATCCTCAATAACGACGGAAGTTTGCTACAGTCAGTCGATACCTTTTTATCGCTTATCCGCCAGAAGGAGAAACAGCATGCCTGACTGCCAGCTTCGCCCCGCTACTGCCGACGATGCGCAAATCGTTTATGCGTTAATCTGCGAGTTAAAGCAGGCAGAGTTCGACCATCAGGCGTTTCACGCGGGCTATCTTGCCAATCTGCAGGATCGCAACATGCGCTATCAGCTTGCCGAACTGGGCGGGCAGGTCATCGGCATGATCGGCCTGCACCTGCAGTTTCATCTCCATCACGCGCGCTGGATCGGCGAGATCCAGGAGCTGGTGGTGATGCCGCAGGCGCGCGGGTTAAAGGTGGGCAGCCAGCTGCTGGCCTGGGCGGAAGAGGTGGCACGAGAGGCCGGCGCGGAGCTGACCGAACTTTCCACCAGCGTGAAGCGCACCGACGCGCACCGTTTTTACGTTCGTGAAGGATACACGCAGAGCCATTTCCGATTCACCAAACCGCTGTAGAGGTGCGTTATGAGTCTGACCATCACGTTGACGGGAACGGGTGGCGCCCAGCTGGTGCCGGTCTTTGGCTGCGACTGCGCGGCGTGTCGCCGGGCGCGCCTGCAGGATAACTACCGCCGTCGCCCGTGCAGCGCGGTGGTGAAATTCAACGATGCGGTGACCCTGCTGGACGCGGGTATTCCGCACCTGATGGACGACTGGCCGGCGGGCAGCTTCCAGCAGTTTTTGCTCACCCATTACCATATGGATCACGTTCAGGGGCTGTTCCCCCTGCGCTGGGGCGTGGGGGCGACGATTCCGGTTTACGGTCCGCCGGACGAAGCGGGATGCGACGACCTGTTTAAACACCCCGGCATTCTGGATTTCAGCCACACGGTCGACCCCTTTGTGATGTTTGAGCTTCAGGGTCTGCGGGTCACGCCGCTGCCGCTCAACCATTCGAAACTGACCTTCGGGTATTTGCTGGAGTCGGCCCACAGCCGCGTGGCCTGGCTTTCCGACACCGTCGGATTGCCGGAAAAAACGGTAAAGTTCCTGCTCAACAACCAGCCGCAGGCGATGATTATCGACTGCAGCCATGAGCCACGCGAGGAAACACCGCGAAACCATTGCGACTTAAATACCGTGATTGCGTTAAACGAGGCGATTGGCTGCCCGCAGGTGATCCTGACGCACATCAGCCATCAGTTTGACGTGTGGATGATGGATAACCCGCTGCCGCAGGGCATAGAAGCGGGCTATGACGGGATGGTGCTGGTGCTGGATTAGGTTTTCTCCCTCTCCCGTGGGAGAGGGCACCAGGCCGCACTTAGCCTCGATCGTAATCGTCTTCTAACCGCCGCTCATCCTCTTCCAGACGACGTCTGTCGTCATCCAGCTGACGCTGACGTTCATCTAAACGGCGGCGTCTGTCTTCGAGCTGCCGACGACGATCGTCGTACTGTCGGCTGTCGATTTGACGGCTGCGATCGTAACGATCGTCGTCATTGCTGCGGCTGCTGCCGGGGTTATAGGCATCGTTGATCGCCTGCTGAATGTTGCCAATAGCATCATCAACAATATCGGCATGAGCCAGTTGGCTGGTGAGTGACAGCAGACCGAATAACAGAGCAGTTGAGTAACGTTTCATAAGGCCAGACTCGCAGGTGAACTGGCCTTACGATAATGAACGGCGGGAAGCCGGGGTAGCGGAGGAATCTCAAATTACCATAACCTTGCGCAGCGCCTGCGCCAGCTGCACCCGCGTAAACGGCTTACGCAGTAGCTGAACGTCCGGCAGTTGCGGGTTATGCGCGGGACGTAGATCCTGGCCGCTGATCAGCAGTACAGGAAGCAGCGGGTAATGGCTGCGCACATGGTTAATCACCTCGGCGCCGCTGAGGCTGCCGGGCAGCATCAGGTCGCTGATAAACATGCCAATATCCGGTGAAGCCTCCAGCATATTCAGCGCCTGCTCGCCGTTGTCCGCTTCCAGCGTCAGGTAGCCGAGCTGATGCAGCTGCTCGCACAGGGTTTGCCGAACATCGGCCTCATCTTCCAGCACCAGCACCAGCCGCTCGCTATCGACGGAGGCGGTGGCTGACAGCGCTTCATCGTCTGCCGCAGCAGGCAGCACCGAGCGCGGGAGGTGAAGCCGGACGGTCGTTCCCTGCCCCGGCGCGCTTTCAATTTCCACGCGGCCGCCGGACTGACGCACAAAGCCGTAGACCATCGACAGGCCTAACCCGCTCCCGCTTCCGGTTTGCTTGGTAGTGAAGAACGGTTCAAAGACCCGGGATTTTACCTCCTGCGACATGCCGCTGCCGCGGTCAATCACCTCCAGCGCCACCATATCCTGCCTGCGCCCGTCGCTGCGGGTGACGCGCTGATTCCAGGTGCGGATTTTAATCACCCCGCTTTGCCCTTCCATCGCATCGCGCGCGTTCATTACCAGATTGATGATGGCGTTTTCCAGCTGGCTAACATCAATCCACGCGGGCCACGCCGGGGTTTGCGCTTCAATCTCCAGGGTCAGGGTGGCAGGCAGGGAGTGTCGCAGCAGTTCCCGGAGGTTCTCCAGCAGCGGCAGCATCTCTACCGCATGCGGCGTCAGGGATTGCTTGCGGGAAAACGCCAGCAGGCGCTGCGTCAGTAAGGCGCCGCGCTCGGCCGCCTTCAGCGCCCGGGTAATGCGCGGCGCGTCTTTTGATTCGGGGTCGGTGAGCTCAAGGCTGCCGATGATCACCGCCAGCAGGTTGTTAAAATCATGCGCCAGCCCGCCGGTCAGCTGTCCGACCGCCTTCATCTTCTGGCTGTGCAGCAGCGCCTCTTCCAGCCCCTGACGCTCAACGCGGTCGATCTCCATCTGCGTGGTTTTCTCTTTCAGCAGGCGCGTGGTGTGCTCAAGCGAGGCGGTATTACGGGCAAAAACGTTAAACGCGCGCGCCAGCTCGCCCAGCTCATCTCGCCGCTGGAGGGCGGGAACGGAGACATCCTGTTCGCCGTGAGCAAGGCGCGACATCGCCCGGGAAATCGCCGTCAGGTTAGAGGCCAGATTGCGGTAGATATACCAGCAGGCGCACCCGGTAATGATCAGCGCCAGCACGGCGAAGATGCTGATAAACACGCTGATGGACTGCAGCTCGTGATGGCTCTGGGCCGTGCGAAGCCGGGAGGCCTGCGCCACCTGCCCGACGTACTGATTAATGTCGCTGTTGAGGATTGCCACCAGCGCCTTGATGTGGAACATATACCAGCTTATCGCCAGATCGCTCTCTTCCAGCTGCTTCGACAGCGGGGCGAGCTTGCCTAACTCGGCATTAAAATCTGGCAGAACTTCCTTCACGACCGGCTGTACGGCACTCCGGGGCAGCGCAGCGGCCACGGCGTCCAGCTGCTGAACGGTCGCGCGCGGCGAAGGCGTGTCGATGGCGGCAGCGATCAGCCGGTCCATCTCCATCAGCTGCTGCGCATCCGGCACGTTGCTGTCGTAACGGCGGTTAATGTCCTGAAGATGACGCAGGTAGCTCTGACTTTGATACAGCGAACTCAGCAGCGCGTTACGCTCCAGATGGCGCCGCTGGCCGCGCTCAAGCATCTCCGTCACGCTCTGCTGTAGCTCATTGCTTCGTTGAATAATGCGCGCCACCAGCGCTGGCTCCTGCTGCGCCAGCGGCGCATCCGCAAGCTGTTCCAGCGAGCGGCGCAGCGCCATTTGCGTCTGCTTCAGGCGCTCGGCTTCGCCTTTGTACTCCAGCGCCCCGACGACCTGCGAAAGCCGCACCGCCGCCGTCGCCACGTTGGCGGTATCGCGGGCCAGGTTCATGCTGCCGGTCATGTCATCCAGCGTTTGCTGCTGAACCTGCTCCTGGATTTGGCTGGCGTGACGAAAGCCGAGCACCGCCACGCCGCTCACCATCAGCGTCACGGCGACCACCAGCAGATTAAAAATCAGCAGGCGGCCTCGGGCGCTGGCGAAAAAGGGCGGACGGCGTGATGGCATGGGTTTGGGCTCCTGTGCGGTTTGGCGCCCTCACCCACCGGGAGAGGGAAAAGGAAAATGTGATGGCGATTAGCTTTTCATAACTATGACAAATATGAACAGCTTCTGACATTTTGCATTTACGCACCTGTGATGAAGTGCAGATATCGGCATTCGCAGGAGATCCGCCATGAGCAGAACCCCGGTATTAGAGATGCGCAGCATTGCCAAAACGTTTGGCAGTTTCCACGCGCTCAAGGGTGTAGATTTGACGGTCTTTCCCGGAGAGATCCACGCGCTGATGGGCGAAAACGGCGCGGGAAAAAGCACGCTGATGAAAATCCTCGCGGGAGCCTATACCGCCACCAGCGGCGAGATCCTGATCGACGGCCAGCCGTTTCACATTAAAGGGCCGAAAGATGCGCTGGCCGCAGGCATTACCCTGATTTATCAGGAGATGCAGCTCGCGCCCAACCTGACCGTTGCCGAAAATATCTTTCTTGGCAGCGAGCTGTCGCGCGGTGGGATGGTACAGCGCAAAGAGATGGCTGCCCAGGCGCAGGCGGTGATTGACCGCCTCGGCGCGCAGTTCAGCGCCACCGATCTGGTGATGAAGCTGACCATCGCCGAGCAGCAGCAGGTGGAGATCGCCCGCGCGCTGCACCGTAACAGCCGCATTCTGGTGATGGATGAACCCACCGCCGCCCTCTCCTCGCGGGAAACGCATCGCCTGTTTGAACTGATTTTGCGCCTGCGTGATGAAGGGATGGCAATCATCTATATCAGCCACCGGATGGCGGAAGTGTATGAACTCTCTGACCGCGTCAGCGTTCTGCGCGACGGGCAGTACGTCGGCAGCCTGACGCGCGACAAGCTAAACGCCTCCGAGCTGGTGCGCATGATGGTGGGCCGCCCGCTAAGCGATCTGTTCAACAAGGAGCGGGATATTCCCCTCGGCAGCCCGCGTCTCAACGTCCACCACCTCACCGACGGTAAAAAAGTACAGCCCTGCAGCCTGCAGGTACGTTCCGGCGAAATCGTCGGGCTGGCGGGCCTGGTGGGGGCCGGACGCTCCGAGCTGGCGCAGCTCATCTTCGGCGTGCGTAAGGCCACCGGCGGCATGATTGAGGTCGACGGCGAGCCGGTGGTGATCCACTCTCCGCGTGCGGCCATCGAAAACGGCATCGGTTTTCTCACCGAGAACCGCAAGGAGCAGGGGCTATTTCTGGAGCTGGCGGCGCAGGAGAACATCACCATGGCGACGCTGGAGCGCGACGCGACCTTCGGTATGTTAAACCGCAAAAAAGCCCAGTCGATTTCCGATGACGCCATCGCCCTGCTCAACATCCGCGTGCCCCATTCGCAGGTGCGCGCGGGCGGGCTGTCCGGCGGCAATCAGCAGAAGCTGCTCATCTCCCGCTGGGTGGCGATTGGCCCACGCATTCTGATTCTGGACGAACCCACGCGCGGCGTGGACGTCGGCGCGAAAAGCGAGATCTACCGCATCATGAACCAGATGGCGCGCAAAGGGGTGGCGATTTTAATGATCTCCAGCGAGCTGCCGGAAGTGGTGGGCATGAGCGACCGGGTGTACGTGATGCGGGAAGGCAGCATTGCGGGTGAACTCCACGGGCGCGACATCTCTCAGGAAAACATTATGACGCTGGCAACCGGCGTGAACGACACTCATCATCAGGCGGTGCAATCATGACAACTCCAACCCATCCGCAGCAGGTGGCGAAATCCGCCTCCGCCAAAAAAATGCTGATGAGCGATCTGATGCAAACGGTCGGCATCCTGCCGATTCTTATCCTGATAGTGGCGGTATTTGGCTTTATCGCCCCGAACTTCTTCACCGAGAGCAACCTGCTCAACATTACCCGTCAGGCGTCGATCAACATCGTGCTGGCGGCGGGAATGACCTTCATCATTTTAACCGGCGGGATTGACCTCTCCGTGGGCTCGATTCTGGGCACCACGGCGGTAGCGGCGATGGTGGTCTCGCTTATCCCTGAATTTGCCATGCTCTCCATTCCGGCTGCGCTAATGCTCGGCATGGTGCTGGGGCTGTTCAACGGCGCGCTGGTGGCCTTTGCCGGGCTGCCGCCCTTCATCGTGACGCTCGGCACCTATACGGCGCTGCGCGGCGCGGCCTATCTGCTGGCGGACGGCACGACGGTCATTAACTCCAATATTAACTTCGAGTGGATCGGCAATAACTACCTCGGCCCGATCCCGTGGCTGGTTGTCATTGCCCTCGCGGTGATTGCGGTTTGCTGGTTCATCCTGCGCCGCACCACGCTCGGCGTACATATCTATGCGGTGGGCGGCAACATGCAGGCGGCGCGACTGACCGGCATCAAGGTCTGGCTGGTGCTGCTGTTTGTCTACGGCATGAGTGGCCTGCTCTCCGGGCTTGGCGGCGTGATGAGCGCCTCGCGCCTCTACAGCGCCAACGGCAACCTCGGTATGGGTTATGAGCTTGACGCGATTGCGGCGGTGATCCTCGGCGGCACCAGCTTCGTCGGCGGGATCGGCACGATCACCGGCACGCTGGTTGGCGCGCTGATCATCGCCACCCTCAACAACGGCATGACGCTGATGGGCGTCTCCTACTTCTGGCAGCTGGTGATCAAAGGGGCGGTGATCATCATAGCGGTGCTGATCGACAAATACCGTACCCGACACCATCAAAGTGCATAACAACAACACCCTACAGCTTCGAGGAAAACCCTATGCGTTTGAAACCGTTAGTAACCGCGCTCTGTGCTGGCGCACTGCTTGCCGCAACGCCGTTTGCGCAGGCAAAAGATCTGAAGTCCATCGGCGTGACGGTGGGCGACCTGGCCAACCCGTTCTTCGTGCAGATCACCAAAGGTGCCGAGCTGGAAGCGCGCAAGCTGGCTGGCGATAACGTCAAGGTGACGCTGGTCTCCAGCGGTTACGATCTGGGCCAGCAGGTGGCGCAGATCGATAACTTCATCGCCGCGAAGGTGGACATGATCATCCTCAACGCTGCGGATTCCAAAGGGATCGGCCCGGCGGTGAAGCGCGCGAAGGACGCCGGGATCGTGGTCGTTGCGGTTGACGTGGCGGCGGAAGGGGCGGATGCGACCATCACCTCCGATAACACCCAGGCGGGCGAAATGGCCTGTAAGTACATTACCGATCGCCTGAAAGGCAAAGGCAACGTGGTGATCATCAACGGACCGCCGGTCTCTGCGGTGCAAAACCGCGTGGAAGGTTGTCAGACGGAATTCAAAAAACATCCGGATATCAAGGTGCTCTCGGATAACCAGAACGCCAAGGGCAGTCGTGAAGGCGGTCTGGAAGTCATGACCTCCCTGCTGGCGGCCAATCCGAAGATCGACGGCGTGTTTGCGATTAACGATCCGACGGCGATCGGCGCCGATCTGGCCGCGAAGCAGGCTCAGCGCAACGAGTTCTTTATCGTCGGCGTCGATGGCAGCCCGGACGGCGAGGAAGCGCTGAAGCGCGAAAACTCACTGTTTGTCGCGACCCCAGCGCAGGATCCGCAGGTCATGGCGGCAAAAGCGGTGGAGATCGGCTATGACATTCTACAGGGCAAACCTGCGCCGAAAGCGCCCGTGCTGATCCCGGTGACGATGATCGATAAAAAGAACGTCGGCACGTATAAGGGCTGGACGGTTAAATGATCCTTTTCCCTCTCCCGCAGGGAGAGGGAACTGTTTTCAAGGAGTCCCCATGAAACGCTCCGACATCAATGAAATTCTCGGCCACACGCGACAGTTCTTTTCCATGCACGACGTGCATCTCCCGCCGTTTGCCAGCTTCCCGCCCACAAAATGGCAGCAGCTTGACCAGGCAGCATGGCAGGAAGTGTTCGACCTCAAGCTCGGCTGGGACGTGACGGCGTTCGGCGGCAACAGCTTTGCCGCTGAGGGCCTGACGCTGTTTACCCTGCGCAACGGCTCGCCCAACGGCGTGCCTTATGAAAAGTGCTATGCCGAAAAAATTATGCACGTGCGCGACGGCCAGGTGACGCCGATGCATTTTCACTGGCGCAAGCGGGAAGACATCATCAACCGGGGCGGCGGGAATCTGATTATTGAGTTATGGAATGCCGGGGCGCATGAAGAGACGGAAAACACCGACGTGACGGTCACCGTCGACGGCTGTCGTCAGACCCACGCGCCCGGCAGCCAGCTGCGCCTCATGCCAGGGGAAAGCATCTGTCTGACACCCACTCTGTACCACAGCTTCTGGGGCGAACGCGGCTTCGGCGACGTGCTGGTTGGGGAGGTGTCATCGGTAAACGACGACGAGCACGATAACCACTTTTTGCAGCCCGTTGCCCGCTATAACAACATCGAAGAAGACGAACCGGCGCTGCTGGTGCTGTGCAACGAGTACAACCTGTTTCGGATATAAGGAGTAAATGATGCCATTGATCTCTCTTGCCGACGGTCTGGAGCACGCCAGGGCGCATCGCTACGCGCTGGGCGCGTTTAACGTGCTCGACTCCCACTTCCTGCGCGCGCTGTTCGCCGCCGCGAAGCAGGAACGCTCGCCGTTTATCATCAACATCGCCGAAGTACACTTTAAGTACGTGTCTCTGGATTCGCTTGTCGAAGCGGTTAAGTTCGAAGCCGCCCGTCACGATATCCCCGTGGTGCTCAATCTCGACCACGGCCTGCATTTCGAGGCGGTGGTGCGCGCCCTGCGCTTAGGGTTCAGCTCGGTGATGTTCGACGGCTCTACGCTGAGCTATGAGGAGAACATTCGCCAGACGCGGGAGGTGGTGAAGATGTGCCACGCGGTCGGCGTGTCGGTGGAAGCGGAGCTGGGCGCGGTCGGTGGCGATGAAGGCGGCGCGCTGTACGGGCATGCGGATGAAGCCTTCTTTACCGACCCGCAGCTGGCGCGCGAATTTGTCGATTCAACCGGCATCGACGCGCTGGCGGTTGCCATCGGCAACGCGCACGGCAAATACAAGGGCGAGCCAAAGCTTGATTTCCCACGCCTGGACGCCATTCGCCAGCAGACGGGGCTGCCGCTGGTTTTACACGGCGGCTCCGGGATTAGCGATGCCGACTTCCGCCGCGCCATCGAGCTCGGCATTCATAAAATCAACTTCTACACCGGCATGTCGCAGGCCGCACTCGCCGCCGTTGAGCAGCGCATGGCGAACCGCCAGCCGCTGTACGATGAATTTGCCGAGCTGCTGCTGGGGATAGAAGAGGCGATTACCGATACGGTCGCCGAACAGATGCGCATCTTCGGCAGCGCGGGGAAAGCCTGATGGAACGTAAAGGGATCATTGCCGCAGGCAACATGCTGGTGGATCACGTCCACCAGATCGTGCAGTGGCCGGAGCGCGGCTGGCTGGCGGAAATCACCCACAGCGAACGCTCAACCGGCGGCGCGCCGCTCAACGTGCTGCTGACGCTGGCGAAAATGCACGTTGGCCTGCCGCTGCAGGCGGTGGGGCTGATTGGCGAAGACGGCGACGGGGATTACATTCTGGCGATGCTCGACCAGTACCACGTCAACCGTCAGCGCGTTCAGCGCACCACCTTTGCACCGACCTCCATGTCGCAGGTAATGACCGATCCCAGCGGACAGCGCACCTTTTTCCACTCGCCGGGCGCCAACCGCCTGCTGGATCTTCCCGCCTTCGATCGCTTAGACGGATCGATGAAGATCTTCCATCTCGGCTACCTGCTGCTGCTCGACAGCCTGGATATGCCCGATGACGAGTTTGGTACCCGCAGCGCGCGGCTGCTGGCGCAGATGCGCGACCAGGGGTATGAAACGTCGCTCGATCTGGTGTCCCGCAAGGGCGACCCGCGCTATCAGCCGCTGGTGCTCCCTGCCCTACGCCACCTTGATTATCTGGTGATTAACGAGCTGGAAGCCGGGGAGTTTAGCGGACTGGAGATGCGCGACGCCGACGATGCGCTGAATATCGCCCATATCGCCGATGCCGCGACGCAGCTGCTGGCGGCAGGCGTGCGTCAGCGGGTGGTGATCCACTGTCCGGAAGGCGCATGGGGCGAAGCGCCGGGTGAGCAAGGTCGCTGGCTCCCCTCATGGCTACTGGAGCAGAAGGACATTGTCGGCAGCGTCGGTGCGGGCGATGCGTTTTGCGCGGGGTTTTTATACGGCTGCCACGAATCGCTCCCGCTCACGGAGAGCATTTATCTGGCACACGCCTGCGCGCGGGCCAGCCTGCTGGCGGCCAACGCGATTGACGGCGCGAAAACGCTGGCCGAGCTGCAGCTGTTTATCAAAGAGAATACCTAGGCCGCTTTCTCGCTATGGGAAACATCGGTGGCAAACACATAGCCCAGCCCGCGGATAGTTTTGATGAGCGCAGGCTGATGCGGGTTGGCCTCAATCTTCCGGCGCAGGCGCATGATCAACACGTCAATCGTGCGATCGAACACGTCGGCGCTTTCGCTGTGGGTCAGCTCAAGCAGCCGGTCACGGCTCAGCACCCGACGGGCATTTTGCGTGAGCGCCAGCAGCAGGCCGTACTCGCCCTGGGTTAAGGGGACAGGATTACGCTGCGGATCGCTCAGCTCACAGCGGGTGGTATCGAGCGTCCATCCGTTAAAAGCAATGCCCGCTACGGGCGCTGCGGGGACTTCCGCAGCCAGCACGCCCGTACGCCGCAATACCGCTTTTACGCGGGCGACCACCACGCGCGGGTTGAACGGTTTGCCAATATAATCGTCGGCCCCCATCTCCAGCCCCACCACCACGTCTGACTCACTGCCTAGCCCGGTTAACATGATCACCGGTAGCGCCGGGCGCTGCTTTTGCAGCTGCAGCAAAACCTGTAAGCCGTTGATATCCGGCAGCATCATATCCAGCAGCACCAGCGCGATATTCGGCTCCTGCTGTACCTGCCGCAGTGCATCCTGGCCGTTATGGCAGACAAGCACGCTAAAGACGTGCTCGCTCAGCACGTCCTGAAGCAGTTCGCAGACTGCCGTATCGTCATCAACCACCAGGATCGCCGGTTTCATCGTATGCTTCCGTCAGGGGATTATGTTAAGTCTGAACCATTCTGCCGTCGGCTCCAGTCAAATGGTTTTTTCAGTGACGGAAATTCAACCCATGTCACATCCGCTGCCCTGTCGACACGTCAATTTTGACGATTGACTGCTTTTTGTCAGGGTTTTCACCGCGAAGGGACCGTAAAGTCAGGGTATACCCATACAAAAAACATGGCATAGAAGCTGCATAGTGGGTGCGAATGATTCGATTAACTGGAGCAGACTGATGAAAAAAGTCGTCACGGTTTGCCCTTATTGTGCATCAGGTTGCAAGATCCACCTGGTGGTCGATAACGGCAAAATCGTCCGGGCGGAGGCCGCACAGGGGAAAACCAACCAGGGCACGCTGTGCCTGAAAGGTTACTACGGCTGGGATTTTATTAACGATACCCAAATCCTCACCCCGCGCCTGAAAACCCCTATGATCCGCCGCGAGCGCGGCGGCAAGCTGGAAGCCGTCTCCTGGAACGAGGCGCTGGATTACGTCGCCACGCGCCTAAGCGCCATCAAGGCCAAGTATGGCCCGGATGCCATCCAGACTACCGGCTCTTCCCGCGGGACGGGAAATGAAACCAACTATGTGATGCAAAAATTCGCGCGCGCCGTTATTGGTACCAATAACGTCGACTGCTGCGCTCGCGTCTGACACGGCCCATCGGTTGCAGGTCTGCACCAGTCGGTCGGTAACGGCGCAATGAGTAATGCCATCAACGAGATAGATAACACCGATCTCGTCTTCATCTTTGGTTATAACCCTGCGGATTCTCACCCTATCGTCGCGAACCACGTTATTCGCGCTAAACAGAATGGGGCGAAAATCATCGTCTGCGATCCGCGCAAAATTGAAACCGCGCGCATTGCGGATATGCACATCGCGTTGAAAAACGGCTCGAAC
Organism: Enterobacter sp. UCD-UG_FMILLET; assembly: GCF_000762975.1. Classification (NCBI taxonomy): domain Bacteria; kingdom Pseudomonadati; phylum Pseudomonadota; class Gammaproteobacteria; order Enterobacterales; family Enterobacteriaceae; genus Enterobacter; species Enterobacter sp. UCD-UG_FMILLET. Next base: position 30,698 of record NZ_JRJC01000047.1, read on the forward strand.
ATCGCGCTGTTGAACGCAATGGGGCACGTCATTATTGAGGAGAACCTGTACGACCAGGCGTTTGTCGCGACCCGTACGGAAGGCTTTGAAGAGTATAGGAAAATTGTCGAAGGCTATACGCCAGAGTCGGTGGAAACGATCACCGGCGTCAGCGCGCAGGAGATCCGCCAGGCGGCACGGATGTATGCCGGGGCGAAAACCGCCGCCATCCTGTGGGGCATGGGCGTGACCCAGTTCTATCAGGGCGTGGAAACCGTGCGTTCTCTGACGAGTCTCGCGATGCTGACCGGCAATCTGGGTAAAGCGCACGTCGGCGTCAACCCGGTACGCGGTCAGAATAACGTCCAGGGCGCCTGCGATATGGGCGCGCTGCCGGACACCTACCCGGGCTACCAGTACGTGAAGTTCCCGGAAAACCGCGAGAAATTCGCGAAGGCCTGGGGCGTGGAAAGCCTGCCAGAACACACCGGATATCGCATCAGCGAGTTGCCGCACCGCGCGGCGCACGGCGAAGTGCGTGCGGCCTACATCATGGGTGAAGATCCGCTCCAGACCGACGCAGAGCTCTCTGCGGTGCGCAAAGGGTTTGAGGATCTGGAGCTGGTGATTGTCCAGGATATTTTCATGACCAAAACCGCGGCGGCGGCGGATGTGATTTTACCGTCGACCTCGTGGGGCGAGCATGAAGGCGTCTACACGGCGGCGGACCGCGGCTTCCAGCGCTTCTTTAAGGCGGTCGATCCGAAGTGGGACCTGAAAACGGACTGGCAGATCATCAGTGAAATCGCCACCCGCATGGGCTACCCGATGCACTACAACAACACCCAGGAGATCTGGGACGAGTTGCGCAGTGTGTGTCCTGACTTCTACGGCGCCACCTATGAAAAAATGGGTGAGCTTGGGTATATCCAGTGGCCGTGTCGCGATGAGTCCGAAGCCGATCAGGGGACGTCATACCTCTTTAAAGAGAAGTTCGACACCCCGAACGGGCTGGCGCAGTTCTTCACCTGCGACTGGGTCGCGCCGATCGATAAACTCACCGATGAGTATCCGATGGTGCTCTCCACCGTGCGTGAAGTGGGCCACTACTCCTGCCGTTCGATGACGGGCAACTGCGCCGCGCTGGCGGCGCTGGCGGACGAACCGGGCTACGCGCAAATCAACACCGCCGACGCAGAGCGCCTCGGCATTGAGGATGAAGCGCTGGTGTGGGTGAATTCGCGCAAAGGCCGGATCATTACCCGTGCGCAGGTCAGCGATCGTCCGAACAAAGGGGCGGTCTATATGACCTACCAGTGGTGGATTGGCGCCTGTAACGAGCTGGTCACGGAGAACTTAAGCCCGATAACCAAAACGCCGGAGTATAAATACTGCGCCGTACGCGTGGAGCCGATTGCGGATCAGCACGCTGCGGAACAGTATGTCATCGACGAATATAACAAGCTGAAAGCCCGGCTGCGCGAAAGCGCAATGGGGTGAAGCCGTTAATTCATCGATGAATAAAGGGAGTGAAATATTCACTCCCTTTTTATTTCCGATTAACTCATCAACGATATTAATTATTGTTCTGGAAAGCGGCTCGCAGAAATAATGTAATTTTCGCGAAAAATAATTACATCTTTGCATTTTAATTCAGAGGGATAAGATGTGCGGCGGGTGCTTAAGACTTTCTGTCTTGAGCATTGTTGAGGGACAGAAAGTAGAAAGCCCCGGGAAATTTTCATTTACCCGAGGCTACTCCCTCAACTCCGAACAAGTTGAGAGTAGCCTCTTATTCTTTTTTTGACAAGGAGTAAAAGGCATGACGCCATTAAAAACTGCGTTAGGCATCGTCTTTATTATTTGCCTGACGATAGTGATCTTTACCTTTATTACTCGAGGTAAGTTATGCGAGTTTTCAATAAAGGGTGAACATCAGGAGGTGGCGGCAAAATTAGCCTGCAACCCAGGCTAACCTCTACGGGCGGAACCACGGTTCCGCCCGGCTTGCAGGATGCTGAGGTCTTAATGCACCCATTTTTTTCTTTCGCCACCGCGATTATACTGCGCGGCGTGTACCCAGATGATAAGAGTCCATGAAAGCCATTTTTCTGTTGTTAGTGTTTTTAACGTCCTTCGCCCGCGCGGATGAGATAGGCAGCCAGTATCTGAAACAGGCAGAAGCCGGCGATGCCCGCGCCCAGTATTATCTTGCCGATACGTACTTCAGCTCTGGTGACATTAAGCAGGCCGCTCTGTGGGCCGAGAAAGCCGCTAAAGGCGGCGATGTCGATGCCATGGGGCTTCTCTCGCAAATCCTCTTTACCCAGGGAAATTATGCGCAAGCTAAGGCACTGGCACAGCAGGCAACCATCGCGGGCAGCAAACGCGGCGCGATCATGCTGGCGCGCGTGCTGGTCAACACTCAGGCTGGTACAACCGACTATCCCCAGGCCATCAAACTGCTGCAAACGGCGACTGAAGATATCGACAACGACTCTGCGGTAGATGCGCAAATGCTGCTGGGGCTGATTTATGCCAACGGCGTTGAAGTGGCCCAGGACGACGTGCAGGCCGCCTCGTGGTTCAAGCGGAGCTCGGCACTTTCACGCACGGGCTACGCCGAGTACTGGGCAGGGATGTTGTTCAGGCAGGGTGAGAAAGGCTTTATCACGCCCAATAAACAGAAAGCGCTGTACTGGTTGAACCTGAGCTGTACGGAAGGGTTTGATACGGGGTGCGAAGAGTTTGATGCGTTGAGCGGGGAATAAAATCCCCTCACCCTAACCCTCTCCCCAAAGGGGAGAGGGAAGAAAACGTTACATTACTGGTCAGCAGTCTTATCAAAACGACCCAGCACCTCGCGTTCATACGCCAGCGCTTTTTTACGATCGAATTTGTGTTCCCACTTGGCGATAACTAGCACCGCCAGGGCATTCCCCACCACGTTCAGCGCGGTACGCGCCATGTCGAGGATACGGTCCACACCGGCGATAAACGCCAGACCTTCCAGCGGAATACCGACGCTGCCAAGCGTCGCCAGCAGCACCACGAAGGAGACGCCTGGAACGCCTGCAATACCTTTGGACGTCACCATCAGCGTCAGCACCAGCACGATCTCCTGCCACAGCGACAGGTCAATACCGTACAGCTGCGCAATAAAGATAGCGGCGATGCTCTGGTACAGCGTCGAACCGTCCAGGTTAAAGGAATAGCCGGTCGGTACCACGAAGCTGGTAATAGAAGCTGGCGCACCGTAGGCTTCCATCTTCTCAATGATGCGAGGCAGCACGCTCTCAGAACTTGCCGTGGAGTACGCCAGAATCAGCTCGTCTTTCAGGATGCGAATCAGGATCCAGATGCTCAGCCCGCACAGACGCGCCACGATCCCCAGCACCACCAGCGCGAAGAACAGAATGGCGAAGTGCACCAGGAGCACCAGCTTCGCCAGCGGCCACAGGGAGGCAAAACCGAAGTTCGCCACGGTGACGGCGATAAGCGCAAACACCCCTACCGGCGCATAACGCATCACCATGTGCGTCACTTTAAACATGGTTTCAGAGATAGAGCGGAACACGGTCACCAGCGGCTCACGGTGCGTCGCCGGCAGGGAAGAGAGCCCCAGACCGAACAGCACCGAGAAGAAGATGATAGGCAACATCTCGCCCTTCGCCATTGACGCCACAATGTTGGTCGGCACCAGCGACAGGATAGTGCCCATCAGGCCGTGCGCATGGCTTTGCACGTCAGCGGTCGTGCTTTGGTATTTCGAAATATCCACCGTCGCCAGCTGCGACATATCAATCCCGGAACCCGGCTGGAACACGTTCGCCAGCGTGATACCGAGGATAATCGCAACCGTAGTGATCACTTCGAAATAGATAATGGTTTTCGCGCCAATACGGCCTAACTGCTTCGCATCGCCGACGCCCGCAATACCGACCACCAGCGTCGAGATCACAATCGGTACCACAATCATCTTGATCAGATGAATAAAGATATCCCCTGCCGGTGAAAGCAGGTTCGCAATCAGCCATTCGCGGCTGTCGCTATGATAGTGGAGGTAACTGCCCAGCAAGATGCCCAGCACAAGGGCGATTAAGATCTGCCAGGCAAGGCTGACTTTAACGTTTTTCATAGAAACTGACTTCCTCAATGAAGCGCCTTATTCACTCAAACTGCATGAATATGGAGACATACTGAAAGGGTATGAATTGTGTTGCGTTGGTTTATGGGATTTTTTAACGCGGCGTATGAGTATCATTTGCGCGACCTGTTGCGCAAGCCTTAAAGAACGACGCGTTTCACTCACAAAAGCGACGATGACGGGAGTTTGTTCTAATTCTGATAAATAACCTTTTGTTATAAAAACGCTTTTTTAAACATAAATGTGAATAATCGTCTGCATAAATTATTTCCCTTCAAAGATTCATTCGCTCAATTTTCATACTCTTCAAACAATGCGTGATCTGCAGCCCAAATAATAAACAAAGCTTGTAAAGCCCCTACAATTAACGTTTTTGCGACATATTATTAACATCTTACAAGGAGAAAAAAAGCCATGAGCCAAATACACAAACATGACATTCCCGCAAACATTGCGGACCGTTGCCTGATCACCCCGGAGCAGTACCACGAGAAATATCAGCAATCTATCACCGCCCCGGACACCTTCTGGGGTGAGCAGGGCCATATCCTTGACTGGATCAAACCTTATCAGAAGGTGAAGAACACCTCCTTTGCACCCGGCAATGTCTCCATTAAATGGTATGAAGATGGCACCCTGAACCTGGCGGCGAACTGCCTCGATCGTCATCTCGCCGAGCGCGGGAATGAGACGGCCATCATCTGGGAAGGCGATGACGCCTCGCAGAGCAAACACATTACCTACAAAGAGCTGCACCGCGACGTGTGCCGCTTCGCCAACGTCCTGCTGGATAAAGGCATTAAAAAAGGCGACGTGGTCGCTATCTATATGCCGATGGTGCCGGAAGCGGCGGTGGCCATGCTGGCCTGCGCGCGTATCGGCGCGATCCACTCGGTGATTTTTGGCGGGTTCTCGCCAGAGGCGGTAGCGGGCCGTATTGTCGATTCCAGTTCAAAACTGGTGATCACCGCCGATGAAGGCGTGCGCGCCGGGCGCGGTATCCCACTGAAGAAAAACGTCGACGAAGCGCTGAAAAACCCGAACGTCAAAACGGTCAGTAACGTCATCGTCCTTAAGCGTACCGGCGGCAAAATCGACTGGAACGAGGGGCGCGACCTGTGGTGGAGCGACCTGATTGAGAAAGCGAGCGACCAGCATCAGCCTGAAGAGATGAACGCAGAAGATCCGCTGTTCATTCTTTACACCTCCGGCTCGACCGGTAAGCCGAAAGGCGTTCTGCACACCACCGGCGGCTATCTGGTCTATGCGGCCACCACCTTCAAATACGTCTTCGACTACCATCCGGGCGACATCTACTGGTGTACCGCCGACGTGGGCTGGGTTACCGGACATAGCTATCTGCTGTACGGCCCGCTGGCCTGTGGCGCAACAACGCTGATGTTTGAGGGCGTACCGAACTGGCCGACCCCGGCGCGGATGTGCCAGGTGGTCGACAAACACCAGGTCAACATTCTCTACACCGCACCAACGGCGATCCGCGCACTGATGGCGGAAGGCGATAAAGCCATCGAAGGCACCGACCGCTCTTCATTGCGCATCCTCGGTTCCGTGGGCGAGCCAATCAACCCGGAAGCCTGGGAGTGGTACTGGAAGAAAATCGGCAACGAGAAATGCCCGGTAATGGACACCTGGTGGCAGACCGAAACCGGCGGCTTCATGATCACCCCAATGCCGGGCGCCACGCAGCTGAAGGCCGGTTCCGCAACCCGTCCGTTCTTCGGCGTGCAGCCTGCGCTGGTGGATAACGAAGGCAACCCGCTGGAAGGCGCCACCGAAGGCAACCTGGTGATCACGGACTCCTGGCCGGGTCAGGCGCGTACCCTGTTCGGCGATCACGATCGCTTCGAGCAGACCTACTTCTCGACCTTTAAAAACATGTACTTCAGCGGCGACGGCGCGCGTCGTGACGAAGATGGCTATTACTGGATAACCGGGCGCGTGGACGACGTGCTGAACGTCTCCGGTCACCGTCTGGGCACCGCTGAGATTGAATCGGCGCTAGTGTCGCATCCGAAGATTGCCGAAGCGGCGGTTGTGGGCATTCCGCATAACATCAAAGGCCAGGCGATTTACGCCTATGTCACTCTGAACCACGGTGAAGAACCGTCGCCAGAGCTCTACGCTGAGGTGCGCAACTGGGTACGTAAAGAGATTGGCCCGCTGGCGACGCCGGACGTGCTGCACTGGACCGACTCGCTGCCGAAAACCCGTTCCGGCAAAATTATGCGTCGTATCTTGCGCAAAATCGCGGCTGGAGACACCAGCAACCTCGGTGATACCTCAACGCTCGCGGACCCTGGCGTGGTGGAAAAACTGCTCGAAGAGAAGCAGGCCATCGCGATGCCATCGTAACCCCCTTACCCTAACCCTCTCCCTCAAGGGAGAGGGAACAATAAAACCTCCCCTACAAATACTTCTGGAGACTCTGTGATGAATAACGATATTTGTCAGCAGATAGAGAATAGTGCGCACTACAGGGAGCTCGTCGATAAGCGGCAACGGTTTGCCTTCATCCTTTCCATCATCATGCTGGTTATCTACGTCGGCTTTATTCTGCTGATCGCCTTTGCCCCGCACTGGCTGGGCACCCCGCTGCACGAGGGGACCAGCGTGACGCGCGGTATTCCGATTGGCATTGGCGTGATTGTGATTTCATTCCTGCTGACCGGCGTCTACGTCTGGCGCGCGAACGGTGAATTCGATCGACTTAATAAAGCGGTACTGCAAGAGGTAAAAGCATCATGAAGAGAGTTCTGACGGCGCTCGCCGCCACGCTTCCCTTTGCCGCCCACGCGGCGGATGCCATTACCGGCGAAGTACAGCGCCAGCCAACCAACTGGCAGGCCATTGTGATGTTCCTGATTTTCGTCCTGCTGACGCTGTACATCACTTACTGGGCGTCGAAACGCGTGCGCTCCCGTAACGATTACTACACCGCAGGCGGCAACATTACCGGCTTCCAGAACGGGCTGGCGATTGCGGGTGACTTTATGTCCGCCGCCTCTTTCCTCGGGATCTCCGCGCTGGTCTACACCTCCGGCTATGACGGCCTGATCTACTCTCTCGGCTTCCTCGTCGGCTGGCCGATCATCCTGTTCCTGATTGCCGAGCGCCTGCGTAACCTGGGCCGCTATACCTTCGCAGACGTGGCCTCGTATCGCCTGAAGCAGGGGCCGATTCGCACCCTCTCCGCCTGCGGTTCGCTGGTGGTGGTGGCACTGTACCTGATTGCGCAGATGGTCGGCGCGGGTAAATTGATCGAACTGCTGTTCGGCCTGAACTACCACGTCGCGGTGGTGCTGGTGGGCGTGCTGATGGTGATGTACGTCCTGTTCGGCGGCATGCTCGCCACCACATGGGTGCAGATCATCAAAGCCGTCCTGCTGCTGTTCGGCGCCAGCTTTATGGCCTTTATGGTGATGAAGCACGTCGGGTTCAGCTTCAATAACCTGTTTACCGAAGCCATGGCGGTCCACCCGAAAGGGGAAGCGATCATGAGCCCCGGCGGGCTGGTGAAAGACCCGATATCCGCGCTCTCGCTCGGTCTCGGCCTGATGTTCGGTACCGCAGGTTTACCGCACATTTTGATGCGCTTCTTCACCGTGAGCGATGCGCGTGAAGCGCGCAAGAGCGTCTTTTACGCCACCGGTTTCATGGGTTATTTCTACATCCTGACCTTTATCATCGGCTTTGGCGCGATCATGCTGGTGGGGGCGAACCCGGCGTTTAAAGACGCGGCGGGCGCGCTGATTGGCGGTAACAACATGGCGGCGGTGCACCTGGCTGACGCGGTGGGCGGTAACCTGTTCCTCGGCTTTATCTCCGCCGTGGCCTTCGCCACCATTCTTGCGGTGGTTGCAGGGCTGACGCTGGCCGGCGCGTCTGCGGTGTCGCATGACCTCTACGCCAACGTCTTCCGCAAAGGCGCGAGCGAGCGCGACGAGCTGAAGGTCTCGAAAATCACCGTGCTGGTGCTGGGCGTCGTGGCGATTCTGTTAGGCATTCTGTTTGAGAAGCAGAACATCGCCTTTATGGTGGGGCTGGCCTTTTCGATTGCGGCAAGCTGCAACTTCCCGATCATCCTGCTCTCCATGTACTGGTCGAAGCTGACCACGCGCGGCGCGATGATTGGCGGCTGGCTGGGGCTGCTGACGGCGGTGATCCTGATGATTCTGGGCCCGACCATCTGGGTGCAGATCCTCGGTCACGCAAGCGCTATCTTCCCGTATGAATACCCGGCGCTGTTCTCGATCGCCGTGGCGTTTATTGGCATCTGGTTCTTCTCGGCCACCGACAATTCGCCGGAGGGTAACCTGGAGCGTGAGAAATTCCGCGCCCAGTTTATCCGTTCACAAACTGGCCTGGGCGTTGAGCAGGGCCGCGCGCACTAAACCTTTCTCCCCGGTCATTCTGGCCGGGGAGCTTAAAACATCACCCACGCCACCAGCGGCGCAATCAGCACCATCACTACGCCTGAGAGCATCATCACCAGGCTCGCGACAACGCCCTCCTGCTGTCCCAGCTCATACGAACGTGCCGTGCCCGCCCCGTGCGAAGCCGCGCCAAACCCCGCGCCTTTCGCCATCCCTTCACGGATCGACAAGCGCAGGAACAACATATCGCCGACGGCCATCCCAAAGACGCCCGTCACCACCACAAACAGCGCCACCAGGTCCGGCTGCCCGCCGAGCGGTTTAGCGGCCGCCAGCGCAAACGGCGTGGTCACCGAACGCACGGCCAGGCTGCGCTGAATTTCATCGGGCAGCGTAAACAGCCGCGCCAGCCAGACGGAGCTGCATACCGCGACCACCGTGGCGGTGATTACACCCGCGCTGAGCGACATCCAGTGGCGTTTTATAATGGCGAGGTTGTCGTAAACGGGGACGGCAAAAGCGATGGTCGCCGGGCCGAGCAGCCACAGCAGCCAGTGGGATTCGCCAATGTAGTTCTGCCAGGAGATGTGGCCGAAGACCAGCATCAGCACCAGCAGGATCGGCGTGAAGACCAGCGGCATCAGCGGCAGGGCGTGAAAGCGGCGATACAGCCGCTTGTTGGCGAAGTAGATCGCCAGCGTCGCAATCAGGCACAGGACGCTTACCTGAAAGTTAGTCATGTTTGTGCCTGCTGATTTCAAAGCGATACACTTTATCCACCACCCAGGCGGTCGTCCCCAGCACCATCAGCGTACTCAGCGCGATAACCGCAAAGATTCGCCAGCCGTCCACCATCAGCAGCTGCGCATAGTTCACCACCGCCACCACGGCAGGAACAAAGAACAGCAGCATTTCCGCCAGCAGCCAGCGCGCCCCGGCGCGCACCCAGTTAAGGGGGATCACGCGGCACAGAATAAGCGTCAGCATCAGCAGCATCCCGACAAGATTGGCGGGCAGCGGCAGATGCAGCCAGCCGACAAGATATTCCGCGAAAACAAACAGTCCCGCGTAGAGCAGTACCTGCACCGGGACCTGGAGTCGTTGCACAACGGCAGGCGTAACACGGCTTAACGCCACGGCCATGGGGGTTTTCCTCAAAAATGAGATGAGGTGCCAGTATAGAGAGCGCACGGTATGGACTGAAATGAATTAAAATCATCAAAGGTATAGTTTCGAGGAATAATCATGGACATAAGAACGCTGCGCTATTTTGTCGAAGTGGTTCGTCAGCAAAGTTTTACCCGCGCAGCGGAGAAGTTGTTTGTTACCCAGCCCACCATCAGCAAGATGCTGAAAAACCTCGAAGATGAACTGAACTGTACCCTGCTGATCCGCGACGGGCGCAAGCTGCTGCTGACCGACACCGGACGCGTGGTGTTCGAACGCGGGCTGGCGATTCTGGCGGAGTTTCGCCAGCTGGAAGCAGAGCTGGGCGATATCAATCATCTGAAGAAAGGGGTGCTTCGCCTCGGGATTCCGCCAATGGTGGGGATGATGATGGCCGGGCCGATTAGCCTGTTTCGCCAGCGTTATCCCGGCGTAGAGCTGAAGATTTCGGAGTTTGGTGGGTTAACCGTCCAGCAGGCCGTCACCAACGGCGAGCTCGACGTGGCAATGACCGCCCTTCCCGTTGAGGAAGATAGTGGTCTGGCGACGCTTCCGCTCTTTAGCCACCCGCTGTGCGTGCTGGTTCCCCGCTCCGGCGACTGGCTGAAGGTAGACTCGGTGAGACCTGAACTGCTCGGCGAGCACCCTCTGCTGATCTACAACGAAGACTTCGCCCTCAGCCGCCAGCTGATGACGCTGTTTAACCAGCATAACGTCAAGCCGCGCATAGCGGTGCGCAGCGGACAGTGGGATTTCCTGGCGGCGATGGTGCAGGCCGGCGTGGGGATTGCCATTCTGCCGCAGCCTATCTGCGAGCGTCTGGATAAAAATACGCTGCGCTGGATCCCGCTGGAGAGCGACCTGCACTGGCAGCTGGGGATGATCTGGCGTGAAGGGGTCTATTTGTCGCAGAGCGCGCAGGCGTGGCTGCAGTGTTGTGAGGGGTTTTGGGTGCCCTCACCCTAACCCTCTCCCACAGGGAGAGGGAAGCGATTGAGCACGTAAAAACAGCGCTACTGATTCTCTATCAACAGCGCTTCCAGCAGATCCAGATCGTGCAGCAGCTTTTGCAGCGTTTCGTTGCTGATCTGGCGCGTGGCGCGCAGATGGTACAGCTCGGCACGCTCTGAGCGCAATGCTGCCAGACGGAAGCGGCGTTCAAGGTTCTCCTCCTGCAGCGAGCTTTCCACATCGTTACGCCCGTCCGCGCGGCGGCGCAGGTTACCAATCACGCGGGAACTGACCTCCGTCAGCAGCTGATTGTCGATGTTCTCTTCCGCATCGGCGGCCAGACGCTCTTCCATCTTCTGAATCGCGACAATTGCCACTTCGGCGGTGGCCGCCCGGGCAATACGCTCCTCTTTATGCTGCTGGGTCGAATCACCGGCATCAATATGCTGGAGCAAAATCGGCAGCATAATCACGCCGACAAACAGGGAGAACAGAATCACGCCCGCCGCCAGGAAGACCAGCTCGTAGCGCGCCGGGAAGACGTCTCCCGTGGGCAGCAGCAGCGGAATGGAGAGTACACCGGCAAGGGTGATCGCCCCGCGTACGCCCGCAAAAGAGGCGATCAGCAGCTCACGCGTTGTCCACGAGCCGAACTCCATCGGCTTTTTCTTCAGGAAACGCACGCTGAAGTTTTTCATCGTCCACAGCCAGCCGAAACGCACCAGCATCAGCGCCAGGTAGATCAGCACGATGTCGGTAAACAGCATCCAGACCTCAACGTTCGGATCGGCTTCGGCCGCCACCAGCGAGGATTCCATAATGCCCGGCAGCTGCAGGCCCAACAGCAGGAACACCATGCCGTTAAAGACAAACTCCAGCATGGCCCAGGTGCTGTTGGCACGCAGGCGCATGGCCAGCGGCGCGCGACGCATTACGCCGGAACGGGTGATTGTCATCCCCGCCGAAACCGCAGCCAGAATGCCCGACACGCCGATATGTTCGGCAATCAGATAAGAGGCAAACGGCAGCAGGAACAGCAGTACGATCTGCGTTGCGGGCTCATCGCCGCCCCAGCGGCTGAGAAAGCGCAGCGAGCGGCCGTACAGCCAGCTCACCACAAAACCCGCCAGAATACCGCCAATCGCCACCTTGAAGAATTCCAGGGTTGCGCCGCCGATGGTAAAGACCATCGTGCCCATCGCAACGGCCACGGCAAACTTCAGGGCGACCAGGCCGGAGGCGTCGTTCATCAGCGCCTCACCCTGTAAAATCCCCATGATTTTCTTCGGAATACGGCCTTCACCCACAATGCCGGACAGCGCCACGGCATCGGTTGGCGACAGCACGGCGGCCAGCGCAAAAGCCGGTATTAATGGAATACCCGGTACCGCCCAGTAGATCAGAAAACCAATCCCGACGACGGTGACCACCACCAGCGCCAGCGCCAGGCCGAAGATCTCGCGCCCGTGCTCAAGAAATTCTCGCGTGGGCGTTTTCCAGCCATCGGCAAACAGCAGCGGCGGGATAAACAGCACGAGGAACAGTTCGGGGTCAAATTCCACGTGCAGGCCAAACGTCGGCCACGCCAGCAGCGCGCCGATGGCAATTTGCATTAATGGCAGGGGGACCTGAAAGGGCAGTACGCGTGTAACCACCCCGGATAACGAGACCACAAGGGTCATGATGAGTATTGTGAAGAAGATTTCCATGCGTTCCCTGTTTGCTGTGTTGCTTATGTACTCCGGAAGGCGTCGTGCCTTTTATTCTATCTTCCCCAGAGTAACGCAAAAGGCAACAGGATGAGTTCTGAAAATAAAAACGGGCGGCCTGAGCCACCCGTTTTCGCATCAATGGACAACTTAGATTGCCCAGCCGCCCGCGTAGAACGCTACCAGCGCAACGGCGATAATCACGGTGCCGACGTTCAGCTTGCGCCATTCACCGGAAACCAGACGACCAATCACCAGCGACGCGAAGCCGATCATAATGCCGGTCACGATGTTACAGGTCAGGACGATAAAGACCGCGGTAATCAGGCCAGACATCGCGTCCACGAAATCCGCAAAGTCGATTTTCGCTACATTGCTCAGCATCAGCAGGCCAACGTACATCAGCGCTGGCGCGGTCGCATACGCCGGAACCAGATAGGAGAGCGGAGAGAGGAACAGGATCAGCATGAACAGCACGCCGACGGTGATCGCCGTCAGGCCGGTTTTACCGCCTGCCGCCGTACCCGCTGCGGACTCGATGTACACCGCCGCAGGCGCCGCGCCCACCAGACCAGAGAAGACGCTGCTCAGGGAGTCGGTGGTCAGCGCTTTGCCGCCGTCAATAATCTGACCATCTTTATCCAGCAGGTTCGCCTGACCGGCCACCGCACGAATGGTACCGGTCGCATCAAACACGGCGGTCATGACCAGCGCCAGCACGCTTGGCAGGATCACCGGGTTCAGCGCGCCAACGATATCCAGGCTGCCAATCAGGGAGTTGCCTTTGTCATCGCTCAGCGACGGCATGGCAAAGATACCGGAGAAGTGTACGGTTGGATCGAAAATCAGGCCGACAATAGAAACGCCGATAATGGTCAGCAGAATGCCGCCAGGCACCTTCAGTTTTTCCAGACCGATAATCACCGCCAGGCCGATCAGCGACATGATCACCGGGAAGCTGGCGAAGTGGCCCAGCGCAACCGGCAGGCCGTCCAGCGGGTTCTTGATGACCAGACCAACGCCGTTGGCGGCGATCAGCAACAGGAACAGGCCGATACCGATGCCGGTACCGTGCGCCACGCCCTGCGGCAGGTTGCGCAAGATCCAGCTACGGATGCCGGTCGCTGAAATCACGGTAAACAGCACACCCATCAGGAACACGGCGCCCAGCGCAACCGGTACGCTAATATGCTGACCCAGCACCAGGCTGAACGCGGTAAACGCGGTCAGGGAGATGGCGCAACCAATCGCCAGCGGCAGGTTCGCCCACAGGCCCATCACGATGGAGCCCACGCCGGCCACAAGGCAGGTCGCCACAAAGACAGCCGCTGGCGGGAAGCCTGCTTTGCCCAGCATGCCCGGCACAACGATGACGGAATAAACCATCGCCAGAAACGTTGTCAACCCGGCAACAATTTCCTGGCGCACGGTGCTGCCGCGGGCCGAAATTTTAAACATGGCGTCAAGTGAACCGCCAGTACGCGCAGATGGCGTAGACATAGAAAACATCCCCTGAGAGTTTTTTAGGAAGTCCGTAAGCGAGGTGGAGACGCCACTGCCAGCTGAACGTCAAATCCTTGTGTTGCGTTTGTGACGAAAGGGCGTCACAAAAAAAGCAAACGTTTAGCTCCGCGCTTACAAACGGGTGGTCAAATTAAGGCAAACGATTATCTAGCGTAATCCCCGCCCTTTTCAACTGAACTTTATCGTTTTTCGCTAAAATTCACTTATGACGCTGAAGAAATAAACAGAGGATGCGCAAACGTTATCGTTTATGCGCAATCTGTTTACATTTCAGTCCTCGCCGGGGATAGATAACGGTCCCCCTTGTTCCAGGGTTCTTTGCCAGCCAGGGCTGTTCTCAACTTTTGTCTTCCATGCCTGAATATGTGGCAGATTTGGGATACCGCCGCGCGCCAGCAGGGCAAAGACCGGGAAGCTCATCTGAATATCGGCCATGCTGAGCGAATCCCCGGCAAACCAGCTGTTTTCGGCAAGGTGTGACTCAATAAAGCGCGCATGGGTCTCCAGCTGACGGTTGAGATACGCTTTCTGCACCCCCTGCCCCAGCGCTTTGCCCAGGGTTCTGATACCAAACGGCACCGGCGGCTTGCCGAGGCTGTTGAAGACCAGCTTCATTAACAGCAGCGGCATCAGCGATCCTTCGGCGTAGTGCAGCCAGAAGCGATACTGCACCTTATGCGCCGGATCTAAAGGCTTAAGGCGCGACTCGGGATCGTACGTTTCCTGCAGGTATTCCAGGATGGCGCCCGACTCCGCAAGGATCAGCCCGTTATCTTCGATGACCGGTGATTTACCCAACGGATGCACCTTTTTGAGAGCCTCCGGCGCCAGCATGTTCTTTTCGCGCTGGTAGTGGACGATCTCATAAGGCAGGCCGAGTTCTTCCAGCGCCCAGATCGCGCGGTGCGAGCGCGACTGGTTAAGGTGGTGTACCGTGAGCATGGCTTTCTCCTGTTATTCATACTTTTTAACTATAGAAAATTGAACAACACCGCGAAAAAAATTCGTCTAAAAAACGGTCGGTGAGGCTGGCGAAAAAACGGGTCTTGCATAGAATTAAAGTGTCAGCACAATCCGGAACCTCCCCAACCAGCTCGACACTGAGGGGTGCTGACGTCGGGGGAAACCCTCCCGTGAACCAGCGGGATAGAGAGAAAGACAAAGACCGGGAAAAACTAAAGCGCCTTTATGTGGCGCTTTAGTTCTTTATTAATCCTCTTCCAGCAACCGCGCCCCCGTCCCCTGCTCGCCCAGCCTGTCGCCGGGGTTACGCAACGGACAATCGCTACGCGACAGGCAGCCGCAGCCGATACAACCATCCAGTTCGTCACGCAGGACGACCAGCGTATGTATACGCCGGTCCAGCTCTTCACGCCACTGGGACGACAGCTCTTTCCACTCTTTCGGGCTAAGCGTATGCCCTTCCGGCAGCACGCCAAACGCCTCGCCGATCGTGGCCAGGGGAATTCCGATTCGTTGCGCAATTTTGATAATCGCAACGTAGCGGAGCACGTCGCGGGTATAGCGACGCTGGTTGCCCCCGTTACGGATGCTCTTGATTAACCCTTTACTTTCATAGAAGTGGAGCGCCGATACCGCAACGCCGCTTCGCTTCGCCACTTCACCGGGAGTTAAAAGCGCTTTAATTCGCGGCAATCTCTTTTCCATAAAACCTCTTTACCTCAAGTTAACTTGAGGAATTATACTCCCCCGCAGAGAAAACGACGAATTAACCGAGATAGTTGTATCTACAGAGGGGCAACCTTATGTCGCATCAGCAGATTATTCAGACGCTTATTGAATGGATTGATGAACATATCGACCAACCGTTGAACATTGATGTGGTCGCTAAAAAGTCGGGCTATTCGAAATGGTATTTACAGAGAATGTTCCGCACGGTCATGCATCAGACGCTGGGTGAGTACATTCGCCAGCGCAGACTGCTGCTGGCGGCGCAGGCGCTACGCTCAACGCAGCGACCCATTTTTGATATCGCGATGGATCTGGGCTATGTGTCGCAACAAACCTTTTCCCGCGTGTTTCGCCGCGAGTTTGACCGCACGCCGAGCGACTATCGCCACCAGTTGAATTAATCACTCTCAGTGCAAAGGCTGCTGCTGCCAGGTCATAAATTCCTGGGGCGGCATCGCTTTCGCGAAGTGCCATCCCTGACAAAACTGGACGCCGCGCTTCAACAGCCAGCTCACCTGCTCTGCCGTTTCTACCCCTTCCGCAATGGTTTTCAGCCGCAGGCTCTGCGCCATCTCGATAATATGCTCGGCAATCAGGTGGCTGGTACTGTTGGTCGTTAAGGTATCGATAAACGATTTATCGATTTTCAGAATATCCACGTTCAGCGAGTAGAGGTTGTGCAGGTTCGAGTAACCGGTACCGAAATCATCGATCGCGACTTCGTAACCCGCCTGACGGAAAGCCTGAATCACCGGCGTGGTTTTTGGCACATCGATAAAACCGCGCTCCGTCACTTCTATTTTGATTTGCTGCGCACGGACGGCATAGTGGCGGGCCTTGTCGGAAATCATGGCGATTAGCCGCGAGGAGTGGAAATCCGTGGCCGACAGGTTAATCGAAATATAGAGATGCGGATGCTCGGCCAGGAAATGGCCCAGATCGTTGAACACCTCCTCTACGACATAGTCCGTAATCCGCTCGCTCATACCTTCATTTTCCGCCAGCGGAATAAATTCAGCCGGGCTCATCACCTGCCCGTTAAAACCAGGCCAGCGTAACAATGCCTCCGCGCCTACACACCGGTTGTTCTTGATATCGATAATCGGCTGATAGTGGACGCAAAGCTGTCGTTTGTTCAGCGCCCGGTGCAGTAAGCGCCCCGGCGAATTGAGCTCACGATGGGTACGGGACCATACCAGCAAAATAATAATGCTGCAGATCATGCCCAGCGGTAGCGTCAACGTCGCCTGGTGATAAAGCGTTTCATAAAAGCGTTTATTCGATGTCGACACAATGGCCGCAATTGGTCTTTTGGGGGATGTTACGATCGTATAAAAGCGGTTATCTTTTTGAAATACCGATTCCTTATCCCGAATCATCGAATTTAATAAAGAAACATTGGCTTTCTGACTGACCGAAAAGAAAGCATTGGTTACCGTGTCGTACACACCCCAGGAGAGAGAATGATCCGCGGACATGACTTCGCTGTATGAAAGCGGGTTGACGACCACCACATAATTTCCGCGCTGCATATATGTCATTTTATAGCCAGTATAAAATGGGGTATCGCGATAATAATAGATAGCGACGTCTGGTTTACGCGTGTAATTAGCGACAGGAATGGCGTAGGGATGATCCGGTGTAAAAACGGTCGAACAAAGAAAATTCTGACCTTCAGCGTAAATTAAATCGGCGACAAACAGGCGGCCACGAACAACGTTCAGCATATATTGACGGTGTCCCGGCGTGCAAAGCTCGCCCTGATATTTTACAGCCTCGTCCCTGGCCAGCTCAACCTGTTGAATAACCAGCTCTGTTTTGTCTAAAGCCAGTTCAGCAAATGTGCGTAGCTGGGCGCTTGTTTCAGACACGGCTCGTAGCTGGGCAAACCATAGCGCAAGCATCACCGGCAGCATAACTACCATGATGATCCCTACCACCCTGAGCATTTTGCGCCGCGCGCTACGATTCATTTCCCGCCCTATATCCCTGCATGTTGTACGCCTGTAGTAATGAAGGCCGGATGCTTTGTTAAACAGGTGATTACGTTGCATGAATCATGCGAAGTTAGCAACTGACTTTTAGTATTAAAAATCTTAAATTTCGTTATGACGATAATATTTTCCCGTAAGTTAAACTGTAAGTATTCGTTCCGTTTCAATTAAGGAAAATAATTATCCAGCCCGCCGGGGCAGGCGGGAAGACAACACAACAGACGATCGTTGATTAAGCCAAATGTCTGACAGCATGAAAAAAGTACAACTTCACCATGACGTTTTATGCTATTTGCTCTGGGATATTGTGTTCGTTGATTTATAAATAATCAGTCTTCGCCACACTATTTTCAGGATTAGCAGAGAATAACGGCCCCACTTATAAAAACCGAATTTGAGTTACTCCCACTTGCCCGAAGGGCGTTTCCGGCACGCAGTGGGTCTGCCTCCTCATGCGCCGAGTCCGGGTCTGCCTGCTCAACCGCCTTTCCTGAGGAATAAAATCCTCTTTTTTGATCGCACAGATACTGGCGAATAAATCAACAAATGTGATATATTTCACACATATTTTGTAACGAGAAACACCGTTTCATTCAGTTCGTCTGTTTTATAGAGGATGGGTTTTATGGCAACCATTACCACCAGCATGGTTCTCCTGCGCTGGCCTTTGTTGAGTGCGATACTGATGTTTTTAGCCAGCACGCTGAACATTCAGTTTCGTAAATCTGACTATGCGGGTCTTGCTGTCATCAGCACCCTGCTGGGGCTGGGCGCAGCCTGCTGGTTTGCAACGGGCCTGCTTGGCATCACCCTGCTGGATATCGCCGCCGTCTGGGAAAATATTAAAGTGGTGATGGTTGAGGCGATGAGCCACACGCCGCCAGACTGGCCGATGGTGATTACCTGATCCCTTCCGGAATAAAAAAACCCAGACGCTAGTCTGGGTTTTTTGTTTTCAGCGCGCGGAAATCAGAACGGAATGTCGTCGTCGAAATCCATTGGCGGTTCGTTTGACTGCGCCGGAGCAGACTGCTGCTGCGGACGAGACTGCGCGCCGCCGCTGAACTGGTTGCCGCCCTGCGGCTGCTGAGGTTGACCCCAACCGCCCTGCTGTTGGCTCTGACCGCCACCTGCCGGTGCGCCACCGCCCTGACGGCCACCCAGCATCTGCATGGTGCCGCCCACGTTGACCACGACTTCCGTGGTGTACTTCTCAGCGCCGGACTGATCGGTCCATTTGCGGGTACGCAGCTGGCCTTCGATATAGACCTGAGAACCTTTACGCAGATACTCACCGGCCACTTCTGCCAGTTTGCCAAACAGCACTACACGGTGCCATTCGGTCTGCTCTTTCATCTCACCGGTCGCTTTATCACGCCAGGATTCGGAAGTAGCCAGCGTAATGTTGGCAACTGCGCCACCACTCGGCATGTAGCGTACTTCCGGGTCCTGGCCCAGATTACCGACGAGAATCACCTTGTTTACGCCTCTGCTGGCCATGTTCGTGTCTCCTGAATACGTTTCTTAATAGTGTAAACGCGCGAGTGTACCATTTCCATGCTGCACTTTGATAGTTGCGTAGCACGTTCCAGAGTTCTCTCGCAACTCCACATTGTTACACAACCAATCAGAAAATGCATTCCAATACTGTATATTCAAACAGGTCAAATTGTGTCATAATTAGCCGTTTCTGACAGCCGTTTGTCCTTCAAACAAACCAGGCAATCCGTGTTCCAACCGGGAAAGGTGAATGGATAAGATCGAAGTTCGGGGCGCCCGCACCCACAATCTCAAGAATATCAACCTCATAATCCCTCGCGACAAACTCATTGTCGTGACCGGGCTTTCGGGGTCTGGCAAATCCTCACTGGCTTTCGACACTCTGTATGCCGAAGGACAGCGTCGTTACGTTGAATCGCTCTCTGCGTACGCGCGTCAGTTCCTGTCGCTGATGGAAAAACCGGATGTCGACCACATTGAAGGGTTGTCCCCTGCTATCTCTATTGAGCAGAAGTCCACCTCGCATAACCCGCGTTCAACGGTCGGTACCATTACCGAAATTCATGACTACCTGCGTCTGCTGTATGCCCGCGTGGGCGAGCCGCGCTGCCCGGACCACGACGTCCCGCTGGCGGCACAGACCGTGAGCCAGATGGTGGATAACGTGCTGTCGCAGCCGGAAGGCAAACGCCTGATGCTGCTGGCGCCAATCATTAAAGAGCGTAAGGGCGAACACACCAAAACGCTGGAAAACCTGGCAAGCCAGGGCTATATCCGCGCCCGTATCGACGGCGAGGTGTGTGACCTGTCCGACCCGCCCAAGCTGGAACTGCAGAAGAAGCACACCATCGAGGTGGTGATTGACCGCTTCAAGGTGCGTGACGATCTCGCCACGCGTCTCGCAGAATCGTTTGAAACGGCGCTGGAACTCTCCGGCGGCACGGCCGTGGTCTCCGACATGGACGACCCGAAAGCGGAAGAGCTGCTCTTCTCCGCCAACTTCGCCTGCCCGATTTGCGGCTACAGCATGCGCGAGCTTGAGCCGCGCCTGTTCTCATTCAACAACCCGGCGGGCGCGTGCCCGACGTGTGACGGCCTGGGCGTGCAGCAGTATTTCGACCCGGACCGCGTGATCCAGAATCCGGAGCTGTCCCTGGCGGGCGGCGCCATTCGCGGCTGGGACAAGCGTAACTTCTATTACTTCCAGATGCTGAAATCGCTGGCGGAGCACTACAAGTTCGACGTCGAAGCGCCGTGGGCGAGCCTGACCCCGAACGTGCACAAAGTGATCCTGTTCGGTTCCGGCAAAGAGAACATCGAGTTCAAGTATATGAACGATCGCGGCGATACCTCCGTGCGTCGCCACCCGTTCGAAGGGGTGCTGCACAACATGGAGCGCCGCTACAAAGAGACCGAATCCAGCGCGGTGCGCGAGGAGCTGGCGAAGTTCATCAGCAACCGCTCCTGCGCCACCTGTGAGGGCACGCGTCTGCGTCGCGAAGCGCGCCACGTGTTTGTGGAAAACACCGCGCTGCCGACCATCTCAGACATGAGCATCGGCCACGCGATGGACTTCTTCAACAACCTGAAGCTCTCCGGCCAGCGCGCGAAAATCGCCGAAAAAGTGCTGAAAGAGATTGGCGATCGCCTGAAATTCCTCGTGAACGTCGGCCTGAACTACCTGACGCTTTCCCGCTCGGCAGAAACGCTCTCCGGCGGTGAAGCCCAGCGTATTCGTCTGGCGAGCCAGATTGGCGCGGGCCTGGTGGGCGTGATGTACGTGCTGGACGAGCCGTCCATCGGCCTGCACCAGCGCGATAACGAACGTCTGCTCGGCACCCTGATCCACCTGCGCAATCTCGGCAACACGGTGATTGTGGTCGAGCACGACGAAGACGCCATTCGCGCCGCTGACCACGTGATCGACATTGGTCCTGGCGCTGGCGTACACGGCGGGCAGGTGGTTGCTGAAGGGACGCTGAAGGACATCATGGCGGTACCCGAATCGCTGACCGGTCAGTTCATGAGCGGCAAGCGTAAGATTGAGGTACCAAAACAGCGCGTGGCGGCGAACCCGGAAAAAGTGCTGAAGCTGACCGGCGCGCGCGGCAACAACCTGAAAGACGTCACCCTGACGCTGCCGGTTGGCCTGTTTACCTGTATCACCGGCGTGTCCGGTTCCGGTAAATCGACGCTGATCAACGATACGCTGTTCCCGATTGCGCAGACGGCGCTGAACGGCGCGACGCTGGCCGAGCCTGCGCCGTACCGCGACATCCAGGGTCTGGAGCATTTCGATAAGGTTATCGACATCGACCAGAGCCCGATTGGCCGTACCCCGCGCTCTAACCCGGCAACCTATACCGGCGTCTTTACGCCCGTACGTGAACTGTTCGCCGGCGTGCCGGAAGCGCGCTCCCGCGGCTATACGCCAGGACGTTTCAGCTTTAACGTTCGCGGTGGTCGCTGCGAAGCGTGCCAGGGCGACGGCGTGATCAAGGTTGAGATGCACTTCCTGCCGGATATCTACGTGCCGTGCGACCAGTGCAAAGGCAAGCGCTATAACCGCGAAACGCTGGAAATTAAGTACAAGGGCAAGACCATCCACGAAGTGCTGGATATGACCATCGAAGAGGCGCGCGAATTCTTTGATGCCGTCCCTGCGCTGGCGCGTAAGCTGCAGACGCTGATGGACGTGGGCCTGACCTACATTCGTCTGGGACAGTCGGCGACCACGCTGTCCGGCGGTGAAGCGCAGCGTGTGAAGCTGGCGCGTGAACTGTCAAAACGCGGCACCGGTCAGACGCTGTACATCCTGGATGAGCCAACCACCGGCCTGCACTTTGCCGATATCCAGCAGCTGCTCGAGGTTCTGCATCAGCTGCGCGACCAGGGCAACACTATCGTGGTCATCGAACATAACCTGGACGTCATTAAAACCGCGGACTGGATTGTCGATCTCGGCCCGGAAGGCGGCAGCGGCGGCGGTGAAATTCTCGTCTCCGGTACGCCAGAGACCGTTGCAGAGTGCGAAGCCTCGCACACCGCGCGCTTCCTTAAACCGTTGCTGTAATTGTCACACGGAGAGTTGCTGTCGGGTGGTTTCCGGCAGCAGCTCAACCGCCTGCTGATAGGACGCGTCCACCAGGTAGTAAATCTGCGAGCCAGGAATCGATCCATCCAGATAGACGGTGCTCCAGTGCGCCTTATTGAGGTGCTTGCTCGGCCTCACGTCATCATGCTGTTGACGTAGCAAATCCGCCAGTTCAGGGCTGGTTTTCAGCGACGCCGCCGGACGGCCTTCCACCTCTTTCACCATCGCAAACAGCACATCACCCACCTTAATCTGCGTGGCTTTCCAGTCGCTGTGGACGCTCTGCTCCGCGCCGGGCTTGCTCATGCAGTACTGTAGTATCTCCGAAATTGTCATCTTTATTCCCCTTGTAGCGTGGCGATAATTTTACGCGAACCACCGTGAATGCGATGCTCTCCCAGCCAGATCCCCTGCCACGTTCCCAACAGCAGCCGGCCGTTGTGAACCGGCAGCATCAACGACACGCCCAGCAGGGAGGATTTAATATGGGAAGGCATATCGTCCGCCCCCTCATAGTCATGCTCGTAAGGCGCGTTGTCCGGGACGCTCTTCAGAAAATGGTGCTCCATGTCGGATCGGACGGTGGGATCGCAATTTTCATTCAGCGTGAGAGAGGCTGACGTGTGCTGAAGCAGCAGATGCAGCAAACCCGTTTTCACCCGCGACAGATCGCGGAGTTGCCCGATGACTTCATCCGTCACCAGGTGAAATCCGCGTGGTTTAGCGCTTAAGGTCAGGGTCTGTTGGTACCACATGTGCTGCTCCGTGATGAAAGATGAATCTTTCTAAGTGTGCAGCAAGAAGACGAAAGGTAAAACCCGCAGCAGCGAGATTTGATTAAAAAAGAGTCAAACCCGCTGCCGGATACTTAATACTCCGAGTTGACGATCACCTCTTCGCCAAACTTTCCGGCCATCGGCAGCGGTCGATAGGTCGAGTTAGAGGCACGCAATACCCTGATCCCTCTGGCCCCCACGTCATGCGCGGCGGTGATGTCGTTATCTGAATCACCGTAGAATACTTTGATATTTTTCTTTTCCAGCCATTGGGTTTTGGTGTTTTGCCCTTCTTTGTCACCGGCAAAAATGACCGGGTTCATGCTGGTCGCCGGGATCTGGAAATCATCCTGCAGCGTTTTAGAGACGGTTTCGGTTTTGGTCTGACTGCGGCCGGTAACAAAGTAGATGCTGTCACCACGCTTCACGTGCATAGCAATAAGCGCACGGGCAACCTCTTTCGGGATGCTGAATTCGTCCCAGCCGTTATTCATTTTTTCCCAGAATTCCGGGTTCTTCAGATACGCTTCGCTGTCGGGTGAATACGTTTTCTTCCCGCGCCAGAAGCCGGGGCTTGAGAACAGCACGGTATCGTCAATGTCAAAGCCCACGGCCATTGGCGCGCGGCCAATCAGGCTGTTTTCGATTTGGGCCACGGAAACCCAGTGAATGGGTGCCTGCTCGGCAAGAATGGCGGCGGTGGTGCCGGTGTAAAGCGGCGTCGGGGCAGAAGCTCGCGCGACGACGGCGCTGTTAAGCGAGAACAATAAGCAGGCGGCGCTGAGCGCCAGTGTGATCTTGCGCATATTTTCCCCTGAATATTCAGTTTGTTATCGTTTTAATTTGAGCGGATGGTCAAAAAACTACCCGACCATAACCCCAGCGGGAGGTGAAGGGAAGGAGTTTTTGCTTATGAAGCTGAATAAAAAGAAGATGATCACAGAATGCCGGGCAACGTCTTTGTACGGCCTGATGCCCTCACCCCGCCCCTCTCCCACAGGGAGAGGGATGGTTGGTAAGTGCTTACATTACAGCAGCAAACGCCTGCGCCACGCGATGAACGTTGCTGGCATTAAGGCCCGCCACGCACATACGGCCGCTGGCGATCAGGTAGACGCCGAACTCTTCGCGCAGACGGTCGACCTGCGCCGCGCTCAGACCGGTATAGCTGAACATCCCGCGCTGCTTGAGCAGATAGTCGAAGTTATGTCCCGGCACGGCCTCTTTCAGCACGTTAACCAGCTCCTGACGCATGGACAGGATGCGCTTACGCATCGCTTCCACTTCGGCAAGCCAGGACGCTTTCAGCTGTTCGTCACCGAGAACCGTCGCCACCACCTGCGCACCAAAGTTTGGCGGGCTGGAGTAAATGCGGCGCACCGTCGCTTTCAGCTGGCCGAGCACGCGACCCGCCGCTTCGGCGTCTTCACAGACCACGGACAGACCGCCAACGCGTTCACCGTACAGGGAGAAGATTTTAGAGAAGGAGTTGCTGACCAGCGCTGGCAGCCCGGCGCTGGCCACGGCGCGGATAGCGTAAGCATCTTCTTCCATACCCGCGCCAAAGCCCTGGTAGGCGATGTCGAGGAACGGAATCAGGTCGCGGGCCTTCAGTACCTCAATCACCGCATCCCACTGGGCGTTGGTGAGATCCGCACCGGTCGGGTTATGGCAGCACGGATGCAGCAGCACAATGCTGCGCGCCGGCAGGGTGTTCAGTTTTTCCAGCAGCGCTTCGACGCGCACGCCGTTCGTTTCGCTGTCGAACCACGGATAGGTCGCCACGTTGAAACCTGCGCCCTCGAAGATCGCAACGTGGTTTTCCCACGTCGGGTCGCTGACCCACACGCCTGAATCCGGGAAATATTTTTTCAGGAAGTCTGCGCCCACTTTCAGCGCACCCGAGCCGCCCAGCGTCTGGATGGTCGCCACACGTTTTTGCGCGAGCACCGCGTGATCGGCACCAAACAGCAACGGTGCGATGGTGTTGCGGTAGGCGTTTAAGCCTTCCATCGGCAGATAAAGAGAAGCACCGTGTGGAACAGCGTTCAGACGCGTTTCGGCTTCGGCAACGGCTTTTAATTGAGGAATGATGCCATCCTCGTTGTAGTACAGACCGATGCTGAGATTCACTTTGTCGCTGCGAGGATCTTCTTTGAAACGCTCCATTAAGGAGAGGATAGGGTCGCCGGCATAGGCGTCAACTTTCTGAAACACGCGATGATTCTCCGGAATTCGATGAGGCAGGGATTTCAACAATAAACCGGAAGCAGGTGAAGGTCGAGAGCGATATCAGGCCAGACACTCGATATATCGGCAAATGCAATCGATTCGCTCAGGCAGTGAGCCCTGCACGCGCAGAAAAGGAATATTTCGTGCCGACAGCTCCGCTTCATACCACGCTTGCTGCCGATGACGAAACGCCTCATCCTGGCGGGTACCATCCTGCACAAAGGGAAATTCATCCCCGCAGAGTACGACCAGAGAATAGTCGCGTTCGGCTAACTCCTTTAACGCCCGCGGCGCGCTGCCAAACTGATAGAGTGCGTAAAACAGGGTCGTTAAAGGTGACGTATCACAGACCAGATAAGGCGCCGTGCAGGCTAATTCTTCCCGACGCACTTGCTCGCGGGCAATATGCAGCAAATCCTCCAGATCAAGGATGCCGTTCTTCTCTTCCCAGTGTTCACGACCATACTCTGCAACGTACGGAACGTTTAGCGTTTGCGCTAGTGCCTTTGCAAGCGTGCTTTTGCCCGTCGATTCTCCACCTAATAAGCAGATACGGAAAACAAAGCTGCGATACACCTCAGGGGACATCATCTTGCGATAACGATGAACATCAGAACGGATGAGCGTTCCCGATGGAGCCTCTGGTCCCTGTTGACGCTGGAGACGCACGTGCGCAACCGGTCGTCCGAAACGCTGGCTCAGGATAGTGGCAAACCCGTCTCCATAGTCTTCGGCAGTAAATACCGCCTCTGGCTGACAATGCAAAATGTCCTCACATAGCGTTGCAACATAATGCCGGTGAAGATCGTCATCAGCGTCATTCGCTGGCGGTGGCGCAAGGCCATATGAAGCCAACACTTGCGGCGAAAGCACGAGGTGGCGACATTGCGGGAAGCGCGTTGTTAACCAGTTAAGCCGCTTTTCAGGTTCGTAACCGCGTATTTCCGGCGACGAATAGCTGATGATACAAACTGTCTCGCACTGCTCAAGTGCCGTATTGATAAGCGCTTCATGGCCCTCATGTAATGGTGCGAATTTGCCTACCACCAGACCGTTGGCATACAGCTTCATTGCGCGCGGATCTCCTTACGCCACTGATACAGTCCATGCCATGCATTAAACCAAAACAGCAGATATAACCCGGCGGTCAGATGCAGATCCCTCATCGCATACAGTGGTACCGCCAGCGTGTTAACGGCAATCCAGACGTACCAGTTTTCCAGACGTCGCCCCATCAGCATAAACTGAGCAAGAACGCTGAATGTCAAAATGATGGAGTCCAGCCAGGGTGCCCAGGCATTGGTGTAGAGATGCAATATCAGTCCGTACACCGCCGCCACGCTCATGGCACAGGCCAGGAGAATAAAAAAATGCCCCGGTCTGGTACGACGGACAGGCAATACGTCCCCGCTATTGCCTTTCAGCCAGTGCATCCAACCGGTTATGCTCGTGATAATGAAGAAGAATTGAAGCGTAACGTCAGCATAAAGCTGCACAGAATAAAAGACCCAGGCATAAAGCCCGCTGCCTATGATGCCAATCCACCACGTATGGATGTTATTTCTGGCGGCCAGCCAGACGGAGAGCGCATAGGCCAGACAAGCAGCGATTTCTGAAGGGGACATTATCCTTCCCTGGAATAAAATGTTAGTCGATGTACTTCATCGCCACCCTTGACGTCAGGCGCGTGATAAGTTCGTAAGCACTCACTTTCGTAATTTCAGCAATACGTTCGACGGGCAGCCCCTCGCCCCACATCACCACATCGTCACCGGGCTTATCCTGGGCTTCAGGCCCCAGATCGACACAAATCATGTCCATTGCCACGCGGCCAACAATCTTCACCTCGCGACCGTTGACCAGCACCGGCGTGCCCGACGGCGCGGCGCGCGGATAGCCGTCACCATAGCCCATCGCCACTACGCCGAGACGGGTGTCACGCTCGCTGGTCCAGGTACCGCCGTAGCCCACCGGCTCGCCCGCTTTATGGTCACGCACGGCAATCAGGTTAGAGACCAGCGACATGACCGGCTGGAAGCCAAAGTCCGGCCCCCAGGGCTTATTCTCCAGCGGCGACACGCCGTAGAGAATGATGCCCGGTCGCGCCCAGTCGAAATGCGACTGCGGCCACAGCAGAATCCCGCCGGATGCCGCAATCGAGCGCATCCCCGGCTTGCCTTCGCAGAAGGTGTTAAAGATATCCAGCTGGCGCTCGGTCGCACCGCACTCGGGCTCATCGGCGCGGGCGAAGTGGCTGACAATATTCACCGGCTGGCGCACGTTTTTGCACCGGCATAAACGCTGATAAAACGCTTCCGCGCTTTCCGGACGCACGCCCAGACGGTGCATGCCCGTGTCGAGCTTCATCCAGACGGTCACCGGCTCGCTCAGTTCGGCGGTTTCGAGTGCGGCTAGCTGTTCTTCGTTATGTACCGCGGTATGCAGATGCTGGTCAGCAATGGTCGGCAGATCGCTGGCTTCGAAAAAGCCTTCGAGGAGCAGAATGGGTTGGGTAATGCCGCCCGCGCGCAGGCGGAGGGCTTCTTCAAGACGGGCGACGCCAAAGGCGTCGGCATCGGGGAGCGTTCGCGCGGTCTCAAGAAGACCGTGTCCGTAAGCGTTCGCTTTCACGACTGCAACGAGCTTGCTGGCAGGCGCCAGTTCACGCAGACGTTGCAGGTTGTGTCGCAGAGCGCGGCGGTTAATAACAACAGTTGCCGCTTGCATTTGAATTCCTTAGAAATTACTCATCATCATATTGAGGACCGGCATAGTTGTCGAAACGCGACCACTGTCCGTTAAAGGTCAGACGCACCGTCCCGATTGGGCCGTTACGTTGTTTACCAATAATAATTTCGGCGATCCCTTTCAGGTCGCTGTTCTCGTGATAAACCTCATCACGGTAGATGAACATGATTAAGTCGGCATCCTGCTCGATGGAGCCGGACTCACGCAGGTCAGAGTTGACCGGGCGCTTGTCGGCGCGTTGTTCCAGGGAGCGGTTCAGCTGCGACAGCGCGACTACCGGTACGTGCAGCTCTTTGGCTAACGCCTTGAGCGAGCGGGAAATCTCCGCGATTTCCAGCGTACGGTTGTCGGAAAGCGACGGAACGCGCATCAGCTGAAGGTAGTCGATCATGATAAGACCGATGCCGCCGTGTTCACGGGCAATGCGGCGCGCGCGGGAACGCACTTCCGTCGGCGTCAGGCCGGAGGAGTCATCGATATAGATGTTACGTTTTTCCAGCAGAATGCCCATAGTGCCGGAGATGCGCGCCCAGTCTTCATCATCGAGCTGGCCGGTACGAATGCGGGTCTGATCCACGCGCGACAGCGACGCCAGAGAACGCATCATAATCTGCTCGGAGGGCATCTCAAGACTGAAGATCAGCACCGGCTTATCCTGCAACATCGCCGCGTTTTCGACGAGGTTCATCGCAAAAGTAGTTTTACCCATAGATGGACGCGCGGCGACGATAATCAAATCCGACGGCTGCAGACCGGCGGTTTTCTTGTTCAAATCGTCATAGCCGGTGTTCACGCCGGTGACGCCATCGTGCGGCTGCTGGAACAGCTGTTCGATACGGGCCACGGTGGCATCGAGCACATCGGCGATGTTTTTTGGACCTTCGTCTTTATTGGCGCGGCTTTCGGCGATTTTAAAGACGCGGGACTCGGCAAGGTCGAGCAGGTCTTCGCTGGTACGCCCCTGCGGATCAAAACCGGCCTCGGCGATCTCATTCGCCACCGAGATCATCTCGCGGACGACTGCACGTTCGCGCACGATATCGGCATACGCGCTGATGTTCGCCGCACTAGGCGTGTTTTTGGACAGTTCCGCCAGATAGGCAAACCCGCCGCAGCTGTCGAGCTGACCAAGACGCTCCAGCGATTCCGCGAGCGTGATCAGGTCGATCGGGCTGCCCGACTCCTGCAGACGCGCCATTTCGGTAAAGATGTGGCGGTGTGGGCGGGTGTAGAAATCTTCCGCGACGACGCGCTCGGCGACGTCGTCCCAGCGTTCGTTATCCAGCATTAAACCGCCCAACACCGACTGTTCCGCTTCAATCGAGTGCGGCGGGACTTTTAACCCTGCGACCTGGAAATCACGCTCGCGAGGTTCAGTCTGTTTGTTGAAGGGTTTGTTTCCTGCCATAGTGAATGGAGTTACCGAGATAAAGAGTGGGTCGAAAGATTACCATATTTTTCTTACGGAGGGAGCATGGCAACGCGCATTGAATTCCAGAAACACGGTGGGCCGGACGTACTCAAAGCGGTGGAGTTTACCCCCACCGCGCCTGGCGAAAACGAAGTGCAGGTTGAAAACAAAGCCATCGGCATAAACTACATCGACACCTATATTCGCGGCGGTCTCTACCCGCCGCCGTCAATGCCGAGCGGCCTGGGCACTGAGGCGGCCGGTGTCGTCGTCAAAGTGGGCAGCGCGGTTAAGCATATTAAAGAGGGCGACCGCGTAGTGTACGCGCAGTCTTCGCTGGGCGCTTACAGCTCCGTTCACAACGTTCCGGCGGATAAAGCCGCCCTGCTGCCTAACGCTATCTCTTTTGAGCAGGCGGCGGCCTCGTTCCTGAAAGGCCTGACGGTTTACTACCTGCTGCGCAAAACCTATGAAATTAAACCCGACGAGCAGTTCCTGTTCCATGCCGCAGCGGGTGGCGTCGGGCTCATCGCCTGTCAGTGGGCAAAGGCACTGGGCGCGAAGCTGATCGGCACCGTCGGAAATGCACAAAAAGCGCAGCGCGCGCTGCAGGCGGGCGCCTGGCAGGTGATTAACTATCGTGAAGAGAACATTGTTGAGCGGCTGAAGGAGATCACCAGCGGCAAAAAAGTGCGCGTGGTGTATGACTCGGTGGGGAAAGACACGTGGGAAGCGTCGCTGGACTGTCTGCAGCGCCGTGGTCTGATGGTCAGCTTCGGCAATTCGTCAGGCGCGGTAACCGGCGTTAACCTCGGTATTCTGAATCAGAAAGGTTCGCTGTATGTGACTCGCCCTTCCCTGCAAGGATACATCACCAACCGGGAAGAACTTGAGGAAGCCAGCAACGAGCTGTTCTCGCTGATCGCCAGCGGGGTCATCAAAGTGGATGTGTCAGATGCGCAAAAATTCGCGCTGACCGATGCGCAGCGCGCGCATGAGGTGCTGGAGAGCCGGGCGACGCAGGGGTCGAGCTTGTTGATTCCCTAAGTCTCAAAAAGAAATTGGGCTTCCCGTGGGAAGCCCTTTCTTTTTTTAGTTCGGCTGTATGTAGGGTACAGCTCGATGAATTCTTTAACGGCAGTCATAGTGACAGATTCGATAACTAAATCCTATTCTGTTCTAAGCCATGCCGCCGGAAAAGTTACAAGTATGTGACGAACCCCTCAATACCTTAGTAACGGAAGCGGTTATTGCGCTGATAACTGGGCACTTTTGGCGCTTTAATCGCCCGAATCACCCACACAACCGCAATGGCCAGCAGTAGCCACGGCAGCAGTTTGATCGTCAGCGCAAACAGTCCGCCAATAAACATGACCACCGTCGCCACCACGATAGCCGCCAGAATGCCGAGCAGCGAAACGCCTGTCGCTAACAGCATGACAAAAAAGCCAATCACAAAAAGTAGTTCCAGCATGGTGCTCTCCCACGAGTTCCCGAGTAATGCAGTAAGCATTACAAGAATCATGCCAGCATTAACCTGTTGTTATTAAAGCAAAACGCCCCGCGAACGTTCGCAGGGCGTGGTGAATTTGACGAACTTTTAGCGAAAGTTATCGCTTGTCTGCCACCAGTCGCAGCGCATGTTCCAGCACCTCAATATCGGCTCCGGCTTTATGCGCATTCTCGCTCAGGTAGCGGCGCCACTGGCGCGCGCCCGGAATACCCTGGAACAGGCCAAGCATATGGCGGGTGATATGGCCGAGATACGTGCCATTACTCAACTCGCGCTCAATGTAAGGGTACATCGCACGCACGACGGCAACCGGATCGGTGTCCGCACCTTCGATGCCAAAGATTTCGCGATCGACCGTCGCCAGAATGCCCGGGTTCTGATACGCCTCGCGCCCGACCATCACGCCATCCATATGTTCCAGATGCGCTTTGGCCTCTTCCAGCGACTTGATGCCACCGTTGATGGACATCGTCAGGTGCGGGAAGTCACGCTTCAGTTGATATACGCGCGGATAGTCCAGCGGCGGGATCTCACGGTTCTCTTTCGGGCTGAGGCCGGAGAGCCAGGCTTTTCGCGCGTGGATGATAAACATCTCGCATTCGCCTTTCCCGGATACCGTGCTGATAAAGTCGCACAGGAATTCGTAGCTGTCCTGGTCGTCAATGCCGATGCGGGTTTTGACCGTCACCGGAATGGAGACCACGTCGCGCATCGCCTTGATACAGTCCGCCACCAGCGGTGCGTTCCCCATCAGGCAGGCACCGAACATGCCGTTTTGCACGCGGTCGGACGGGCAGCCAACGTTAAGGTTGATCTCGTCGTAGCCGCGTTCTTCTGCCAGCTTCGCGCACTGCGCCAGCGCGGCCGGATCGCTGCCGCCCAGCTGCAGGGCAACCGGATGCTCTTCTTCGCTATAGGCCAGATAGTCGCCCTTCCCGTGAATGATTGCGCCCGTGGTCACCATTTCGGTGTACAGCAGCGTATGGCGGGAGAGCTGACGCAGGAAGTAGCGGCAGTGTCTGTCCGTCCAGTCGAGCATCGGCGCAATGGAGAAACGATGTGCAGGGAAAACGGTCTGTAATTCTGACGACATGGCGAAGTTTTAAGCATCTGGTGGAAAAGGGGCGCTACTATAGCACAAAGAAAAGCCGGAGGCGCAGCGCCTCCGGTGGACTTTAGAACGTCATGCTCAGCTGAGCCCCGGCGCCCCAGGTTTCGTCCTCGCCGTACAGGCCCATCAGGTCAACATGAACGGTGCTGAACGGTGCGAAACCGACACCACCGGTAAAGACGTTGCTGTCGTTACCCTTCACGTCCGCGCGATAACCCGCACGCACCGCCAGCCAGCTGAGCGGCGTAACCTCGGCACCGACACCAACGTACTGCGACGTATCTTCGCTCTTGAAGCCTTTGGTTTCCGTCAGATCGCCATCGGCGGTCAGCGTCACCAGGTCGTTATGCCAGGCGGCACCGGCTGTTACCAGCGGACGGATCTGATAGGTGTCTTTATAGCTCACCACTTCCCCCGTACGGCCGTTGCGGATACGAATATCTTTGGTATCGATGTCGCGCGACATCAGGTTTTGGCCGCTCACGCCAACGGTCCAGTGTTCGCCGAAATCAGCCGCAATACCGGCATCGACGTTAAAGCCCGTGTCGTCCGTGCGGTAGCGGCTGTCGTTCCACTTGTTACTGTCGTAATCGTAGATTGACGTGGTGTAGTTATAGACCCAGGTTTTTTGCAGCTTTGGCGTAACCCCTACGGAAACCGGGACGCCGCCGAGGTCAAACTGACGGGCAACGGCAACGCCGTAGTCGGACACAATCGCCGCACGGCCAGACGCCGTTGAGTTGAGGTTTTTAGTGATCTGATCCGTGCCGTTCAGCGCAGCGTCCAGGGCAACACCGGCAGCCACCACATTGCTTCGTTGAATACCGCGCAGATAATCAATATCTTGCTGATCGATAGACGAACTCACCCGGCCATGGGCGTACCCTTTCGCCATAAAGGCCACGGAAAGCACATCGTTAGGAATACTCACGGCAAGCCCAGCGCCTGCCGTCGCGCGTGCGGTTTTACCCTTGAGATAGTCCAGCTCATCGGCCAGATCTTTGGCCGCGCCCTGGAATTGATTAATGGAACCTAACGGATTGGTGATGACCTGAATTGGCGTAAGGTTATCAACCACATCCTTATAATGATTGATTTTGTCGTTGATGGTATCAATCTCATCCTGAAGATTGTCCTCATCCGTCACCTGGACGCCAACGGCCGGCAAAATGACCGTCACATCATCGTCCGGTTTTGCCTTTGCCAGCAACGCGGGGTTGATTAACGCCCCGCTACCATAGCTCCCGGAGGCAACGCCAGTGCCACCCATTGCGTCACTCCGTGATTCTGTCCAGGTATTGGCTGCTCCCGCCTGATTTGCCATAAACAAGGAAACAGCGATACTCACCACCGAAAATTTAAAATATTTTTTCACAGTATGCCCGTTATAGTCTGTTATGAAATAACCCCTGTCTGTTATCACCCAAACAGGAACGAACTATTGCTGTGAATAAGTAGTAAAAGACCCGCTATTTCTATCCCTAAGTAAAACTCCCTTACGGCCTGTTATATTTTGTGACGGCCCTCAATATTTATAGAAGAGGAAATTATTTTTTCCCAGGTTTTCCATCATGCGGTCCAAAAAACTGGGGCGGGTGGTCTACCCAGCGATCCTCACGGGTAGCGGCATACACCGGGTTGAGCGGATAGTAGATGCGGTTGTGCTTCTTGTTGGCCTCGCCAACGACCAGTAACCGCACCTCTTCGTCCGTGTTGTTGATAAAGGTGTGGCAAATACCGGTTCCGGCAGGAAACACCACGCTGTCGCCCGGTTCAAGTTTCCATAAATAGCCATTGATCCACGCTTCTGGATGACCTTCGAGCACATAAACGAACTCTTCTTCATCGCTTTCCGCATGCGGATAGGACGTCCTGCGCCCGGGCGGTAAACGCTCGTGATGGATACCAATGCGCCCGAGCCCAAGCTTGCGCGCCAGCGGGGCACCGATAGAAAACAGCTCGTCGCTGTCGGGATAGGTCGAATCATCCGCGCCTTCTACGTCGCGCCAGTGCCGAATACAGTCAGGTTTTTTCATTGTTTATTTCCCGGTTTGTAATGGGTCAGGTATAGCACAGACTGGCGGATCTCGGCGTTTTTACCAGAACATGATAAAGTGAGGGTTTTCCGTCCTATAACATCCGGGGTGCTAAATGGATAAGTCCACAAAAGAGCTGTTAGCGCAGGCCGAAAAGCTGTGTGCGCAACGCAATGTGCGCCTGACTCCGCAGCGCCTTGAAGTCCTACGTCTGATGAGCCTGCAGCAGGGTGCCATCAGCGCCTACGATCTGCTCGACCTGCTCCGCGAAAGCGAGCCGCAGGCGAAACCACCGACCGTGTATCGCGCCCTGGATTTCCTGCTGGAACAAGGATTCGTGCATAAAGTTGAGTCCACAAACAGCTACGTGTTGTGCCATCTGTTCGATCAGCCCACCCACACATCGGCGATGTTTATCTGTGACCGCTGCGGCGTGGTGAAAGAAGAGGCTGCGGAAGGCGTGGAAGATATTATGCATACGCTGGCAGCAAAAATGGGTTTTGCCCTGCGTCATAACGTGATTGAGGCGCACGGGCTGTGTTCTGCCTGCGTGGAAGTGGAAGCCTGTCGTCATCAGGACGCGTGTCAGCACGACCACTCTATTCTTGTGAAGAAAAAACCGCGTTAACGGCAAAAGAAAAGGCGGCTCATGGCCGCCCTCAGGGTGTACTTCCTTGTACTTGCGGGTATAGCCCGATTACCAGCGGTAGTCGTTGCGTTTTTCCCAGTCGCCCACTTCTTTTTCCGCCTGGTCTTTCGCGTAGCCGTAACGCTCCTGGATTTTACCGACAAGCTGATCGCGTTTACCTTCAATGACGGTCATATCGTCATCAGTCAGCTTACCCCACTGTTCTTTCGCTTTACCTTTGAACTGCTTCCAGTTGCCGCCGATTTCGTCTTTATTCATCATCGTGTCCTCTTAGTTAAGCGTCGGGTCGTAACGTCCGTTACGTTCTTTTCTGCTGGACGTGATAATTATTGTAGTAAAGGACTCGGCAGTTGATTTCATATTCGGAATCTTTAACCGTTACGATATATCGTGCCGCGAGGGGAGCCAGGTATTGTTCTGCCAGTGGCGCCGCCAGATAAAAGCCAGCGATAACCCACGCAGCGAGAGGAAAACGGCCAGGGCCAGCCACAAACCGTGATTACCCAGCCAGGGAAGCGTCAGCAGCGTCAGGCCGAACCCTGCGGCCGCAACAGCCATGCTGTTACGCATTTCGGCTCCGCGCGTCGCCCCAATAAACATGCCGTCCAGCAGATAACACCAGACGCCGACTACCGGTAAGATGACTTGCCAGATGAGATAGTGACTCGCCAGTTCGCGTAGCGCAGGGATAGACGTCAGCAATGCAACAATCTGCTCACCAAAGCAGGCGTAAACCAGGCCGAACGCCAACGCCACCAGCCCTGACTGGCGGCAGGCTGCCCGCCAGACGTCCCGCAGCTGCCCGCTTTCACGCGCACCGTACGCCTGGCCCGAATGCGCTTCTACCGCATAGGCAAAGCCATCCAGCGCGTAGGCGGTAAAGGTAAGCAGCGTCATCAATACCGCGTTGACCGCGACGATTTCTGGCCCCAGTCGGGCCCCGAAAACCGTCAGCGCGCCGAAGCAGAGCTGAAGCAGCAGCGAGCGCAGCATGATGTCACGATTGAGCGCCAGCAGCTTACGGATATTGCCGCGCCATGCGGTTTTGAGCAGCGTCAGGGAGATCCCGCGCATCGCCAGCACGCGCCAGACCATCCACAAGCCAATGATAAAGGTCCCGTATTCGGC
This sequence comes from Enterobacter sp. UCD-UG_FMILLET, assembly GCF_000762975.1. Taxonomy (NCBI): domain Bacteria; kingdom Pseudomonadati; phylum Pseudomonadota; class Gammaproteobacteria; order Enterobacterales; family Enterobacteriaceae; genus Enterobacter; species Enterobacter sp. UCD-UG_FMILLET. The sequence continues at coordinate 66,453 of NZ_JRJC01000047.1, forward strand.
AATTACCGTCGCCAGCGCCGCGCCCCGCACGTTCATATGCAGGCCCATTACCAGCCAGACATCCAGCACAATGTTGAGAAGGTTGCCTACCACCAGCAAAATCACTGGCGCACGGGCGTACTGCACGCCCAGTAGCCACCCCAGCAGAACCAGGTTTGCCAGCGAGGCGGGCGCGCTGAGCCAGCGGATTTCAAGGAAACGGCGCGCCTGAGCCAGTACCGCCTCGCTGCCGCCGACAACATGGAGCGCAAGGTCGATCAGGGGCGCACGCAATACAATGATTAATGCTCCCGCACCAAGCGCAAGAATCAGCGGCTGGACCAGCGCGCGCGCCAGGCGCAGCGGATCTTTTGCACCATAAGCCTGTGCCGTGAGCCCAGTGGTGCTCATGCGCAAAAAGAGCAGCAGCATAAACAGGAAACTGGTTGCCGTCGCGCCAATCGCCACGCCGCCAAGATAAACAGGCGAATCAAGATGACCAATAACGGCAGTATCGACCAGACCCAGCAAGGGCACGGTGATATTGGAGAAAATCATCGGCAGAGCAAGACGCCACAATGCCTTATCGGATGCCGTCAGCAGTGACATGAAAAATACCGGGAGTGTGGAATGAAGCAGGCTACAGCGGCGCCATAGCCTGTCAGGAAGAGATTATAGCCATTCACCGTTGCGAATGACCCCAACCGCCAGTCCTTCAATAGAGAAGTTGTGTTCGCGAAGATCGACCACAATCGGGGAGAACTCGTTGTTTTCAGGCAGCAGCTGAACGCTGTTACCCTGTTTTTTCAGACGTTTGACGGTCACTTCGTCATCAATGCGCGCCACAACCACCTGGCCGTTACGCACATCCTGCGTTTTGTGCACCGCAAGCAGATCGCCATCAAGAATACCGATGTCTTTCATCGACATACCGCTAACGCGCAGCAGGAAATCAGCACTCGGTTTGAACATGCCAGGATCGACCTGGTAGTGGCCTTCAATATGCTGCTGTGCCAGTAAAGGCTCACCGGCGGCAACACGGCCTATCAGCGGAATGCCCGTCTCTTCTTCCACCAGCAGGCGGATACCGCGTGACGCGCCTGAAACAATCTCAATCACGCCTTTACGCGCCAGCGCTTTCAGGTGTTCTTCGGCAGCATTTGGAGAACGGAAACCCAGACGCTGCGCGATTTCCGCACGCGTGGGTGGCATACCCGTCTGGCCGATATGATCCCGGATGAGATCAAACACCTCTTGCTGCCTGGTCGTTAACGCTTTCATTCCGCCCCCTGGGTGTATATACAGTTATGCTGTGAGTATATACAGTCAAAGGCGATTTTGGAACCAAAAACTGCACAAAAAACCAGGGACTTAATTATTCCTCGAGGCTCATCGGAAATGTGACCAAAGCAGCGTGACCCAGGTGATAACTGCAGTGATAATCGCCAGCAACACGGCAGCAGAGCCCATGTCTTTTGCGCGGCCAGAAAGCTCGTGGAAATCTGAACCAATGCGATCGACAACGGCCTCAATAGCGCTATTAAGAATTTCCACTATCATCACCAGAAGTACGGAGCCGATAAGAAGTACGCGGGTAATAGCATCAACATCAAGGAAACAGGCGACGATCACCGCGATGATAGCGGCGACGCCCTCCTGACGAAAGGCAGCTTCGTTGATCCACGCGGCACGGAAACCTTTCCATGAATAGCCGGCGGCTTTGATGATACGCGTTAACCCAGTGGTATTATTGGCCATTAAAAGAACCTTTTATGAAAAAAAGCGTCAGTAACAGGAACTGTAGCGCGTTTCGCTACAGCCTGAAGTATGACGGGTAACAACAGAAATTTTGCGCGCTTTCTGTTATCCTTGCGCCGCAATTGCATTATTAACCAGAGGCTTTACATCGTTTATGTCCGGCTGGCCACGAATTTACTACAAATTACTTAATTTACCATTAAGCATCCTGGTAAAAAGCAAGTCTATCCCAGCAGAACCCGCGCTGGAATTGGGGCTCGATACCTCGCGTCCTATTATGTACGTTTTGCCTTATAACTCGAAGGCAGACTTACTGACGCTTCGCACCCAGTGTCTGGCGCATGACTTACCTGACCCGCTTGAACCGCTTGAAGTTGACGGCACTTTACTGCCGCGCTACGTGTTCATTCACGGTGGACCGCGCGTGTTTACCTACTACACGCCAAAAGAAGAGTCCATCAAGCTGTTCCACGACTATCTTGACCTGCACCGCAGCAACCCCGATCTGGATGTGCAGATGGTGCCGGTATCGGTGATGTTTGGTCGTCGTCCGGGCCGTGAAAAAGGTGAAGAGAACCCGCCGCTGCGCATGCTTAACGGCATCCAGAAGTTCTTCGCGGTCTCCTGGCTGGGACGCGACAGCTTTGTGCGTTTCTCCCCTTCCGTTTCGCTGCGTCGAATGGCGGACGAGCACGGCACCGACAAGATCATCGCGCAAAAACTGGCGCGCGTGGCGCGTATGCACTTCGCCCGCCAGCGCCTGGCTGCCGTAGGGCCGCGTCTCCCGGCGCGTCAGGATCTGTTCAACAAGCTGCTGGCCTCCAAAGCGATTGCTCGCGCCGTTGAAGACGAAGCGCGCAGCAAGAAAATATCGCATGAGAAAGCCCAGCAGAACGCCATTGCGCTGATGGAAGAGATTGCAGCGAACTTCTCTTACGAGATGATTCGCCTGTCGGATCGTATTCTCGGCTTTACCTGGAACCGCCTGTATCAGGGCATCAACGTTCATAACGCCGAGCGCGTACGCCAGCTGGCGCACGATGGCCATGAGATTGTCTATGTTCCCTGCCACCGCAGCCACATGGACTACCTGCTTCTTTCCTACGTGCTCTATCACCAGGGGCTGGTACCGCCGCATATTGCTGCCGGTATCAACCTGAATTTCTGGCCAGCAGGTCCGATTTTCCGCCGCCTGGGCGCGTTCTTTATCCGTCGCACCTTCAAGGGCAACAAGCTCTACTCCACCGTGTTCCGCGAATATCTGGGCGAGCTGTTCAGCCGCGGCTATTCCGTTGAGTACTTCGTGGAGGGCGGTCGCTCCCGTACCGGACGTCTGCTCGATCCGAAGACCGGCACGCTGTCGATGACCATTCAGGCGATGCTGCGCGGAGGAACCCGTCCAATCACGCTGGTGCCAATCTACATTGGCTATGAGCACGTGATGGAAGTGGGCACGTACGCCAAAGAGCTGCGCGGTGCGACCAAAGAGAAAGAGAGCCTGCCGCAGATGCTGCGCGGCTTGAGCAAGCTACGCAATCTCGGTCAGGGCTACGTGAACTTCGGCGAACCGATGCCGCTGATGACGTATCTGAACCATCACGTTCCCGAGTGGCGCGAATCCATCGATCCTATCGAAGCGATTCGTCCGGCCTGGCTGACGCCAACGGTTAACGGCATCGCGTCCGAGCTGATGGTGCGCATTAATAACGCCGGTGCGGCTAACGCCATGAACCTGTGCTGTACGGCGCTTCTGGCTTCGCGTCAGCGTTCTCTGACCCGCGAACAGCTCACGGAGCAGCTGGATTGCTATCTGGACATAATGCGCAACGTGCCCTATTCCGTTGATTCAACCGTGCCTTCTGCTACCGCCAGTGAGCTTATCGATCACGCGCTGCAGATGAACAAGTTTGAAGTCGAAAAGGACACGATCGGCGACATCATCATTCTGCCGCGCGAGCAGGCAGTCCTGATGACCTACTACCGCAACAACATCACCCATATGCTGATGCTGCCGTCGCTCATGGCGGCTATCATCACCCAGCATCGCCGTATTTCGCGTCAGGAGCTATTGCGTCACGTTGAGACGCTCTATCCGATGCTGAAAGCGGAGCTGTTCCTGCGCTGGAGCAAAGACGAGCTGGCGGGCGAACTGGACAAACTGACGGAAGAGCTGCGTCGTCAGGGGCTGATCACCGTTTCAAACGACGAGCTGCACATCAATCCGTCGCGTTCACGAACCCTGCAACTGCTGGCGGCCGGTGCGCGCGAAACGCTGCAGCGCTACGCCATTACGTTCTGGCTGCTGAGTGCGAACCCGTCTATCAACCGCGGTACGCTGGAGAAAGAGAGCCGGACGCTGGCACAGCGCCTGTCCGTTCTGCACGGCATTAACGCCCCGGAGTTCTTCGACAAAGCTGTCTTCAGCACTCTGGTCCTGACGCTGCGTGACGAAGGCTACATCAGCGATACGGGCGATGCCGAGCCGGAAGAGACGCTGAAGGTGTACCAGATGCTGGCCGAACTAATCACCTCGGACGTTCGCTTGACGATTGAGAGCGCGACGCAGGGCGAGTGATGTGAAAAAGCCGGGTGGTGATTTCACCTGACCCGGCCTGGCGTTCTGCAAAATATAAAGGCCCGGTAAGCGTTAACGCTACCGGGCCTTATTTTTGAGCCTTGTTAAATCACCGCATTCAGCTCAGCAGTGTGAAAGCAATCATCCCGACAATCGCACCCGTCGTGCCGAGGATGGTTTCCATCAGCGTCCAGGTTTTCAGGGTTTGCGCTTCGGTAGCGCCGGTAAATTTACCGAACAGCCAGAAGCCCGCGTCGTTAACGTGAGAGACCACAATCGAACCGCCCGCGATACAGATAGACAGCGCGGCCATCTGCGCACCGGAGTAGTTCAGCTGTTCAATCACCGGCATCACCAGACCCACGGCGGTTAAGCACGCCACGGTGGCGGAACCCTGGATGATACGCACCGCCGCAGCCAGCACGAAGCAGGTGACCGCAATCGGCAGGCCCATCCCGGTCAGCGCTTCGCCCAGAGCCGGGCCCACGCCGGAATCCACCAGCACCTGCTTGAACACGCCGCCGGCGCCGATCACCAGGAGAATAATGCCCGCCGGCTGCAGCGCGGCACCGCAGATCTCCATCACCCGGTCTTTTGGCATCCCCTGACGCATTGCCAGGCCGTAAATCGCCACCAGACAGGCCACCAGGATCGCCGTGAACGGGTGACCGATAAACTCAAACCATTCGTAGGCGCTGGAACCCACCGGCACAAAGCGCGCGGCGATGGTTTTCAGACCCACGAGAACCAGCGGCAGCAGGATCAGCGACAGGCTGAAGCCGAAGGACGGCATTTTGCCCTCGCCCAGGTGCGGCTCGGTGATGTCATCCGGAATATGCAGCTCAACGTAACGGCTGATGAAGTTGCCCCACAGCGGGCCGGCAATAATCATCCCCGGAATTGCCGCGCACAGGCCAATCAGGATCATCCAGCCAAAGTCGGCGTGCATCTGGGATGCCAGCAGCATCGGCGCAGGCCCCGGCAGCAGAAACGCTGCAGCCGCCGCCACGCCCGCAAACAGCGGAATGACCAGCTTCACGAGGTTAGTGCCGGTATGGCGCGCCATGGAGAACGCGACGCTTATCAGCAGCACAACGGCCACTTCGAAGAACAGCGGCAGCGCGCAAATCAGTCCCGCAAGACCAATCGCGTAGTGCGCGCGGCTGTGGCCGAAGGATTTCAGCATCTTGACGGCAATCTGGTCGACCGCCCCCGTCTCGTGCAAAATCTTGCCAAACATCGCGCCCAGCGCGACCACAATCGCCAGGAAGCCCAGCGTGCCGCCCATCCCTTTTTCCATCGTCGCGGCGATCTTGTCGAGCGGCATACCGGAAAAGAGACCTGCACCTATAGAGACCACCATCAAAGCAACAAAAGCGTGCATACGCGCCTTCATCACTAAAAACAGCAGCAGCAATACCGAACCCACTGCTGTCAAAACTAGCGTTAATGTACTCAAAACTTACTGCCTTTTATTGATGACCTCGATGGTGCTGGCAACAACACCCTCCAGTGACTGATCGATATCAACCACTAAGACGTCTTTCTCGTCTTCACCCGGCTCCTGCAGCGCTTCGAACTGCGTCACCAGCATCTGGGTTTTGAAGAAGTGACCTTTACGCGCCTTCAGACGGCTTTCAATCACCTCGAAATCCCCTTTCAGGTAGATGAAAGAGAGGTTCGGGTTGCCGTCGCGCAGCAGGTCGCGGTAGGTTTTTTTCAGCGCGGAACAGACGATCAGGGAGACTTTGTTGGTGCGCTGCATCGCGAACGCGGCGTCATTCAGCGCCTGCAACCACGGTTTGCGGTCGTCATCGTTCAGCGGCTCGCCGGAGGCCATTTTCATGATATTGCTGCGCGGATGGAGGAAGTCGCCATCAAGAAACGCAGCCTGGAGTTGATGCGCCACTTCGCTGGCTACGGCTGATTTCCCGCTACCGGAAACGCCCATCAGGACGTAGACGTGGTGATCGTGATTAGTCGTGCTCAAAGGGTGTCCCTCAGTCAATTGTTACGGGTAACAGTTATCGGTAACATTGTCCTGCCGGGGCAAAAGAGAAGCAATATCCAAACGTGCGCGAAGTGAATAAGTGTGAGCTACTTCAAATTTGTCAGTTCAAATAGATCCACCCGGTGACAAGGTGAAACCTAAATCTAACATTTTCGGGGTAACTGCCTCACCACGAATGCGCGCCAGCAGGCGTTCTGCGCCAATGCGGCCCATACGTTCACGCGGGGTCAGGACGCTCGCCAGACGCGGCTCCATCACCTGGCCAATGTCGTGGCCGTGGAAACCGGCGATCGCCATATCATCAGGGATCTTCAGCCCCAGACGCTGGCACTCAAACGCCGCGCCGACCGCCAGGTCATCGTTGGTACAGAAAATACCGTCCAGTTGCGGATACTCGCGCCGCGCCTGACGCATCAGCTCAATACCCGACGTATAGGAGGAGGATTGCTCCACCATCACGCTGTACGGGGTTAAGTTCGCGTCGAGCATCGCCTGCTCGTATCCCTTCTGTTTGATGATAGTACGTTCATCAAGACGCGCACCCAGATAGGCGATATGGCGATGACCGCGGGCAATGATGGCCGCCGTCATCTGCCGCGCCGCTTCGAAGTTATCGAACCCCACGGCGATGTCGAGGCACGGCGACTGGCTGTCCATCAGCTCCACCACCGGGATACCGGCCACTTCAATCATTTTGAGCGTGCGGGCAGTGTGGGTACGTTCGGTTAAAATCAGGCCGTCGATGTTCCAGGAAAGCATCGATTCAAGACGTTCCTCTTCCAGTTCCGGCTTGTACCCGTAGTGGGCGAGCATGGTTTGATAGCCAAAAGCATCGGTGACGCTTTCAATGCCGCGCAAAACTTCGGCGAAAACCTGGTTGGTCAGGGAAGGAAGCAGGACGCCCACCGCACGGCTGGTCGCATTGGAGAGAATATCTGGCGCGCGGTTGGGGATATAACCCAGTTCATCAAGGGCAGCGGCAATCTTGCCACGTAACGCCACGGAAACCTGTTCCGGGTTACGTAAAAAACGGCTGACCGTCATTTTGGTCACACCGACGCGATCGGCGACATCCTGAAGTACGGGGCGTTTCTTTTTCATCGTCCTGAGAAATCTTGAAGTGAGAGATTTGCTCAGTTTACCACGGACAAAGCCCATCCTTCCCCTGTCAAAGGGAAGGATGGGCATTTATTTATGTTTTATTACACCGGCGGCAGGTCAAACAGCAGAATTTCACTTTCGCTGTCGGCATGCACGGAGAGCGCCTGCTCATCCCAGACGGCAAGGCCATCGGCAGTTGTCGCTTTGGTGCCGTTGATGGACACTTCACCTTTCACCACCTGGATCCAGACGCGGCGGTTGGCGGCAATCTGGTGCACAGACTGTTCGTCTTTCGCCAGCGCCCAGCGGTACAGTTCCATATCCTGATGCACCTTAAGGGAACCTTCACGCGCGTCCGGGGACAGCACCAGCTGTTTGCCCTGTTTCGCGTCGAAGCGGCGCTGCTCGTAGCGTGGCGTGATGCCGGTTTCTTCTGGAATGATCCAGATTTGATACAGGTGCAGTTTTTCCGTTTTGCTCGGGTTGTACTCGGAGTGACGCACCCCGGTACCCGCGCTCATAATCTGGAACTCGCCCGCCGGAACCTGCTCTTTGTTGCCCATGCTGTCCTGGTGTTCTACCGCCCCTTCCAGCACATAGGTCAGGATTTCCATGTCTTTGTGCGGGTGGGTGCCGAAGCCCTGGCCTGCATCAATCACATCGTCGTTAATCACGCGCAGTGCGGAGAAGCCCATGAAGTTCGGGTCGTAGTAGTCGGCAAACGAGAATGAATGCCATGAGTCCAGCCAGCCATGATTCGCGTGACCACGTTCGTTTGCTTTGCGTAAGTAGATCATTGTTTCACCCTCAGTTCGTTTCGATGGAGTAAGTGTGGACGCAAACGGCCTGGGATCATAGAGGGTGAAAATTGACTCCTCTGTTCAAAAATTATGAATAAGCGCAGAGGAGCCGTTTTTGCTTATTTCGCGAGGGTTATCGTGGCAGGAGAAGCCTGCTCGAAGGCCCGCTCGAGGATTTCCAGGTTGGTCAGAACGTCAGATTCCTTGACGTAATTCGCCGTGCCGGCTGTGAGGGTTTCATACAGCGCATCGTAGACGCGGCCATAATCGCCAATTTCCGGTTTCAGCTCTTCCCTGACCGTCACGCCCTCATCGTTTACGTACTCCAGCACGCCCACGGAATCGTCCGCCGCAAAGCCCGGCTCGCCCGGCATGATGTTGGCCTTCAGGCTGGTCTCCTGCTGGTCGATGCCGTACTTAATGAACGAGCCTCGGGTGCCGTGAACGATAAATTTCGGATAGTCGATTTTCACCAGATGGCTGGTTTTGACGATGGCTTTCAGGTCGCCGTAGAACAGCTGCGCTTCAAAGGTGTCGTCCGGGTTAGCTTTGTTACGCAGGCTGCGGATGTCGTATGCGACATGATCCGGTCGGCCAAACAGGGAGATGATCTGATCCATGGTGTGCACCCCCAGACCGTAGAACGAGCCGTCCTGCGGCAGTCCGGGCTGGGTTTCCGCCACCGGACGGTAGTAATCGAAGTGGCTTTCGATTTCCACAATGTCGCCCAGCCTGCCGCTTTCAATCGCTTTTTTCGCCGTCAGGAAGCAGCTGTCAAAGCGACGGTTCTGATACGGCGTAACGGTCAGGCCTTTACTTTTCGCCAGCGCGAACAGCTCTTTCGCTTCGGCGATGGTCGGGGTGAACGGTTTTTCCACCAGCACGTTTTTACCCGCTTCCAGCGCGCGTTTGGCATAGTCAAAATGGCTGTCGGCGTGGGTGCAGACAACAACCAGTTTGACCTGCGGGTCGTTAAGTACTTCATCAAGATCGCTGGTGAAATGGATATGAGAATACTGCGGGGATTGCTCTTCCGGCTTCGCGCGGCGGCGATAGATATGGGCCACATGCCAGGAGCCTTTACGGTTGAGAACATACGGCAGGTGGTAGCGGGTCGTACTTTTACCAAATCCAATAAATGCGCAATGTAGTGTCATGGCTCAGTCCTTTTGGAAGGTTACTGAGTCTAACCATAACAAAAAAAAAGCCAGCTAAAAGCTGGCTAAAGTAATACTGGAAGCAATGTGAGCAATGTCGTGCTTTCAGGTTCCCGTAGCGGTCTTCCTGAATGCAGAGCAATAATAATCATTCTCATTCGCACTTGTCCAATACTTTTTGCAAAAAATAGCGGTTGACTCAAATTTTAAAGTCATTGATGTTGGAAGGGACATTTAACTGACTGAGGAATAAGGAATGAGTGAGATAGTGATACGCCACGCGGAACCGAAAGATGCCGAAGCCTTACGCCAGAACTACATGCATCCCGGGGTGTATCACGACACGCTACAGCTACCTCATCCATCCCTTGAGTACTGGCAAGAACGTCTGATTACAAAACCAGGGCAAAGACGTCTGGTTGCCTGCATTGATGAACAAATCGTCGGCGATCTGATGCTTCAGGTGGAAGCCAGCCCGCGACGCAGCCATGTAGCAACGTTCGGTATCAGCGTTGCGGCGCACGCTCAAGGACGCGGCGTCGGGAGCGCGCTCATGCGCGAGATGATCAACCTGTGCGACAACTGGCTGCGTATTGAACGGATTGAATTAACGGTGTTTGCCGATAACCCTTCCGCTCTCGCGCTTTACCGAAAATTTGGTTTTGAAATCGAAGGGACCGGCAGGAAATTTGCCCTGCGCAACGGCGAGTATGTGGATGCGTACTATATGGCGCGAATGAAGTAGTTTGTTGCCCTCACCCTAACCCTTTCCCACTGGGAGAGGGAATGATAAACGTAGGCCGGGTAAGGCGAAGCCGCCACCCGGCAACAACACGTTAATACCCCGCCGTCAAATCATCCACCGAACGCGGGTCTGACGCGCCAAACAGCGCCCCGTCTGGCCCCACCATAATGCTTTGAGTGCTGCCCATCGCCTCCTTCACCACCACCTTCTGCCCGCGCTGTTCAAGCAGCTTGATGGTGTCCGGGCTAAAGCCCTTTTCCACGCGCAGCTCGTCCGGCAGCCACTGGTGATGGAAACGCGGAGCGTTGGTCGCTTCGGCGACGTTCATTCCAAAGTCGATGCTGTTCACCACCATCTGCAGCACGGTAGTGATAATACGGCTCCCGCCAGGGCTGCCGGTTACCAGCCAGGTTTTCCCGTCTTTCACGACAATGGTGGGCGACATGGACGACAGCGGACGCTTCTTCGGCCCGACGGCGTTTGCATCACCGCCCACCAGCCCGTAGACGTTCGGCACGCCCGGTTTGGCAGAGAAGTCATCCATCTCGTTGTTCAGAAGAATGCCGCTATTGCCTGCCACAATCCCGGTGCCGAAAGTGGTGTTGAGCGTGTACGTCACCGCCACCGCGTTACCGTCTTTATCCACCACCGAGAAGTGGGTGGTCTGGTTGCTTTCATACGGCGCCAGCTTGCCGGGGCGGATCTCGCTCGACGGTTTAGCCTTGTTGATATCGATCTGATCGGCAATGGATTTGGCATAGGCCTTGTTGGTCAGCGCCTGCCACGGCACCTTGACGAAGTCCGGATCGCCGAGATATTCCGAACGGTCGGCGTAGGCGCGTTTTTCCGCTTCCGCCATCACCTGCATGGCGTCCGCGCTGCCGAAGCCGAACTTGTGCATATCGAAGTTTTCAAGAATGTTGAGGATCTGCACGATGTGGATCCCACCGGAGGACGGAGGCGGCATGGAGAAGACCTCGTATCCGCGATAGGTGCCGCTAATCGGCTCGCGCTCCACCGCCTTGTATTCCGCCAGATCCGCTTTGGTGATGAGCCCTCCATTCTTTTGCATCTCTTCGGCAATCTGGTCGGCAATCGCCCCTTTGTAGAAGGCGTCGGGACCGTGCTCCGCAATCAGCTCCAGGCTTTTGGCGAGGTTCTTCTGCACCAGCCTGTCGCCCTTCTTCAGCGGCTCGCCGTCTTTCCAGAAGATGGCCTTGCTGTTTTCATGATTGGGAATGACTTCGCTGCCGTAGGTCTTAAGATCGTCCGCCAGCGCATCGTTCACCACAAAGCCGTCCCGCGCCAGTTTAATGGCAGGCTGCACCACCTTGTTCAGCGGCATCGTGCCGTATTTTTCCAGCGCCAGCGAGAAGCCCGCAACGGTGCCCGGCGTGCCGGTGGCGAGGTGCGAAGTCAGGGATTTTTTGCTGTCAGGGTTACCCTGGTCGTCGAGGAACATATCGCGGGACGCCTGAGAAGGCGCCATTTCGCGGAAATCGATGGCGGTGGTTTTGCCGTCTTTGGTGCGCAGCATCATAAAGCCGCCGCCGCCCAGGTTCCCCGCCTGCGGATGCGTTACCGCCAGCGCATAGCCGACGGCGACCGCCGCATCCACCGCGTTACCGCCCTGCCTGAGAATATCGACGCCCACTTTTGTTGCCAGGGCATCCACTGACGCCACCATGCCATGGGTTGCCCGCACGGGATGAAAAACATCTTCCTCCACGCCGTAAGAGACCGGAGGCGCCGCTGGCGGGTTGGCCGCCACGCTAAATGTACCGCCTGCCATCAGCGCGGCGATGGCGACCCAGCGCAAAAACGTTGGTTTCATCATTATTGTTCTCCAGGTGAAGGGATCCATATTCCCCGCTTAAGCCTGGTTCACAACTCCTAAAAAATCATCGTCATGGTGAAATCAGGGTAAACTTAAGAGAGACCTCAAAAGGAGGAAATGACAATGAAACGCTTACTGATTCTTACGGCGCTGATCCCGTTTGCCGCGCTCGCACAGCCGCTTAACACCATGAACAACCCGAACCAGCAGGGTTATGTCATTCCGAGCCAGCAGCGTATGCAGACGGAGATGATGAGCCAGCAACAGCAGCAGAAAGGGATGCTTAACCAGCAGCTTAAAACGCAGACCCAGATGCAGCAGCAAAGCCTGCAAAATCAGATGAACGCCAACACCCAGCGCGTGCAGCAGGGGCAGGTGCGCGAGCAGCCGCTGCCGAATAAAAACGGCGGGATGTTAGGAGGAATGACGTCGTCAGGCAGCGGACAGCAGCACATGCTGCCGCCGCAGTCGAATGGCAGTATGCTTAATCCGCAGAACTAAAGTCCGGGCCGATCAGGTCGATTGCATCGGTACAGATGCTGTCCACGCCCCAGCGCAGCAGTTCGGCTGCGCGCTGGGGTTTGTTAACCGTGTAGACCAGAATATGCAGGCCCGCGTCTTTCAGCATCTTCACCCGCGCCTCATCCAGCAGCCTGTGATTGAGATGGATAGAGACACACGCTAAGCGTGTCGTCAGCTCGCGCCAGTCCTCGCGCCACTCGTCAAGCAGCAGCCCGCGCGGCAGCTCCGGCACGGCCGCCTGTGCGGCCTCCAACGCATCGATTTCAAATGATGACAGCAGCGGTGCGGTCATCCCTTCCCACAGCTCGCGCGCGGCCAGGGCAATGACTTTGCCCGTCAGCGGCCCGGTGCCGGTGGTCGGTTTGATTTCGATATTGGCCATCATGCCGTGCTGGCGACAGCGGTCTGCCACTTCTGCCAGCAGCGGCAGCGGTTCGCCTTTGAACTCGCCGCTGTACCAGCTTCCGGCGTCCACCTTCAGCAGATCGCGCCACGGCAGCTCGCCCGCCACGCCCCAGCCGTTGCTGGTGCGTTCGAGGTTATCGTCATGCAGCAGGAAAATTTCGCCATCTTTCGACAGCTTGGCGTCGAACTCGATCATCGTATGACCGTAGCGCGCACCAACGTCAATCGCCGCCAGGGTGTTCTCCGGCGCCAGCTTACCGCCGCCCCGGTGGGCGACGACGTGGGGATAAGGCCAGTTGCTCATACTCGTTGTCCTGTTTCACCGTCAAACAGGTGCAGATGGTTTTCCGGCAGGTGCAGCCACAGCGTGCTGCCGGCTTTCGGACGCTCCTGATGCGCCAGGCGCACCACCATTTTTTGCTCGCCCCAGCGCCCGTGCGCCAGGTTATCTGCACCCAACATCTCCAGCGTGTCCATCACCAGCGGCACGCCGCCGTCCGCCTGAGTGGTTAAACCGATATGTTCCGGGCGGATACCGAGCGTCATCTTACGCCCCGCGTAGCCACGATAGTACCAGTTGATCGGCAACGCCATCCCGCTTTCCAGCTCAAAGTGCGAGCCCGCGCTGCTGATGCGCCCTTCCAGCAGGTTCATCGCCGGGCTGCCGATAAAGCTCGCCACAAAGCGGGTGGCCGGTTTCTCGTACACTTCCACCGGAGTGCCAATCTGCTCGGCGATGCCTTTGTTCATTACCATCACGCGCTGGGCGAGGGTCATGGCTTCGACCTGATCGTGGGTCACGTACAGGGAGGTTGTTTTCAGACGACGGTGCAGCTGCTGCAGCTCAAGACGCATCTGCACGCGCAGCTTGGCGTCGAGGTTAGAGAGCGGCTCGTCGAAGAGGAATACCGCCGGGTCGCGCACGATGGCGCGCCCCATCGCCACGCGCTGGCGCTGGCCGCCGGAGAGCTCCCGCGGGCGGCGCTTCAGCAGGCCGTCGAGTTCCAGAATGCGCGCCGCTTCTTTTACGCGCTCGTCGATATGGCCTTTGCCCATGCCGCGGATTTTCAGCCCCCAGGCCATGTTCTCTTCCACGCTCATGTGCGGATAGAGGGCGTAGTTCTGGAACACCATCGCGATGCCTCTGTCTTTCGGCTCCATCTCGGTGACGCGCTGGCGGTCAATCCAGATATCCCCTGACGTCACGCGTTCCAGCCCCGCCACCATGCGCAGCAGGGTGGATTTGCCGCAGCCGGACGGACCGACCATAACGATGAATTCCCCGTCCGCCACGTCGAGCGTGAGCGGCTGAATCACCTGGGTTTTGCCGTCCCAGCTTTTGGTTACTGCCTGAAGTTTTAAACCTGCCATCTTATTTCTCGCTATCGACCAGGCCGCGGACAAACGCGCGCTGCATGGCTAAAACAATGACTACGGGTGGGATAAGGGTGAGCAGCATCGCCGCCATCACCTGGTTCCAGAGGGTGGTGCCTTCGCCGGTGGCGATCATGCCTTTGATGCCCGCCACGGCGGTGCCGAGGTTAACGTCCTGAATAATCAGCAGCGGCCACAGGTACTGGTTCCAGCCGTAGATAAAGGTGATCACAAACAGCGCCGCAAGATTGGTTTTCGACAGCGGCAGCACGATGTCGCGGAAGAAGCGCATCGGCGACGCGCCGTCGATACGCGCCGCTTCAATCAGCTCGTCCGGCAGGGTCATAAAGAACTGGCGGAACAGGAAAGTGGCGGTCGCCGAGGCCATCAGCGGCAGGGTTAAGCCCGCGTAGCTGTCGAGCATCTTCAGGTTGGCAATCACCTCCACCGTCGGGAAGATACGCACCTCCACCGGCAGCATCAGGGTGATAAAAATCATCCAGAAGAAGAGGTTACGCAGCGGAAAGCGGAACCAGACGATGGCGAAGGCCGAAAGCATCGACACCGTGATTTTGCCCACCGTAATGCCGAACGCCATGATGAAGCTGTTGAGCATCATCAGCCAGAACGGCGCGCTGTTGGCGCCCACGCCCTGGGTCCAGATGGTTTTCATGTTCTCGAAAAGATGCGTGCCTGGGATCAGCGTCATCGGCGTGTCGAACACCGCTTTGGTGTCCAGCGTGGCGGCGACAAAGGCCACGTACAGCGGAAACAGGATGACGATAATCCCCAGAATCAGCATGGTATGGCTGAAAATCGTCAGCCCGCGACGGTTCTCAATCATTGGTAGCGCACCTTACTTTCGACATAGCGGAACTGCACCACCGTGAGGATGATGACGAGGAACATCAGCACGACGGACTGCGCGGCAGAGGCGGAGAGATCCAGCCCCGCAAAGCCTTCGCGATAGATCTTATAGATAAGCGTCGTTGTCGCCTGCACCGGGCCGCCTGCGGTCGCCGCGTCGATCACCGGGAAGGTATCGAAGAAGGCGTACACGAGGTTAACCACCAGCAGGAAGAAACTCACCGGGGCGATCAGCGGCAGCGACAGCCTGAAGAAACGACGAATGGGCCCTGCGCCGTCAATTGCCGCGGCTTCCACCAGCGAGCGCGGGATGGACTGCAGCGCGGCAAAGAAGAACAGGAAGTTATAGCTGATCTGCTTCCACACCGAGGCGAACACCACCAGGAACATCGCCTGACCGCTGTTCTGGGCATGGTTCCAGTCGTAGCCGAAATCTGCCAGGAAGTGGGTAATCAACCCGCGACCGGGGTTAAACAGGAAGATCCACAGCACGGCGGCGACGGCGGGAGCCACGGCGTAAGGCAGCAGCATCAGGGTTTGATAAATACGGCTGCCGCGCACCACGTAGTCCACCAGCGCGGCAAAAAACAGCGAGGCGACAAGGCCGCTGACGGTGACCAGCGCGCTGAACTTCATCGTCGTCCAGAAGGAATCCAGGTAGTAGCTGTCGTGGAACAGCGCGGTAAAGTTGTCCAGGCCAACAAACTGGCTGGAAAGCCCGAACGGGTCGACGCTTTGTACCGAGTACCACAGCGCTTCGCCCGCAGGCCAGATAAAGAAGATAACGGTGATGACCAGCTGCGGCGCGACCAACAGGTACGGAAGCCAGCGGGAACGGAACACCGGACGGGATGATGACATTGAGATTTGGTTCCTGGCGATTTCGGTTTTCTCCCTCTCCCCGTGGGAGAGGGTTGGGGTGAGGGCATCAGGCCGCATTAATCCGTAAGCCCGGAACGCTGCGCGTCACCGGGCATTTTTTTACGATTTCGTCGACTGCTCAAAGCGGCGCAGCAGCTGATTCCCGCGCTCTACCGCAGAATCCAGCGCCTGCTGTGGCGTTTTCTTACCGGTCCACACGCTTTCCAGCTCTTCATCCACGATGGTGCGGATCTGCGGCATGTTGCCCAGGCGCAGGCCTTTGGTGAACGGCAACGGCGGCTTGTTCAGCATCTGACGCGTCGCGATGTCCGCGCCCGGGTTCTTGCTGTAGAAGCCCTGCTCGCGGGTCAGGTCGTACGCGGCTTTGGTGATCGGCAGGTAGCCGGTCTTCTGGTGCCATTCGGCGGCGTTTTCCGGCTTGGCCAGGAAGTCGAGGAACTCGGCTACGCCTTTGTAGGTGCCCTTGTCTTTACCCTGCATCACCCACAGGCTCGCTCCGCCGATGATGGCGTTCTGCGGCGCACCCTTCACGTCAGCGTCGTATGGCATCATGCCCACGCCGTAGTTGAATTTGGCGTAGTGGCGGATATCCGCCAGCGAGCCGGACGAGGCGGTGGTAATGGCGCAGTCGCCGTTGTAGAACTTCTCGGTGGATTCGTCTTTACGTCCGAAGTAGCTGAAGTCGCCCTTCTTGTTAAGATCGGCAAGCAGCGCGATGTGCTTCACCTGTTCCGGCTTGTTGAACTCCAGCACCGCGTCGGTACCGTCGAAGCCGTTGTTTTTGGTCGCAACCGGCAGGCCGTGCCAGGCGCTGAAGTTTTCAATCTGGATCCAGCCCTGCCAGCCGCTGGCGTAGCCGCACTTCATCCCCGCCGCTTTCAGCTTCGCGGTGTACTCCGCCAGGTCCTGCCAGGTTTTTGGCGGCTGCTCCGGGTCTAAACCGGCTTTTTTGAAGGCGTCTTTGTTGTAGTACAGCACAGGCGTGGAGCTGTTAAACGGCTGGGACAGCAGGTGGCCGGTTTTGGAATCGGTGTAGTAACCCGCTACGGTCGGCACGAACTGCGACTCATCGAAGTTGATGCCCGCTTCTTTGAACACTTCATAGACCGGCTTGATGGCTTTGGAAGCCATCATGGTGGCGGTACCCACTTCATAAACCTGCAACAGCGCAGGCGCGTTGCCGGTACGGAAGGCGGCGATACCCGCGCTCAGGCTCTGCTCGTAATTGCCTTTGTACACCGGCACAATTTTGTAATCCGGATGGGTGTCGTTGAAACGCTGCGCCAGGGAGTCAACTTCTTTACCCAACTCCCCTTCCATGGAATGCCAGAACGGAATGGTCGTCACAGCCATTGCGTTCGTCGCAAAAGCCAGACCCAGTGCCAGACCCAAAGCTGTGTGTCGTAACGATGTCATTGTCATCTCTCTTATTGTGCCGGATGCGCGATATCACGCGTTTTATGCTCGCGAGGTAACATGACATGCTCGAATTACAGAAAAATAACTTTTTGTTTACAGATAAGTGACAGCCAGGCGTCAGGGGGATGATGGTTGTGTGAAGGGGGGGTTGGTTTGGGTGCTGTCTGGTGCCCTCACCCACGGGGCGAGGGAGAAAACATTAAAAAAGGCAACTTGCGTTGCCTTTTTGCTTTTACCTATCCGCCCAGATACGCGCTCCGCACCGCTTCGTTCGCCAGCAGCGCGTCGCCGGTATCCTCCAGCACCACGCGGCCGTTCTCCAGCACGTAGCCACGGTCAGCGAGCTTCAGCGCCTGGTTGGCGTTCTGCTCAACGAGGAAGATGGTCATCCCCTCTTTGCGCAGCTGCTCGATAGTGTCGAATATCTGCTGGATGATGATCGGCGCCAGACCGAGCGACGGCTCGTCCAGCAGCAGCAGGCGCGGCTGGCTCATCAACGCGCGGCCAATCGCCAGCATCTGCTGCTCACCGCCGGACATGGTGCCCGCACGCTGAATGCGGCGCTCCCACAGGCGCGGGAAGAGTTCGTACACCCACTTGATGCGGGTCTGGTATTCATCGCGGTGGGCGAAGAACCCGCCCATCGCCAGGTTCTCTTCCACCGTCATGCGGGAGAAGACGCGGCGCCCTTCCGGAACAATCGCCACCGCCTCGCGCATGATTCTGGCGGTCTGCCAGTCGGTAATGTCTTTACCATCGAACACAATCCGCCCGCTGGTGGCGCGCGGGTCGCCGCACAGGGTGCCGAGCAGCGTGGTTTTGCCCGCGCCGTTGGCGCCAATCAGGGTCACGATTTCACCCTGATTGATGTGCAGGCTGACGTCGTGCAGCGCCTGGATCTTGCCGTAGTGCGCGTTGACCTTGTCGAACGTTAACATCGCTTTTTCCATCTTATGCCTCACCAAGGTATGCGCGGATCACGTCCGGGTTGTTGCGGATCTCTTCCGGCGTGCCGTTTGCCAGCGGCGTGCCCTGGTTTACCACGTAGATACGGTCCGAAATGCCCATCACCAGCTTCATGTCGTGCTCAATTAGCAAGATGGTGGTGTCGTGACTGTCGCGCAGCTCGGCAATCAGCTCGTCCAGCTCTTTGGTCTCTTTCGGGTTGAGCCCTGCCGCCGGTTCGTCGAGCATCAGGATTTCCGGCTGGGTCACCATGCAGCGCACAATCTCCAGACGACGCTGGTCGCCGTAGGCCAGGTTGCTCGCCTGACGGTTGGCGTGCTGCAGCAGGCCAATTCGGTCGAGCCAGGTCGCCGCGCGATCGAGCGCTTCATCCTGCGCGCGGCGGAAGGCCGGGGTTTTCAGCAGGCCGGAGAACAGCCCGGTTTTCAACTGCTGATGCTGGGCCACCAGCAGGTTCTCAATCACCGTCATCTCGCGGAACAGACGCACGTGCTGGAAGGTACGCACCACGCCCATGCGGGCGATCTGCTGGCCCGGCAGCCCTTCCAGGTGCTGATCGCGCAGCATGATGGTGCCGCCCGTCGGCTTGTAGAAGCCGGTCAGACAGTTAAAGACCGTGGTTTCCAGATCATCATCAGCACCATCAAACCACCCAGCATCAGCATGCTGTATTCGTTAAAGTCGCGCATCAGCTCGCGCGAGACCACCAGCAGGATAGCCGCGAGGATAACGGCGAACTGCGAGCCCATCCCGCCCAGCACCACAATCGCCAGCACAAAGGCGGATTCGGCAAAGGTGAACGATTCCGGGCTAACGAAGCCCTGACGCGCGGCAAACAGCGTTCCGGCGAAACCGGCAAACGCGGCGCTGATGGTAAACGCGGTCAGCTTGATGCGGGTCGGGTTCAGGCCCAGAGAGCGGCAGGCGATCTCATCTTCACGCAGCGCTTCCCACGCGCGGCCCAGCGGCATGCGCAGCAGACGGTTGATCACAAACAGGGTAATCACCACCAGCAGCAGCGCCACCAGATAGAGCCAGATCACGCGGTCGGACGGGTCATACTTCACGCCGAAGAAGTTGCTGAAGGTATCCCAGCCGCCTTCGCGGGCGGTACGGCTAAATTCCAGTCCGAAGAAGGTCGGTTTCGGGATCTGGCTGATGCCGTTCGGGCCGCCGGTCACTTCGGTGTTGTTGAGCAGCAGGATACGGACGATTTCGCCGAAGCCTAAGGTCACAATCGCCAGGTAGTCACCGCGCAGGCGCAGCACCGGGAAGCCGAGCAGGAAGCCTGCGGCGGCTGAAACCAGCCCCGCCAGCGGCAGGCAGGTCCAGAAGCCGAGACCGTAATAGTGGTTCAGCAGCGCGAAAGTGTAAGCTCCGATGGCGTAGAAGCCGCCGTAGCCCAGCACCAGCAGGCCAGAGAGCCCCACGACCACGTTCAGACCGAGACCGAGAATCACGTAGATCATGGTCAGGGTGGCGATATCCACGGTGCCGCGAGACACCACAAACGGCCACGCCACGGCGGCCACCAGCAGCGCCACGAGGAACAGCTTCTGCTTAACGGTAGACCCGTCGATTGCCGGCAGGACGAACTTCGGTCCGGAGACGTTTTTCAGCGTCTTCTGGAACAGCGGACGCAGCAGCTGGAACAGGAACACCACGGCCGTACCGATAAACACCCACTGCCAGCGGATGTCAGCTGCGGTATCGACAACCAGTTTGGTGCCATTCAGCTCAAGCTGGACGCCCATAAAGACGCTGGCCAGCACGAAGAACATGGCGGCAGAGAGCAGCGCCATTGCAAAATGCATCGGTTTCATACTTTCTCTACCTCCGGACGGCCCAGAATACCGGTAGGCATCACCAGCAGAACCAGAATCAGCAGGGCAAACGACACCACGTCTTTATATTCCGTGCTCAGGTACGCCGAGGAGAGCGCTTCCGCCACGCCCAGGATCAGGCCGCCAATCATCGCGCCCGGAATACTGCCGATACCGCCCAGTACCGCCGCGGTGAAGGCTTTCATCCCGGCCATAAAGCCGATGTACGGGTTGATCACGCCGTAGAACTGGCCGAGCAGCACGCCCGCCACCGCCGCCATCGCTGCACCAATGACGAAGGTCAGGGCAATCACGCGGTCGGTGTTAATGCCGAGCAGGCTCGCCATCTTCAGGTCTTCTGCGCACGCGCGGCAGGCGCGTCCCATACGCGAGTAGCGGATGAACAGCGTCAGGGCGAGCATCGCAATAAAGGTCACGACCCAGATAACCAGCTGCATGGTGGTGATAGAGGCAGAGAAGTTTTCGCTGGCCCCCACGATCCACTGGCCGTTAAACAGGCTTGGCAGCGCCACGTCGCGCGAGCCTTCGGTCAGGCTGACGTAGTTTTGCAGGAAAATGGACATACCGATCGCGGAGATCAGCGCAATCAGGCGCTTGGAGCTGCGCACCGGCCGGTAGGCCACGCGCTCGATGCTCCAGCCGTAGGCGCTGGCAATCACAATCGCGCCGACAAACCCGGCGGCGACCAGCAGCCAGCTGCTGTCGATGCCCATCATCATCAGGGCGGCGATAATCATAAAGGAGACGTAGCTACCGATCATGTACACCTCGCCGTGGGCGAAGTTGATCATGCCGATAATGCCGTAAACCATCGTATAGCCGATGGCGATCAGCGCGTAGGTGCTTCCCAGCGTGACGCCGTTAAACATCTGCTGCAGGAAATAGAGAAACTGCTCGGACATATGCAAACCTTTTTATACCCGCCCGTCATGCCGGGCGGTGGGATAATTATTTGGCGGCCGAGGATGAACCGTCGGCGTGCCACTTAAAGACACCAAACTCAAATCCCTTCAGATCGCCTTTCTCATCCCAGTTCAGCGGCCCAATCACGGTGTTCGCCCCGTGCGCTTTTAAATCTTTCACCAGATCCAGCGGTTCTTTGCTGCCGGAGCGTTCCAGCGCGGTGGCCAGAGACTGTACGGCCGCGTAGGTGATCCAGACGTACGGACCACTCGGATCTTTCTTCTGCGCCTTGAGCGCATCCACGATAGCCTTGTTAGCCGGATCCTGGTCATAGCGTTTTGGCATCGTCACCAGCATGCCTTCGGCAGAATCCCCCGCGATATTTGACAGAGAGGCATTGCCTACGCCCTCTGGCCCCATAAACTGAGTTTTCAGACCGGTGGCGCGCGCCTGACGCAGCATCTGGCCCATCTCCGGGTAGTAGCCACCGTAGTAAACGAAGTCGATATTCTCTTTTTGCAGGCGAGCAATCAGCGCGGAGAAGTCTTTCTCACCGGCGGTAATGCCGTCGAAGAAGACGATGTTCGCGCCGCCTTTTTTCAGGCCGTCCTGCACGGAGCGCGCCAGGCCTTCGCCGTACTGCTGTTTGTCATGAATAATGGCAATGCGCTGTGGCTTAACGGTCTCGAGGATGTATTTGGCGGCGGTGGGGCCCTGCGAGGAGTCCAGACCGGCGGTACGCATGATGTGCTGGTAGCCGCGCTGGGTCAGCTCCGGGTTAGTTGCGCCCGGGGTGATCATCAGAATGCCTTCGTCTTCGTAAATATCAGAGGCAGGCTGCGTGGAGGATGAGCACAGGTGGCCGATCACATACTGAATACCGTCGTTAACGATTTTGTTGGCGACCGCGACGGCCTGTTTAGGATCGCAGGCGTCGTCATATTCCACGCCTACCAGCTTGTCGCCTTTGATGCCGCCCTTAGCATTGATGTCTTTGATGGCCTGGCGCGCGCCGTTGAACTCCATGTCACCCCACTGGGCAACAGGGCCGGACATCGCGCCCACTACCGCAACCTTAATGTCCTCCGCCATGGCGGCATGCGAGATCGACAGTGCGACCATCCCCGCGATTAACGTCTTCGCGTTCCTTTTCATCTCTGAATCCCCATTCGTGATGTCGTGTTTATATTTTGTTTTATTATGGTTAAAAAGCATTCTGTACTTTTAATGAACAACGCTATTTTACCAGTGCCTTTAATGGTTTAGCGCATGTTTTTGTCAAAAACCAGACTAAAATCTCTATTTTTCAGGCGATTAAGCAAAGATAATATTCTGAAATCAGGCAGAGATAAACAAATAAAAGTGCAGTTTGCAGCATAAAATAACGGTACAAAGCGCCGAATAAATCACTACCATTCAGGTTAAAATTCTGCTTATTTTTCGATCCATGTGTTTTCAAACTGCCCATCGCGTTGTCAAAAAACTAATCACCTGGTTAATGAGAATAAAAAGAGAAAGCCGCTGAGGGAATAAATTGAGTACACTGCGTCTACTCAATTTGATTTGGACAAGTAGCTAATGAAACTGACTATCGTGCGTCTGGTGACCTTTAGCGACCAGGATCATATCGACCTGGGCAAGATCTGGCCGGAATATTCCCCTTCGTCGCTGCGCGTGGATGAGACCCACCGCATTTATGCCGCGCGTTTTAACGAGCGCCTGCTGGCAGCGGTTCGCGTCACCCTGAGCGGTACGGAAGGGGCGCTGGACTCGCTGCGCGTACGTGACGTCACCCGTCGTCGCGGCGTGGGCCAGTATTTAATTGAAGAAGTGATCCGCGAAAACCCGAGCGTGACCTCATGGTGGATGGCTGACGTGGGCGTGGAAGACCGCGGCGTGATGGCGGCGTTTATGCAGGCGTTAGGGTTTACGGCGCAGGAGAGCGGGTGGGAGAAGCGCCAGGGCTGATTTGTGAGGCCTGATGCCCTCACCCCGGCCCTCTCCCACTGTACAGTCCGGGGACATGGTAGACAGGTGTTCGGGGACATGGTGAACACTTTTTAACATCCTTTACCCATGGTGATCGACTTTTTCTTCAGGTCGATCACCCCCACTTTCGTGCTGTACCACCACACCTCATAGCTGCCGTCTTCCTGCATTTCCTTCAGCCCGACCCGTTCTCCCCTGAACGCCTTGCCTGCGCTCAGGCTTACCCCTTTCACGCTCTGTACAGTCCGGGGACATGGTAGACAGGTGTTCGGGGACATGGTGAACACTTTTTAACATCCTTTACCCATGGTGATCGACTTTTTCTTCAGGTCGATCACCCCCACTTTCGTGCTGTACCACCACACCTCATAGCTGCCGTCTTCCTGCATTTCCTTCAGCCCGACCCGTTCTCCCCTGAACGCCTTGCCTGCGCTCAGGCTTACCCCTTTCACGCTCAGCTTTCCGCTGATATCCACTTTCCTGACCATCACGCCCTCGTCGTAGTCCGGAGGCGTTGTGTTGCCGCTGTACTCCCGCGCTGACGGCTGATACCGCGAGCCCGGTACCGCCATATCCAGCGCCTCGTGCGGGCGTTCAAGGTTGTACACCGTCCGCCAGTGGTCGAAGGCACGCTGCAGTTCGCCCTCGTTCGCGAACCACTTCCCCTGCAGCACTTCCGCCTTCAGGCTGCGGTGAAAACGCTCCAGCTTGCCCTGCGTCTGCGGATGATAAGGCCGGGAATGGCCCACCCGGATACCGTGGCGCATCAGCCACAGCTCCAGCGCCGTCCAGGTACCGGTGGTGTCGCCCCACGGTGAGCCGTTGTCCATCGTCATCCGGTCCGGCAGGCCGTAACGTTCAAACACGCTGACCAGCTGCTGCTGCACGGTCTCGCGCCGTTCATCGGTACAGGGCGCCAGGCACAGGGAAAAACGGGAGTGGTCGTCCAGCAGGGTGAGCGGATGGCAGCGGCCGCCGCCAAAGGGAAAGTGGCCCTTAAAATCCATCTGCCAGAGGCGGTTCGGCGCGTCGTGTTCGAACCGTCCCGTGGCGGGTATGCCCGGTGAAGCGCCCGGCAGCAGACCATGGCGGGCCATCAGGCTATGGACGGTGCTGAAGGCGGGCATGCGGTGCCCCTGGTCTTCGAGCCAGCGCTTAATCTTGCGGGCTCCCCAGCGCTCATGGCGGTCATGGGCCATGCGCAGCAGGGCAGTGATGTCGTCAGATGAGCGGTTCGGGGAATGGTGCGGTATGCGCGGGCGGTCCTGAAGGCCGGACGGGCCTTCCTGAGCCCAGCGCTGAAGCCACTTGTAGCCGGTGGCAGGTGAAATGCCGTAGTGACGGCAGAGGTAACGGATGTTCGCCCCGTCCTGCGAGGCGAACAAAACAAACTCAGTACGTAATGACATGGTATCTCTCGCATCCCAGGGCATAAGCGACTCCATAAACGGGTTCTTATGCCTTAGTTGTAAGTGTCTACCATGTCCCCGAACAAGTGTTCACTATGTCCCCGGACCGTACAGGGCCTTCCTGAGCCCAGCGCTGAAGCCACTTGTAGCCGGTGGCAGGTGAAATGCCGTAGTGACGGCAGAGGTAACGGATGTTCGCCCCGTCCTGCGAGGCGAACAAAACAAACTCAGTACGTAATGACATGGTATCTCTCGCATCCCAGGGCATAAGCGACTCCATAAACGGGTTCTTATGCCTTAGTTGTAAGTGTCTACCATGTCCCCGAACAAGTGTTCACTATGTCCCCGGACCGTACACCCACAGGGAGAGGGAGAAAACAAAAAAAACGGCAACCGAAGTTGCCGTTTTGCTTTTACCTTATAACTCAGTGAGCCGCTTCCGGCTTGTGCTTCGCCGCACTCTGGAAATCGTACGTCAGTTCGTTCTTCGCCTGGTCCAGCGCCACGGTCACCTGGCCGCCGTCCACCAGCGAGCCAAACAGCAGCTCGTTCGCCAGCGGTTTCTTCAGGTTGTCCTGAATCACGCGCGCCATCGGACGGGCCCCCATCGCGCGGTCATAGCCTTTCTCGGCCAGCCAGTTGCGGGCCTCCTGGCTCACTTCCAGCGACACGCCTTTCTGATCCAGCTGAACCTGCAGCTCGACGATGAACTTGTCCACAACCTGATGGATCACCTCGGTAGACAGGTGATCGAACCAGATAATGTTGTCCAGACGGTTACGGAATTCCGGCGTGAAGATCTTCTTGATCTCCTCCATCGCATCGGTGCTGTTATCCTGGTGGATCAGGCCGATGGATTTACGCTCGGTTTCACGCACCCCGGCGTTGGTGGTCATCACCAGCACCACGTTGCGGAAGTCCGCCTTGCGCCCGTTGTTGTCGGTCAGCGTCCCGTTGTCCATCACCTGCAGCAGGATGTTGAACACGTCCGGGTGCGCCTTCTCGATTTCATCGAGCAGCAGTACCGCGTGCGGATGCTTGATTACCGCGTCGGTGAGCAGGCCGCCCTGGTCAAAGCCCACGTAGCCCGGAGGCGCACCAATCAAACGGCTGACGGTGTGACGCTCCATATACTCGGACATATCAAAGCGCAGCAGCTCAATGCCCAGCGCTTTGGAGAGCTGAACCGTCACCTCGGTTTTCCCCACGCCGGTTGGACCGGCAAACAGGAAGGAACCGACAGGCTTATGTTCATGCCCCAGCCCGGCGCGGGCCATCTTGATCGCTTCGGTTAAGGCCTCAATGGCTTTATCCTGACCAAAGACCAGCATTTTCAGGCGATTGCCGAGGGTGCGCAGCGTGTCGCGGTCGCTCTGAGAAACGCTCTTCTCAGGAATACGCGCGATGCGGGCCACCACGGACTCAATATCCGCCACGTTAACGGTTTTCTTACGCTTGCTGGCCGGCATCAGGCGCGCACGCGCCCCTGCCTCATCAATCACGTCAATCGCCTTATCCGGCAGGTGACGGTCATTAATGTATTTCACCGCCAGCTCCACCGCCGCACGTACCGCTTTCGCGGTGTAACGCACGTCGTGGTGCGCTTCGTACTTCGGCTTCAGGCCGTTGATGATCTGCACCGTTTCCTCGACGGACGGTTCGGTCACGTCGATTTTCTGGAAGCGACGCGCCAGCGCACGGTCTTTCTCAAAGATGTTGCTGAACTCCTGGTAGGTCGTGGAGCCAATCACGCGGATCTTGCCGCTGGAGAGCAGCGGTTTGATCAGGTTCGCGGCATCCACCTGGCCACCGGAGGCCGCACCTGCGCCGATGATGGTGTGGATCTCATCGATAAACAGGATGCTGTTGGTGTCCTGCTCCAGCTGTTTCAACAACGCCTTGAAGCGTTTTTCAAAATCACCGCGGTATTTGGTGCCCGCCAGCAGCGAGCCGATATCCAGCGAGTAGATGGTGCAGTCGGCAATCACTTCCGGCACGTCGCCCTGCACAATGCGCCAGGCAAGCCCTTCAGCAATCGCGGTTTTACCCACGCCTGACTCGCCCACCAGCAGCGGGTTGTTCTTGCGGCGACGGCACAGCACCTGGATCGCGCGCTCCAGCTCTTTATCGCGACCAATCAGCGGGTCGATACCGCCAACGCGAGCAAGCTGGTTAAGGTTGGTGGTGAAGTTTTCCATACGATCCTCCCCGCCTGCTTGCTCTTCATTGTTATTGACCTGATTGCTGGAATCCGATGCCTGGTTAGGCTCGTCTTTACGCGTTCCGTGAGAAATAAAGTTAACCACGTCGAGGCGGCTGACTTCGTGTTTGCGCAGCAGGTAGGCAGCCTGTGACTCCTGCTCGCTGAAGATGGCGACTAAGACGTTTGCGCCAGTCACTTCGCTACGCCCGGAAGACTGGACGTGGAATACCGCGCGCTGCAGCACGCGCTGGAAGCTGAGCGTCGGCTGCGTGTCGCGCTCTTCTTCACTGGCTGGCAGCACCGGTGTGGTTTGTTCGATGAAGGCTTCGAGTTCCTGACGTAGCGCCACCAGATCCACGGAGCAGGCTTCCAGCGCTTCGCGGGCAGATGGGTTGCTAAGCAGTGCGAGCAGTAAATGCTCGACGGTCATAAACTCATGTCGGTGCTCACGCGCTCTGGCGAAAGCCATGTTTAAACTGAGTTCCAGTTCTTGATTGAGCATAGGCACCTCCCCCAATTTTATGCCTTATCAGGCCTTTTCCAGCGTACACAGCAACGGATGCTCGTTCTCCCTCGCATAGTCGTTCACCATCGCCACTTTGGTTTCCGCCACTTCGGCTGTGAAGATGCCGCAGATAGCTTTGCCACGATAATGAACGGTAAGCATCAGTTGCGTTGCACGTTCTACATCATAAGAAAAGAACTTTTGTAGCACGTCAATAACAAATTCCATCGGCGTGTAATCATCGTTCATTAACATAACTTTATACATAGATGGCGGTTTTAGCGCATCGCGCACTTTGTCTTCCGCCAGCTGGTCGAAATCCAGCCAATCGTTGGTCTTACCCATTATGCATAACCACTTTGAATCTACCTCAGATGTTAGATAACAATCATCTATTACTGTCATCCGCGATGTCTGTCACAAACTGTTGCAATAGCGTTAACTGCTTCAAACTTTGGTTGATTATTGTCCCATCTCCAGCGCCAAACGCTTGACGACTTCTTTCGTTTCTCTAAATTGTACAAGCGTGAGATGGCGAGGTTTTGAACAGCCCCCACTCCACCACCGGTTCATTCCATCTTAACTTATAAGATTTACGAAGGATGTCGAAGCATGGAAATGGGTACTGTTAAGTGGTTCAACAACGCCAAAGGGTTTGGCTTCATCTGCCCCGAAGGCGGCGGCGAGGATATCTTCGCTCACTATTCCACCATTCAGATGGATGGTTACAGAA
Source organism: Enterobacter sp. UCD-UG_FMILLET (assembly GCF_000762975.1). Classification (NCBI taxonomy): domain Bacteria; kingdom Pseudomonadati; phylum Pseudomonadota; class Gammaproteobacteria; order Enterobacterales; family Enterobacteriaceae; genus Enterobacter; species Enterobacter sp. UCD-UG_FMILLET. The sequence goes on from NZ_JRJC01000047.1 coordinate 94,437, forward strand.
CGCTCAAAGCCGGGCAGTCCGTCCGGTTCGATGTACATCAGGGACCAAAAGGCAATCATGCCAGCCTAATCGTACCCGTTGAAGCAGAGACGGTTGCATAGCTCTTTGTTTTATTGTGTACATCCCGCAGTCAAAATGCCAGCCCGATCGGCTGGCATTTTTATTTTCGGGTTATTCCCGAGCCAGCGCGTCCACCGGATCCAGCCGCGCCGCGTTGCGGGCGGGCAACCAGCCAAACAAAATGCCGGTAAAGGTCGAACATAAAAACGCGGTGATAATCGCAACCGGCGAGAAGCCAATCTCCCAGCCGGGTAAAAAGAGCTGGAGCGCAAACGCGATCATCATCGAGAGCGCAATGCCCATCGCCCCGCCGACCAGACACACCAGTACCGCTTCAATCAAAAACTGCTGCAGCACGTCGCTGGCCCGGGCCCCGACCGCCATGCGGATGCCGATCTCCCGGGTGCGCTCGGTGACCGACACCAGCATGATATTCATCACCCCGATACCGCCGACGACCAGCGAGATCACCGCCACCAGCGTGAGGAACAGCTGAAGAGTACGTGTGGTCTTTTCCGCCGTTTTCAAGAGGCCGTCCATATTCCAGGTGAAGAAATCTTTCTTCCCGTGACGCAGGGTTAACAGCCGCTCAAGCTGCTGTTCGGCCAGCGCGCTGTCGTAGCCCTCCTTCACGCGTACGGTGATGGAGTTCAGCCATGACTGCCCCATAATCCGCCCTGAGATGGTGGTGTAGGGCAGCCAGACGCGCAGGATTTTACTGCTGCCAAACATCGACTGCTTCTCTTCCGCCACGCCGATGACCGTGGCAGGCATGTTGCCAACCAGAATCACTTCGCCCACCACGTGGGCTTTATTTGGGAAGAGCTGCCTGCGCGAGTTTGCGTCCAGCACTACCACCTGCGCCCTGCCCGCCAGCTGCTCGGCGTTGAAGGTGGCGCCTTCGCTGAAGGTCATGCCGTAGACGTTGAAATAGTCTCCGCTCACGCCGTTAGCGCTGGCGGCCACGTCAACATTGCCCACGCGCAGACGCAGGTTCTGCGAAACCGCAGGCGTGGCGGAGTTCACCCACGGCTGCTTCTGAATCGCCGCCAGATCGTCATACTTCAGCGCCTGCTGATACTGCGGCTCGTCGTCGCCAAAGTCTTTGCCGGGATAGACGTCAATGGTATTGGTGCCGATGGCGCGGATATCGGCCAGCACCAGCTGCTTCGCCGCGTCGCCCACCACCACAATCGACACCACCGAGGCGATACCAATAATGATGCCGAGCATCGTCAACAGGGTACGCATTTTGTTGGCCGCCATCGCCAGCCACGCCATGGTCAGCGCCTCGCGAAAGCCGCTGGAGAACTGCCCCCAGCCGGTTGATGCCGGCAGCGCTTCTTTCGGCGCCGCAGCCCTGGACTCACGCGGCGGCGGGTTGCTGACCAGCTCGCCGTCGTGGATCTCAATAATGCGTTCCGCCTGCGCCGCCACCTGCGGATCGTGGGTGACGATGATCACCGTATGCCCCCGATCGCGAAGCTGGTGCAGGATCGCCATCACCTCTTCGCCGGAATGGCTGTCGAGCGCGCCGGTCGGTTCATCCGCGAGGATCACCTGCCCGCCGTTCATCAGGGCGCGGGCAATACTCACGCGCTGCTGCTGGCCGCCGGAAAGCTGCGACGGCTGGTACTCCACCCGTTCCGCCAGCCCCAGACGCGTCAGCAGCATCTGCGCGCGCTCAAGGCGCTTTTTCCGCTCAACGCCCGCATAGACCGCAGGCACTTCCACGTTCTGTGCCGCATTAAGGTGAGAGAGCAGATGGTAACGCTGGAAGATAAAGCCGAAATGTTCCCGGCGCAGCTTCGCCAGCGCGTCGCCGTTCAGCGTGGAGACATCCATCCCGGCCACGCGATAGGTCCCGCTGGTCGGCTTATCCAGGCAGCCGAGAATGTTCATCAGCGTCGATTTACCGGACCCCGATGCCCCGACAATAGCCACCATCTCGCCCGCCTCCACGCGCAGGGAGATGCCCTTCAGCACCTCCACCGGGCCGTCGCCGGACGGATAGCTGCGACGAATGTTATTCAGCTCAAGCAGCGCCGTCATTTGGCGGCTCCGGGCAGGCTTTCGCTGACAACAACCTCCTCGCCCTCTTCCAGCCCTTTCACCACCACCACGTCGGTGTCGTTGCGCGCGCCGATCACGACCTCGCGCTCGCGCGTTTCGCCGTTGCGCAGCACTTTCACTTTATAACGGCTCTCCCCGGCGGACTCGCCGAGCGCAGAGAGCGGAATGGTCAGCACGTTCTTCACGCCGGTCAGCTGGATATGCACCTGTGCGGTCATGTCCAGACGCAGCACGCCCTGCGGGTTTGGTACCTCAAAGCGGGCATAGTAGAAGATAGCGTCGTTAACTTTTTCCGGCGTCGGCAGAATGTCCTTCAGCACGCCTTCGTAGCGCGTTTGCGGGTCACCCAGCACCGTAAACCAGGCCTTCTGTCCCGGCTTAAGATGGATCACATCCGCCTCTGAAACCTGGGCTTTGACCAGCATAGTGCTCATGTCCGCCAGCGTCAGAATGTTTGGCGCCTGCTGCGCGGCAATCACCGTCTGGCCCTGCAGCGTAGTGATCTGGGTGACTTCGCCCGCCATCGGCGCGACGATTTTGGTGTAGTCGAGGTTGGTTTTTGCCGTATCCAGCGAGGCCTGGTTGCGCTTGATTTGCGCGTCAATCGTGCCAATTTGCGCCTGTTTCACCGCCAGTTCGGTGGTGGCAGTATCTAAATCCTGTTTCGAAATAGCCTGAGTTTTAGCCAGCGCCTGCTGACGAGTCAGCGTCACCTGTGCCAGGTTACGCTCTGCCAGCGCCTGCGCACGCTGCGCGCGCAGCTCCATCAGCGTGGCTTCCACCTCGCGGATCTGGTTCTCAGCCTGCTCAGGATCGATAACGCCGAGCAGCTGACCTTTTTTCACCTTGTCGCCAATCTCAACCGACAGCGTTTTCAGCTGGCCGCTGACCTGAGCGCCGACGTCAACCTTGCGCAGCGCGTCAAGCTTGCCCGTCGCGAGGACGTTTTGCTGCAGTTCGCCCGGGCGAACAATCAGCGTCTGATACTGTGGCACCGGCGCATTCAGCACCTGCCATAGCCAGTACCCACCGGCTAAAACCGCGACCGCCAGCAGCAGAAACCACGTTCTGCGTTTTCCCTTGAGGTTCATAAATATTCCAAATAAATGTTCTGGCAATTATAAATGTTGATTCTATCTAAACGACTCCTCAACGAAACCCCTGTTCTCCGAAATCGCCCTAATTTGTTTACGAGACGTTGACATTCCCCCTGCTGAAATAGCGATATTCCAAAAGGATCAGGATCTACCATGTCTTCTATCGTCGATACATCACTTTCAAACCTGCCGCAGCCAAAATCCGGCTGGCAGCTCTTCAAAAACCTGGCTTTCGGTGAGATCGCACCCGGGCTGGCATGGGAAAACACCGCCTACCGACGTAAGTTCATGCTGCGTTCACTGGCGACACCGCTCAGCACCGCGCGTCTGCTTTCTGAGCTTGCCAGGCATCCGCACCTGATGCAAATGCTCCAGGTTCAGCCGGGGCTGCCCTGCCGCCTTCATCGTCCATGGCTGACGGTCAATATGGATCGACAGCGTGCGCTGGAATCGCTGTCCTGGCACTACCAGATGATGTGTCGCCAGCTGCCGGCGACGCTGACAAAGGGTTACCTCTCAAAGCAGGGCGTGACCCTGCTGACCATAGCCGGAAAAGATGAACAGCAATTTACCGTCCGCCTGTGTGCCGATGCGTTTATGGATAAAGAGGGAGAAGCTACCCTCGTTTTCCGTGACGCTAAAAATACGGCGCTGGCGGAGATGACCTTTACGCTATGCCAGTTTGAGGGAAAATCAACGCTGTTCATTGGCGGTTTGCAGGGCGCAAAAGCACATGTTCCCCATGAGCTGATCCAGAGTGCGACGAAAGCCTGCCACGGTCTGTTCCCGAAACGTCTGCTGGTCGAGGCCGCCATGACCCTCGGCGCCGCGTTCCCGGTAGAGCAAATTGTCGCCGTCAGTAACGATACGCACATTTATCGCAGCTGGCGCTACCGCAAGAAAAAAGAGGGCAAACTGCTGGCCGATTACGACAGTTTCTGGCTTTCCCTCGGCGGTGAAAAGCAGGACAGCGGTAACTTTATGCTGCCGCTCGTCATGCCGCGTAAACCAATGGAAGAGATCGCCAGCAAAAAACGCTCCGAATATCGCCGCCGCTACGAACTGCTGGATAGCCTGATTCAGCAGGTGAAACAGGCGACCCAAGGCTAATCCGCTTTCCCGCGTGCCAGCCACAGCACGCGGGAGAACATCTTCCGCAGCAGGGTCGGCACCGCCTCCACGCCCCGCCTCCCCGCTTCCGTCGCCACTTCAATGGCTAAATCCGGTTTTGACGAACGATGAATGGCTTTGGCGATTACGCGCCGCATGTTCATCGGGACATCGATCGGCACCATGGCAATTCGGTGGAAGACGTCGTCGAACCCCTGACGATACATAAAGTGCTCCATGTCCATCGCGGGCAGCATGGTTAAATGGTCGCGCTCTTCCTCGCGCTCGTTGTTCAGCAGGCTGCGCACGGTCGAGGCATATTTTTTGCCCGCCTCATCACCGTCTACCAGCACGTGCCACTCGATCCCCATCCGGCGGGCAAATTTTATCAGCGGCTTTAATCCCGATTGGGCGAATTCGATCACCTTAATGCCTTCCGCATCAAAATGGTGGCCGCACTGGCGCGCCAGCTCGTTGATAACCCAGGTTTCCGTTTCCCCCTCCACCAGCAGCCAGCAGCGGGCAAAGAGCGACGACGCCCGGTTAAAGCGAATATGAAACGCGATGCGCCGCCCGTCTTCCGCATTCAAACCGCCCGGCCCAAGCCGGAAAGCGGAGACGCGGGAGGATTCACGCACCAGGCGACATACGTGTTCTACCGGCGTCAGCGATAATAATTCTCCGGAATTGGTGGTCGTAATGCGCTGGAGCGGCAGCAGATTCAGCAGATGCCATGCCACGGAGAGCATGATGGGATGCAGGCGCGTTTCCGGGTCTTCCACCAGCAGCAGCGGCCGGGCGTCCCGGTCCAGACGAACGGTGCCTTTGGCCTGCAGAAGCGTTGAAAACAGCCCCAGCAGAATCACCCGATGGGTGCGACCGCCGGGCCGGTCGATCATCCGGTTAATGATGTCGAGGTAACGCCAGCTTCGCTGCTCATCATGAGAGCGGCGGCGCATCAGACGGTGGCGCGACTCCGAGGTTCCCTGCTCGGAAAAATAGTGCTCCAGAAGCTGTACCATTGCGGACAACCCCTGACGAATTTGGCCATCAGTAAGATTCTGCGGACGCGACACCAGCTCTCTGGCCAGGAAATCCAGCTCGCGGGCGGTGACTTCCACTTCCGGCATATTGGGTACGGTTCCGTTACGAATACGCCGCATAAAACGCGCATCGCGCAGGCGTAACACCGGCGTCAGGCGGATCAGATGGCGGGCCAGATCGTCGATATTGTCCAGCGGGATCGGGTTAGCTTTCTCATCGAGAAAATCACGCAGGGTGAGTACCCCCTCGTTCTCCGCCATCTCGCCTTCCAGCCGATAGAAAATTCGGTGGAAACCGTCATCGCAAGGCACCCAGCAGGGCGACAGCGGGCGGAAGCGACGCACGCGGTGACGTCCGGGCTCGGATTCGCGGAACGTCAGGATGATATGCAGGTGCTTCTCGCGCCCCGTTACGTCACCGGGCGGAAACCAGAAATCGTCGCGGACGAAGTGATACAGATCGTCTTCGGGAGAAAGCAGTAGCGTCAATGCATCCAGCAGGCTGGACTTACCCCACGCGTTCTCGCCAATCAGGACGTTGTTCTGCTCCAGCTGCAGCGACAGACGGTTAATACCGCGAAACCCGACAATTTCCACACGTTCGAGAAGCATAAATCCCCCGCGAAATGATCACTTTTTCCTTCAAGTTATCAGCAGTATAGCGGGAGGCGCTCTGCCACGACAGCATAACATTCGCCCTTACCAGAATTGGTCTATGCTCTATTTACCGCTGATTTGAACAAGGATTGACATCACATTGCCTTAAATCAAATTAATCGAATTTATTTAAGTGGCGAAGGGGTGTTATTGGTTTTTAAAATACGGGCTCTTTGAGTCGTCATCCCTTTATGGCGATATATCCCGCGCGCGGGAATGCGTGCGGAAAATTATTTGAGGTGGTTATGTTTAGAAAATTGGCAGCAGAATGCTTTGGTACATTCTGGCTGGTATTTGGTGGCTGCGGTAGCGCCGTTCTGGCAGCAGCATTCCCGGAATTAGGCATTGGTTTTGTCGGCGTCGCACTGGCGTTTGGTTTAACCGTATTAACCATGGCGTTTGCCGTGGGACATATTTCCGGCGGTCATTTTAACCCGGCAGTCACGTTAGGTTTATGGGCGGGTGGCCGTTTCCCGGCGAAAGACGTAATTGGCTACATTGTGGCACAGGTGGTTGGCGGTATTATTGCGGCTGGCGTTCTGTACGTGATTGCCAGCGGTAAAGCCGGCTTCGACGCGGCGGCCAGCGGCTTTGCCTCTAACGGCTTTGGCGAGCACTCTCCGGGCGGCTACTCCATGCTGTCTGCCATCGTGATTGAAATCGTGCTTACTGCCGGCTTCCTGCTGGTGATCCACGGCGCAACGGACAAACTCGCGCCAGCCGGTTTCGCCCCGATCGCCATTGGTCTGGCGCTGACGCTTATCCACCTGATTTCTATTCCGGTCACCAACACCTCCGTTAACCCGGCGCGCAGTACCGCCGTCGCCATCTTCCAGGGCGGCTGGGCGCTTGAGCAGCTGTGGCTATTCTGGGTGATGCCAATTATCGGCGGTATCCTGGGCGGCGTGCTGTATCGCACCCTGCTGGAAAAACGCGATTAATCTTTCCTCCCTCTCCCCGTGGGAGAGTGCCGGGGTGAGGGCTGCAGGCCGCACACCCCACATAGACACAAGCCGGGTAAGGCGTAGCCGCCGCCCGGCTTTCTTTTGCCGCTTTACTGAACAGTCTTTATTGGGTAGTGTCACTGGCGCTTAACCGATACTCAAAAAGGACCGGCTGTTCATGTTTTCAGGACTCCTCATCATTTTGCTGCCCTTGATCGTGGGCTATCTTATTCCGCTGCACCGTGAATCCGCATTAAGGCTCATTAATCGATTCCTGAGCTGGATTGTCTACGTTATTCTTTTCTTTATGGGGATTAGCCTGGCATTTTTGGACAACTTATCGGCGAATTTACTCTCCATCCTCCATTATTCTGTCGTCACCGTGGTGGTTATTTTGCTGTGCAATATTGCCGCGCTGCTGTGGCTGGAGCGCACTATTCCATGGAAAAATCACCACCATCAGGAAAAACTCCCTTCACGAATTGCAATGGCGCTTGAATCATTAAAATTATGCGGCGTCGTGGTGCTCGGTTTTCTTCTTGGGCTGACCGGTTGGGCATTTTTACAGCACGCGACTGAGGCCAGTGAATATACGCTGATCTTCCTGCTGTTCCTGATTGGTATTCAGCTGCGAAATAATGGCATGACGCTAAAACAAATTGTCCTCAACCGTCGGGGGATGATGGTTGCCGTTATGGTTGTCGCCAGTTCAATGGTGGCGGGCGTCATTAACGCCTTTATTCTCGATCTGCCGCTGAAAACCGGCCTGGCGATGGCGTCTGGTTTTGGCTGGTATTCGCTCTCCGGTATTCTGCTGACCGAATCGTTCGGTCCGGTGATCGGCAGCGCCGCCTTCTTTAACGATCTGGCGCGCGAGCTGATTGCCATCATGCTGATCCCGAGCCTGGTTCGCCGCAGCCGTTCTACCGCGCTGGGCCTGTGCGGCGCAACGTCAATGGACTTTACCCTGCCGGTATTACAACGCTCCGGAGGGCTGGAGATGGTGCCCGCGGCTATCGTGCACGGCTTTATTTTAAGCCTGCTGGTTCCGGTCATGATGGCCTTCTTCTCTGCCTGATACTTCTTTGGCGGTAGGTTTCCTGCCGCCAAAATTGCGCTAAATCAATATCCCTCTATTTTGTAGCAGAAAGCCCTTTTCTCCGTTCTGGCACAGGCATAACCTTAAACATGTATATCAAATATAACTTTAACAGGTGTGATTATGTTTTGTGTGCAATGTGAACAAACCATCCGTACCCCGGCAGGCAATGGCTGCTCTTACGCACAGGGTATGTGCGGCAAAACCGCAGAAACATCTGACCTGCAGGACCTGCTGATTGCGGCCCTGCAAGGCCTTTCCGCATGGGCGTTCAAAGCCCGCGAATACGGCATTGTCGACCACTACGTCGATAGCTTCGCCCCGCGCGCGTTTTTCTCCACGCTGACCAACGTCAACTTCGACTCTCCGCGCATTGTCGGCTACGCCCGCGAAGCGATTGCCCTGCGTGAAGCGCTGAAAGCACAGTGCCTGAAGGCGGACGCCAGCGCCCGCGTGGAAAACCCGATGTCTGAACTGCAGCTGGTCAGCGACGATCTCGGCGACCTCCAGCGTCAGGCGGCAGAATTCACCCCGAATAAAGACAAAGCGGCGATTGGCGAGAACATTCTCGGCCTGCGCCTGCTGTGCCTGTACGGCCTGAAAGGCGCTGCGGCCTATATGGAACACGCGCATGTGCTCGGTCAGTACGACAACGACATCTACGCCCAGTACCACAAAATCATGGCGTGGCTGGGTACCTGGCCTGCCGATATGAACGCGCTGCTGGAATGCTCAATGGAAATCGGCCAGATGAACTTCCGCGTGATGAGCATTCTTGATGCCGGTGAAACCAGCACCTACGGCCATCCGACGCCGACGCAGGTCAACGTCAAAGCAACTGAAGGCAAGTCCATCCTGATTTCCGGTCACGACCTGAAAGATCTCTACAACCTGCTGAAGCAAACCGAAGGCACCGGCGTTAACGTTTATACCCACGGCGAAATGCTGCCGGCGCACGGCTACCCGGAGCTGCGTAAATTTAAGCATCTGATCGGTAACTACGGCAGCGGCTGGCAGAACCAGCAGGTGGAGTTCGCCCGCTTCCCTGGCCCTATCGTGATGACCTCTAACTGTATCATCGACCCGACCGTCGGCGCGTACGATGACCGCATCTGGACCCGCAGCATCGTCGGCTGGCCGGGCGTGAGCCATCTTGAAGGTGACGATTTCGGGCCGGTGATTGCGCAGGCGCAGCAGATGGCGGGCTTCCCGTACAGCGAGATCCCGCACCTTATTACCGTCGGCTTCGGTCGTGAAACCCTGCTGGGTGCCGCTGATTCGCTGATCGATCTCGTCAGCCGTGAAAAGCTGCGCCACATCTTCCTCGTCGGCGGCTGCGATGGCGCGCGCGGCGAGCGTAACTACTTCACCGATTTCGCCACCCGCGTGCCGGAAGACTGCCTGATCCTGACCCTGGCGTGCGGCAAATACCGTTTCAACAAGCTGGACTTCGGCGACATCGAAGGTCTGCCGCGCCTGATCGATGCGGGCCAGTGTAACGATGCTTACTCGGCCATCATTCTGGCGGTCACCCTGGCGGAGAAACTGGGCTGCGGCGTGAACGACCTGCCGCTGTCGCTGGTGCTGTCATGGTTCGAGCAGAAAGCGATTGTCATCCTGCTGACCCTGCTCTCTCTCGGCGTCACCAACATCGTGACCGGCCCGACCGCGCCTGGCTTCCTGACGCCGGACCTGCTGGCGGTGCTGAACGAGAAATTCGGCCTGCGTTCCGTGACCAACGTTGAAGACGATATGAAACAGCTGCTGAGCGCATAAGGAGTAATTCATGACCATGCCAACCTCACAATGCCCGTGGCGGATGCAGGTTCATCACATCCATCAGGAGACGCCGGATGTGTGGACGCTGTCGCTGCTGTGCCATGACTACTATCCGTACCGTGCAGGTCAGTATGCGCTGGTCAGCGTTCGCAACTCGGCGGACACCCTGCGCGCCTATACCCTCTCCTCAACGCCGGGCGTGAGCGAGTACGTTACGCTCACCGTCCGCCGCATTGACGACGGCGCGGGCTCTCAGTGGCTGACGCGGGACGTGAAGCGCGGGGATTATATCTGGCTGTCTGACGCGCAGGGTGATTTCACCTGTGACGACAAAGCAGACGATAAATTCCTGCTGCTGGCGGCGGGCTGTGGCGTAACGCCAATTATGTCGATGCGCCGCTGGCTGGCGAAGAACCGCCCGCAGGCCGACGTGCAGGCGATCTTCAGCGTCCGTTCCCCGGAAGACGTGATTTTTGCCGGGGAGTGGCGTGATTATCCGGTGACGCTGGTGGCTGAGCACAACGCGACGCACGGCTTTGTGCCCGGTCGCCTGAGCCGCGAGCTGCTGCAAAGCGTGCCGGATATCGCGAACCGTACCGTGATGACCTGCGGCCCGGCGCCGTATATGGACATCGTGGAAAAAGAGGTGAAAGCACTTGGCGTGACCCGCTTCCTCAAAGAGCAGTTCTTCACGCCGGTGGCGGAAGCGGCCACCGGCGGCGTTAAGTTCACCAAACTGCAGCCTGCGCAGACCTTCTTTGGCCGCGTAGGGACCACGCTGCTGGAGGCGCTGGAAAGCAACAAGGTTCCGGTAGCGGCGGCCTGTCGCGCGGGCGTGTGCGGCTGCTGTAAGACGAAAGTGGTATCCGGGGAGTACACCGTCACCAGCACCATGACGCTGTCCGACGCGGAAATTACTGAAGGCTATGTACTGGCGTGTTCATGTCATCCGCAGGGTGATTTGGTTCTTGCCTGATAAAAAATGCCCGGTGGCGCTGACGCTTACCGGGCCTACAAAACATCACCGCCACGCGGGCGCTTTACCCAGGGCAAACCGCCCCGCCCCTAAAAACGCGACCGCCAGCGAGCCGATAAAGAAGTACACCAGGCTTTCAATCGCCCATGCGCCTACCTTATCAAGGGCGAGCGTTTCACCCATTCCCACCATCAGCCACGCCACAATCATCGTAAAGGCCAGCACCAGCGCGGCCGGGCGCGTAAAGAGCCCAACGATAATGAGGATCGGTGCCACCACTTCGCCAACCAATACGCCGTAGGCGATAAATCCCGGCAGCCCTTTTTCCACCAGCATGCCGCTAATAAAGCCCACGCCGCCAAAAAGCTTGTGCAAACCGTGAAAAAGCATCAGCCCGCCGACGGCAAGTCGTAACAAGAGTTTGCCAAGATCGTCGCACGATAGCTTTTCATTAACAGCAATTAACAATGATTTAACCATCTGAAATGATTCCTGTTTTCACCGAGACATCACCAGATTATGCCGAATAATTGCGCGTGAAAAGCACCTTTTAATTGGGGGGATGCGACGGGCAATACGGAGACTTTCTTCTAAGCTTGTAAGCGATATCACAAAAAGGAGACGGACAACCATGAAACAAACCGTGGCTGCATATATAGCGAAAACGCTCGAACAGGCTGGCGTGAAACGTATCTGGGGCGTAACCGGCGATTCCCTGAACGGACTTAGCGACAGCCTCAACAAGATGAAGACCATCGAATGGATGCCCACCCGCCATGAAGAGGTTGCCGCCTTCGCCGCAGGCGCTGAAGCACAGCTCACGGGGGAACTGGCCGTCTGCGCCGGATCGTGCGGGCCGGGTAACCTCCATCTGATCAACGGGCTGTTCGACTGTCACCGTAACCACGTGCCGGTGCTGGCCATTGCCGCCCATATCCCCTCTTCCGAAATCGGCAGCGGCTATTTTCAGGAGACGCATCCGCAGGAGCTGTTCCGTGAATGCAGCCATTATTGCGAGCTGGTTTCATCCCCGGAGCAGATCCCGCAGGTGCTGGCGATAGCCATGCGTAAAGCCGTGCTGAACCGCGGCGTTTCTGTGGTCGTTATCCCGGGCGATGTGGCCCTCAAGGCCGCGCCGGAAGGAGCCAGCACCCACTGGTATCACGCGCCGCAGCCTGTGGTGACCCCTGCGGAAGAAGAGCTGAAAAAGCTGGCACAGCTGCTGCGTTACTCCAGCAATATCGCCCTGATGTGCGGCAGCGGCTGCGCGGGCGCGCACAAGGAGCTGCTTGAATTCGCGGGTAAGCTTAAAGCCCCCATAGTTCACGCCCTGCGCGGCAAAGAGCACGTTGAATACGACAACCCCTTTGATGTGGGGATGACCGGTCTGATCGGTTTCTCCAGCGGCTTCCACACCATGATGAACGCCGACACGCTGATCCTGCTCGGCACCCAGTTCCCGTATCGCGCGTTCTACCCGACGGATGCGAAAATCATTCAGATTGATATCAACCCGGCCAGCATCGGCGCGCACAGCAAGGTCGATATGGCGCTGGTGGGCGACATCAAATCCACGCTTGCCGCCCTGCTGCCGCTGCTGGAAGAGAAAACCGACCGCAAGTTCCTCGATAAAGCGCTAAGCGACTATCGCGATGCCCGCAAGGGGCTGGACGATCTCGCCAAACCGAGCGACAAAGCCATTCACCCGCAATATCTGGCGCAGCAGATCAGCCATTTCGCGGACGACGATGCCATCTTCACCTGCGACGTAGGCACGCCAACCGTCTGGGCGGCCCGCTATCTGAAGATGAACGGCAAACGCCGCCTGCTCGGCTCGTTTAACCACGGCTCGATGGCCAACGCCATGCCGCAGGCGCTGGGTGCAAAAGCGACGGCCCCGGAGCGTCAGGTGGTGGCGATGTGCGGCGACGGCGGGTTCAGCATGCTGATGGGGGATTTCCTGTCGGTAGTACAGATGAAGCTGCCGCTGAAAATCGTGGTCTTTAACAACAGCGTGCTGGGCTTCGTGGCGATGGAGATGAAGGCCGGTGGTTACCTGACGGACGGCACCGAGCTGCACGACACCAACTTCGCGCGCATCGCCGAGGCCTGCGGCATCACCGGTATTCGCGTGGAGAAAGCCTCAGAGGTGGATGAAGCCCTGCAGCGCGCGTTTTCCATCGACGGTCCGGTGCTGGTGGATGTCGTGGTCGCCAAAGAGGAGCTGGCGATCCCGCCGCAGATCAAGCTTGAACAGGCCAAAGGCTTTAGCCTCTATATGCTGCGCGCCATCATCAGCGGGCGCGGCGACGAGGTGATCGAACTGGCAAAAACCAACTGGCTCAGGTAAAACATTTCGCGTGACCTCTTAAATTAAAAGGGATGTGAAATGATTGATTTACGCAGTGATACCGTAACCCGCCCGAGCCGCGCCATGCTCGAAGAGATGATGGCCGCCCCGGTCGGGGACGACGTCTACGGCGATGACCCGACGGTCAACGAGCTGCAGCGCTACGCGGCTGAACTGAGCGGCAAGGAGGCCGCGCTGTTCCTGCCGACCGGAACGCAGGCTAACCTGGTGGCGCTGCTCAGCCACTGCGAGCGCGGGGAAGAGTATATCGTCGGCCAGGGCGCGCATAACTATCTCTACGAAGCCGGCGGCGCGGCGGTGCTCGGCAGCATCCAGCCGCAGCCGATTGACGCCGCGCCGGACGGCTCCCTGCCGCTCGATAAGGTCGCGGCGAAAATCAAAGCTGACGATATTCACTTCGCCCGCACCCGACTGCTCAGCCTCGAAAACACCCACAACGGCAAGGTCCTGCCGCGCGAATACCTGAAAGCAGCGTGGGAATTCACCCGCGAGCGCAAGCTCGGCCTGCACGTGGACGGCGCGCGCATCTTTAACGCCGTGGTGGAGTATGGCTGTGAGCTGAAAGAGATTGCGCAATACTGCGACTCTTTTACCATCTGCCTCTCTAAAGGGCTGGGCACGCCGGTGGGTTCCCTGCTGGTCGGCAACGCGGACTACATCAAGCGCGCCAACCGCTGGCGTAAAATGACCGGCGGCGGCATGCGTCAGGCGGGTATTCTGGCGGCTGCCGGGCTGTATGCCCTGAAAAACAACGTGGCGCGCCTGAAGGACGATCACGACAACGCCGCGTGGATGGCGGCGCAGCTGCGCGAGATTGGCGCCGACGTGATGCGCCACGACACTAACATGCTGTTCGTCCGCGTGGGCGAGGATCGCGCCGCAGCGCTGGGTGAGTTCATGAAAGCACGTGGCGTGCTGATCAACGCCTCACCCGTCGTGCGCCTGGTCATGCATCTCGACGTCAGCCGCGAGCAGCTGGCCGACGTGGTGAAACACTGGCAGGCGTTTTTACAGCGATAAGGAGCATCACGTGCCGCAACGCATTCTGGTGCTCGGCGCCAGCGGGTACATCGGTCAGCATCTCACCGCGGCGTTAAGCCAGCAGGGACACCAGGTGCTGGCCGCGGCACGCAACACCGAACGCCTGCAAAAGCTCGGTTTGCCGGGCGTTACCTGCCACAGCGTTGACCTCAACTGGCCGAAGGAGCTTCCCGCCCTGCTGGAGGAGGTCGACACGCTTTACTACCTGGTGCACAGCATGGGCGAAGGCGGGGATTTTATCGCCCACGAGCGTCAGGTGGCGATGAACGTTCGCGATGCCCTGCTGCAAACCCCGGTGAAGCAGGTGATTTTTCTCAGCTCACTCCAGGCACCTGAACACGAGCAGTCCGATCACCTGCGCGCCCGCTATCTGACGGCTGAAACCCTGCGCGGGGCGAATATCCCCGTCACCGAACTGCGCGCCGGGATCATCGTCGGCGCAGGCTCCGCCGCCTTCGAAGTGATGCGCGATATGGTCTACAACCTGCCGGTGCTCACGCCGCCGCGCTGGGTACGCTCGCGCACCACGCCGATTGCGCTGGAGAATTTACTGCATTATCTGGTGGCGCTGCTGGATCATCCGGCAGAGCAACACCGCGTGCTGGAGGCGGCAGGCCCTGAAGTGCTGAGCTATCAGGAGCAGTTCGAACACTTTATGCGCGTCAGCGGCCGCCGCCGCTGGCTGATCCCCATCCCTTTCCCGACCCGCTGGATTTCGGTATGGTTTTTGAATGTGATCACCTCCGTGCCGCCGACGACCGCCAAAGCGCTGATCCAGGGGCTTAAGCACGATTTACTGGCCGACGATCGGGCGCTGCGCGCCTTAATTCCCCAGGATCTGATCCGCTTTGACGATGCCGTGCGCAATACGCTGAAAGAAGAAGAGCAGCTGGTGAACTCCAGCGACTGGGGTTACGACGCCCAGGCGTTTGCCCGCTGGCGGCCGGAGTACGGCTATTACCCGAAACAGGCGGGCTGCACGGTGAAAACCCACGCCAGCCTGACCGCCTTGTGGGAGGTGGTGAACCAGATTGGCGGCAAAGACGGTTATTTCTTCGGTAATATCCTCTGGCAAACGCGCGGAGCAATGGATCTGCTGGTGGGGCACAGGCTGGCGAAAGGCCGCCCGACACGCCCGTATCTTGAGATAGGCGACGCGGTCGACAGCTGGAAGGTCATCATCGTCGAGCCTGAAAAACAGCTGGCGATGCTGTTCGGCATGAAGGCCCCGGGATTGGGTCGCCTTTGCTTTACCCTGAAAGACAAAGGCACCCACCGTGAACTGGACGTTCGCGCCTGGTGGCATCCGCACGGAATGCCGGGTCTGTTCTACTGGCTGCTGATGATCCCTGCCCACCTGTTTATCTTCCGGGGAATGGCGAAACGCATTGCGCAACAGGCAGAACAAAAGACGGAAAAGATCTAAATAAAACTCTCTTTCTTTCACCTTTCCCATTGCATAGCGCCGTAATTCACGAAAGAATGCGCACGAAATTCTTTTCAACACAGTGGATTGATATGAAGGTACTGGTTACCGGGGCGACCAGCGGCTTAGGCCGAAATGCGGTCGAATTTCTGCGCAACAAGGGCATCAGCGTCAGGGCTACCGGTCGCAACGAAGCGATGGGAAAACTGCTGCAAAAAATGGGCGCGGAGTTCGTCCATGCTGACCTGACGGAGCTGGTCTCCTCGCAGGCGAAAGTGATGCTCGCCGGTATCGACACGCTGTGGCACTGCTCCAGTTTCACCTCTCCGTGGGGTACCCAGGAAGCCTTCGATCTCGCCAACGTGCGGGCCACCCGTCGTCTGGGCGAATGGGCCGTTGCCTGGGGCGTGCGCAACTTTATTCATATCTCGTCACCGTCGCTCTATTTCGACTACCACCACCATCGTGACGTGCAGGAAGATTTCCGCCCTGCCCGCTTTGCCTGCGAGTTTGCCCGCAGCAAGGCGGCCAGCGAAGAGGTGATTGACCTGCTGGCGCAGTCGAACCCGCACACCCGTTTTACGGTATTGCGTCCGCAGAGCCTGTTCGGGCCGCACGACAAAGTATTTATTCCGCGTCTGGCGCAGATGATGCACCACTACGGCAGCGTGCTGCTGCCGCGCGGCGGCGATGCGCTGGTGGATATGACCTACTACGAAAACGCCGTTCACGCCATGTGGCTGGCAAGCCAGCCGGACTGCGATAAGCTGATCTCCGGTCGCGCCTACAACATCACGAACGGCGAACCCTGCACGCTGCGCAGCATTGTGCAGCGCTTAATTGACGAACTGCAGATCGACTGCCGCATCCGTTCAGTCCCTTACCCAATGCTGGATATGATTGCCCGCAGCATGGAGCGTTTTGGCAGTAAAACGGCCAAAGAACCTGCGCTAACGCATTACGGCGTATCGAAGCTTAACTTTGATTTCACGCTGGATATTTCGCGGGCGGAGAACGAGCTTGGGTACAAACCGGTTGTGACGCTGGATGAAGGGATTACGCGTACGGCGGCGTGGCTGCGGGATCACGGGAAGCTTCATCGGTAGATCTGGCCCTGCATTTTTACGATGAGAAAAAAATGGCAACCCGAAGGTTGCCGTTTGTCATTTTGCTGTTTTGCTGATTACAGCGCAGTCCACGCGTCCTGCCATGCAATCCCTTTACCTGGCTCGTAGTAGGATGGCGCGTTATTGCACCAGCCGCTGTACGGATAAGGTTTGCACTGGAACAGCTGGCCGCGGTTGTTAACGATATCGCCTGCTTTCCATTTGGTTTTGGAGGTCCAGGTCGGGTAAGTCCCGGTCTGGCCGCCGTTGGTCTGCTTAGCCTGTACGTTCAGCGTATAGCTGGTGGTGCTGCTCAGCTCGCCGTCACTGACGGTAAGGTTGATCGGGTACTGCGTCGCCGCTGCCACTTCCGGCGCATTGAAGGTAATAATCGCTTTATCTTCGCCGCTTACGGTCTGGCCGTTCGGAGCCGTCCAGGTATAAGTCAGGTGGTTACCGTCTTCGTCGGTCGAGCCAGACGCGTTCAGAGAAACTGATTTACCCGCTTCAACCGCACCCACCGGACCGGCGATTTTTGCTACCGGCGCATGGTTTACCGGCGCTGGCGTATTATCGTCCGGAGCCGGGGTGTTATCGTCTGGCACCGGCGTGGTGTTGCCTTCGTCCGTTGGGTCGACAGGGGTCGGCGTCGGGGCTGGCGTGACGCTACCGCCGTCGGAAGTCCCGTCTTCACCCACCACGTTCACATTGAAGAAATGCTTCACGCATTTGGTGTAGTCACCCTCTTTAAAGGCGCTGAATGGCGTCTGGTAACCCACCAGCTGGCAAGAGTAGGTCTGGCCTGACGGGGTATCCGCGCTCCATCCCCAGTCCTGTTCCCAGTAGATCTTCAGCGCGCCAGCACCGCCTTCGTCGAACTGCTTCATGTTGGCGCAGCCCAGCACTTCGTTAGACGGAACAGGCACTTTCAGGTAGTTGGCGAACTCTTTGTAGTATTTGATACGGTTTTGAGACTGGGCGATCTCAGTCGGGCCGCCACACTCCACGCCGCCGTTGATGATCTGCGTGGTCACTCCGAAGCCCGGTACCAGACCATTCGCCTTATCGTGATCGTTCGGCTGCCATGTGCCGTCGATAACCTGCAGCATGCTTGGTTTTGGCGGCTGCGGGTAGGCGAAGAAGAAGATCGCGGAAGCAAGGTTCAGCCAGGTGTCCGCCACCAGCTCAGGTTTGTCCAGCAGTACGCGGACGTCGCCGTACATCGCTTCAGAGAACGGGCCGTAGTTGTAGTTATAGGAGAGCTGTTTCGCACCGCGGCCAAAATAGCTAACGAAATCGCCATCTTTGTCTTTACCGCACGGCCAGGTCTGCCCCTGCCAGACATCCGGGTTACATTCGCCGTTATATCCGCCCTTCTGACCTTCGCTCCAGCCCATCTCACGCACGTAAACCAGCGCCTGACGCCACTCGGCTTCCGGACGCCAGGACTCGTGGCCGCCAGTTTCCTGCGCGAAGTGCGCGAACATGGTTGCCAGAGACTTACGGCAGATGGCATCGCTGTTACGACCATCGGTATAGGTCTGGCACAGTGCCGGGAATTTACCGACCGCTTTCAGGAAGTTGCTGTACGTATATTCCGGCGCACGCAGTGGGAAGAGATAATCCCAGTCGCTGGCCTTGATAATCCCTTCCACGCGCTTAACGTTTTCCGGGTTTGTCGATTTACCAGGCTCAATTTGTTCCACCAGGCTGTTGTCCAGCGTGCGGATGGTTGACTTCACCGAAGCCATCAGCGGGAAGTTGGTTAACTCCTGCTCTTTCTTCTGCAGATCGCTGGCCTTAAGGGTGTAAGGTTCGCTGCTGGCCTGCAGCAGGGTTGCCTGAGCCATAAACGGTGCAACACATGCGCCCGCAATAAGAACACTGAGTAATGTTCTTTTGTTCATGTCAATGGTCCTCTTAATGATATTAAGGGTCTATAAAAGTTAATTTTTTCGCGGTTTATTTATTAATCATTTAATAAATAAACCCGGGAGCAGTTTTCGTTTTATGAAGAACACTATTCGGTACTCTTCAAAAAACAAAAATCAATAATAATAACGGTTACGGGTGCTACGTTTTAACTTCTGATATTTATTCCAGACCTTACGGGCATAGACCATGCGCTGCGGGTAATTCTCTTTTTTCAGACCCGCGTTATAGGCGCCGACCGCCTCCCAGTTATAGCCATAAACTTTAATCATTCCGGATAATATCGATGCGCCAACCATAATCGAGGTGCAGGGCTCGGTAATTAACCGGTACTCATTAATGCCTTTTCGCTCCAGCTCGGAAAAATGTGAACTGTTAATCTGCATCAGGCCGACATCACGCGTGCCATCATTATTCTGTCCAATCGCATTGGGGTTCATTCCCGATTCAACATTAGCAATGGCATACAGCAGGTAAGGATCCACATGATAATAACGGGCGGCTTTATCCCAGCAGTTGGCAAAGACGCTATGGCTTATTATCAGCAACAATAAAAATAAGGTTTTCATTTTCAGTCCGGCTCTTTTTCATTGTCTCCTTACGCGCTTATTGCTCTGTTTCCTGATTTACGGTCCACGTCCGTCGCAGGACGTGAACCGTGAGGGCGGGCAAGTTTCTTACCCGCATTGTTATGGCCGTGACTTACTGGCAGTCAGCCGCAGGGCCTTTTTTCACCCATACATCGCTGCTACCTGGTTTATCACCCTTCGTCCACCATTTTGCGGTGTAGGTGTAACCGTTGTAGGTCGTGGTGTCGCCGCCGTTATAGACCACGTCGGAGCGCCAGTTGAATTTCACCTGACTGACCAACTCCCATGCATCCACACCGAAGCCCGGCTGGTTGCCCTGAGTCCAGTATTTTGCTTTCCAGACCAGGTTGTCGAAGCTGACGGTATTGCCCGCGTTGTAAACCTTGCTTGCGCTCCAGGCAGCATATTTGCTGGCGTTGGCGTCAACAGGCTTATCGCAGCTATTGGTGGCAGAACCTTCGTCAGACGGCGTATTGCCTTCATCGGATGGGGTGTTACCTTCATCAGACGGCGTGTTGCCTTCATCGGATGGGGTGTTACCTTCGTCAGACGGCGTGTTGCCTTCATCGGATGGGGTGTTACCTTCGTCAGACGGGGTTTCAGCCGCTTTAGGCGTTACCGTCACCTGGACGTTAGTCTGTACGCTGGACTTGCCATCGCTTACCACCACGGTCAGCGTGTAAGTGGATTCCGTGTCCACGTCCGGCGCGGTGATGTTCAGGTTCGCGGTATCCGCGCCTGTCGCCTGCATATTCGCAGGAACGCTCCAGGAGTAGGTCAGCGCGTCGCCATCTGGATCGCTCGCCTGCGCGTGCAGAGAGTAGCTCTGGCCCGCTTCCAGCGTCACGGCTTCCATCTGGTTCACCACCGGCGCCTGGTTTGCTTTCGGCGCTTTGTTCACGACCTGAACGTCAGCGGTGCTGCTCAACCCTTTCGCGTCAGTGACCGTCAGGCGGAACGCCAGAGTCTGGTTACTGGTGACAGCGGCAACGTTGAAGGTCGCTTTCGCTTTGGTGCTGTTGGTGATGGTCACCGACGGGCCAGAGATCTGCGTCCACTTGTAGGTGATGGCATCGCCATCCGGATCGGTGGAGGCAGAACCATCCAGGGTCACGGTTACCGGACCGGTGACAGTCTGGTCAGCGGAAGTCGCCACCGGCGCATGGTTGGTCACCACCGGATCAACCGGCGCAGCGCCGCCGCCCGTCAGGCTTTCATTCATCGCGTTCAGAATGTCTCCGGTATCGGAGTCGATGGACCAGGCAAACAGACCGCCCAGGTTTTTCGCCAGCACATACTGACCTTTCGCCGTTGCGGAACGCGCGTCTTCATAGGTGATCAGATCGCCGGTGGTTTTATTAAACAGATATGGCGCTTCAGCGGTGGCATCATAGTTGTATTCCCAGCCAGCTTTGCCTTTGTACTCGTTAACGATCTGACGATAGTCAACCACGCCCGGCTCCCAGGTCCCTTTCACCATGCCCGTTGCCGTGCCGGTGAACGGGTTGTTATTGCTGTAACCGTGAACGCCGGTCCAGCCGCGACCGTACATGGCCGTCCCCACGACAATTTTGCCGGGCTGTACACCCTGCGCCAGCAGCGCATTGACGCCGTTTTCAGTGGTGTAGTTAGTATCCGGTTTGTTCGCCGGCGCACGCAGCGCATTCTGATGGCCCAGCTCGGTGTTACTCCAGCCGCCGTAGAAGTCGTAGCTCATCAGGAAGATGTGGTCCATGTACTGCTGGGCAGTGGTGTAATCAACGTCTTCAATTTTGTCGCTGCCAGAACCGATTGCTGAGGTCAGTTCAAAGGTACGGCCGGTTTCGGCTGACAGTTCATTCATCATGGCGCGCAGTTCGCGCATCAGTGCGGTATACGTCTCTTTATCCTGCTGCGGGTTGCCCAGCGCGGCGTTTTCGCCACCACCGCCCGGGAATTCCCAGTCGATGTCTACGCCGTCGAAGAATTTCCAGGTTTTCAGGAAATCTTTTACGGACGCGACGAAGCGCGCGCGGATCGCCGGGTCGTGCATTTTGAAGAACGGATCGGAGAGGGTCCAGCCACCGATAGACGGCAGCACCTTCAGCCCTGGATTGGCTTTCTTCATCGCCATCAGCTGGCCGAAGTTGCCTTTGTACGGGTCGTCCCAGTTGCTGACGCCAGCCTGAGGTTTCTGCAGTGCGGCCCACGGGTCGTGAATCGCTACCTGGAAGTCCTGACGGCCCGCACAGGCGCGTTTCAGCGCTTCGAAGCTGTTACCGCCTTCGATGGTTTTCAGGCTGTCGTTGATGCCATCGCCGCCGCAGATCGGAATGAAGCCGTACAGAATGTGGTTGAGGTTAGCTGCCGGGATTTTATCCACCGGGAAATTACGATCGTAAACACCCCACTCAGGGAAATAGGCACCGACCACTTTATCGGTGTGCTTAGAGAGGGTTTTATTATTTTCCTGCATGGTGGTGTTGAGTGGCAGCAGATGGCTACCGTCGGTATCCGCGACGATAATCAGTTTGCTGGCGCTGGTGCTGCAGCCGCTGGCATTGCAGAGTTCAACCGTTTCCTGATAGCGACCGCCTTTCATCACTTTAAATGTTGCCGTACCGGACATGCTGCCTGCACCGGTCCAGACGGTTTTGCCGTCGAGCAGCACTTTCGCTGACGTCGGCGCCGCGCCGCTCCAGACATCCCACTGCACTTTAACATCGGCGCCATCATGGATTTTGACGAGGTTGTTGTAAGCAGAAGCAGACTGATCAACTTCAACAATGGCAAATTTATCATTACCACTGGTGATAGTTGCTTTACCGGGCACTGCTGCGAACACCGGGCTTGCAGCCGCTGCAACGAAGAGTGCCAGATATTTAGGCTTCAGAAATTTCATTATTTGATCCTGATAATACGATTTGTGAAATTAAATACCCATGCTTTTCCATTAAACATGGACAAACGTTATTTACTGATAAATTAATCGTGAACGTTTCTGGTTCGCGAAAGACCTGTTTATTATTGCGCTGTACCTTCCTCCACTCATAAAAGCTTCAACAAATCTTTTATTGCGGAGAGAAGAATACAGTGGGGAATTTATTTTCTCCTTTCATTCCCCCAATGAAAAATTTCAAAAAAAACTTGACTACATTATTTAAAGGATGAAATGCGAAGTTTGCGCGATAAATACAATCAGCCCGGAAAACGCAATATAGGGGCCAAAGGAAATAAGGTTATTTTTATTCTCAAAGGGCTTTAACAGGCAATGCACGATAATGCCCCCCAGCGCTGCGATAAGCACAATAGAGGGTAACGCCTGCCAGCCGCACCAGGCGCCCAGCGCCGCCAGCAGCTTAAAATCACCATAGCCTAATCCTTCCCGGCCGGTCAGCAGTCGGAATGCCCAGTAAACCAGCCAGAGTGAGAGATAGCCCGCCACCGCGCCATAGATAGCATCGGTCAGCGGTAGCGTATGGAACAGGGCATGGAACATCAGCCCCGTCCACAGCAGCGGCTGGGTCAGGCAGTCCGGCAGCAGCATATGGCGCGCATCGATCACCACCAGCGGCAGGAGCAGGCTCCACATCACCCACAGCGCGATCAGCGCCGAAAACGACGGTGCCAGCGCGGCGCTGGCGGCAAAAAAGAGAGTGCTACAGACTTCCACCATCAGCAGCCGCAGCGGAATCGCGCTATGGCAGCGGCGGCAGCGGCCGCGCAGCGCACACCAGCTAATGATGGGAATATTTTCCCACGCGCTCAGGGCGTGGCGGCATTCCGGGCAGTGAGAGGCGGGAAACAGCAGATTGCCGGCCCCCTCTTCTTCCATTAACAGCGGCGGAATACGCTCCGCCACTACGCCGAGGAAACTGCCGAGGATCGCGCCCAGCGCTCCGCTCATGACGCACAGACCCGGCAGATTCGCCTGCTGCAACAGCATTAGCGGGTTCATGCGCTTTTCGCCCAGCTCAGCGTAATGTGCGCTTTCACGTCACTCTGACGATCCACCGGCGTTAGCGCGAGTTTCTCCAGATGGATACCGGAAGAGACGTTCATCTCACGCAGCCAGTTTTGCAGGGCAAAAACGCTGACGCGCTCGACATCAAAGGTCAGCGACTGCCCTTCCTGACGCACGTCAGTCAACGCGACGTGCACGACTTTGGCACTTTCTTCCACCACGCTGCGCGGGTTCGGGGTATTGACCCTTCTGGACTGGAGATGGTTTTTATCAATTTCCTGGCGCATCCAGTTCAGCGTCTGCTTCTGCTTAAATAACACGGCCTCGTTATTTTTGATCAGCGTATCGAGCGGCATCATCGCGCCGTAATACACCATCGCACAGCAGAGTGCCCCACCGCAGAGTTTAAATAAATGACGCTCGCGTGAACTATAATTTTGCCAGCGGTTTTTTAACTGGGCTATTTGCGTTTTCATTTATAGCTCCCGGTAATAATGGCGGTATAAGGCGCCTCGCCGGAGATCGGCTGCATCGCAAAGTCAAAGGTTTCGGCGCTGCGGGCGACAAAATCCTGCAGGGTCTGTTTATCCATGGATTTCACATTCAGCGTCAGCTGATTTTGCGTTTCGTCATATTCCACGCTGTTGATCTCCAGAGACGATAATGACTGCCTGATTTGATTCAGCGCTTCGAGCTGCAGGAAGACCCCTTTCTTCGCCTTGCTGATATTTTGCCCGACGTAGTACTTCAGATTGCTGGTCTGGCGCAGGGTCGGAAAATAATGCTGCGCTACGGTGGTCATCTCCCCGCGGATCTCGTTTTGCTGATGAGCGAGCATCCACGCCATACCAACGCGGGGGCCGATCAGCAGGCCGACGCAAAGCAGCGCCGCCGCCGCGAGGGCCGTTTTCGCGTGGCGAAAACGCGGACCGCTGGCGCTGCGCCCGGAAAACTCACCGTGCAGCATGTTGATACGACAGCCCTGCCACTGGGGCTGGATCAGTACCAGCGGATGCTGCCACGCCAGCCGTTCATCCACCTGTACTTCCTGCGGCGCATCGCCGTAGCAGCACACTTCACCCGCCGGGCATTTACTCAACAGCAGAGGCAGAAGAACCATATCGGCTTCGCCAGCGCTGCCGGGGGAAAAACGCAGCCAGTAACTCTCCTCCAGGCTCACCAGCGTCGTGCCCCCTTCGCTCACCGGCAGCAGCCAGGCATCCGGCAGCGCCTGGACCACCGTGAGCCCCGCCTGAGCGAACAGCGCAAGCCAGTGGCGCAGACGTGCAGCGTCGATGGCCACGGCATCCACCTCCGGCCCCTTTTTGTTCAGCACCGTCCAGTGCAGCGTCTCCACCTCGCCGAGCAGCGTCTCTTCCGCCATCCACGAGAACGGCGCCGTCTGGGCTGAAAGCCCTTTTTTCGGCAGGGTAAAATGACGAAAGATCGTCTCGCTCGCCGGCAGCAACAGGCACACCTGCTGAGAAAGCGGGTGGCTGGAAAGTTCGCTCAGCGCGCTCCAGCCCGTCAGAGACTCCACCCGATCGTTACCGGATTCACACCACCAAATTTTGCCGTCCTCGCGGGTGTCGGGACGAATAAAAAGCACCTTTTTCATTATCTTCTACTTATCTTATTCAACCATTCGGTAGCGGCGTTGCCAGGTCACGACCTTGCCAGCCTCACTGTCAACGTGAAGCTGGCTGACGACGCGCAGCGTTAAATCATCGGTATTGCCGGTGGTATCCACCCGAAAATAGCGACTGTTGACCGCAACCCTGTCCTGAATCTGCGCCAGGATATCTTTGGTCTGCGGATAGTTGCTCTCCAGCACTTTGCTGAATGCCTCCAGCGACGCCCACCCCTCCTCCGGGCGTGAATCGATCAGGCGGGCAGCGTCGTCCGTGCTTAACACGCCGGTAAAAACCGCCGCCAGCAGCGGAGCCTGTTCGCGTGTTAAGGTATTCACATTTATGGTGCCATCCGTATCCGGCAAGGCGCACAGCAGCCTGCTGACCTTCGGCCACGCCGCCTGCGGAAAGGCGGGCAGCAGTCTGATTTCGTTGATGGTGCGCATCATTTGATTCGCCGGACCGCGGGCGGGCGTCACGTTCGCCCAGGCATCGGCCTCCTGGCCCTGTTTTACCGTCACGTCGTCGGCGTCAAGATAATCCACCAGCTGCTGGTAAATCTCTTCTGCCGCCAGCGTACCGACGCCACTTTCCGTCAGCAGTTGTTCGATAATTTGCTCTTTGACCGGTTTTTCCGGCAGCGCAGTTGAGTCGGCCGGGGCCGCTGGCGCCGCGTCAACGGCCAACAGACTATTGACGTTAAAGCAGGTCCGGGCATCCTCCACCTGACTCACCACGGTGTAGTTATCCCCGTGGGTTTCCAGCGGCTGGGCCCAGTCACCTCGCGGCGACAGCCCCGCCCCTTCTGAACTGGCCGCTTTCTGCAATACGTTTTCCAGTACCTTCTGTTGACGGGCAATGGCCCAGCGCAGCGTCTGCTGGCTGACCTGATAATGCGTTTTTTGCAGGTGGCGGCAGAACTGCTGACTGATTTTCGCCGCCAGGGCGGACATCATCACCAGCAGGATCAGCACCACCAGCAGCGCCACGCCACGCTCTTTTCGCGCTGTTTTGCCGCTCATGAACTCACTCCTGGAACGACTGCCGTATCGGGCTGCGGGGTTGTTACGGGCTGGGCCGCATTCTCCGCTGCCGGCTGCGCCGGGTCCGCATTCGTCTCTTTTGGCGCGGTCTGGATCTCAGGCATATCGCCGGGAGTGATAAAAACCCAGCGCCAGGTCTCGCCGTTTTCCATGGTCAGATTCAGCTCAACGCCGTCCGGCTGATGGCCGATGTCGGTCCATTTTTCCTGCCAGCCTTCGTGCCAGAAACGCCATGTCATCGCTTTCACATCGTTCAGAATCGGCACTTCTTCCGGCTGCGCGCTGGCGGGTCCGTCGATAGCAGCCCAGACGTTGCGCCACAGGCGCTTGTCCTTTAACGTCCAGCGCACCCGCTCCAGCTGCACCTGACCGCTGATGCCGTTCAGGGTTGTCAGTTCCAGACCATTCTGCTGCTGAACGAACACCTCGCCGCTGTTGCGCGGCGCGCGAGCCTGCAGCTGATAAAAGTCACGCGAGAGCAGGTTGTACGTGCGCTGAAGCGCCGTTACCTTCGTCGCCGCCTCGTCGCTGGCCGTCGAGGTGCGCATCGCCCCGTCGAGAATTTGCCAGGCGAGAATGGCGATCACCGCGAAGATGGCCAGCGCAATCATAATTTCCAGCAGGGTAAATCCCTGCTGACGCTGCACCTTACTCACTAGCCACCTCCGGTTCGGCGAGCTGAAGCGCCACCACCGGTTGCGCATCGCTTGCTTCGCTGTAAACCCGTACCTCATCGGCAAAGGTATTTTCGGCGGTTTTCACCCGCTGGATATGCCAGGTCCAGGTTTGTCCGCCCATGGTTTCGGTGCCTACCTGCTCGGCGTCCGGGAAATCGGCCTGCGCCAGCTGCGCTTGCGCCAGCTGGTTTTCCGCCACCCAGCCGGCCTGCAGCGTTTCCGACAGGCTGTGGGTAAAGCGCACGTTCAGGGTGACGGAGTTCATCAGCGCCAGCGCCGCGGTGGAGAAAATCACCAGCGCCACCATCACTTCCAGCAGGGTCATCCCCTGCTCTTTGGTTTTGCGTTTAGTCATCGTTTTCCACCACCACGGGAACAGAGCCCTGTGACGTCACGTGAAAGCGCTGCTTTTTATCCAGGCTTTCGAGGCTGAGCGTGAAGCGGCTAAGCTCGCCGTCCGGCAAAAAAATGATTTGCGGTTCATCGTCCAGCGTGGCCGCCAGCGTTCGCGATGAGAGGGAGACATGCATCTCCTCAGGAAACTCGCCGCGGGTGGNCGATTCGTCCCGCCTTGAGCGGCGCCCAATGGCGTTCGCCGCTATTGCCAACCTGCGTAACCAGTTCAAATTCTGACGAGGTCATCACCAGCCCGACAATATTTCCGTCCATTACCGCACGGTCAGAACCATATTCAACGAGGGATTTTAGCTGCTGACCAAATGTATCTGCGCCGCTGCGTGATGGAATGGTGGTGACCACCATCATGGCGCTCAGGGCGAATATCACCAGCGCCACGATAATTTCCAGCAGGGTAAATCCACGTTGCTTATTCATTACTTATCTTTTTTATCAAAAGACCAGTTGCTGATATCGTCGGCAGTATTCGCTTCTGCATCCGGACCAGCTGAGAAAATATCAACAGCGCCATGCTCACCCGGGCTGACCAGAATATAGTCATTGCCCCATGGATCCTGCGGCAGGCGACGAATATAGCCGTCGTCACGGTAGCCTTTTGGAATAGGCGCAATTTCAGGTTTGGTCACCAGCGCCTGCAGCCCCTGCTCGGTGGTCGGATAGCGATGGTTGTCGAGTTTGTACATATCCAGCGAACCTTCCAGCGCCACAATATCGCTGGTCGCTTTCTGAATATCGGCTTTTTCTTTATTGCCCATTAAATTAGGCACGACCATACTGGCCAGCACACCGAGAATAACGATCACTACCATTAATTCGAGCAGCGTAAATCCCGCCTGACGCTTCAGGCTATTTTTTTTCAAAGACATGATTAACCCACCATATTATTAAGTTGAAGAAGCGGTTGTAATATTGAAAGAACGATAAATAAGACAACGGTCGCCATAGTTACTACCAGTGCCGGCTCAAATACCGACAGCGTTAACGTAATTCGATGCTGTAATGCAGATTCCTGGTTTTCCGCCGCACGATCCATCAACGAGCCCAGCTCGCCGCTCTCCTCCCCGGACGCCACCATGTAGAGCATGGTGGGTGGGAAAATTCTCGCCTGTTCCAGCGCGTTGTAGAGGGATGCCCCCTGGCGCACGGTGTCCGCCGCCTGCTCAAGCACCTGCCGGGCATAGAGGTTTTCAATCCCGTCCATCGCGATGTACATCCCTTCAAGCAGCGGAACGCTGCTGGCCTGCAAAATACTCAGCGTGCGGATGTAGCGCGCGCTGTTGATGGCGCAGACCAGTTTTTTCAGCGGCGAATTTAGCAACAGCCACCGATGATAAACAAATCGGTTCTTTTCTTTTTTTATCCAAAATTTAAAGCTCGCCGACGCCCCGAACAGGCCGCCGGCGATAACGATGCCCCAGGCCTGTAAAAAGTCGCTCACCGCAATCAGCGTGCGGGTGGTCACCGGCAGCTCTTGTTTCATGTGGGTGAACTGGTCGATGACCTGCGGCACCACGGCAACCAGCAGAATGGAGATCACCGCGATCGCCACTACCGTCAGGGTGATGGGGTAGACCATCGCCTGGGTGAGCTTGCTTTTCATCTTCTGGCGCTGCTCGTTGTACTCGGCGAGCTTTTCCAGCACGCCGCCGAGATGGCCGGTCTTTTCACCGGCCATCACCAGGGTG
The DNA here is from genome assembly GCF_000762975.1 of Enterobacter sp. UCD-UG_FMILLET. Taxonomy (NCBI): domain Bacteria; kingdom Pseudomonadati; phylum Pseudomonadota; class Gammaproteobacteria; order Enterobacterales; family Enterobacteriaceae; genus Enterobacter; species Enterobacter sp. UCD-UG_FMILLET. Next base: position 123,137 of record NZ_JRJC01000047.1, read on the forward strand.
CAGTAGAGCTTGTCGAAGCTGCGCGGAAACTGGCTGAAGGCGTCGAACAGCGTGTGACCTTCCACAATCTTGTCGCGGATCTCGGTCACCATCGCCGCCAGGGTTTTATCTTCCGTCTGCTTCGCAATCGCCTTCAGCGCACTCTCCAGCGGCAGCGCGGCATTGACCAGCGTCGCGAGCTGTCGGGTAAACATCGACAGCACCGGAATCGACAGTTTTGCCCCTTTACGGGCGTTTTTTCCCGCCGCCGGATCGCTGGTCGGCGCAATGTTCACCGGCATCAGCTTCTGTTCGCGCAGCATCTGGCGCACCTGCTTTGGCCCTTCGGCCTGCAGGGTGCCGCGCTGGGTTTTCCCCGCGGCGTCCGTCGCGGACCATGCATACCAGGCCATTACGCATCCCCCCCGCGCTCGGCGGTGACACGCATCACCTCTTCCAGCGAGGTCACGCCGGAGATCACCTTCAGCAGACCGTTTTCACGCAGGCTGTAGGCCTCTTTGAAAAGCTGCGTTTCGATGGACATCTCATCTTTGTCTTCATGGATCGCTCGGCGCATGGCGCTGTCGACCACCAGAAATTCGTGGATGCCTGCGCGTCCCTGGTAGCCGCTCTGGCGACACTGTTCACAGCCCGCGGCGCGATAAATCGCTTTCGGCGGCGTTTCCATAAAGGTGAACAGCGCTTTCTCATTGTCATCCAGCGGACTGGTCGTGCGGCAGTGCGGACACAGCCGACGCACCAGACGCTGGGCAATGACGCCAAGCAGCGACGAACCAATTAAAAATGACTCCAGCCCCATATCGCGCAGACGGGTAATGGCGCCCGCCGCACTGTTGGTGTGCAGCGTAGACATCACCAGGTGACCGGTGAGCGAGGCCTGTACTGCGATTTGCGCGGTTTCACCGTCACGAATTTCCCCGATCATCACCACGTCCGGGTCCTGGCGCAGAATGGCGCGCAGTCCGCGCGCAAAGGTCATGTCCACGCGCGGGTTGACCTGGGTCTGCCCTACCCCTTCCAGTTCATACTCGATCGGATCTTCCACGGTCAGAATGTTACGTTCATGACCGTTAAGCGCCGACAGCAGCGCGTACAGGGTGGTACTTTTCCCCGAACCGGTCGGGCCGGTCACCAGGATGATGCCGTGCGGACGTTCAATCAGTCCCTTTAACTTCACCAGCTCTTCGTCAATCAGACCGAGCTTGTTGATGTCCGGCTTAAGGTTGCTCTTGTCCAGCAAACGCATTACCACCCGCTCGCCATACTGGGAAGGAATGGTAGAGACACGCACGTCGATGGCCTTGCGGCCAATGCGCAGGGAGATACGGCCGTCCTGGGGGAGACGTTTTTCGGCGATGTCCAGTTTGGACATCACTTTGATACGCGACACCAGCAGCGGCGCGAGCTTGCGCGCCGGCTGCAGCACCGGACGCAGCACGCCGTCAACGCGAAAACGAATGCTCAGGGTGCGCTCGAAGGTCTCGATATGAATATCGGAGGCCCCCTCCTTCACCGCTTCGCCCATAATGGCGTTGATCAGGCGGATCACCGGCGAGTTCTCGTCGTTATCGAGCAGATCTTCGTTGTCCGGGATCTCCTCGGTTAACGCCATCAGGTCAATATCGGCGTCCATGTCGTCCACCAGCTGCTGCGAGACGCCGCTGTTCTGCTGCCAGATGTTGGTCAGCAGTTCGTCAAACGCGTCCGCCGTCAGGATCGTCGGGGCATAGGAGCGCCCCAGCACGCGGCGCATCTCCAGCAGGGCATACGCCTGCGCATCGTCGCGGATATAAACCTCATTGTTATAGAACAGGACCCCGTTCTCTTTCGCCCAGGTGCTGGTACAGAGCGCATTACTCATCTCGGTCATATCGCCTCCGCCTTACTCTTTAAACGGGTTGCGGGACGACACCGGCGCACTGGCGCTCACCGGCGCGGCGTGGTTTTGGGACGGATAGGCTGGCAGCATCGGTGAATCAGCATTCTCTACGATGCCCAGCTTGTGCTCTTCCATACGCTGCTGCTGACGCGCCTGGATCTGTTCATATTTCTCTTCCGACACCGCGCCGTAGTTGTCGTCGTCGCGCAGTACGGTGGTGTGGATAAACACCATCAGGTTACGTTTGGCGCTGTCCTGGGAGGTATAGCGGAACAGCTGACCCACTACCGGAATATCGCCCAGCAGCGGGACTTTCGAGACCGACTGTTTGGTGGCGTTTTCCATCAATCCCCCCAGCACCACCGTCTGCCCGCTGTGGACCATCACTTCGTTGTTGATGGTGCGCGTGTTAAAGGTTGGGCCGAGGCTGGCGTCTTCCGTCGCGCTGTTGTCGACGCTGGAGACCTCCTGCTCAATCTTCAGGTGGATCATGTCGCCGTCGTTGATTTGCGGAACGATTTTAAGCTTGGTACCGACGGTCTTACGCTCAACAGAGTTGAAGACGTTATCGCCGCTGGTGGTCTGTGAACCGGAGAGGACCGGAACATCCTGGCCGACGTTGAACGACGCCTCTTTGTTATCCAGCGTCACCACGCTCGGTGTCGACAGAATGTCGTTTTTGCCGTTAGTGGACAGCGCCGTCATCAGCGCGCCAAAGTCGCCGTTAAAGAAACCGGTCGCCAGGCCCGTATAGCTGCCAATGACTTTTGACTTCTTGATCTGGCTGATCGGCAGGCCGGTCGAACCAAACTGAACCCCACCGTGTTTACCGGTCCACTGCACGCCCAGATCCAGACCGTTACCGTCCTGAACTTCGGCGATGATCGCCTCCACCAGCACCTGCGGACGGCGGATATCCAGCTTGTCGATCACTTTTTCCAGTGAATTCATGACGTTTGGCTGGGCGGTGATCACCAGCGAATTGGTAGACTCGTCGGCGGTAATATTCAAATCGCCTGCCATCGGCGCGGCTTTGCTCTTGCCGCCACCCGCTTTATCTTTCAGCTGCTCGCCGATGCCCGTCAGCACCGGCACCACTTTGCTGGCGTTGGCGTATTTCAGGTAGAAGACGCGGGTGTTGCCCTCGTTGTTCTGCTCGCGATCGAGCTGGGAGATCAGCATTCGGGTGCGCTGACGCGCGTCCGGGCTGCCGCTGATCACCAGGCTGTTGGTTTCATCGTCGGCGACCACTTTGGTCGCCAGCTGCGGGGCGTTTTGCCCTTTCTGCTCTTCGTTGTTGAGGTTGTTCAACATGTCAGAAAGCTCTTTGGCCGAGGCAAAACGCAGTGGCACGATTTCACGGCGCTGGACGCCGCTTTGATCCACACGCTGCACCAGATCCACCAGGCGGTTAACCACCGAGGCTTTGCCGGTTAACAGCAGCACGTTTGACGGCTCAAAATGGACCACGTTGCCGATGCCGGAGGCGTCGTTCAGCTGACGCAACAGGGGGGCCAGCTCACGTACCGGGACGTTCTCCATCCGCACCACGCGGGTGATGATTTCGTCGCCTTTGCCAGGGTTTTTGCTGTCGGCAATCGGTGCGCCCGACATGCGGGCCACCGACGAGCGCACGACTTTCACCATCCCGTTATCCATCGGGATCACCGACAGACCATAGAGATCCAGCACGCTCAGGAAGAACTGGTAATATTCATCTTCCGTCAGTACGTTGTAGGTGCGGACCGACACCGTTCCCTGAACGGAAGGATCGACCAGAATGGTTTTATTGAGGTTACGCCCGACGGTATCGATAAATTCGCGGACATCGGTATTTTTAAAACTGGCGCTAAAGTTCGCCGCGAACAGCGAACCTGAATATAACGACAATGCGGTCAGCGCTACGCACGCCCATGGAAATTTCTTCATGTCTGTACACTTATTAATTGTTTAGAACATTGACCCGAATATTTTCAAGGTGAGCGTGACGCCGAATAATGACATCCGCTTCTTTCATTTTTGACCAGCGGGCAACGATCTCTTTTGCCTGCGCCTCTTTAGTCATATCCACATCGTCAACTTTTACCACCACATCCCCTTTTTCCAGGCCAGCATGGCTGTAGAAAGACGACGCATTGCGTGGATTAATGTTGTAGCCTTCCAGCTGGCCTTTTTCGATTAACGGTTTTAACACCAGATAATCATCCAGATGCAGATTATCCAACCCTGCATCTTTCTTCGATTTGGTTACCGGGGCGCTATCTACGCCGCCTTTGAAATAGTCTGGCTTGTTAAGTGAAATAACCTGCGGTGCGCCTTCATAATTCACCACCACATTATCGGCATGAATTTCGGCAATATAGGCATTGTCAAAACCGGCGAGCATTTCGCCCTCGCGATAGCTCTTTTGTCCGGCGGGGGTTTTTATCACCGCAAAGGACAGCCAGGCTTCATCGCTGCTGAGAATACCTTCGATTTCCGCACTGAGCGGCTTTTTCACCGCCGCTGACTGTTTCGCAGGCATCACCGCCGGCGTAAAAAGTACAAACTGGGTTTCATCGTGACTTTTTTTTTGCGTATTCTTTTTTGAATCAGACAACCTGTTCGTCACTTTCTTATAATCTTTATAAACCATATACCCTTGCTGGCCGCAGAAAATAAGCAGCACAAACATGACGCAGGGCATAATCAATTGAGCAACAAATGACATCCGCATTTTTAACGAGCCTTTCTGCCAGTCAGTAATTCACAGCACAGGGCTGTATGAGTGAGTGGTGCAAATGCTAATGTGTTTCCTCGCTCCCGCCCATTAACACTTCCGCTAACAATAATTTAGAAAAAGATTGATCGCTAAATAAACCTATGATAGAAGCGCAGACCGAGTATTTTTACCCTCCATTCAAATTGCCCCTTCCGCCTGTATCCTTTACTTTTCCGGCTCCTTGTTATGAATAAAAGAGACGGTAATACGCTATGTATATGCGCCATTTTAATTTCACTACCCAGCCTTTCCGGGCTATCACCCGGATGCCAGGTGATTTTTTTGTTCCGTATCATCAGGATGTGTTCGGTTTGCTGAAAGAGAAGTGCCAGACAACAGGCGTCACCGCGCTCTTTAGCGACGACAGCTATCTTGCCTCGCAGTTTTGCGATGCGCTGAAAAAGCATGACGGCACGCTGCTCGCCATTAACGCCTTCCCGAAACTCAGCGCCAGCGGCCTGCTCTATAAACTCAACACCACCACCAATGAGAGCAAAACCCGGATCCAGGCGATTGATGCTGTGCTGCGCCAGTGGCAGGACGAGATGTTGTCCCGCAAAACCACGCGTAAAGTGCTGGTCATTTCGCATATTCAGTCGATGAAAGCGAATTGCCATGACGCACTGTCCATGCTGTTAACCCGCGCGCAGGAGCTGGATGTGCCTCTGTCGGTTGTGCTGATGGGATCGGACGACCAGGAAGCCACCCTCCTGCAGTCCGGGTTGCGTGAATCTCTTCATACGCATCACACGCTCCGGCCCCTCACCTGCCGCGAGTCCCTGAGCTATGTTCAGGCCCAGTGTGAAGCGCATGGCAGCGACGCGACGCCGTTCACCCGGGCCCGCATGCGCAAGATGCACGCTCTGACCAAAGGACAGGCTGGCAAACTCAACGAGCTGGCGCACCTTGCGATGCTAGCCGCCTGGACCGAGCGTTCAGCGCAGGTATCGCCGCGCCATCTGCGCCTCGCCGCCGGAGAAGTTCTGCCGGCGAAACCGAAGGGCAAACGCCTTGCCGTTATGGGTCTTTTTGCCTCTGTACTGTTTGCCGCCTGCGGCTGGACATTCATGCCCACCCTTACCGCCAGACTGCCTGTAGAGCTGCCCGTAATGGCGAGCTGGAAACCGCAGGCGCCAAAAACCGACGCCCCAGCGGTGCCGGTTATTGATAATGAAGTGGTGAATAAGCCCGATGCGATGCATCAGCTCTATACCATGTGGGGTTATGACGCCACCATGGAAGAGGCAAACTGCCAGAATGCCGGGCGGGTCAACCTGATGTGTAAGGAGGGCAGCGCGCCGGTCGAGGAGCTGGCGAAAGAGGGTTACCCGTGGATCGGCGAGATCAAAACCGGCGATCACCTGAACTATGCCGTGGTGGCCAGAGTAGATGATAACTCGCTGGATCTGCTGATGAATAATCGCACCTGGCAGGTGAGCCGCAGCTGGTTTAACCAGCATGCAACGGGCAATTACACCCAATTGCACCGTCTTACGCCGCAGGGGAAAGATGCCGTGAGCGCCGAAAGCAGCGTCAAAGATCTGGGCTGGATGGATCGGCAGCTTAGCCTGGCGCTGAATCTTCCCGAAACCCACGCAAAGGTGTGGACCGCCGAACTGATGCAACGTACCCGCGAGTTTCAGCAGAAAATGCATCTGCATGTGGACGGGATTGCGGGTGAAGATACATTGATGCAGTTAATGCGTGAAGCCAGGACAACGCCAAGCGTACTTATTCAGTCCGCAAATATATCTGCGACCCCCACCGCGCAGGAGAAGCATTCATAATGTCGACGATTACTCTGGCTGCCCAGCGCAGCTATACCCTGAACGCACCGGTCTGGTTTTCTTACCGGCGCCCCTCGCTGAAAAAAGTGGTCTGCGCCACCCTGCTCTGGGCGATGGGAATAGTGATGACGATCGCTGCGGGACTCTACGCTCATCTCTACTGGGATCTGCGCCATCCGGTACCTGAGCCAATAAAAGCGAGCGCCGTTAAGCCAGAAACGACGCTATCGGATATGCATTATGTCTATGTCAGTAAACCGTTCCCGCAGCCTGAACCAAAGCAAGAACCTGTGACAAAAGAGATGCCGCCGCTGCAGGAGATGCCCATTGATAGCGGCGATGCCGACTGGCAGCAGGCGCCCGACGGTGAAATGCCGCATGATATTTCCCGGGAGACATTGCCAGGGACAGAGGTGAACCATCAGAACCTTGATGACGGGGCGATCAAGGCATTATTAATGAAGGCGTTAAAAGAACAGGAAAAAGATTATTCGCAGGGGAAAATGCCCACGCCTCCCGAGGAGGAAACCACGGCAGGAACGCAGGCAAATAATTCACTGAAACATAGCGCCCCTTTCACTTAAAAAGGAGTTGGAAAGCGATTAATATTTCTCCGGCAGTGCTGACAAATGCATTAGACGACCTTTGTCCACCTGAATGTAATTACCTTTCTTCAGGTCGGCGAGAATTTTAATAATGGTACTCCTGGCCAGGCTGGTATATTCCTGAATATAGTCGTAAATATTGATATCGCGCTGATGGTGTACCATCAGTTCGTTAATTTCCAGCAAGAATTCGCGAACAATCGAGTACGCGCTGCGGGCCACCAGCACTTCGTCACGCTTGCTGAGCAGGCAAACATACCAGGAGAGGACTTTACTCAAGGCTTCCCACAGATTTTTTTCGCTCATCAGACGGAAAAAATCCTCTTTTTTAAGGGTGCGCACCACGGTATTGGCACGAACCAGGCCGTACATATGCGTTGAGTTGTAATAAATAGAGGAGAGACCAAAAATACATTTATTCTGTAAGGTGAACATACACAGCTCATCCGACTCGCGACGAAATTCAACTTCACCGCTAACGATAAAATGAATATCTTCGTTGTTATCGGTACTGATACGCTGCCATTTGCGTAAGGTTCTTTCTTCAAGACCTTCAGTTGCCGCGATAATAGCGTCGATTTCAGCTTGTGGACGGCTATTTTTACCATAGATACTTAACATAGTTATACCTATTAAATTAAATTGAAAAGGTGAACGTGCGCAATCACAGCGCATAAATGCGTAGTCCATTTAACAAATGTAAAGTAAAGTTAAAACGTTAGCAGATCGGCGTTTCTTATTTGTCGTGCTGATATATTTTCAACCACGTTTGCGAGTAATTTCGACTGAGAAAACTATAAATCATCAACGCGATGAATGTGATTTAAAATCAGTCCAAAAGAAGACCGTGAAAAAGTGGAGTCGGGTAACCCGAAGGATTACCCCTGCCCGTAGCGCTCCAGCAGCGCCTCCGCGATAGCCAGCGTTTCGCGATCGGCCACGCCGTCCCAGCGTGCCGGGCGAAAATGCATCTGAAACGCGACGATCACGCGCTTCTGCTGTGCGTTCGTCATGTTATCGGTCACCTCATAGCCGTATCGCGCCAGCAGATCGAGCAGCACCTGCGGCTCCACGCGCTCATCGCGCGGCTTGCCGTTCAGGTAAAACGCCACTCGTGCCGGGTCGGGCCATGCGCCAATCCCCTGCAGCGCCAGCTCACGCCACGGGAACAGCGGGCCGGGATCGTCTTTGCGCTGCGGGGCGATGTCCGAATGGGCCACCACATTTTCAGGTTTGATGTTGTAGCGGGTGATAATGTCTTTGGCGAGCGGCACCAGCGCCGCAATTTGCGCAGGCTCAAATGGGGTAAATTGCTTAACGCCCGACGTTTTTTGCCAGCCACGGTTCTCAAGCTCAATGCCGACAGACGTATCGTTAATCCGGTTGGTGCCGCGCCAGAAGCTAATGCCCGCATGCCAGGCCAGTTCGCTTTCAGGCACCAGCTGCCAGATGCGCGGTTTGCCGTCCGGTGCCGGGGGGTTAGCCGGAATCAAATAGTGAGAGCTGACGTTCTTATCCGTCAGCGTGGCCAGCGAGCTGTCAAAGTCATCCGCGGTGTAGTGGATCACCAGCACCTTGATGCGCGGGTAAGCCGCCTGCGCCTGATGGCGCGTATCTAGCTCGTAGGCGCCTTTGTCGATAATCCCTTTTTCCGTGACGCATCCTGCCAGCAGCAGCGCCAGCAGGAGCGTGGCAAGCGAACGCCTCATCGGAGGGTTTTCACCGCCGTACCGCTTACGCTCACCATCAGCATGCTGGCATCTTTCCCGACCGTTTCGTAGTCGATGTCAATCCCCACGACCGCGTCCGCACCGAGGGCTTCCGCCTGCTCGCCGAGCTCTTTAAAGGCGATTTCACGCGCTTTGCGCAGCTCTTTTTCGTATGCACCCGAGCGACCGCCCACGATATCGCGGATACCGGCAAAAAAGTCACGGAAGATATTGGCGCCGAGAATCGCTTCACCGGTGACCACGCCGCAATACTCGGTTATTGTCTGCCCTTCCAGGGTTGGCGTTGTAGAAAACTGCATGGTTTCTCTCCTTCTTTAGCGTTCAATGCCTTAGGCACAGCATTATCGGTTCGTTACGCTATGATTGAAAGGATAGTTAATAAATAAGGAAATCAACATGCGCTATTCTGCTTTAACACTTTTCGTGCCCTGCGCGCTGGTGCTCAGCGCCTGTACCACCACGGTCACGCCAGCCTTTAAGGATATCGGTACCCGCAGCGGCCCCTGCATTGAGGGCGGCCCGGACGCCGTGGCGCAGCAGTTCTATGATTATCGCATTCAGCACCGCAGCAACGATCTCACCGGCCTGCGCCCGTATCTGAGCGATGGACTGGCAAAACTGCTTAACGACGCCACCCGCGATCCGCAGCATAACGCCCTGCTGAAATCCGACCCGTTCTCCAGCCGCGCCACGCTGCCGGACAGTGCTGAAGTAGCCAGCGCGTCAACCATACCGAACACGGATGCCCGCAATATTCCGCTGCGCGTGAAGCTGACTCAGGGAACCCAAACCTGGCAGGATGAAGTGCTGATGATCCGTGAAGGACAGTGCTGGGCGGTTGACGACGTGCGCTACGTTGGCGGCAGCGTTCATGCCCCGGCAGGCACGCTTCGCCAGTCGATTGAGAATCGCTAAACCCGCCGATACAACCCGGTAACCCCCGTAAAATGTGCGGCATTTCATGCGGAATGCCGACATTTATACTCGCCGACCTTACCGTTCGCTATTTTGTGCTATGTTTAAGAGGAAACACGGGTTATATTTAACTTTTAACGCAGAAATATTGCATAACTATTCTGTCAACGGTACTATCTGCGGCCTCAATTGCTATAGATTGCCTGGATGAGTAAAGACTGCCCCGATGAGTATTAAACTAAACGGCATTAACTGCTTCTACGGCGCACACCAGGCGCTGTTTGACATCACGCTGAACTGCCCGGAAGGCGAAACGCTGGTTTTGCTTGGCCCAAGCGGTGCAGGCAAAAGCTCCCTTCTGCGCGTCCTTAATCTGCTTGAAATGCCCCGTTCAGGTACGCTGGCGATTGCCGGTAACCATTTTGACTTCGCAAAAACGCCGTCTGATAAAGCGATTCGCGAACTGCGTCAAAACGTCGGCATGGTCTTCCAGCAATACAATCTCTGGCCGCATCTGACCGTCCTGCAAAACCTGATTGAAGCGCCGTGCCGCGTGCTGGGGTTAAGCAAGGATCAGGCGATCGCGCGCGCCGAAAAGCTGCTGGATCGTCTGCGTCTTAAGCCATATAGCGACCGCTTTCCGCTGCACCTTTCCGGTGGTCAGCAGCAGCGCGTAGCCATTGCCCGCGCGCTGATGATGGAGCCTGCGGTACTGCTGTTTGATGAACCGACCGCTGCGCTGGACCCGGAAATCACCGCCCAGATCGTCAGCATCATTCGCGAGCTGGCGGAAACCAATATTACGCAGGTTATCGTCACCCACGAAGTGGAAGTGGCGCGTAAAACCGCCAGCCGTGTGGTCTATATGGAAAACGGTTATATCGTTGAGCAAGGTGATGCGAGCTGCTTCGCGAACCCGCAAACCGATGCCTTCAAAAACTATTTATCTCATTGATTGTGTCAGGGGAAATATAATGAAAAAAGTATTACTTGCCGTGCTGCTTGCTGGCGTTACCCTTTCCGCTACCGCAGCCCAGACCATTCGTTTCGCCACGGAAGCCTCTTACCCTCCGTTTGAGTCCATTGATGCGAATAACAAAATTGTTGGCTTCGACGTTGACCTGGCTAACGCCCTGTGTAAAGAGATCGACGCGACCTGCACCTTCAGCAACCAGGCGTTCGACAGCCTGATCCCAAGCCTGAAGTTCCGTCGTATCGACGCCGTCATGGCCGGTATGGACATCACCCCGGAGCGTGAAAAGCAGGTTCTGTTCTCTACGCCTTACTACGACAACTCCGCCCTGTTCATTGGTCAGAAAGGTAAATTCACCTCTGTCGATCAGCTGAAAGGCAAAAAAGTCGGCGTGCAGAACGGCACCACGCACCAGAAATTCATCATGGATAAACATCCGGAAATCACCACCGTTCCGTATGACAGCTACCAGAACGCCAAGCTGGATCTGCAAAATGGCCGTATCGATGGCGTATTTGGCGATACCGCTGTCGTGACCGAATGGCTGAAAGCCAACGACAAGCTGGCGCCAGTGGGCGACAAAGTGACCGATAAGGATTACTTCGGTACCGGTCTGGGGATTGCCGTTCGTCAGGGCAACACTGAGCTGCAGCAGAAATTCAACGCTGCGCTGGAAAAAGTGAAGAAAGACGGCACCTACGAAACCATCTACAAAAAATGGTTCCAGAAGTAATTCCTGATGAATGAAATTTTTCCTTTAGCAAGCGCCGCCGGGATGACCGTCGGCCTTGCCGTTTGCGCACTGATTATCGGCCTCGTGCTGGCGATGTTCTTTGCGGTGTGGGAATCCGCGAAATGGTTCCCCGTCGCCTGGACAGGCTCCGCGCTGGTCACCGTGCTGCGTGGGCTACCGGAAATTTTGGTGGTCCTGTTTATCTATTTCGGCTCCTCGCAGCTGCTGCTGACGCTGTCGGACGGCTTCACGATCAATCTTGGCTTTGCGCAGATCCCGGTGCAGATGCAGATTGAAAACTTCGACGTCAGCCCGTTCCTGTGCGGCGTGATTGCCCTCTCCCTGCTCTACTCCGCGTACGCGTCGCAAACCCTGCGCGGTGCGCTGAAAGCCGTGCCGCAGGGTCAGTGGGAGTCGGGTCAGGCGTTAGGCCTGTCGAAGTCAGCCATCTTCTTCCGTCTGGTCATGCCGCAGATGTGGCGCCATGCCCTGCCGGGCCTCGGCAACCAGTGGCTGGTGCTGCTGAAAGATACCGCGCTGGTGAGCCTGATAAGCGTTAACGATCTGATGCTGCAAACCAAAAGCATCGCCACCCGTACCCAGGAGCCCTTTACCTGGTACATTGTGGCGGCGGCTATCTACCTGGTGATCACGTTACTCAGTCAGTACATCCTCAAGCGTATTGACCTGCGTGCGACGCGCTTTGAACGGAGACCAGGCTGATGCTTGAATATTTCCCCGAGCTGATGAAAGGGCTGCACACCAGCCTGACGCTGACCGTGGCGTCCATTATCGTGGCGCTGATCCTGGCGCTCATCTTCACCATCATCCTGACGCTGAAAACGCCGGTGCTGGTGTGGATTGTGCGCGGCTACATCACCCTGTTTACCGGTACGCCGCTGCTGGTGCAGATCTTCCTGATTTACTACGGCCCGGGCCAGTTTCCGTCGCTGCAGGAGTATCCGGTTATCTGGCATCTGCTCTCTGAACCGTGGCTGTGTGCCCTGATTGCCCTTTCGCTGAACAGTGCGGCCTATACCACCCAGCTGTTCTACGGGGCGATCCGCGCCATTCCGGAAGGACAATGGCAGTCCTGCGGAGCGCTGGGCATGAGCAAGAAAGACACGCTGGCGATCCTGCTGCCATACGCCTTTAAGCGCGCGCTCTCCTCTTACTCCAACGAAGTGGTGCTGGTGTTCAAGAGTACCTCTCTGGCCTACACCATCACCCTGATGGAGGTAATGGGTCACGGACAGCTGCTGTACGGACGCACCTATGACGTGATGGTGTTCGGTGCGGCAGGCGTGGTCTATCTGGTGGTTAACGGCCTGTTGACGCTGATGATGCGCCTGATCGAGCGTAAAGCGCTGGCGTTTGAGCGCAGAAATTAACCACTCGAGTGCATAAAACTAAATTCATGAAGCGGGTAACCTGATGGGTTATCCGCTTTTTTTTGTCAGATAAATAATACTTAATCATTTTTATTGCATATAAATTCATTAAGTGGCATTGTACATCCATGCCGCAGACACGGCGCATAAATAAGACAGACGGGAGTATTACAATGAAAAAGTTAGTTCTGGCCGCATTACTTGCCACCTTCGCCGCTGGCGTATCCGCAGCTGATAAAATCAATTTTGGCGTGTCCGCCACCTATCCGCCGTTCGAATCGCTGGATGCCAGCAACCAGATCGTGGGCTTCGACATTGACCTGGCGAAAGCGCTGTGCAAACAAATGCAGGCCGACTGCACCTTTACCAACCATGCCTTCGACAGCCTGATCCCGTCGCTGAAGTTCAAAAAATACGACGCGGTGATCTCCGGGATGGACATCACGCCTGAGCGCAGCAAACAGGTGGCGTTTACCGACCCGTACTACGCCAACTCGGCGGTCGTGATTGCGAAGAAAGGCGCGTATACCTCTTTCGATCAGCTGAAAGGCAAACGCATCGGAATGGAAAACGGCACCACGCACCAGAAATACCTCCAGGATAAGCATCCGGAAGTGAAAACCGTGGCTTATGACAGCTACCAGAACGCGATTATCGACCTGAAAAATGGCCGTATCGACGGCGTGTTCGGCGATACCGCCGTGGTGAACGAATGGCTGAAAACCAACCCGCAGCTGGGCACCGCAACGGAAAAAGTGACCGATCCGCAGTACTTCGGCACGGGCCTCGGCATCGCGGTACGTCCGGATAACAAGGCCCTGCTGGAAAAACTAAACGGTGCGCTGAAGGCGATTAAAGCGGACGGCACCTACCAGAAAATCAGCGAGCAGTGGTTCCCGCAGTAAGATTTTTTTGCCGGGTGGCTCGGCCTACGGGGGTGGTAGTCTGTAGGCCGTGCCACCCGGCAATTTCTCACAACGGCACAAAGAACCTGAACCGCGCCCCGCTCACCGACTCCATCAGCCTGATCCCACCGCCGTGCAGCTCCAGCATACGTTTCACGATTAACAGCCCCAGCCCACCGCGATTCTCCCGTGATGCCTGGGTATTCAACGCCGATGGCCGCTGGAAAAGATCGTCGCGCAGCGCGGCATCCACGCCCGTTCCGCTGTCAGCCACTTCAACCTGAAGCCGTTCATTCTCCTGCCAGACCGCCAGACGAATTTCCCCACCAGATGGCGTATGGCGCATCGCGTTATCCAGCAGGTTGGTCACCACGCGTTCGATCATTGACACGTCGGCGTTAATCAGCGGCAGCGGTCCCGGCACGTCAATATGCAGATTCACCTCGCGCGTGCGGGCGGTGAGCTCAAACTTCTGCGCCACGTCGGAAATCAGCTCCCCCATCGCGAAACGCTCGCGCTGTGGCTTAATGCCGCCGTGCTCAAGGCGCGCCAGCTCGAACAGCTGCTGCGAAAGATGACGGACTTTTTGCCCCTGACGCAGCGCGGTGGTGAGATACTGCTGGTGCTCCTGCGGCGTCAGCGTGGCGGACTTCAGCGACAGGGTTTCCAGATAGCCCAGCAGCGAGGTCAGCGGCGTGCGTAAGTCGTGCGAGATATTGGCGATAAATTCCCGGCGCTGGCGATCGCTGTCGGCCAGCTGGTCCCACTGGCGGGTGATTTTGCGCGCCAGCTCGATAAAACTGTTGCGCAGGATCGCCACTTCATCCTTTGCCGCCGCGTCCGACGGCTGTGCCGCCAGCTGCCTGATAGCGCTTATGCTGTCCTGCTCCAGCCCGGCGACTTCGACCGTCAGCTGTTTTACCGGGCGCGTGACCCAGTACCAGACCAGTAAACCTGCCAGCAGGCCAAACAGCGCGACCCACAGCATTGACCACAGCACCGTGCTCCACAGCGCCTTGTGCCAGGCCATTTCCGCCAGGGCGTTGGACTCCTCGCCTTGTAAAATAATGTACAGGTAGCCTTTTAGCTCGCCGTCCTGCCGCAGCGGCGTGGCGCTAAAGACCTTTTTATTTTGACTGCGAGGATCGTCGCCCAATACCGGCATGGGCGCGCCGCTCAGGAAGCTCTGCACCGGTGCCAGGTCGATTTTTTGCCGCTGAATATGGCCCGGAGGTGCGGCATCGGCGAGGATATCGCCGTCCGGGGAGACGACGTACAGCTCAACGCTCGGATTAAAGGTCATCAGCCGATCGAACAGCGGCTTGAGTGCCGTTCGGTCGACCCTGCCCTGCCCGTCCAGAATCGGTTCCCGCTGAACGATCTGCTGCGCCAGCCCACCCGACAGCCGCTGCACCATCGCGTTACCGTACTGCGTACTGCTGTAGAGCTGTACCGCGCAGGCGACGGTGGCGCAGAGCATCATCAGCAGGATGAACAGCAGCGTCAGGCGCTGGCTCAGGCTAAAGCGGCGCATCATGATTTGGCTCCGCAAATTTATAACCCTTGCCCCAGACGGTGCGAATAATCTCCGGCTCAGCGGCGTCCTTCTCAATCTTGATGCGCAGGCGGTTGATATGGGTATTGACGGTGTGCTCGTAGCCTTCGTGCTGGTAGCCCCAGACCTGCTCCAGCAGCGCCAGACGGGAAAATACCTCGCCGGGATGACGGGCAAAAAAGTACAGCAGCTCGAATTCACGCGGGGTGAGATCCACCACATGGCCGTGAAGCAGCACGCTGCGCGCCAGCGGATCGATGGTCAGACCGTGGGCCTGAATTTGACCGTCGGTTTGCGCCTGCCCCATCGCCTGCTGGCGGCGGAACAGCGCTTTGATGCGCGCAATGAGTTCCTGCACCGAAAACGGCTTAGCCAGATAATCATCGGCGCCGGTTTCCAGCCCGGTGATGCAGTCGGTTTCGCTGCTGCGGGCGCTGATGATGATCACCGGCAGGTAGCGCGTCATCTGACGGACACGGCGGCAAATCTCCAGACCGTCAACGCTGGGCAGCATCAGGTCGAGGATCACCGCATCCCACGGCTGTTTTTCAAGACGCAGTAAGGCCTTGCCTCCGTCGGGCTCGTGGGTGATGGCGTAGCCTTCGTCTTCTAAATTGAGTCGCAGAAGCGCCGCGATATCGTGGTCGTCTTCCACCAGCAGGATCTGCTTCATGGGTAAGCCTTTATTGATTTCTTATGACGTAAGCTTACCTGATTTCGCAGGAATGAAGAGTTCACATTTTGTTTAAGACTTCACGAGCAGCGTCAGCACTTCATAATGCGCGGTATGCGGGAACATATCGAAAAGCTGAACGCGTTCAATGCGGTAGCCCGGCAGGCTGGCGATGTCTTTCGCCATGGTCTGGGCGTTACAGCTGGAATAGACGATGTACTCGGGCGCCATCTGGCTCAGATAGTCGCACAGCGCCTTGCCGATGCCGCGGCGCGGCGGGTTGACCAGCACCAGCTCCGGCACGTTGCCCTGGCCGGTCGCAAACTGCGTGGAGTCCAGCGCCTGGAAGTGCAGATTCGTTAACCCCAGCCCGGCGGCGGACTGCTTCGCGCAGGCAATTGCTTCGGCAGAGATCTCAATGCCGGTGAGCTGCATCTCCGGCGTGGCGCAGTGCAGGCCAAAGCCGCCCACGCCGCAGAAGAGATCCCACATATGCTGGATGTTTAACGCACGGACCCAGTCGCGGGCGGTGGCGTACAGGCTGCTTGCCACGGTCGGGTTGGTCTGGAAGAAGCTTTGCGGGCGGATCCACAGCGGTACGCCGTTGAAGCTTTCGGCCAGCGCGTGCTGGTCGGTGAAGAAAATCTCTTTCTCCCCTTCCATGATCGCCATATGCACCGGCTGAACGTTTGCCGTAATGACCTTCAGCTGCGGCAGCTGTTCCTGCAGCCACGGCAGCGCCGCGCGCAGCTGCTCCAGCTTGGCTTCCGAGCGCAGCACGAAGCGCAGCATCATACCGCCGTCGAGTTGGCTTTCGGTCAGCAGAAGATATTTCAGCTCGCCGCGCTTACGAGCCACGCTGTAGGGCGTTAACCCTGCCCGCGCGATAAACGGTTTCAGGGCGGCAAAGACGGGCCCAAAGGAGGCGGGATAGAGCGGGCAGTCGGTTAAATCTTCCTGCGTGCCGTCGCGGTGCAGCATCCCCAGCAGCGGTTTTTCAACGCTGCCGCTGACCACCATTTTGGCTTTATTACGAAAGCCCTGCTCCGGGCCGCTGACGGGTGCGCACCACTCGCCCACCGCGTGTGCTGCCAGCAGCAGTTGCAGGTCGGCCATTTTGGCGGTGAGTTGTTGAGAGACCGGCTGTTCTATCCACTGACAGGAGCGGCAGCGTCCGGCGTCATAGAGTGCGCACTGCATATGAGAACCTTAAGAATCACGAGGGCTGCGATTATACACATTATTGCAGGCGGAAGAACCGCCGACTGGAGGCGGGAACAAACAGCAGGAACAGAACCAGCATGTCCGGCAGTTTTTGCATAAACAGCGCGCGCAGGATCTCGCGCTTGGATTCCCCGGCAATGCTGAACAGCTCCGGGTAGCCGTATCCCAGCGAGGCGGCCCACAGATAGCTGGCGGCGGTAATTTGCGTCAGCAGATAGACCCAGCGCGCCCAGTTGCGCCCTTTGACCAGCGAAAACGCGCAGTAGATCTCGATAAACACCAGCACCAGGCTGCTCAAAAAGACCAGCGTCAGATTCCACGTCTGCACGCTGCGGTGAATGAATTCACCGATGCCGCGCACGCCCAGGGTGTTCAGAATCATCAGCACGTCCAGGCAGCGGATCATAATAATGGCGAGCGCCGCCACCTGAACCAGTGCAGGTACGTTAGGACGCGCGTGCGTAATACGTGATTTTTTTAATAATCCCAATGTTTTACTTCCCTGAAAAACAGTGCCGCGTCATGCGCGGCACATCACTGGAAATTTTAAATCCTTCAGCCGCGTCTTGCACGCTGGATATCGCGCACGCGCTGTTTTTCCGCGCGCGCCATCAAATACCAGGCGATAAATCCGACAATTCCGACCACGCCGAGGATGATAGAGGCCAGGGCATTAATCTCCGGGTTGACCCCCATGCGCACGCTGGAGAAGACCAGCATCGGCAGCGTCGTCGCGCCCGGCCCGGAGACAAAGCTGGCGATAACCAGATCGTCAAGGGAGAGCGTGAACGCCAGCAGCCAGCCGGAGATCACCGCCGGCATAATCATCGGCAGAGTAATGATGAAAAAAACCTTCAGCGGCGTCGCGCCAAGATCCATCGCCGCCTCTTCAATGGAGCGATCCAGCTCGCGCAGGCGCGAGGAGATCACCACCGCCACGTACGCGGTACAGAAGGTGACGTGCGCCAGCCAGATGGTGAGCATACCGCGGTCTGCCGGCCAGCCGATGGCGTGCGCCAGGGCCACGAACAGCAGCAGCAGCGACAGACCGGTGATCACGTCCGGCATCACCAGCGGGGCGGTGATCATAAATGCGAACCCGTTTGAGCCGCGAAAACGGCCGAAACGCACCATCACCAGCGCGGCGATCGTCCCCAGCACGGACGCCATGGTCGCCGCCAGCGCCGCAATGGTCAGGCTCAGCCCCACCGCGCTCATCATCGCATCATCGTGGAACAGCTCGCTGTACCAGCGCGTCGACCAGCCCGCCCAGACCGTTACCAGCTTAGAGCTGTTGAAGGAGTAGATCACCAGCATCAGCATCGGCGCATACAGGAAGGTAAAGCCAATAACCAGGATCGCTATTCGCCACGGGGAGCGCACTACCGGTAAGTTGTTCATCCGTGATCTCCCATCTGTTTCTGCTGATGCTTGTGGAACCACATGATCGGCACGATCAGCAGCAGCAACATGACAATCGCCACCGCAGAGGCCACCGGCCAGTCGCGGTTATTGAAGAACTCCTGCCACAGCACGCGGCCAATCATGATGCTGTCCGGGCCGCCGAGCAGTTCCGGGATCACGAACTCCCCTACCGCCGGGATAAAGACCAGCATTGACCCGGCGATAATGCCGCCTTTGGTCAGCGGGACGATCACGCTGAAGAAGGTCTTCAGCGGACGCGCGCCGAGATCGAGCGACGCTTCCACCAGCGAATAATCAATGCGCGTCAGCGCCGTATAGATCGGCAGCACCATAAACGGCAGGTAGGCGTACACAATACCGATATAGACCGCGAGGTTGGTGTGCAGGATCGTCAGCGGCTGATCGATAACCCCGAGCCACATGAGAAAGTTATTCAGCACGCCGTTGTTTTTCAGGATCCCCATCCAGGCGTAAACGCGGATCAGGAACGAGGTCCACGACGGCAGGATCACCAACAGCAGCAGGATGTTGCGCGTCGACGGCTTGCTGTGCGCCACCGCCCACGCCAGCGGGTAGCCCATCACCAGACAGCAGAGCGTCGAGATCGCCGCCACCTGCAGCGACTGCAGATAGGCTTCGAAATAGAGCGGGTCGTCGGTGAGCTGCAGGAAGTTGCCGAGATTAAGCGTCAGCGTCAGCTGCCCGTCGGCCCAGTCCAGCAGGTTGGTATAGGGCGGGATCGCCCGCGCCATCTCCGCCAGGCTTATCTTGAAAACAATCAGAAACGGCAGCAGGAACAGCAGGATCAGCCACACGTACGGCATGGCGATCACCAGCTTGCGGCCGTGCTTCATCTGCTTGCGCGTCAGCCACTGGGCAAAACCGCCCGGTTTGCCTGCGCGGGCTGGAGGTTCAAGTGCACTCATGATCGCTCCTTATACCGTCAGCACTACGCAACTGTCAGCATCCCAGCACAGGCGCACTTCGTCACCCCATGTTGGTTGCCCCTTGCGGTAGCGATGTTCGTTCTGTAGCTGTGCGCTGAGCATCTGCCCGCTTTTCAGCCGCACGTGGTAGATAGAGAGATCGCCAAGATAGGCAATGTGCACCACTTCGCCGACGGCAAAGTTATAGCCATCGGCAGGCGGATCCTCACAGAGCATGATTTTCTCCGGACGCAGCGCGACGTAGACCGGCACGTTGTCCACCACCGAGTTATCCGGATCGACCTTAAGCGGATGCTGCAGCCCCGGCGATTCGATGACCAGGCCATCTTCCTGACGATCTTTCAGCAGCCCTTCGAAGACGTTGACCGAGCCGATGAACTCCGCGCTGTAGCGGGTGGTCGGGTGCTCATAAATCTCTTCCGGCTCGCCAATCTGCACGAACTTCCCGCGGTTCATGATCGCGATACGTCCGGCCATGGTCATCGCCTCTTCCTGGTCGTGGGTCACCATCACGCAGGTCACCCCCACGCGCTCGAGGATATCCACCACTTCGAGCTGCATACGGTCGCGGAGTTTTTTATCCAGCGCGCCCATCGGCTCATCGAGCAACAATAATTTCGGGCGTTTTGCCAGACTGCGGGCCAGGGCCACGCGCTGGCGCTGGCCGCCGGAGAGCTGGTGCGGTTTGCGCTTCGCGAACTCCTGCATGTGCACCAGGCTCAGCATCTCGGCCACGCGCGCGGTAATTTCGGCCTTCGGCAGCTTGTCCTGCTTCAGGCCAAAGGCGATGTTCTGCTCGACCGTCATGTGCGGGAACAGCGCGTAGGACTGGAACATCATGTTAATCGGGCGCTGATACGGCGGCACGCTGGAGAGATCCACACCATCGAGCATGATTTGCCCGGCGGTGGGCTGTTCAAAACCGGCCAGCATACGCAGCAGGGTCGATTTACCGCAGCCAGAAGCCCCCAGAAGGGCAAAAATCTCGCCTTTATAAATCGTCAGGCTGACGTCGTCCACGGCATGCTGGCCATCGAAAGATTTGGTGAGGTTACGAATTTCAAGAAGCGGGGTCAGCGCTTTACGGACTTTCGCCTGCGGGCGGGGGATCGCGTCATTCACGGGGTGTTCTCCGGCAGAAATCAAAACATGGTGCAGGCGCACCAGAACGGTGCGCCTGTTGCCGGGGCGCTTCGCTTCCCCGGCCTACAACAACGGGTTATTTACCGCTTTTCACCTTGGTCCACGCGCGGGTACGCACGCGGTCAATTTTTGGATCCTGGACTTTCAGGGTGAAGAGCTTGGCGAACACATCCGCTGGCGGATAGATAGCCGGGTTGTTACGGATTTCTTCGCTTACCAGCGGCACGGAGGCCTTGTTACCGTTCGCGTAGTAAACGTGGTCGCTGATGTGGGCGATCACCTCAGGACGCATCAGGTAGTTGAGGAACTGATAGGCTTCGTCTTTGTTTTTCGCATCAGCCGGCATCGCGAAGACGTCGAAGAACGCCAGCGCCCCCTCTTTCGGAATGAAGTAAGAGACGTTCACGCCGTTTTTCGCCTCTTTCGCGCGGTTAGCCGCCTGCCACACGTCACCTGCCCAGCCGATCGCGACGCAGATGTCGCCGTTCGCCAGGTCGTTGATGTACTGAGACGAGTGGAAGTAACGAATGTTTGGACGCAGCTTCAGCAGCAGATCGGTCGCCGGGCCGGTGTAATCATCGGCTTTATTGCTGTTCGGGTCTTTGCCCAGGTAGTTCAGCACGGTGGCGAAAATCTCTTCCGGCGCATCGAGGAAGGAGACGCCGCAGCTTTTCAGCTTCTCAAGGTTTTCCGGCTTCAGCACCACGTCCCAGCTGTCCAGCTTGACGTCCGGGCCCAGCGCCGCTTTGACTTTATCCACGTTGTAGCCGATACCGGTGGTCGCCCACAGGTAAGGCATCGCGTATTTATTGTCCGGGTCATGCTTCGCCACCAGCTTCAGCACTTCCGGATCGAGGTTTTTCCAGTTCGGTAACTTGCTCTTGTCCAGCGGCTGGAAGACGCCTGCCGTCAGCTGGCGCTCGAGGAAGCTTGCGGAAGGCACCACGAGGTCAAACCCGGTGCTGCCCGCCATCAGCTTTCCTTCCAGCACTTCGTTGGAATCGAACACGTCGTAGACCACTTTAATGCCGGTCTCTTTTTCAAAATTTGCCACCGTGTCCGGCGCAATATAGTCAGACCAGTTATAGACGTGCAGCGTTTTTTGTTCCGCAGCGAGCGTGCCGGCAGAGACGGCCATCAGAGCACCCGCAACCAGACCCGATAACCATTTTTTATTCAAGGCGATCATATCTTTATTCCTTCTGAAAGCTCGTTAACAAACGAACTAAAACTGTGCAATCTGAAGATATGCAATAATCATGCATAGTTTGTCGCTCTGCTCAAAATAAAAAGAAACCTCTTTACCCGGCAGCTTCCGCTCGCTTTTTTAAGCATCGCAAGAATAACTGTAGCCCGTGTCCCCGGCTATAGCCCAGACGAAAAAACGCCTTTTATCAATTTTTTATGCAGGTTATGTCTACGTGATAAGCCGAAACGGCCTTCAGGGAGGTGAAAAATTCTTTAAAGAAAGGTTAAAAGCAGCAGAAAAAATGGCCTTCTGCAGCCGCTATGGCAGCGACTGCGCAAAAGTCAGACAGGCTTAGTGAAGAAAATTGGGAGATGCATCATTATTCTCTGCATCATCTTCCGCGCTATACAGCAGATGGTGTGCATTGGCTTCCATCATAACCATGGAAATTTGCTCTTCGCTCAAGCGCATAAACCAGGCGAACTGCTTGAACGACAGCCCTGCCCCGGAGAATAAAGACTGGCAAACGACCAGTTTTGGCAGATTATCATCCTGTATGTCGAGAAATGCCTTCACCGTCAAAGAACTGGCATTGATTGCCGACAGGTCGGAAGCCAGCGCCAGCAGCGCGGAGGGCTTCACTTCGGCCAGCGCGGAGAAAAGGATCACGTCGTTAATGAGATCGATTTTGGCATCGAAAATGCCGTCGAAATTCTGCATATGAGGCAGATGCAGCGCCTGGCAGGAATCGCATTCGAAGAACGTAATTCCGGCATCATCAAGCCATTGACGTAACGTATCCAGTGTAGGTACGACCTGTAAATCCATCGCTGTGCAGCCTCTTCAATATAATCTGTGCATAGGGTACGCAAAAAGTGCGCGGTAATCTATTCAACCACCCGTTTTCAGGCAGTAGCCCGGCGTGGCATGACGCTCGATCCATGCGATCATTTTACCCGCAATATCGACACCTGTGGTTTTTTCCACGCCTTCAAGCCCCGGCGAGGCGTTCACCTCCATGACCAGCGGCCCGCGCGTCGCCCGCAGAAGATCTACGCCCGCCACGTCCAGCCCCAGGGTTTGCGCCGCTTTGACGGCAATTTCCCGTTCGCGATCGCTGATATCGGCTACCCGCGCCACGCCGCCGCGGTGAAGGTTAGAGCGGAAGTCGCCCTCTTTCGCCTGACGCTCGATGGCCGCCACCACTTCATTGCCGACCACGAAGCAGCGAATATCGCGCCCTTTCGCCTCTTCGATGTACTCCTGCACCAGGATGTGCGCATTGAGGCCCCGAAAGGCGTCAATGACGCTCTCCGCCGCCTGACGCGTTTCCGCCAGCACCACGCCAATGCCCTGCGTGCCTTCCACCAGCTTAATCACCAAAGGCGCGCCGCCCACCATGTCGATAAGATCGCTGGTGTCGTCAGGTGAATGGGCAATACCCGTGACCGGAAGATCGATCCCCTGGCGGGCGAGGAGCTGCAGCGAACGCAGCTTGTCGCGGGCGCGCGAAATGGCGACGGATTCGTTAAGCGGATAGCTGCCCAGCATCTCAAACTGGCGCAGCGCGGCGGTGCCGTAATAGGTTATCTGGGAGCCGATGCGGGGGATCACCGCATCAAAGTGCGGCAGCTTGCGGCCTTTGTAGTGAATCGACGAGGCGGCCGGGTCAATGTTCATATAGCAGGACATCGGGTCGAGGATCTCAACCTGATGCCCGCGTTTCGCCGCCGCTTCTCGCAGGCGCTTACATGAATAGAGCGTTCCATCCCGGGACAATATGGCAATTTTCACCCTGCACCTCTCTGAAGACATGGAAAAATCCTGCATATCATATACGCAGGCAGGCGCAGGCGGAATGGACTATCGCGTCGCCCAGCCCTGTTTGTGCAGGTAATCAAGAATAAACGGACGGTTTTCTTTAATGATGGTGCGACGAATATGGTCAGTCCAGGTATCACGACGGTTATTGCTGTCGCGCGTCAGGTAGTAGTTCGCCAGCTCTTCGTCATATTGATTCAGGACGTCCCGATCGACCGGCTGGTAGTGGTTTTCGTGCACCAGCATGGCGGCAGGAATGCGCGGCTTCAGATCTGGGTTATCCGCAGGCCAGCCGAGGCACAGGCCAAACAGCGGGAGGACGTGTTTTGGCAGCTTCAGCAGCTCGGTTACGCTTTCAATGTTGTTACGCAGCCCGCCGATGTAGACGCCGCCCAAACCCAGCGACTCCGCCGCCGTAAAGGCGTTTTGCGCCATCAGTGCGGTATCCACCACGCCCAGCAGCAGCTGTTCGGCCAGCCCCAGCTGCGCTTCAGGGCAAATTTGCAGGTGGCGGTTAAAGTCGGCGCAGAACACCCAGAACTCGGCGGCCTGGGCAACATGCTTCTGCCCGCCGGTCAGCGTGACCAGCTGTTCACGCATGGCCGGGTCGGTGATGCGGATAATCGAGCTGCACTGCAGGAAGCTGGAGCTGGAGGTCGCTCTGGCGCTGTTAATAATCGCTTCGCGCTGCGCCTCGGTAATCGGCTCGTCGGTGAAGTGGCGAATGGAACGGTGGGATGTGAGCAGGTCTATGGTTGGCGTCATCTTGTCTCTCTTTGTCTTGCTTAAACCGTATGGCAGCCAGTATAGGCAATGATTTGCGCGGTGTAATTGGCGAAACATAGCCTTACTGTATCAAAGCGACAGGCGAAACCTTCTTTAATGGCGACAGGTTATCGGGCACTATATGTCCTATTCGCCGTCAGGCTTGTTTTTTGAGGAGAGAGAAATGTTTGCAGTAATTTTTGGTCGTCCAGGGTGCCCTTACTGTGTGCGCGCGAAAGAGCTGGCTGAGAAACTGACCGAAGAGCGCGATGACTTCAACTTCCGCTACGTGGACATCCACGCGGAAGGCATCACCAAAGCGGATCTCGAAAAAACCGTCGGCAAGCCGGTTGAAACCGTACCGCAGATCTTCCTCGATCAGAAACACATCGGCGGTTGCACTGACTTCGAAGCCTACGCCAAAGAGCATCTGGGCCTGTTTGCCGCCCAGTAATGCGAAGACGCCCTCACCCGGAGGGCGTTTTTATTTGTGGTGCCGTTGATGCTTAATCAGGCTGCACACAAACAAATAGCACAGCGCGCCGACGGCGCACCAGAAGACGCCGCTCAGCAACCACGCCAGCTCCTGCCAGAAACTTCGCGTTGATACATACAGCATGCGCATCAGCAGCAGACACAGCGGTGCCGCCAGCATTGCGCCAATAAGCGGCTTGACCACCTCCCCTTTACGGGAAAGAAAACTGGCTGCCGCTCCCGGCAGGGTAAAAAAGAGCAGCCCCAGCTCCGGGTGTCCGGCAGCCCTGAATGCCCCTTTCACATTAAAAGCGAGCGACATGCACACGACGGTAAACAGCAAAAAGCAGCTGATCACCCCCGCCCAGTTTCGTTTAATGTTCAAACTATCCTCCTGACTTATCTCTATCAAATACACCTTCGTCGGGTAGACGCCCAGTCAGATAAAGCAATGCGGCAATCCATGCCAAAGTACGCAATGGGTGATGCGATAATAGGTAGCTGTCAGTAGCTAATACGATTAAACTATCGGCCAGCTAATGTTTTAGGGAATAAATTAGGTAACAGGGAGGGTTGAACGCGTTCCCTGTCCTAAAAAACAGTAGCCCAAATAGTCCTTTCATTCAACAACTTACTGGTAAACAAGAAGTTAGCCTCCGTGAATATAAACGTCGCAGACTTGTTAAATGGGAATTACATCCTGTTATTATTTGTGGTACTGGCGCTGGGCCTTTGCCTGGGTAAATTGCGCCTGGGTTCAGTTCAACTTGGTAATTCCATTGGCGTTTTAGTGGTTTCCTTATTATTAGGCCAGCAGCACTTCAGCATTAACACGGACGCGCTCAACTTAGGCTTTATGCTGTTTATTTTTTGTGTTGGCGTGGAAGCGGGACCGAACTTTTTTTCAATTTTTTTCCGCGACGGCAAAAATTATCTGATGCTGGCGCTGGTGATGGTCGGCAGCGCGCTGCTGATCGCGTTAGGGCTGGGTAAACTGTTTGGCTGGGATATCGGGTTAACGGCCGGTATGCTGGCAGGCTCCATGACCTCCACCCCCGTGCTGGTGGGTGCCGGTGATACCTTGCGCCATTCCGGCATGGCCGGCGCGCAGCTCTCTACCGCGCTCGACCACCTGAGCCTGGGCTATGCCCTGACCTATCTGATCGGTCTGGTGAGCCTGATCGTTGGCGCGCGCTACCTGCCAAAACTGCAGCACCAGGATCTGCAGACCAGCGCCCAGCAAATCGCGCGCGAGCGCGGTCTCGATACCGATTCCAAACGTAAAGTCTATCTCCCGGTGATCCGCGCCTATCGCGTCGGGCCAGAACTGGTGGCATGGGCAGACGGCAAAAACCTGCGCGAGCTGGGGATTTACCGCCAGACGGGCTGCTATATCGAACGTATCCGCCGCAACGGCATTCTGGCGAACCCGGACGGCGACGCGGTGCTGCAGATGGGCGACGACATCGCGCTGGTCGGTTACCCGGACGCCCACGCCCGTCTCGACCCGAGCTTCCGTAACGGCAAAGAGGTGTTCGACCGCGACCTGCTCGACATGCGTATCGTCACCGAAGAGATCGTGGTGAAAAACCATAACGCCGTGGGCCGCCGTCTGGCGCAGCTGAAGCTGACCGACCACGGCTGCTTCCTCAACCGCGTGATCCGCAGCCAGATTGAGATGCCGATCGACGATAACGTTGTGCTCAACAAAGGCGACGTTCTGCAGGTCAGCGGCGACGCGCGACGCGTGAAAACCGTTGCCGACCGCATCGGCTTTATCTCCATTCACAGCCAGGTCACCGACCTGCTGGCCTTCTGCGCCTTCTTTATTGTTGGCCTGATGATCGGGATGATTACCTTCCAGTTCAGCAACTTTAGCTTCGGCATCGGTAACGCCGCCGGGCTGCTGTTCGCCGGGATTATGCTGGGCTTCCTGCGAGCGAACCACCCGACCTTCGGCTACATTCCGCAGGGCGCGCTGAACATGGTGAAAGAGTTCGGTCTGATGGTCTTTATGGCAGGCGTGGGCTTAAGCGCGGGCAGCGGCATCGGCCACAGCCTGGGCGCCGTCGGCTGGCAGATGCTGGTTTCCGGACTTATCGTCAGCCTGGTGCCGGTCGTTATCTGCTTCCTGTTCGGCGCCTACGTGCTGCGCATGAACCGCGCCCTGCTCTTCGGGGCAATGATGGGCGCGCGTACCTGTGCGCCTGCGATGGAAATCATCAGCGATACCGCGCGCAGCAACATCCCGGCGCTCGGCTATGCGGGCACGTACGCCATCGCTAACGTACTGCTCACGCTGGCGGGTACGCTGATCATTATCATCTGGCCCGGACTCGGATAACTCCTAAGAATGCGCGTGGCGGAAAATATTTTCGTTACGCGCAGAACTTTTTTATCAGGGGGCAGTCATAACTAGTGCCACTGCTTTTCTTTGATGTCCCCAATTTGTGGAGCCCATCAACCCCGCCGTTTTGGTTCAAGGTTGATGGGTTTTTTGTTGTCTGCTATTTTATCCCTTATGAAACCGCGAGTTAGTTGAATCCATTGCTTCCAATGGCGACAAAACGGCGGCAAAAGATTTCAGCGTTTTCCAATCACTATGTTTTTTATCGAACCAGTTCATCGGTGAAAGAGGGGATCTCGCTTATCATATAGATGTTGCTTAACCTAACGACGGATTAGGACACTCATGACCAAAAGCAGCTGTTACTGTTCTGTTCTATCCAACCTTCGTAATTTCGTTAAGTTAACATAACTTTTTTTTAACAATTCAACGAATGGTAGAGAATTTTTATGCAAGATAGCCCAGTTATCAAGCTACGTGACGCAAGAAGTTCTTGCTGGTCAATCATGGCTACAGTTTCCGCAAAAGATTATTTAGAGTTAGTCGAGGCATCCTATGCTAATGATGGTGGTTTAGATGGACAGCGACCAGCGATTAAATCAAAGACTGGTCTTAAAATAAGAAATAGATTAGTAAGAGATATTAAGGATGGGGCTGTTATTCCCCCTGTTGTAATTGGTGTCGTATGTACCAGAAGTGATTATGATCTTTTGAGCGAAATCAATAATTCTAATGAACTGATAAGTGAGATAAAAAATAGAAATCTTGAAGTTAGTATTATTGACGGAATGCAAAGGACAACTGCACTCAAAGAAGCTAACGCGCAAGATAGTTTAGTTCGAGTTGAAATATGGATTTCAGAAAAAGTTGACACTCTGATTTATAGAATGCTTGTACTTAACACAGGGCAGGTACCTTGGGATCTAAAAAGGCAATTAGATGTATTATATAAACAATTAATAACAAAAGTTAATGAAAGTGTGGGAAGCATTAGAATAATAACTGTTGGGGATAACTCCAGGAGAACTCAAGCTGGCACCTATAAAAGCTCACGAGTAGTCGAACTATTTTTAGCTTTTACATCTCGTTCGATAGATGTTGATATTAAAGATAAAATGGCGGAAGAGTTTTCAAAAATTGATATTACCGATGCTGCTTCAGATGCTGATTACTTCCCTCTTTTCTTAGATGCCATAAGATTATTAGTGAACTTAGACGAGAAATTTGACAAAGTCACAAGGACAGATATTGATGCGGAGGAGGAACCTAGAATTAAATCAGGAAGAGACATATTCACTTCAGCGCCCGGTTCTATCGGTTTTATTGTAGCTGTAGCCGAATATACTCTTGGTTATTCAGGTTTTGATTATGATTTAAATGATGCAAAAAACAAGATGGAAGATTTGAAAGCTAGAATGGACAAGCTTATTGCTTATATGGATAGTTTGAATAGCATTCAATTAAATGAATTTGTTGACATACAAACACTAAATGAAGTTCTTTCGACAAGAACTAGAACTAGCCGGATTGGGGAATTAGAACGAGGCTATTATCTTAAAGCTTTCACTACCTTGTTTAAGCACGTTGAAGCTGTTATCGAAAATAATAGTATGTACCCATGTTGGCGAGTGATTTGATATGGCTGAAATGACTGATCTTGGTGGCCTGACTAAGAAAGCAATGAATTACATGGAAAACCAGTTTACAAGATGGTTTAATTCTAACTCAGGTGTTAATGCAGTCAAAAAAGTTATGGTCGTCCCCTGCGACCCTGAAGATGAAGCCACTTATTGGCCGCTAGCCATTGAAGGTGGCGATTTTTTTAAAAATTGTCAGTGGGGAATTGCACTTCACAAAGACGATTATTATATTCTACAATTATTTTCAAATGATAAAGAATTCTTTATTTATTGGAATAAAGGCTTTGAATATAAAGACTCAACCCATATGTATACTGGTGTTGTTGAGGATGACTGTCACTTTTTATCACATTTAGTTTTCTATACAGAGTTTAACATACAGCCGTCAGGGCAGTTAAATTTAATTTTAACTGGTGAATATGTTTTCGAAGAAGAATTAACCCAACTCCTTCCAAAACTTTTAACCCTTAGCCTTGAAAAGCAATATACGAACGAAAAACATGAGTTAAAAATCATAAGAGTCCTACTGCATGTCGAGCTACTTGATAAAAAGCATGAAGCTATACATGATAAAATTTTAGAGCTCGCTTTATCTTTGCCGGAAGAAAATCATGACTGGCTTTACTTCGAATTAATAAGGGCCATTCGGGCAAAAAAACAAGATAGTATGTTTTTATGTCTTTATAAAATTCTAGAGTTTTTCTTTCCATTGAAAAATGTTTTCAGTTTTTCCGAGCGCATCAAATTCGCAGGCTCCCCTATACAACTTTTAGAGCATTGCAGGAATGAACTGAATTGGAATGTTAATCATAATTATGGTCTAAGAGCAGCCAAGGAATATGCAAGTCATAACTTTTGCTCGTATCTCGGAATTGATACATCAGGTCTAGAAGTTCTTCCTGAAGATGAGAGAACAAAAAAAATTGGCCAATTAAAATCAGATGGACTCGAAAAGCTAGCATTATTAAGACACTCTTTGACTCATCAGAATTTTAAAGACTCGGATATTAAGGAGGAAGAGATATCAAAATCGATTACTGCCATAATAATATTCTTGACAGAATCATTCAAGGAATATGCACAAATTTTAGCTAAATAATAATAAGACAAGGATGTGTTACTTACCAATCATCCTTGTTTTTAAATAATACTCATCAACTACAATAATAATTTAATCTCTGTGAAATCAACCAATGGCTTGAACGAATAAGTCATCATGGCATACGTATACACTATCGAGCTCAAGTCAAAAGAAATTGTTGGCCTCAAGGTGACTGAAGGGAAACTCTGACTGGTAATCGTCATGTTTTTTCTGCGGCGCGGTTTTTTTACTTCGATTCATCCAGTGCTCATATGCTGCTTGCCATGCTTCCGCCTCATCGGCAAACAGCGTTTCGTTATCGGTAGCCATTCCACCCCCTCAGCGCCAAACACCAAATAACGCACGTCCCACCCATCCCCGCGCGGCCATAAAACATATTTACTGTCCGGCAGTCCGTTGGAAGGCATCCAGTCAGAATCCTTAAGCTTTTCACCTCTGGCCATAAAGATAAAAACCGCGCCGTTGATTGAAACTTTCCGCATTGCCCCTCCAAAATTACTGTATGCATAAACAGCATTATAGTGTGCAACTTTTTCAGTTTACCAGTACCTTTCTCTTTGCCCCTGCGCCGCGCCAGGCCTGGCTTCAGCTCTAGCAGAGTAAAGGTCGCCAGAAAATAAAAAAGATCCCGCCAACTCACATAAAATCAACATTCCCCTTATTTTTCTGTTAGTTATATTTTCCGCTAGATCCTTCGCAGATCCATGAAAGTGAAAAACACTGATATTCTTTTCAATCTTTTCAGTTCTGGTTTTACACATAGCCGCCAGCACTGTCGCGGTCTGGCGGTATGGTTTGTAGAAAAATAAAACTGAAAAATTTTTATGATCCAAAAACCGCAGGCGGGTGCGGTGTAGTGCGATTTTTGTCTGCGAAAGATTTTTTTTGCCATGCTGTGACGTGCCAGCGCCCTGCTGTGGGTGTGATCTGCTTCAAGGGTGACGCTGACTGCCTGAAAGGCTGGAACACGCCACAGCGCTACTGATTGCGCGTAGCAAAGTCTGTTTGTGAGGATTGAGAAGTGACACCCCGCTGGGAATGAAGGGCATAAAAAAACCCGCTTGCGCGGGCTCAGGTCTTAAACGGCTTATTTGCCAATCACCGGGGAGTACTTGCCGTTCAGCGTGTCCGCTTTCGCTCCGGTGCTCCGGATGGCTCCCGCGTTGGTTGGTGCTCCTGTATTGCTGTGCGTGTGGTCTGCCGTTTGCTCTGCCAGCTCTTTTACCACGTCCAGCGTGTCCAGCATCAGCTGTGCAACGTTGATGGTGCCAGAGCCAATCCACACTACCGGGGCAATAATCTGCTGTTGTACTGCCGCCACGCTTTTACGTATTTGGCCAATTTTCTCGATCAGGTCTTTACCCGTTGTGACTGTCTGGCTCCCGGCAATGTCCATTTCATCATTGCCGCCGATACTCGCAACGCGGTTATTGACTGCCTGGCTGTAATCGCCTGTACATACCTGCTGAATGGCTCCGGCCATCAGCGTAGACGTGCCCAGCACCGTAACTTTATCCGTGGCCTTAATGGTAGTTTCCCGGCTCACCAGCTCCCGCTGTTCCGTATCGGCCTTAACCATCCGCGCCATAGATGTTTCACTGATCGTCTGGTCTGTCTGCCTCACCCAGTCGCCCGCCTGGGTGACGCGCTGCGACACTTCCGCACGCTGCTGTTGCAGCTGCTCGCCAGGCTGGATATCCGGTAAGCTGGTTCCCTCCGGCACGGTCTGCCGCACAAAGGGCTTATCCGGCCTTCCGCCAGTAAAAGCAATTTCAACCAGCGTCCCTTCAGGGGGAAACTGGAACATACCGGAATCGTTACCCGCCATAGGAACCGGCAGAGGCACAGCTGAGTAAACAGGCGTGTCTTTATCCGGGTTGCCGTCCGCGTCTAACAGCTGCACATCAACCGCATAACGAGGACGGAACGGATCGGAGAAATTGCCGCTTTTCACTGCCTCAACGGGATTCATGACGCGGGCGAATTTTGGTAAGTGCATCCCGGATGCCAGCTCCGGATAATGGCTTTCAATCTGGCGCTGAACGGGCGTTTTTTGCAGTGGATTACCCGTAGCACGGTTGCGCGGCGTCCAGGTCACAGCCATGGTGTCATTGTGCAGGTGGACTTTTGTCACCCTCTCCCCGTTCAGATCCACGCCGGGGCGCAGACTCTGCACCAGGGGAAGCATCATGGAGTTCCCGCCAGCCGCCCCCTGGTTAAATTCATGGGGGATCTCAATCGGGCGATCAGCAAACAGGGCTTTTTCCGCGCCGCCTACATATACCCCGCCGTCCGGCAGCTGGTACCAGACGTAATCCGTAACGCCAAAAGCTTTACCCAGATTATCCAGCAACTGATAACCCGTACCACTATGGGTAAAGTGTGGGATCGGACGGTCTGAATACTCTGCATCCGGTACACTGATTGTCAGCCCGCTATGCTCCGTCAACCAGCTGGCTACATCGCGCAGCGTAGGATGCTGGAACGAGCATGGCCACAGACGTTCAAACACGCCGACCAGCTCACGAACAAACAACCGCTGGAAACCATTTTCGGCAGGTTGCGAGCGCTCCACATACCCGGTGAACCAGCGCAAAACCAGATCGGTATAACCCACATCGAGACGCACCAGTTTGCCTGTGTAGTCCTGCGTTGTTCCGGCAGTAATAAACCCCCGGCCGCAGCTGTTCAGCTCCAGAACCAGGCTGGCATCAGCCAGGTGGATTTCATCCGTTGAAAGGTACAGGCGTTTAATCGGCTTCATTTTTTATCCCAGCGCATCATTTACGGGCTTGAGTACCTTGCGTTCAAACCACGTCAGTTTTTCTTCATCCTCGCCAGCTTCCTGGCTTCCGTTCTGGCCGCTGCCACCTCCCGGCGTTTGTTTCACGGCTTTGTTTTTGCCGCTTGCCCTGGCCTCACGTTTTTCCTGCACGCTGATATGCTCGGTTAACGTGAACGTAACCAGCCAGGACATGCGCCCGTCCTGCGGCGGCGCGTCCAGGGTTCCGGTAAAAGTCGCCTCACGAAAATTCACAGCCCGCGCCGCCTCATGCGCAACGCGGTATTTCTGGCGCTGGCCGCTGGCATCCGTCGCGCTGCCCAGCTCAAAGATACGGCGCAGGATCTCCGGATTTTTATACGGAATTTCACCAGATACGCGCAGCTCTTTGCCTTTGATACCCTGCTCTGATTTAGTCGTGGCACTCGTCTGGCCGGACTGGTCTTTGTCCTGAAATTGCTGGGAAACCGTAACGCGCATGTTTTTCAGCAGTATGGCTTCACCGTTAAGCGCCAGTGTCGGGTTCGATGTCATGGATCATTCCTTTTATGCCGTCGAGATTGTCGCCAACCAGCATCATGGCGGCGGTATACACTGAGGACTGAAGCGGAATCCCTTTTACCAGCTCCAGAAGCGTGGACGGCAGATCGCCACTGGCGGTAAATACCCATGCCCTGGCGCTTTTTCCCTGTAATTCCGTCAACCCGCTGGCAATTTCAGAAATCAGGCTTTCACGCTGCTGTGTGAAATCTTCCATCAGTTTTTTTACGCCAGTTAAATCCGCAACGGCAGCAGCTTCCTGCTGGGCTTTCTTCACCGCTGCTGCTGCCAGTGCGGTGCGACTTGTGGGCACTGAAAGCGGGATCGCTGCGGGTAAACTCTGACTATATTTTGCCGGGATTTGCATCTTCTCAGTTGCCAGTTGCGCGGCGGACTGCGCCAGCCTCCGCACCTGGGTGAATGCCGGACTGGGGAATACTTCAACAAGGCTATTCAGGCTTTTCAGGAAATTTTCATGCGTCTGGCCAGAAACCATCATGATCACCAGATCAGCCTCTCCGCCCGTTCCGGCCAGTTTTTCAGCCAGATACGTGATTGCATTAACCGGGCTGAGATAAGCGCCGTTATCCGTCTGCTGCCCCAGCCCATAAATCCAAGGGTGAGCAGGAATAACGGAACAATTCAAAGCCGCAACAGAATCGCTGAATGCAATCCGCGCCTCACGCCACATTTCCCGGGACCTCCGGCCAGACAGGGGCAGTAACATCAACCCGACTCAATAAGACACGATATTTTCTCCACTGCGTAAGATCGTCAGCATCTTCTACAGTGGCCATATCAAGTTCAACCGCATCCTGAAGCGTGGCAATCACGTTATTAGCCTGGTTCAGTAGCTCCTGTTTTCTGCTTTGCGCTTCAGCTGCATAATCGACTGGCGCGGCAATAATCTTTCCACCATCAAAAAGAAATGCGCCACCTAATGCTTTTTCGCCCGCTGCGGTAAATTCATCCGGTACATTCTCCGGCGCGACTTCAACGACAACCTGATTAATCGGGAAAATTGCGCTTGCATCATAAGAGAAATGGATAATTTCTTTCGTGTCAGGGTTAAATGATATTTTTAGCGTTTCCTGTGAAAGCGTCTTAAGCCACAGATACCAGTCATTGCCGTTATCATCTCTCAGGAAAACAATATTCACCTCTGGTGATTTTGCAACGTAATATAATTCGAGTTCCTCCGGCGATAGTTTGGCTACCTTCGCCGGGGTATATTTCCCCCACTTATCTAATGGGTCATATTTTTTAAACACTCCAGACTGCTTCGTCATTAAGCCACCCATGCTGTGTACCAGTTTCCGCCGATGTTATATTGAAGAGAACGATACTGTACCGCCGTGTAATTCGTTCTTTGTTGCACAGCAGTAACTACCGTTCCGTTAGGCGCATACGCAAATTCGTTATCATTATTTCCGTTTGTGGCGACTCCTGCCGAAGCCAGCCTGAGCCCCCCTTGCAGGAAGTTAGCGATAGTCCATGATGTTGTTGCATAAGCGCTTAAATTTGGGGGGTTGTTTGAAGAATAAACCCGCACACCTGGAGTATCGAAAACGCCAGCGCCAGCTACTACTTTGTCACCTGCGGAAATTGCACCGGTAGATATTAAATTACCATCCTTATCTATTCTCAGGCGCGTATATCCGTTGTGCTGAAATACTAAACCGTTTGTGCCGGTGCTTCCGTCGCGGGTAATGCCGACTGTGAATTTTTGACCGTACCAGTTAAATTCAACACCTGACACAACCCCGCCATCACCAGCCCGCACATTATAAAGAGCAGACATATTTGATTCTGTTGGCAAGGTTTCAACTCTTCCCAGCTTGAATGTGGCGTTATAATCACCTCCATTCGCAGACACCGCACCGATATCTGATGGTACAGGTTTATTGGCTGAGTCATACTGTTTTGCCCATGGCGTCCATGTACCATTATAATAAATACGGATAAATGAGCGTGAATCGGCATATATCCGGTATACCTGCGTAACACCTGCATGTTTGTATACTTCAAGCGACCCGGCCACCTTTTCGGGATAATTAGTTCCAGCTTCCGCCTGCGCATTGGATGACTGGTAATATAATCCCGGTGTAGTAAAGCTATTCAGATCGGCAGCATTCCCAATCAGCACGGCCTGACCGTTAAAAATGTCCTGCGAAGTGATATTGATATCTTCTGTCAGCGCTCGCCCGTTAACCTTCCGCCCTGACGGCACGCGGCCATTTGCATTGTCGTTAGCCGCCTTTACTGCTTTCGGCGTTGCCGCTAGCGCCTCAGAATCGCTATCGGTGGCGCTACTTAATTGGGTAAAGCCTTTGGCAGCCGTTGTTGCGTCAGGGTGGTTTCGGGATTGTTCATGCTTTTTTAGCGCATCACTGGCGGACTGATCATTTAGCGTTCCTTTTGGGCGCAGATCTGTGATATTGCCGTTTGGATCAATGCTGGCTACTGCAAATACGAAGTGCTGAACACCATTCTGCACATAATCGGCCAGTTCATTGGCGACGGTGATTTTACTTTCCACTGCCCAGGCGCTTGTCAGCGTCCCTGTCCAGGCTACGTCCAGCCAGATTTTTACCGGCTTCGTTGTCACAATAATATTTTGGCTTACCGTGAGCTGTGTGCGCAGCCCGCGTACGTACCCCACACCTGGAGTTACGTAATACTGCGCGCCATTTTTACCAACCAGATAGCCGTCACCGAAGAATGCCGCCGCGCCGTAAATGTCGATATTCTCCAGGCGCTGGCGTTCATCCATCCCGGCCATACGGGCAGTGAAGTCAATCTGCCAGGTTTCCGCTGGCGTGTTGATTCCTGTTTCAGTCTGTGCGCCGTTAAACTCCATTAAAAACGAACGGGTAAGAACGTTCCCCTGCTGTCCATCTTTCGTTTTCAGCTTTTGCTGTAACGGTGCGTGCACAATCATGGCCAGCGTGTTACTTGCTTTGTTAATCAGGCCGATCCAGTTAAATGAAAAATCGCCCACGTCAGCACCCAGCACAACGGAGTGCACCACAGCATTTTCGTTTACAACGCCCTTACGGCTTACAGCCTGACGGTGAACAATTTGCGCATCTGGCGGCAGCGTTTCATTTCGATCAATTGGCTTAGTGGCATCCAGTCCCGGTACGCTGGCGAAAACAAATTCATCCAGCAGAACGGGCTCACCAGTGACGGACTGGCTTGCTTTCCACTGCTCAAAAGCCAGTGTGATAGCAGTCTGTGACATAAATACTCCCTATAAACTCGCGCTAAACGTAGCGCCTATGGCTTCCGTGCTGTTTAGCCGTGCCGGATAAACCACATATTCACCCTGATCCCATCCCGCCCGGATGGCCAGGCGCTCCGACGTAATCACTTCAAACTGATAGCGGCGGCAGGTTCGTCCGTACTGCCGGATTATCTGAATCATCAGCTGCGTGTTGTCTGCTATCTGGCTATCCGTGACACGCACCATGATCACGTCCCAGTCAATGTCCGGCTGGCGTTCAACCAGCTCCACGTAACCAATCCCCAGCCGCTCGAAAATGTTAATAAATCCCTCAACCGAACCTGCATCCCGCGCGTTAATAAAGGCGTAGGCCACACGCTTACGAAAGAGGCTTAAGGTTTCACCGCTAAAGCGGGTAATGTCCCTGTCATAAGCGATTAAATTCAGAACCGGCTCAATACAGGTCAGCGGATCAAACTGCCGCAGCGGCCATGTTATCCAGTCGTACACCTCCGCCCAGAACGTCCGCGCGGTCTTAAGCAATTTCAGCGGCTCGCCCTTATTCATCCAGGACGGCAGCGCCATACTGGCCAGCTTTTTCAGAAATTCAGTCATCTTGCAAAACCACCGTTAAAGAGTTGAGGCGCGGTACATCCAGAACGCTCGTAATATCTTTCAGTGAAAACTCAACCGAATCCGCATCAGAAAAGGTTTTATGAATCTCCCGCCCCAGCTGAGAGAATGAAAACCGGGAATAAGGCCACGTCTTTTTCACGTCGTAATCCGTGTTTTCCCTGAAAGCACAGCGGATCAGGTTTTCAATCCCTTTTTTCAGCGTGTCCTGCTGTTCCGGTTCAAGGTTGCCCAGGCTCCTGACATAAACCGTAACGCTCAGATCGTGTCGGGTTTCCGGCATCGCAAAACACTGCATATCATCCCCGTGGCCGTGGTGGCCTTGCGTGTTGATATAGTCATTTACCGCCTCAATAAACGGCTCGGACGTTACCCCGCTATCCAGCAATAAATACGCGTTCGCCGTACCTGGCCCACGCGGCGCATCGTGAAGAAAGAAGATGCGATCAATACTCAGCCCTGCCACACTGGCAATCATCGAACGGTAAACTGCATCCGTGTGGTAGTTCCCCACCAGGTTGAACTGATTGCGGCAACGCTCACGCAGTTCATCATCGCTTTCCTCATCCGCCCCCGGTACTGTCAGCCAGTCCTCTTCACTGGCCACATGGCTGATGCCATCCACGGCCACGGGCAAAATGCGAAAATAACCCGGCGCGAGGTTGTACGCGCCGCCTGTTCCCGTAGCTTTGACGGCAAGCAAAGCGCTGGCCGTGCCGGACGGGATCACCACATCAGCTACGGTTGCCACGGCGTAAATTTTGCCGTTAATCCTTTCAGTCTGAATGACCGTCCCGGCCTTCACGGTGACGGACTGGTTTACATCCTCTTTGTAGAATCGGATCACCCCTTCCGCCGCGCTGGCGGGTTTAGCCGTAACGTTCACCGCCCAGGCCAACAGGCGCAGCATCTGCCCACCCGCCGTGGCCACAAACATATTGACCATGACTACAGAAACCAGCGCGTCCTTAAGCCACATCACTGGCGCGGTCACAATCGCGGTAATGAGTCGCCAGAATGGCGACATGCGCGACGTGTTAGTAATGAGCCCTTCCTGGGCTGCAATCGCATTAAAACGGGTGCGCACAGCCTCTTCAGTCACGGGCATCCCGCTGGACTTCACTACCTCTTCAAAATCAACCTGCGGCTTTTCCGTCATAAATCCACCTGTGCCGATATTCCGCCAAAGTCGTACGTGCTGGCCGTTACCCATAAACGCTTCTGGTTTTCTTCGCTGACCTCCACCGTGCCAGGCACAATCCGTTCATCCTCTTCAATCAGCAGCTCCAGCTGCGTGAAGATATCGGCGCGTAAAGTCGGGCTGCGCTCACCAATTAATTGCGTGGCCAGCCCACTTTCCAGAATGCTGTGAATAATGTCCTGGCCGATACTTTTTCTGTTATTACACAGTTCCGGCTCTTTCCCGGTATTCAGTACGAAATTACCGTTTTCAATCAGCAGATCGATGTAAAGCAATTCACTCATGCGTTTAGCTCCTGCCACTCCTGCAATTGTCCCGGTGAAAGCGTCTCTTTCGGATAAATATTTACCGTTCCAATTTTCCGGCTGTTGTCCGTCACAGATTTAGTATTACTGCTTATGGTTTTACTGATTCCGCCTCGCTCAATCCCTTTAAGCTCGCCTCCCGTTAAAAGAGCATTAGGAGAAATTACAGAAGGCAGCTCAGGCAATAATGTATTTTGCGTTAACTGGTGCGCTTCAGTACCTAAAGAAATATTCACGCCGGGAATTTTATTTAATTTCCCAACAATCCATCCCCACGACTTATGAAAGCTTCCTTTAATGGTTTTCCAGACATTATCAAACATCGTGATAATACCGCTGGCCATTCCGCTTAATGCCTCAGAAGGTGAAAAACCTTTGAGTAACGCAATGAAATTATTCCAGCCGTCACTGATATACTTCCAGGCGCTGGAAAATATACCTGCCAGCCACTCCACTACAGCAGCAACCACAGTAAAAGCTTCAGTATTCATTACCGCGGCTTTGATCGCATCCCAGTGTTTAATCAGGAGATAGAACCCAACGGCAAGGAGAGCTATAGCACCAATAATCAGGAGAATGGGCCAGCTCATAAAATTGATACCAACCCCGGCCAAAATCGCTGCCATTCGAACCGCCAGAAGTATTCCGCGCAGCGCACCCAGCGTAATATTCCAGATAAGCACCGCCTTTTGCGCCAGCCAGATTGTCGCGGTGTAAATCTTCGTTACCGATGTAAGGGCTTTCCAGAGCCCACGCAGCCCCCCCATTACAAACGAGGAAACGCCCATAACGATATTGGACACAGCTCCTACAGCAGCAAACCCCAACAATGCCATCGTGGCATAACCCACCACCCGCGCGATATTGGGAAACAGCTGCATCCAGCGTGCAAAGGTCTGCCCCATATCTGCCAGGCGATTCAGCAGTGGATAAAGCACCGGGATCAGCGTCAGGCCAATCACTGTCTTAATGGCCGTCAGGATGGCGATGAAGCGATCCCACGGCTTCACCATTTTGGTTGCCATTTCCTGGGTACGCTTCAGCCCGTCAGCACCGCCCAGCTCGGTGATATTCCGCTGAAGTAAGGCCACATTCCCGTAAAGCTGTTTGACTACCGCCGAACTGTCCCCAAACGCTTCATCCAGCTCCGCCTGTGCCTTCAGGTTCCCTTCCAGGCTCTTGCCATATTTGCCCTGAAGCTTCGCCAGCATTTCAGGCATGGACAGCATTTTTCCGGTAGCGTCTGTGAATGACAGCCCCAGCTTTTTAGCGCCATCAATCGCGCCCGTCATAAAGCCCTCGTAGGCGCTGCTCGCTTCCGTTCCCAGGGTGCGGCTAAGTTGCCCCAGCACGGCCAGCTGTTCATCCAGCCCGATGCCGTAGTTAGTCCCCACGCCGCGCGCGCCTTCCATCAGGTCTTTGATAGTGGCCATTTCCGTGCCGAACGTTTTGCGCATGAAAACCATCTTTCCTGCCAGCTGCTCTGCAAACTGCACTTTGCCCAGGCGGGCAGCATCAGAGGAAAAGTTGCCGAACATCTGCCCCATGAATTCCGACGTTTCCGCAGCGGTTGATTTCATGGCAAACGCCAGGACGTTGGCAACCTTTGTCACTTTCGGCAGCTCATTGCCCGTGAGCCCGGCGATGGCTGCGTTGATTTCCTCCGTGGATTTAACAAACTCCACCGCGCTGGCTCCGTATGTGGTACTGAACGTCAGCGCATCACGCTGAACTGTTTTAAGCGCGGTACTGTCAATTCCTTTTGCAGCCGCATCATTCAGCGCGTCATACATTTCAATGGCCGGGGACAATGCACCTTTAATGGCCATTCCCGTTCCGGCCAGCGCCAGCACGCCGCCGCCAATACGCGCAAACGCTGCTTTTGATTTATCCGCAAAGCCGGTCACATTGTTCTGCACCTGTTTTAACGGGCGGGACAATTTATCGATCAGGCTTAATGTAAAATCTAACTGTTTCATTCAGCGCCTTTAAAAGCAGTGCTTATTCCGTTTGCAGTGGCAATACGCATATTTTCCCAGTAACGATTATCCAGCCAGACAGCGGCAGCGATATCATCAATGGAATCATCCCCGTGGGGTAAATAGTGGCGGCGTAAAATTAAATACTGGTCGAGTCCGTTTTTCTCTATAGCCCGGACTCGCTTTGTCAGTTTTTTACTTCAATTTCCAGCTCAGGCGCGTAAATGTCATTTACCTTACCCGTTAGCTGCAACGCCGCACCGGGGCGTTTCAATACCTCAATGAGCGCATCCTTACTTTCTGGCTCCACAATGCGGGTCAGATAGTTATGCGCCGGGGCAACTTTGTTATCCATCGCCATTTCATTAATAAATTTGTTGTAGGCGGTCTGATTAGGCGCGAAAACAATTTCTTTACCACATACAACCAGATTAATTTTCTGTTCCATTTAATAAGCTCTCTCGTTTATTTATTTCGTCAATCAGCGCGTTATGACGCGCCGCACACACAGAATATAAATTCTGATATTCAACAGCAGGGGCAGCAACATCCGCCCCGGTATTACCTTTAATGCGCGGAAGATTTTCCGTTGGGCATTTGCGCTTCAGGTTTTCCTGATAAGGTACGTTCGGTATTTTCGACGGTTGCGTTATACATCCGGATAAATTCATCAGACACGCAAACATTAGTGAATACCGGCTTAAGGATTTCCGTCCTGATTTCCTTCGGTCTGCCACTCTCCAGCGCCTCCAGTTTATCTTCCAGCCCCCTGGCGGATTCGCTGGCTATCTCCAGCATCGCCTTTTGGGACTTGTTACCCGCAACCTGCGCGGCGGAGTTGATCGCCAGCTCCAGGCTGTCACGCCGCCAGTCAGCGGTCAGCCAGCCCCAGACAAACGCCAGCGCAACCACTACCAGCCACTGGCCGTTTGTCATCAGCGCACCCCGTTATGTTCCAGGCTGAAGTGATTGCCGTCCGGACGGGATTTGAAGCGGCCGCCCCACGTACCACCCAGCGATTCCCAGTATTCACCCAGTGGGAGATAATCGGCGGTGTCTGTTTTGTACTGGCCATTCACGAACAGATTAAAGTCCACGGCCAGGCGCTGGGTATGCAGACTGTTTGTGATACCGCTGCCTTTTTTAGCATTCAGCGCGGCCTGTTCCGGCGTGCGGTACGCCTCGCCAAACGTCAGACGATAGTCGTGCTCTTCCGCCCAGTGGATCAGACTGGCCACCATCACGGTAAACAGCTGCTGTTTCTCGCTTAACGTCATTTCCCCACTCCTTTACCCAGAAAGTTAATCCCCTTTTTACGCAGCCAGGCTTCAACACCGTTAAGCCCCAGAATACCCAGCGCAGAACCAATCCCGGCGAGCGCCAGAGGGTGAATGTCCGGCACAAAGTACAGGGCAACCCCTGCGGCCAGCGATAAGGCGCTGCCGACAATGACGCGCCCCAGAACCAGGCGTAATGTGATCGGCTCGTCACTGTTAAGCATTTTGCCCAGGGCAATCAGCGCCCCCATCAGAGCCAGCGCGATAAACCCCTTTTCATACTCCTGCATCCCTGCCCCTTATCCGATCAGGTTTTCCGTGGCTTCCGCTTCCAGATACGGAACGCCGTTGATGTTTACGAACTTTGGACTGGTCACAAAATATTTGATTTTGTGCGTGGACACGCTGCCACCTTTCGGATCGATATCCAGCAGGTTACTCAGCTGAAGCTTGCAGCCGAACGTCTCCACCTTGACTTCCTCGCTACCCGCTTTGGCATAGAAGAGAAAATCCACTGGCTCAATACCGCGCCAGGAACCCGCCGATCGTGCTTTTGCCGTCAGCACGCTCAGCACTTTGGAACTGACTTCAATTTCCCCCTCAGCGGCCACATCGCCATCAACGTGGCCATCCGGCACGCCACGGGTCTGCGCGGCGGCGCTGTTGTCCGTGATATCGAGAGAAATTTTCTCGATGTGGATCAGATCGCCGTCAACGTAAGCATCAAACGACATCCCCGAAATACGCTTACTCATGCGGCGGCCTCCAGGCTGGCATCCAGTAACAGACTAATGGTGATTTGCAGCGGTACTTCCCAGGTGCGCACCACAATGTAAATCTCCACCGCCTTTTTGTTTTTCCAGACAATGGTCACATCACCATCCTGCGGCGGCTTCACTTCGCCAGGGAACGACACGCCATTGATATTCGCTGCTGTGGACATTTCACGCAGCGGCTTCGCAAACAGCGTCTGGTGTGCGGCAATGCTGCCCGGCGTACTGTTAAGCGAACGGTCTGCAATTTTGCCGATGGCCAGCAGACGCACCCGGCGTGCGGCTTTATCGGCCACGCGCAGCGTCTCGATGGACTGATAATCGCCGCCTTCCACGTCGAGCGTGCGGCCGTCAGACCAGTAGAAGCCGTCATAGTCCGGATACCACATCGGCACGCTGAAGCGCTGCGCCTCCAGCGCCTGAAGCGTGGCCAGCTCCAGCACTGCCCCTGTGCCATCCAGCGGCAGTTCATCGCTGCCCAGGCTTACCAGCGCACCCGTTTTGACACGCGCCGGACTGTCCGCCACGGTGACGGCACGACTGCACAGGCGGCCAGCCAGCACGCCCGGCTCATTCCCCCAGAGACGGGGAACCAGCTGCACGGCTTTTTCCGCAATGCCAGCCTGAAGCGTGGACATACGCGCAAGGTAATCCGCCTGTCCCTCTTCGTCCTGCATTCCCTGCGTGGCCAGAATGAACCATACCCAGCGGCCATACTTCGCAATCAGATCCGCACGCAGCTTAAAGGCCTGATTAATTTCCGCCTTCGTTGAAATGTCATTGCTCAGCACCACGCCTTCAACCGAGCACGACACCTGAGCGGCCAGCACCGCTTTAACCCATGCCTCCGGCTCACTGTCAGCAGCCAGCACATGGACGAACCCCCACCAGTTTTGGCCAGCATTCGACACCGCCGCCAGCACGTCACTTTTTAACTGGCTGTCAGCCTCACCCAGAAGCGCATCAAAATCGCTCTGGGTGTTCACAGCCAGGGTCTTGCCTGTATTTTTGGTTCCCGTACCGATAAACAGCACCGTGCGTTCCACCTCATTGGTTTCGCCCAGTAGCTGGTTTACCTGGTCAACGGTCACATTTGGCCAGGTCATGTTCTCCCCCTGATATCCTGCGCATTTACATCCCAGCCAAAGCCAATGGCCTGAAGCTGGCGTGCCAGCGCCTTGTTAAAATCTTCATCACCCATTCCCAGAAATACGCGGGAAGGGAGATCGATAGTCCAGCTCGTTTTTACTGCCTTGCCGCTTAACTTCCGGATAAGCAACCCCGCCTGTGCGTATGGCATTTCGCTGGTTATTTCCCGGATAGTGGGCTTCTTCCAGCGCTTCCCCCGGCGCACCCGGTAGCCCAGCGCACGCAGTTTTTTTCCCTGTGCAGCAGTGGCCATCTTGCCTGGCCGTGCCTTCCCTGGCTGGCTTGCACGACTCACCCGGACGCGCATGCCGTTTTGCTGCGAATAGCCCACCGTGCCAGCGGGTACAGGCGTTTCCCCGTTCCGGTAGCCGCCACCCTGCAAGTAGATCCGCACTGCCTGAATTTCAGGCATTTCACGGATATGCAGCAGTTTCGGCATGTTGCGCAGCATCTTCCCTTTGCGCTTTGTTTTGCGTCCTGCCCAGGCTCCCCCTTCCGGCGTTTCCTGGTTCCGCACGTTGCGTTTAGCTTCGGCAATCACGCCGTATTCCGCCATTCGCCACAGCAGCCGCTGTCGTTTTTTGGCCGGTAGCTCCATGCTGGCCAGCGCCTTTTTCAGCTCCGCCAGCTGGCGCTTGTTAAGCTCCCCTCCGGCAATCACGGCACATCGCCCACAGGCG
Organism: Enterobacter sp. UCD-UG_FMILLET; assembly: GCF_000762975.1. NCBI lineage: Bacteria > Pseudomonadati > Pseudomonadota > Gammaproteobacteria > Enterobacterales > Enterobacteriaceae > Enterobacter > Enterobacter sp. UCD-UG_FMILLET. The sequence goes on from NZ_JRJC01000047.1 coordinate 167,666, forward strand.
CACCGGATTCATCCACGCCGTAAATCGTTGCTGTCAGCGCCGTCCAGATCTCCGGCTCAACCAGTGACCAGCGCTTGCCCTGCCAGGGGATTAATCCCTTTTCGTCCTCACGGATCACCAGCTCTTCCGCCATAGGAACCGTCAGAACGATATCGGCGGTTTCTTCATCGGCCACCGACACATCCCACTGCGGATCTGCCTCAGTTACCCCGATGTCGTCCAGTAAGTTCCGGTCTGCCTCATCGAGCCAGGCAGCCATCAGGGACATAAGCAACTGCGGCGGACACAGGCGATACGGGAAACGCTCCCAGCTCAGTACCGCGTCATAGCGGATCACCGCCTGGCGGTACTGCCCCAGCCCCAAATCCTTTGCAGCCGGTACGAACTCCATTTCATCCACTACGCTGTTAAATGACTGCATCGCACGGGCTGGCACGTTGTCGGTAAAGAACGCCGTCAGGTTTTCAAGCTGTGTCTGATTCATACCTTTTTCACCGTTGCCCGTTTCAGTCCCTTTATGCGTCGGATCACCACAGAGGCTTCAGTCAGCAACCCGGCGCGGGTTTCCGTGCTTTCCTGCCCGGGGTGAGAATCGCGCCGCCCAACCGTGGCGAACTCTCCCAACAAGTCCGCTTTTGCTCTGGCGAAAACCGCCTTTATGTACTGCGCACAAAGGGCGTTTAATTCCCCCATCCGTGCCCCCGGCGCGTCCTCTGCGCTCAGAATCCCCCTTGCCTTCCAGCTGGCTTCCACTTTTTCCAGCTCCGCATTCACCTCCGCCACGGCCGCCAGCAGCGCCTGGGCAACGGTGTCCGCGTCAACATCAGCCGGGATCGCTCGCTGTGCCTGAAAGTCTTTCAGGTTCAGGTCTGGCCAGAACCCTTCGTTTTTTAGCGGCTCATCCAGGTAATCAAGCGGCTTTCCACTAAACATGGAACCCCCGAAAAAATAGGCGGGCTGTCCGGTTTCCACGGCGCAGCTTCACATTGTGTTTCTGCCCTCCACCGCGCCCGCCTGGCTTGCGGTAGTCTTTAACCCTGCGTCAGTTTTCGGATGCGTGCGGCAATGGTCTGCCGCTGCGTTTTAACGCCGATTTTTGAGTAATACTGTTCAGCGGAGGCCAGCAGCTGATCGGCTTTCTGAAGTGTTTCCACATCATCCACACCCGCTGCTGTTTTCTGGCCATCCTCACTGCGCAGCAGCTGCAACCCGGCGAACTTGTACCATTTCGCTGTCACCTGCTCATGCAGCCGCCACCTGGTGGCCACGTTCTCAAACGTACGTGAGAAATACGGCTCAATGCTTTCCCCGCGCCCGGCAGACTCCTCCGCCCAGGCCAGCATCGTATCGGCCACGAACGTTGGGAAATTGCTGCGCAGCCGTTCCGGCGTGGCCTGTTGCTGGGCAATAGCGATATCAGCCCACTCCAGCGCCTTATCCAGATCGCCCACGTCAAACAGCCAGATCACGCACCACGCCAGAACCGGATTGGCATACACCTGGCCGCTGGCCAGATACGCTTCCACAGTCGGAACCCATTTCGGCAGCAGCACACTGCGCTTATGCTCAACGCGATCTGCAATCAGCGGCAGGCTTCGCACCTGCTCCACGTCTGTTTCCAGTGCCTTAATCAGCAGGTGCATGCTTTCCGTGGTGCCAACGGCCAGGCTAAGCTTGAGCTTTTGTTCCATCGCAATGCGCTGGTTATGACGCTGCGCGGGTGAAAGAGACATTGTTTAACCCTCCACTGGCTCTGACGGCTTGCCGATCGTCACGGCATCTTCATCAATCGCCGCGTACAGCTCCGGCACTTCAATCGCATAACCTTCGTTACGCAGATAGCTGTTCTCAAACTGCTTGCGGTCATCTTCAAACCGGGCTTTACGCTGGCGCGTATTGCGCTGGGTGTAGATGTGCAGGTTGGAAAGTGGCGTTACCACCATGCGTTTGCCAGGCATGAACGGCGGGATAATCGCCTGACGGCCAGCAATGGTGTTACCCAGCAACTGCGCCGCGATTTTTTCCGTTGGGCGGTCAGCAGCCTGGAACAGGCGGTACTGTTCAGCAGCCACCAGGTCAGCACCTACCAGCACCACCAGGCGCGGGTCATTGCGGAACTGAGCCGGGATTTTGGCGTTAATCAGATCGGAGGCCATCGCATCCAGCGATTTGTAATCACCTGCCTGATCGAGCACCACCGGATCGGTCATGATTTGCTTGCCACCCAGCATCGTTTTCATGATTTCATGCCAGCCAATGTTCACATCTTCGCCGTTCGGATTGGCGATCGGGTCTGTGGTTTTGGCGCGGTGTGTACCGTTAAAGCCAATACGCAGCATGTCCATCGCAAACGCCTGAGTGCTGAAGGTCTGCACCAGGTTGTAAAACTCGTTTTCTTCCTTTCCGGCGTTCGCCCAGACGGAAAGCAAATCCCAGCGCAGCGCCGCACAGCTGTCCGTTTCAACCAGTGAATAGGTATTGCCATCAACCCCTACCTGGCGGACGAAACGGCCTGTTTCGCTGCGCCCGGTGTGAAGCACAGACGCACCCACGTTGACGACCTGGCCACTCAGCTGGTCAACGTCCAGCGTGGTGATCCAGTTCAGGAACTCCACGGACTCCAGCATGGCCAGGCGCAGTGCGGTTTCCTGCGGGTCATTTAGCGAAAAATAACGGCCAGGGTTTTGCGTGCCAAAATGCTGCGCCAGCCCTGCCGTATAATTGTCCAGTAAATCCCGCGCACGGTTATTCAGTAACATAAGACTCCCTCGCAATTACGCGATAATAAAAATGTTTTGCTTATTCGCGTTGCGGTTAATTACAGGTAACTAAATTTACCGGATTTGGCTGGCACCTGACGCTGTTTGCGCTGACCGCCTTTATTCCCCAGATCGTTAAATCGGGTAACAATCTCTTTTGCATTGTCACGAATAGCGGCAAACTCTTCCGTGTCCACTACTTCGGTAATAGTGTCAACATCGTCCTGCACGGAATTAAGCTGGGTTTCAATTGCACCCACACGCGCTTCCAGATCGTTCAGAGCACTCGCCAGCGCCTGCAATTTATCATCAGCAGGTGGATCGTCCTGCGAATTTTCATCTTCAAATTTCGGCTTAATACCAAACAATTTTTGCCAGTTTTTCATCTTCCCTTCCTGCGTAATTTTACCGTTACGGGAAATCACACAACTGTAATATCCCTGTTTGTTTAATTTGCGCCGACTAAAGCGCAGCCGTGTAGTTCCCACACTTGCCGGGTTGTCAGTAACAGCCAGCCCCTTCAGATATGTACGATCCCCTCCGCGCCAGTTCAGCTCCGGCTCAACAGAGAAATAAAGCAACTGGCCTTCGTCGTTTGCATAAATCAGGCGCTTATTCGGACACAGGCTGACATACAGCCGCGCCAGCCCGTCATCACCGTCCTGCCACATCGCTTCCAGCACCTCACCAAAGTTTCCGGCGTAGCGCTCATGTTCCGGCCAGAGTAATGCGGCGTAATGTTTAGGGTCATAGGTTTCCCCCATGTCGATAATCCATTGCCGTTCCAGCACCCGTCCATCAACCGTATCGCCTTCAGTAGCAACACACAGCCAGCCAGTTTTTAAATGCGACACATATTTCCCCCTCTGTCGATTAACTGCTTCCCTTGCTGTGGATTTGATTATTGCTAATTAAACACATCCCCGCATTACGCTTTATTCTGAACAGTTCGGTTATAAGCCATTACCGAACAACCCCGAATTAACCCCGCCGTTTTTTCATCAGCACCACGGCATAATTAAATCTATGGCTAAATACTCAGACGAATTAAAAGGCGTTGTCCGCGCTCTTTACCTGCGCCGCTACACGCCGAAAGAAATTGCATCAGAATTAAATCTGCCGAACGCGCGGATCGTTTACTACTGGGCGGAAAAATATAAATGGGCTGACCTGCTCAGTTTCGAAAGCACAGAGGAGGCAATTGAACGCCGCTACCAGCTGTTAGCCGGGCGTGACAATAAAACGGATCTGGATTTAAAAGAAATGGATTTGCTTATTGCTCACGCCACAAAGCTGCGTGCCCAGAGCAATAAGCATAAAGAAAAGCTGGCCAGCAGCCAGGGGGAACGGCAAGCAGCTGCGCGAGGGGATAGCGAGGACGAACCCCGCAGCAAACGCAAGTACAAGAAAAACGATATTTCGTCACTGACTCAGGATGATTTTGACACCTGGGCGGATGAACATCTTTTCGAATATCAGAAACACCTCCGCCGGAACATCGGCCAGCTGGTCAGGAACATCCTGAAAAGTCGCCAGATCGGTGCAACCTGGTACTTTGCGTTTGAGGCGTTCGAAAACGCTGTAATGACGGGCGATCCACAAATCTTCCTGTCCGCGTCCAAAGCACAGGCGGAAGTATTCCGGTCTTACATCGTCAACATTGCAGAGCAGTATTTTGGTATCACGCTGACCGGGAACCCGATCCGCTTAAGTAACGGCGCAGAGCTGCGCTTCCTGTCCACCAACAAAAACACAGCCCAGTCATACAGTGGCCATCTTTACTGTGACGAATATTTCTGGGTTCCTAACTTCGCAAAACTGAACGAGGTGGCCAGTGCGATGGCCACCCATGACAAATGGCGTACCACCTACTTTTCCACGCCATCTGCCAAAACGCACCAGGCCTATCCGTTCTGGACGGGTGACGAGTGGAAACAGGGCAGCAAGAAACGCGCGGCCATTAAATTTCCGCTGTTTGATGAAATGCGGAATGGCGGCCGGCTCTGCCCGGATGGCCAGTGGCGCTACATCATCACGATGGAGGATGCCATTGCGGGCGGCTTCAACCTGGCCAACATCGAGAAGCTGCGAAACCGCTACAACACCGCCACATTCGACATGCTTTATATGTGCGTGTTCGTGGACAGCAAGGATTCCGTTTTCAGCTTTTCCGACCTGGAAGCGTGCGGCGTGGAGGTGGACACCTGGCAGGATCATAACCCGGATGCAAAACGGCCGTTTGGAGACAGGCCAGTCTGGGGCGGCTTTGACCCGGCACGCAGCGGCGATTTGTCGTGTTTCGTGATTGTCGCCCCGCCGATGTTCGCCGTTGAAAAATTCCGCGTGCTGAAGGTGGTTTACTGGAAGGGCATGAACTTCCGCTACCAGGCAAAGCAGATCGAAAAGCTGTTCGACCAGTACAACTTCACTTATCTGGGTGTGGATGTAACCGGGATCGGCCAGGGTGTTTTTGACAACATCCAGCACTTTGCCATGAAGGTTGTTGTGCCGATTCGCTATGACATGAACACCAAAAACCAGCTGGTACTGAAAGCGGCGGACGTGGTGGAAAGCCAGCGTATCGAGTGGGATAAAAACCTGAAGGAAATCCCCGCCAGCTTTATGTCAGTAAGGCGCACGACCACAAACAGCGGTAACGCCATGACCTTTGTTGCAGACCGCAGCCAGGACACTGGCCACGCAGAGGCATTCTGGGCAATCACCCACGCACTGCATAACGAACCACTCAACTATGAAAACAAACCAAAATCCCGCTGGGGTGTAAGGAAACAGGCAGCATGAGCAAAAAGAAACGCTTTGTGAAACGCGAGCAGCGCGGCGACAATTCAAAAAAAATGAGCATTATCAGCTTCGGCAAGCCGGAACCGGTACTGACAACCGGAACCGATTACCGGGAAATCTGGTACGACAACGCCGCCGATCACTACACCCAGCCGATTGACCGCCTGGCGCTGGCGCAGCTTATCAACCTGAATGGCCAGCACGGCGGGATTATCCACGCCCGTAAAAACATGGTCACGGCGGACTATCAGGGCGGCGGCCTGACGTTCGACGAGCTCGAAGCCGCTGTGTTTGATTATCTGACTTTCGGGGATATAGCCGTGGCCAAAGTCCGTAATGGCTGGGGCGATGTGATCGGACTTCAGCCACTTCCGGGGCTTTACCTGCGCCGCCGTAAGGAGAAAGAAAACGCGGAGACTGTACCAGGGGATTACGTGGTTTTACAGGAAGGTGAGCCGCTGGCGTTCCCGCCTGACGATATCATTTTCATCAAGATGTATGACCCGCAGCAGCACATCTATGGTCTGCCGGACTACATCGGCGGCGTTCATTCTGCCCTGCTGAACAGTGAGGCGGTCATTTTCCGCCGTCGCTACTACCACAACGGCGCACACACGGGCGGCATTCTGTATACCCGTGACCCCAGCATGACGGACGAAATGGAGGAAGAGATTGAACAGCAGCTGCGCGACAGCAAGGGGATCGGCAACTTCTCCACCATCCTGGTGAACATCCCTGGCGGCGACGGGGACGCGATCAAGTTTATTGAGATGGGGGATATTTCGGCCAAAGATGAGTTTGCGAGCGTGAAGAACATTAGCGCCCAGGACATTCTGAACGCGCACCGCTTCCCGGCCGGGCTGGCGGGTATCGTTCCGCAGAACACAGCCGGACTGGGCGACCCGGAAAAGGTGGAACGCACCTACAAAAAGAATGAAGTCTTGCCCATTCAGCGCCGCCTGGCGATGGCCATTAACAGCGATCCGGAAATCCCGCGCCACCTGCATCTGAATTTTGCAATGGAAACAACGGAGAAGGGTGCAGCATGAGACAAAAAAGGCTAAAATCCAGGCATTATTTAACAGCTGGAGAGCGGAATATGAGAGTCCTGAAGATTGAATGCCCTGAATGTGGCTCAAAGGCTGTGATTCGCAAGACCAACCGGAAACACCGCCAGATTGCAGATATTTACTGCGCCTGTGCTGATGTGGAGTGTGGGCACACCTTTGTTATGAATTTGACGTTTTCCCACACCCTCAGCCCCAGCGCTAAAACGGGTGACGCGCTTGTGCAAACATTGCTCAAAAACCTGTCACCCGACCAAAAACAAATGGCACTGGATTTATTGAAGGCAGCCCCCGCTGCGTGAATCGCCCCCATTATGGGGGTGTTTTTTTTCATACCGATCCAGCTTCCTTCCCAGTTCCTGCGTCATTTCTCCCAGCCATGCCAGAGCAACATCCTTTTCATCTTCAGAACAGTCTGCGGTTGCCATAAGTTTTGCGACCAATGCGATCCGTTGAAAGGCAACGGTTTCTAAAAATAAATCCTGCACAGTATCCTCCCACGCAAACAACTGTATATAAATACAGTATACCTAAACACACAATTTGTGAAACGAAAAATGAATCAATATACAATTTACATTTTACATTTCACGCACTTACACACCTTCATTGCCAGCCTGGCCATTGTTCATCTTCCGGATTATTCCGCTTCTCCTGCAACCGTCCCTCTCTGTAAATCAGGGCAGAACGGCCAAATTTAAGACCACCGCCGCGCTTCAAAATGTCGATTTCGTCATCCGTTCCGGCAAAACCTCGCTGGTTCAGTTCCAGTTTTAACCTTCTCCGGGCTCCCCCCTCCGTACAGTTATTGACAGAACTCCAAGGGGCGGCGCTGCCGCCAGAAAAACCCGCCTCCGCTGGCGCTTCGGCCAACTTCGCAACCTTCTGCCACTTAACCAGACGGGTGCAAACTTCAGAATTCGGGATCAAAGGCGAATAGATACCCTGCACACGCTGAATATATTCTGCGTACTCGTTACCCTGCTCAGTGATTTCATACGCTAGGCGAACAACCAGATCACGACGCGCAACCAGTGCTCCACCCTGCAACTGGGTATAGGCAGCCCAGTCCCCAACATCTGCCGCCGCCACGCACTGCATCCATGCGGCTATCAGTCAGGCGCTGATCGCCCAGGCGGCGCAGCTCCCGCCAGACAGTCACTGGTGCACCACCAATTTGCTGAAACTGACGAATACGCCAGCGGGATGCCCAGGCCGATACGGATTTGGCCATATCGCGCAGGTTTTCCCCGGTTTCTTCATCCTGTTCGCCATCGAGCGCAAAGCCGTCGATATTTTTTGAGATGTATTTAGCGATATAGCCCGTGGCAGACCCTTTAGCGGGATCGATAGGTTCAACATGAAAACGCGCCTTAAGCGCGTTGGGTGTTTGAAGCTCTTCTGAATCGGCAATTCTGGAGTGATAGCAAAGAATATCCCGCACCGCCTCAACGTCTTGCGAACGCATGAACAGCAGCATATGCCAGTGCGGTGTCCCGTCGTGGTGAGGCTCCACCACGCGAAAACCAAAAACATGAATACCGGCACGGGAGATCGCCGCGCGTGCTTTTGCCCAGACGTTGCATAAATAACGCTGCGTGTCCCGTGGGCTCAATCCATTCCACTGAGACACAAAGCCGCCTTTGCTGTGTACCGCGTGATAACGTGAAGGCGCAGTGATTGTGTAAAACTCACCTGCCAGCCCTTGTTCGTTGGCGATATCTTCAAACCCGCGCATACGCACCATCAGTTCACAGCGACGAATGGCCGGGTTAGCAACGCTGCGGTGTACCATGCTGTCCAGCGCAATGCGGTTACCCTCTTCGTCCATCAGATCAAACTTTTTGAAGAACTCCAGATTTCGTTTCTTCTGTTCCAACCATTCGCCCAGGGTTTTACGTGATACGTAGGCGCTGGCAGATTTCTGCACCTGGCCAACGGCGATGGCCAGATGTTCACGTTGCAGATCACGGGCACGCTTCAGGCGCTGATACCACCATTCCGGTGCCATGAGACGCAAAATACCGGACTCCGCCTTTCGGGTTTCCAGGTGGCCTTCGTTGGCTTCATGCTCTGCCCAGTAAGGCGGCTGATTGTTCAGCATGAGGGAAAGCGAACAAAGGTTGCGGTAAGCCGCCAACGTGCGCTGGCGCATTTCCGTTTCGTCTTTTGGTTTGCCCTTCAGCGTGTCGGTGAAGTCATAAAACATCTGAGCTATCCAGCCAGATATCTGGCCAGACAGCTTTTTGAGATCGGTACGGTCAAGCGACGGCAAGCGCTGCAATGACTTTCCGAATGGGAGATCGCTTACATCAGCGGCCAGCTGGTAACGCGCAGCCACTTTCCGCAGACGTGGCAATACATTCTCACCGATAGTTTTGCGCAGGAATGTATTGGCACGGCGGCGGCCGTCACGGCCAGCAAACAGCTTTTCGTAACGGTTGCCAAAATACCCGGCTAACCAGTCGGGTATCTCGTGAAGGTACTGTGAACGCCATTCGTAGTCCTGTGGGTTGACTGCCCACAAACGGCGCTCAGTGATCGTCGCGTTCGCTGGCGTCCCGGGTGCAAAGGTATCACGCCGCCAGGAATCGACGGCGTGATGTTGGCCATTAGCAACGAGCGTCATGCGCGAGCCTTTGCAACGGATTTAGGCGTGGATTTCAAAATCAGCTCTGAGGCAGATTTCTGGCTTGCAGCTGAGGCACCAACACTGCGGGGCGCGTTAACCTTCACTGCCTCAAATCCGGCGTAAAGGTAATGCACCATTTCCAGATCGCTGTTTGACGCAACAACACTCACGCCGTTCTCGGTAAGGCGGCGCAGCTTTCTGGCCAGCCGCCCCTGATCAAGATGTGAAAAGCCGCTTTCTGTGTATGAGGTGAAATTCCCTGATTCCGTCAGGTAAGGTGGATCGCAATAGACCACATCCCCGGCACGAACCAGCGCAAGCGTTTCGGAGTAATGCGCGGTGATGAAGGTTGAACGCTTTGCCTTCTCAGCAAATGCGCGGACTTCTTTCAGTGGGAAATAGTTTTTCTTGTACTTCCCGAATGGGACATTGAACTGGCCACGGCGATTGTAACGGCAAAGCCCGTTAAAACCGTGGCGGTTCAGGTACATGAAACGTGCAGCGGCTTCAACGCTTTCAGCGCCCAGCCCCTTACCGGACGAATTGAACGCATCCCTAACGGCATAGTAAAAAATGGCGCGGTTCTCCTGTTCACCCAACGCCCCGGCAGAAAACAGGGCTTCAAGCTCCATTAGAAACGCGTCGGTATGGTAGGCCATCGCCTTATACAGATTGACTAAATCCGGGTTCAGGTCAGCGATCAGGTATTCGTCATAATCAGTATTCATCATGACGGCGCACGAACCCGCGAAAGGCTCCACCAGGCGTTTTCCTTCCGGCAGATGGCCACGCAGCTGCGGCATAAGGCGGACTTTGCTGCCCACCCATTTAAGAGGGGTTTTTACTGCCATGCTGCACCGCCTTTACTGCAAATGGCCGCAGCCTCTTCACGGATCAGCTCTACGATTTCGGCAGCGCTTAAACCTTCGTTAGCTGCATACGCGGCCAGTTTATCCAGACGGACAGAACACAGATCGGCGGAGGCCGCTTTACCTTCCTCAGTAGCTTTTGCAAGCATTGCCAGCAGGTCAGTACCGGATTGGTTGATGGGTAAAAACATGCGTGTTGTTTGCATTTTGGTTTCCTCAGGACAAAAGAATCCCCGGCCACCGCAGGGATGGCCAAAAATTCAGGCAGTTAATTAGTGGAAAGAGACAGTAACGGGCGCGGCTGAGTAGCTCGGCGCGGGTATCTGGTGCAGCTCGTAGGTGTTGCGCCACCATTCCTGGATTAGCGCCTTAACTTCCCCAGCGCCTAATGACCCGGCGATGTAATACATGGAACGAATACTGGCCAGCGCTTCAACCTGCTGGAACTGGCATTCCGCTTCACGATAGACACAGCACCAGTACGCAACATTTACGGCCAGCCAGTGCCTTTTGTTTGTCATGTGCTCAGTGTCGTTAAAGAAAAAGGGATGCAAGGCCACACGGCCATTTTTAACGGTGCTTTTCTCCAGAAAGAGAATGGCGTAATTGTGTGGAACGCCCCACGCTGCCAACTCCTGTCCCAGTTCTTTGGCATTTACAGAGATAATGGACATCAGTGATTCTCCTGCTGTTGCAACAATTGCATTTTGCTAACGAATTGAGGTGCCACAACCATCTGCACCCCATTACTGCTGTAAATCGGATTAACCACCTTTGCCGGGCGATTGGCGGTGCGCCGGGAAAAATCGCTGTCACGCAAACTTCCGAACCCCTCAAACGTTAACCGGGCGCGGGAAATACCTTGTTTCAGTTGAATCATTTCCCGGTAGTTCAGGCGTGCATACAGCTCATGCCAGCAGCATTTACACAGGTGGGCTTTGAAAACGTCCGACCCGGAATTTACTGCGGCTGCATGTAAAACAACCCCTCGCCATTCAGGTGTTAATTTGTCCCACCATTCGGCGGCTTCGCTTTTTTCACTCCAGTATTTACGGCGCATATACTCCAGCCACTTCAGGCCGATCTCCTGCTGTTCTGAGCTAATGGCCATAACGCCCCCGGAACAATCCCATCAGGCGATGCCACCAACGGCGGCACGGTTGATGCGCAGTAAATTTATGTACGTGGCCAGGATTCCAGCGTTGGCCATTGGGCAGCTCAATCCATCCAGTGGAGCCGCTTGCCAGTTGCATGGCCGGAGATTCTTTTTTCAGGTAGGTAACGAACGCTTTCATGGTTATCCCTCACATCATGCCGCTGGCGCTGGTAGTCACGATATCGACGGCAGCAGCAAGAACCGGCGCAGACTGGAGGCGGCTTTCAACGGTGTAAGCCAGAACGGAAAGGGAACGGATGGCATCACGGGCACGATCAAGAATTTGTGTGCGGCGTGCGGCGGTCATGTGCTCAGTTGATACAGCTTCCCCAGCGATCGCGCCCACATTTGCAGTGGCACTCAACGCGCAAAATTGCATGTTGGCTTCAGTGGCGTTATTGACCGGAACGGACGGAAGGCAGTTAATCTGCCCCAGCATCCCATCCAGCAGACGGGCATCTTCCGTGTAATCGGTGATAGCCAGCAGCTCGTCACAGGTAAGGCGGTGTGGTTGAATCGGGTTCAACTTATTGCGCAGGATCTGCGGACGCATACCAACGGCAGCGGCCACATCTTCCAGATTGTGTGACAGCGCAAACGCTCGGCAAGCTGCATCAAAATGTGCATGTTTGGAAGTTTGGTAATCAAACATAGTCAGCACCCTCTCAGCGTTTCAAAATCGAATCAGTTAAGTACGATGTTGTAACCCGCGAGGGCGTCTATGGTCAGAGCTGCGATATTAATCATGACTTTTTCACGACCCATATCTTTGCGAAGGCGGTGACGTGGTAAGCGGCCATCTTTCAGCATTGCTTCAACGGTATCTTCCGGTAAACCAGTGAGTTCGATGTACTTCTCTTTTGAGATAGAAGGGACTGGCAGATTGATTGAAATGTTAGTGGTCATAGTGCAAGATTCCTCGTTTGAGTCTTAAACCGTAGCTAGCGGTGACAAGTATTAATAACTCCATTTCCGTACTTCAAGCGGAAGGCTAATGCCTCAAATGGAGTTAGTCAACAATTAAAACTCCAAAGGCGTAATTATGGACTTCAATAGAGGCGGGCAGGAAGTAATCAAGCGATTACTAATTGCTTATGGATTCAAGACAAGACAGGCGCTTTGTGAACAGCTTGGCGCATCAACTAGCACAATGAGTACAAGATGGATGAGGGATATTTTTCCCGCAGACTGGGTTATTCAGTGCGCGATGGAAACAGGCGCTTCGCTTGAATGGCTCTCCTTTGGGAAGGGCGAAGCCTTCCAGAACGGAGCTAAAAACTCTCCAAATGAGTATAAAAAGACGGCCAACGACAACGCCATGGGTGATGTGGTCGCGGTTCCTCGTAAGAAAATCATTGATGGGAATCTGTACGAATCCAATTTTTATATGCTCGATAAGGCAATGCTTCCCTCTCACCTCAGCAAGCCGGTAATCATACTTGATGACGAAATCCCGTACGTCGCAGACATGAAAACTGACGAACTATCGGATGGAACATGGGTTGTTGAAATTGAGGGAAAAACAAGCATTAAAGAGTTGACCCGTATTCCTGTTGGCAGGGTGCTTGTAGCCCCAATATCTGGCGGCCAATCTTTTGAATGTGGGATCAATGACCTTAAGCCATTAGCTAAATGCCACTATTACCTAATGTCGAATGTTTGATGGTGCGAACATCAAACATTGACACTGTATAAATAAACAGTAAATCATACCCCCATAGCAAGTAATAAGGGGTATTGAATGGCTATTCGGAAACTTGAAACGGGCAAATGGCTCTGTGAATGCTACCCTGCCGGACGTTCCGGGCGCAGGGTTCGAAAGCAATTTGCAACAAAAGGTGAGGCGATGGCCTTTGAGCGCCACACGATGGATGAGGCCGCGGCCAAACCGTGGCTGGGTGATGTTGCTGATCGGCGCTCTTTAAAAGAGATTGTTAACCTTTGGTATAAACTGCACGGCATTTCGCTTTCTGCTGGCGAACACGTATACGAAAAGCTACTGCTGATCGTGGACGCATTAGGAAATCCTCAAGCTACATCACTCACCCCAAAAATGTTTGCTCACTACCGCGATAAACGTCTAACAGGAGAGATATATTTCAGTGAGAAATGGAAGAATGGCGCTAGCCCTGTCACGGTAAATCTTGAACAAAGTTATTTAAGCGGTGCCTTTAGTGAACTGATTCGCTTGGGCGAATGGCTTCAGCCAAACCCTCTTGAAAACATGCGTAAGTTTACTATTGCTGAAAAAGAAATGGCCTGGCTGACACATGATCAGATTGCAGAACTTCTGTATGACTGCCAGCGCCAAAATAAGCTGTTGACGCTGGTTGTGAAGATTTGCCTCAGCACTGGGGCAAGATGGAGAGAGGCAGTCAATCTGACAAGGTCGCAGGTAACGAAGTACCGCATCACGTTCACCAGAACGAAGGGAAAGAAAAACAGAAGCATCCCTATCAGCAAGGAGCTATATGAAGAAATCACCGCGTTGAAGGGGTTCAAGTTTTTTGATGACTACTATTTTCAATTTGCATCAGTGATGGATAAAACTTCTATCATCTTGCCGCGTGGCCAGCTAACGCATGTTCTTCGCCACACCTTTGCAGCTCACTTTATGATGTCCGGGGGAAACATACTCGCTCTGCAAAAAATACTGGGACACCACGATATAAAGATGACTATGCGTTATGCCCACCTCGCGCCAGATCACCTTGAAACTGCGTTAAGGTTTAATCCCCTGGCTACAATGCACAATGGCGACAAAATGGCGGCAGCGGTTGCCACTCCCTGACCTTTACTACCCCTAACTACTATTTTAACTTATTGATTTTAAAGTAAGTGATTGTTTTTTCTAACCCATTTATATAAATGGGTTTTTTGTTGCCTGAAATTCCCCTTACTCAAATCTCACCTTCTCTCTTGCAGTTAAAACATATATGATTAAACGCATATGAAAATCACACCTGCAGGAAATCCCATGCTCCACCCGCTCCAGCTCTTCAAAACCCTCTCCGACGAAACGCGGCTCGCCATCGTCATGCTGCTCCGTGAAGCGGGCGAGCTGTGCGTCTGCGATCTCTGCTCCGCGACCACCGAGTCGCAGCCTAAAGTCTCCCGCCATATGGCGCTGCTGCGCGAGTCCGGGCTGGTTACCGATCGTCGCGAGGGGAAATGGGTCCATTACCGTCTCTCTCCCAACATGCCTGCATGGGCGGCAGCCGTTATCGACACCAGCTGGAACTGCCTGCGGGAAGAGACGCGCATGAAGCTGAAAAACCGACTTTCAGGCTCGTGTTGATAACAATACATTCACAAAAACAGATATAACGGAGTAAAAGATGTTTCTGGCAGGGGCTATTTTTCTGTTTACGCTGGTACTGGTCATCTGGCAGCCCAGAAGGCTCAGTATCGGCTGGAGCGCCAGCATTGGCGCCGTACTGGCGCTGATTAGCGGCGTGATTCACATTAACGATATTCCGGTGGTGTGGAATATCGTCTGGAACGCTACGGCGACGTTCATTGCCGTCATTATCATCAGCCTGCTGCTGGATGAGTCCGGCTTTTTCGAGTGGGCGGCGCTGCACGTCGCCCGCTGGGGGAACGGTCGCGGGCGATTACTGTTTACGTATATCGTGCTGCTGGGTGCAGCCGTGGCGGCGCTATTTGCCAATGACGGCGCGGCGCTGATCCTGACCCCTATCGTTATCGCCATGCTTCTGGCGCTGGGGTTCAGCAAACAGGCCACGCTGGCGTTTGTGATGGCGGCGGGCTTCATCGCCGATACCGCCAGCCTGCCGCTGATTGTCTCCAATCTGGTCAACATCGTGTCGGCAGACTTCTTTAAGCTGGGATTCAGCGAATACGCCTCGGTGATGATCCCGGTAGATATCGCCGCCATTGCCGCAACGCTGGTGATGCTGCATCTGTTCTTCCGCAAGGAAATTCCCCTGGAATATGACCTGGCGAAACTTCAGGAGCCCGCGCGGGCCATTCACGACCTTCCGACCTTCAGAACGGGCTGGATTGTGCTGCTGCTACTTCTCGTCGGCTTCTTCGTGCTTGAACCGCTCGGCATTCCGGTCAGCGCCATTGCGACCGTCGGCGCGCTGATTTTATTTGCCGTCGCAAAACGCGGACATGCGATAAACACCGGAAAAGTGCTGCGCGGCGCGCCGTGGCAGATCGTTATCTTCTCGCTGGGGATGTATCTGGTGGTGTATGGCCTGCGCAATGCCGGGCTGACGGACTCTCTCACAGGCGTACTGAATAGCCTGGCCGGGCACGGACTGTGGGCTACCACGCTGGGTACCGGATTCATCACCGCTTTCCTGTCATCCATAATGAACAATATGCCCACGGTGCTGATTGGCGCGCTCTCCATTGAGGGCAGCACGGCAACGGGGTTGATTAAGGAGGCGATGATTTACGCCAACGTGATTGGCTGCGATCTGGGCCCGAAAATCACGCCTATCGGCAGCCTCGCCACCCTGCTCTGGCTCCACGTGCTGGCGCAGAAAAACATGACGATTACCTGGGGCTACTATTTCCGGACGGGCATCATTATGACGCTGCCGGCCCTGTTTGTGACGCTCGCCGCGCTGGCGCTACGTCTCTCCTTCACACTGTAATGAGCCACTGATATGAGCCACATCACCATTTACCACAACCCCGCCTGCGGCACCTCGCGCAACACGCTGGAGATGATCCGCAACAGCGGCACGGAGCCAGAGATTATCCTCTATCTGGAAAACCCGCCGTCGCGCGATGAGCTGACCACCCTGATTGCCGATATGGGCATTTCAGTGCGGGACCTGCTGCGTAAAAACGTGGAGCCCTATGAACAGCTGGGCCTTGCCGACGATAACTTCACCGACGACCAGCTTATCAATTTTATGCTGCAGCACCCGATCCTGATTAACCGTCCGATCGTGGTAACGCCGCTGGGTACCCGCCTGTGCCGCCCGTCTGAAGTTATCCTCGACATTCTGCCGGACGCGCAGAAAGGGGCGTTTACGAAAGAGGATGGCGAAGCCGTCGTGGACGCCAGCGGGAATAAAATCGAGCGCAGGTAAAAGTGGCAGGGCGAGTGTTACCTAAGGGTTCCCCTCGCCCGCAATTCTCCCCACCATCGCCCGAATCTCCTCCCGGGTTAACGGCGCCCGGTCGGTGACGTAGTGCAGCGTCATCCCTTCGATAAACGCGTCCAGCGCGCGGGTGGTGACCGGGTCGAACCACTGCTCCAGCGTGGTCTGGCTCATCTTCATCCAGTCCTGCATCACCGTTTTGAGCGCCACGCTGCGGTGCATAAAGGCGTAGAGCTGATACATCAGCGCCATGTTGTGCGGCGTGGTCACCTGCGAGCTGTGGATCAGCGTGGTGATGGATTCACACGCCATTTCCGGCCCGGTGACGCCCGCAAAGAAATCCCGGTACTGCTGCGACATCCGCCGGGTAAACCACGTGAAGGCCTCCTCCAGCAGCGGCTCCATGCCGTCGAAATAGTAGGTCATCGACCCCAGCGGCACGCCCGCGCAGGTGGCGATTTTACGGTGCGTGACGGCGTGAATGCCGTGTTCGGCGATGGTATCGAGCGTTGCCTGCAGGATCTTCTCCCGGCGATGCGGATCGTTCGGTGGTCTGCTCATAAATTCCTCACGTGGTTTGTGTACAAATGTACACAAACTTGCTAGTGTTGTCGCTATTGTTGTACTTCTGGTGCTATCCCGATGACGCTGACCTCTCCCCGCAAAGCCCTGCAGCTCCGCCTGTGGGCGCTGTTTATGTTCTTCTTTATTCCCGGTCTGCTGATGGCCTCCTGGGCCACGCGCACCCCCGCTATTCGCGATATTTTGTCCGTTTCTACCGCCGAGATGGGCATCGTGCTGTTCGGCCTGTCGATAGGTTCCATGAGCGGCATCCTCTGCTCCGCGTGGCTGGTAAAGCGCTTTGGTACGCGAGCGGTGATCCGCACCACCATGTGCTTTGCCGTGTTCGGGATGGGAGTATTAAGCGTGGCGCTGTGGTTTGCCTCGCCGGTGCTGTTCGCCCTGGGCCTGACGGTATTCGGCGGCAGCTTCGGTTCGGCTGAAGTTGCCATCAACGTGGAAGGGGCGGCAGTCGAGCGCGAAATGAATAAAACCGTGCTGCCGATGATGCACGGTTTTTACAGCCTCGGCACGCTGGCCGGTGCGGGCGTGGGGATGGCATTGACGGCCACTGGCGTGAGCGCGAATCTGCATATCCTGCTGGCGGCGCTGGTGTGCATCATTCCCATTCTTACCGGCATCCGGGCCATCCCGGACGGCACCGGTAAAAACTCCGCGGACGAACAGCACCCGGCAGAAAAAGGACTGCCCTTCTACCGCGACTTCCAGCTGATGCTGATTGGCGTGGTGGTGCTGGCGATGGCGTTCGCGGAAGGTTCCGCCAACGACTGGCTGCCGCTCCTGATGGTAGACGGTCACGGCTTTAGCCCAACCTCCGGCTCGCTGATTTACGCCGGGTTTACGCTGGGGATGACCGTGGGTCGCTTCACCGGTGGCTGGTTTATCGACCGCTATAGCCGCGTGGCGGTGGTGCGCGCCAGCGCCCTGCTGGGCGGCCTGGGTATTGCGATGATCATCTTTGTGGATGTGGACTGGATTGCCGGCGTCTCGGTGATCCTCTGGGGACTGGGCGCGTCGCTCGGCTTCCCGCTGACCATTTCAGCCGCCAGCGACACCGGCCCGGATGCCCCGACGCGCGTCAGCGTGGTGGCGACCACGGGCTATCTCGCCTTCCTGGTCGGGCCGCCGCTGCTCGGCTTCCTCGGCGAGCACTACGGGCTGCGCAGCGCCATGCTGGTGGTGTTAGGGTTGGTCATCATCGCGGCGCTGGTGGCGCGCGCGGTGGCAAAGCCGGAAACGAATCAAACGACACTGGAGAAGGGATATGAGCGTTAAACTGATCGCCGTCGACATGGATGGTACATTTCTGAGCGATGCCAAAACCTACAATCGGCCGCGCTTTCTGGAGCAGTACGCCCGCATGAAGGCGCAAGGCATTCGATTTGTGGTCGCCAGCGGCAACCAGTACTACCAGCTGATCTCTTTTTTTCCGGAGATTGCGCATGAAATTTCATTCGTCGCCGAAAACGGCGGCTGGGTGGTGAGCGAAGGAGAAGATGTCTTTAACGGCGAACTGTCGAAAGCCCATTTCGCCACCGTCGCGAACGTGTTAAACGACGTTCCGGGCATTGAGATTATCGCCTGTGGGAAAAGCAGCGCGTACACGCTGAAATGCTATGACGAGGGCTTTAAGGATATCGCGGCGAAGTATTACCACCGCCTCGAAATGGTCAGCGATTTCGACAACCTGAACGATATTTTCTTCAAGTTCGGGCTTAACGTTTCTGACGATGAAATTCCGCGTATTCAGGCGCTGCTGCATGAAAAGCTGAGTGACATCATGGTACCCGTCACGACCGGTCACGGCAGTATCGATCTTATTATCCCCGGCGTGCACAAAGCTAACGGCCTGCGGATCCTGCAAAAGCGCTGGGGCATAGAGGACAGCGAAGTGGTGGCCTTCGGCGACAGCGGCAACGACGTGGAAATGCTGCGCCAGTCCGGGTTCAGCTTTGCGATGGCGAATGCCAGACCGCACATCAAAGCGGCGGCGCGTTTTGAAGCGCCGCATAATAACGATGAAGGCGTTTTAAACGTGATTGAGAAGGTGTTGAACGGGGAGGCACCGTTTAATTAACCGCGTGCGGTCTGATGCCCTCACCCTGGCCCTCTCCCACAGGGAGAGGGAATAAACAGGTTAAGGTTGCAGGGCGTTCCCGACGCGTTTGTCTTTCAGGAACACCACCATCAGTCCAACCCACAGCACGCCGTTGGCGAGGTTAA
Organism: Enterobacter sp. UCD-UG_FMILLET; assembly: GCF_000762975.1. Lineage (NCBI taxonomy): Bacteria > Pseudomonadati > Pseudomonadota > Gammaproteobacteria > Enterobacterales > Enterobacteriaceae > Enterobacter > Enterobacter sp. UCD-UG_FMILLET. The sequence continues at coordinate 186,840 of NZ_JRJC01000047.1, forward strand.
ACAGGCTGAACAGCCCGTTGCCGCCCATCGCATAGGCATGCTTGCTCACCTCGATACCGACGGTAAAAATCAGCATCTGCAGCATCCCCATCGCCGCTGAGACCGTGCCTTTACTCATCTCGCTGGCAAACAGCGTCAGGCGCACCAGCCCGGCGTTGGCCACGCCAATCCCGAAGGCGTAGATGCTCAGCCCCGCCGTCATCCACAGATAAGCGTGTGTTGACGCGACGGTCGCCACCGCAGCCAGAATCAACCCTGCCGCAATCGGCCAGCCGCCCATGATAATCAGTGAACGCACGGTGCGGCGTGACGTCAGGCGTGCCAGCACCAGGTTCCCGATAATCAGCGCGCCAAAGATCGGCACCTGCAGCAGGCCATACTCGTAGCTGCTGAGTTTTTCACCGCTGATGATAATGACCGGCGACTGCGCGATCCACGCCAGTAGCGGCAGGCTAACGAACCCGGTCGCCAGCGCGCCCGCCACAAAGCGGCCGTTCTTCAGCACTTCTTTGTAATCCCGACCCAGCTCTTTCAGCGAGAGTTTCTCGCCGATGCGGGTAGCGGTTTCCGGCATCGCCCGGTGCAGGCCAAAGAACGCGAAGGCGGCGAGAAGCGCAAAGAGCACAAACATCCCTTCCCACGGCGCAACGTGCACCCACGCGGCACCCACCAGCGGCCCGAGTAAGGGGGCGATCAGCGCCACGTTCGCCATCAGCGCGGTAATTTTGATACACACCGCCTCTTCAAACGACTCCTGAATGGCGGCATACCCCACGGCGCCGATAAAGCACAGGCTCACCCCCTGCAGGAAGCGCAGCAGGGTAAATTGTTCAATGTTTTGCGCCAGCAGCGTGGCGAGACAGGTGACGATAAACCACACCACGCCCGTCAGCATCACCGGACGGCGGCCAATACGATCCGACAGCGGGCCTAACAGCCACTGTAAAAACATGCCGCCGGCCAGATAGGCGGTCATGGAGGTTGGCACCCACTCAATACCCGCGTTGTACTGCGCCACAACGGCCAGCATTCCGGGCTGGATCATATCGTTGCCGATATAGGTAGAGAATTCGTAGAGCACCAGACACAGAGGGAAAAGCAACGCCTGACGACCCAGACGTGAACCAGAAGAAGAACGGTTTAACATGCAATCTCTTTATAATGACAAAATCGCGACGAGTTTAATGAAATGCCGCAGCCCGAGATAGTGATTTATCGAGGATAAACAGAAATAAAGCACATATCGTCTTCGTTTAAGGTTTCCTTAAGTTGACACTTTTATGATAGCGCGATTACTCGTCAACGACCCCAAATTATGGCACTCACCTCCAGCCGTTCAGAATTGTCTAACTTACAGACAAATAAGACAAAACGACTTTACCGCTTACCGACCCGCTTTTATGGTTATCAGCTTTTCGTACTGATTGCCCTTGCCGTGGTGTTTACGTGGCTATCGCGCAGTGAAGCACTCGACAGATGGATCACCGGCTTTTGGTATGACGCGGCCACGCACAGCTTTCCGCTGCAGAAGGATCGCCTGCTGGATCTGCTAAACCACCGCCTGGCAAAGTACATCGCCATCGGCTTAGGTGCTGTAGCGCTGTTTTACGGTGCCTACAAGCGCAACGCAAGGCTTGTCACGGCGGCGCTGCTGATGGGCGTTGGCGCGCTGGTAGTAGGCGTGCTGAAAAGCGTGAGCCATCACAGCTGCCCGTGGGATCTGGTGGAATATGGCGGTAAGGCTATGTCTTATCCCCTGTTCAGCGCCGTCCCTGCTGACAGCGGTCCGGGGCGTTGTTTCCCCGGCGGTCATGCCTCCAGCGGCTTTATGGTGATGGGCCTGTTTTTTGCCTTCTGGCGCGAGCGTCCGCGTCTCGCCTGGTGCTTCGTCGCGCTGGGCGTGGTGTTAGGTCTGGCGATGGGCTACGGCCAGGTCATGCGCGGGGCGCATTTTTTCTCTCACAACCTGTGGGCCGGGTGGTGGGTCTGGTTTTCTCAGGTGGTTGTCTACGGACTTATTTCCACCCGGTTTGCTAAAGAGTGATAACGCTATGTTAGAGAATCTGAATTATCAGCTGTTTTATCTGATCAACGCCACGCCAGCCTCGCCTGAGTGGACGATCGATTTTGCCACCTTCCTGGCAAAAGATCTGATCGGTATCGTGCCTGCACTGGCTGCGATTCTCTGGCTGTGGGGTCCCCGCAGCCAGGTGAAGGCGCAGCGCCAGCTGGTGATTAAAGTCGCGATGGCGCTCGGGGTAAGCGTCCTGGTCAGCTACATTCTCGGCCATGCGTTCCCGCACGATCGTCCGTTTGTCGATCGCGTCGGCTATACCTTCCTGCACCACGCGCCGGATGACTCGTTCCCGAGCGATCACGGTACGGTGATCTTCACCTTCGCGCTGGCTTTCCTGTTCTGGCATCGCCTGTGGTCCGGTGCGGTCCTGATGGTGGCGGCCCTGGCAATCGCCTGGTCACGCGTTTACCTGGGCGTTCACTGGCCGCTGGATATGGTGGGCGGTTTCCTGGTCGGGCTGATCGGCTGCGTGAGCGCGGCTATCCTGTGGAGCCTCTTCGGTGAAGCGCTTTACCGCACGCTGTCTTCGCTCTATCGCGCCATTTTCGCTATCCCGATCCGCAAAGGCTGGATACGTGACTAACCCCAACCTGACAGGTTACACTTGAGCCCCCGCCCTGCGGGGGTTCACTTTTTTATCCCGAGGAACTATGGAAACACGTCGCGATGACCGCATTGCTCAGCTGCTACAGGCGCTGAAGCGCAGCGATAAGCTGCATCTTAAGGAAGCCGCCAACCTCCTCGGCGTCTCAGAGATGACCATTCGTCGGGATCTGAACAGCGAAAGCGCGCCCGTCGTGCTGCTGGGCGGATATATTGTGCTTGAGCCGCGTAGCGCCAGCCATTATCTGATCAGCGACCAGAAAACGCGCCTGGTGGAAGAGAAGCGCAAAGCCGCCCGGCTTGCAGCCTCACTGGTACAGCCGCACCAGACGCTGTTTTTTGACTGCGGAACCACCACGCCGTGGATTATCGAAGCTATCGACAGCAGCATCCCTTTTACCGCCGTGTGCTACTCCCTGAACACCTTTCTGGCGCTGCAGGAGAAACCCGAGTGCCGGGTGATCCTCTGCGGCGGCGAGTTTCACGCCAGCAACGCCATCTTTAAGCCGCTCAACCTGCAGGACACGCTCAGCAATCTCTGCCCGGATATCGCGTTTTATTCCGCCGCGGGCGTCAACGTGCGTCAGGGTGCGACCTGCTTTAACCTGGAAGAGCTTCCGGTGAAGCACTGGGCGTTAAGTGCGGCGCAGTACCATGTGCTGGTGGTCGATCACAGCAAGTTTGGCAAGGTGCGTTCGGCAAGAATGGGCGAGCTGGCGCAGTTTGACGCCATCGTCAGCGACTGCCGCCCGGACGACGAGATCGTGGCCCACGCGAAGGCGCAGCAGGTGAAGTTAATGTATTAAGGGGGTGCGGTCTGATGCCCGCATCCCGCCCCTCTCCCACAGGGAGAGGGAGAAAACCCATCAGGTTTAGCTAAACCAGCTGCCGAACCAGCCGTGGAATTTCATCATCACGAAATCCCACATCCGGCTGAAGAAGCCGCCCTCTTCCACCGCTTCCATCACAATCAGCGGACGCTGTTCAATCGACTTCCCGTTTAGCTGGAAATCAATCGTCCCGACCACCTGGCCTTTTTTCAGCGGAGCCGTGAGCTGCGGGTCGGTCAGGGTATAGCTGGCCTTCAGGTTTTTCAGCTGACCGCGCGGAATGGTCACCGAGCCCGCCTCACCCGCGCCCAGGTTCACTTCGCTCTTGTCGCCAAACCAGACGCGCTGGCTGACGAACGTGGCATCCGGCTTAATCGGCGTCACGGTTTCATAGAAGCGGAAGCCCCAGGTCAGCAGTTTTTCTGACTCATTAAAGCGAATGCGGTCGGTTTTGGTGCCCAGCACCACCGAAATCAGACGCATGTCGCCCTGGGTCGCGGAGGCCACCAGGTTATAGCCCGCGCCCGCCGTGGTGCCGGTTTTCATTCCGTCCACATTGACGTTGCTGCTCCACAGCAGGCGGTTACGGTTGGGCTGACGGATTTTATTGAAGGTAAACTCTTTCTCTTTATGGATGGCGTATTCATCCGGCACGTCGTGGATCAGCGCTTTCCCCAGCAGCGCCATGTCGCGCGCGGTACTGAACTGTCCCGGCGAATCCAGACCGTGAACCGTTTTGAACGTGGTGTTGGTTAAGCCCAGTTTCTGCGCGTAGCCATTCATCAAGCCAATAAAAGAATCCTGGCTGCCGGCAACGTAATCGGCCAGCGCGATGCACGCATCATTTCCCGACTGAATAATTACCCCTTTGTTCAGATCGGAAACGGAGACCTGATCCCCCGGCTTCAGGAACATCACCGAAGAGCCCCGCAGCGCCGGGTTGCCGGTCGCCCACGCGTCCTTACCGATGGTCACCATATCGTCCAGCTTGATCTTGCCCGCTTTCAACGCCTGGCCGACCACATAGCTGGTCATGATTTTGGTCAGGCTTGCCGGATCGAGTTTCTCATCCGCATTCCCTTCCGCCAGCACTTTACCGCTGGAATAATCCATCAGGATCCAGGCGCGCGCATCCACAGGCGGCGCTTCGGGCGCAGCCTGTTCAGCTGCATAGAGAGTTGGTGCAAACAGGAAAAGGAGCGCAGAGCCTGTCGCAAGGCTGCGCAGAGAAGTCATTTTACGCGTCATAAATGCCACCCGAGTGTCCATTCAAAAATTACGTCACATCACCGTGTCGCAAGAAGCGATGAGTAATAGCGCACTAAAACGGTTAAAGAAACCCAACGAGGGTAAAGTTATTAAAGTTTATGCAATAACATTCATATACGCTTTGATTCAGACGATTTTTTTGTCTTCTGTTGCGTAATTGTTAGGTTTATCTCACCATGGCGAACGCTGACCCGGATTCACAACTCATCAGGAGTAAATATGATTACGCTTTGGGGCAGGAACAACTCGACCAACGTTAAGAAAGTGCTCTGGACGCTCGAGGAGCTGGATTTACCGTTCAACCAAATCATGGCCGGCATGTCGTTTGGCGTGAACAAAGAGGCCGACTATCTGGCCATGAACCCGAACGGCCTGGTGCCGCTTCTGCGCGATGATGAAACAGACGCGACGCTTTGGGAGTCCAACACCATTGTCCGCTACCTCGCCGCCCAGTACGGTCAGGGCCGCCTGTGGGTGGAAAGCCCGACCCGTCGTGCTCAGGGCGAAAAGTGGATGGACTGGGCGAATCAGACGCTATCCCCGACCCACCGCGTGATCCTGATGGGACTTATCCGCACGCCGGAAGCCGAACGCGATTATCCCGCGATTCACGCCGCGCAGGATACCTGCGAAAACCTGTTTGCGATGATGGATGACGAGCTGGCGAAGCACGCCTGGTTCTCCGGCGAGGTGTTCGGCACAGGCGATATCGCCGTGGCGCCGTTCGTCTGGAACCTGACCAACATGGGCCTGAAGTGGACGCCGCGCCCTCATCTTGAGCGCTGGCTAAAACAGCTGAGCGATCGCCCGGCGTACCGTAACGTGGTGATGATCCCGGTCACCTGATTACGCACCGGACGGGCTGACTTTTAACAGCTGCCCGTCCGTCTCGTCGGTCAGCACATATAAATAGCCGTCCGGCCCCACCCGCACATCGCGAATACGTTTATCCCGGTCGCCCAGAATTCGTCCGTCCTCCGTGACCTTATTTCCGTCCACGCTCAGCACGATAACGTCCTTTTCCTTCAGCGCGCCGATAAACAGCTTGTTTTTCCACTGCGGGAAGACGTCGCTGTTGTAAAAGGCCATACCGCTCACGGCAGGCGACACTTTCCAGACGAACAGCGGTTTTTCCGTTCCCTCCGCATGCTCGCCTTTGGCTTCCGGAATTTTCAGGCCGCTGTAGTTGATGCCGTGGGTCGCCAGCGGCCAGCCGTAATTCTTCCCTTTTTCCGGGATGTTGATTTCATCCCCGCCGCGCGGGCCGTGCTCGTTAAGCCATAGCGTGTCGCTCCACGGGTTCATCGCCATCCCCTGCGGGTTACGAATGCCGTAGGACCAGATTTCGGGTCGCGCGCCGGGGGAATTCACAAACGGGTTATCCGGCGGCACTTTTCCGTCTTCGGTGAGGCGCACCACTTTACCCTGCAGCTTGTCCAGGTCCTGCGCCGTCGGACGCTGGTTGTTCTCGCCAAGTCCGATAAAGAGCGAGCCTTTGCCGTCGAACACCAGCCGCCCGCCAAAATGGTTCCCGGTGGAGAGTTTCGGCATCTGGCGGAACACCACCTGGAATCCCTCGATGCGGGAATAGTCGTCGCTCAGGCGGCCATAGCCCACCGCCGTTCCGGCTTTGCCGTCCCTCCCTGCCTCAGCGAAGCTCAGCCAGATGCGGCGTGATTTTTCAAAATCCGGGGCGAGGACCACGTCCAGCAATCCTCCCTGACCGTTTGTCCAGACCTTCGGCACGCCGACAATTGGATCGGAGAGCCCTTTTCCGGCCTGCCAGCGTTTGAGCTGACCGCCCTTCAGGGTCACCAGCAGCCCGTTATTATCCGGCAGAAACGCCAGAGACCAGGGGTGATCAAGTTTGTTTTGCAGCACCTCGACCTTGACCGCCTCCGGGGCAGCAAGAAGCGAAAACGGAATGAACAGCGCAGGCAGGGAAATTAGCGAGGATCGAGGCATAACGCGCTCCTTTATCGGCACATGGCATAAAGATTAGCCACTGCGTCCGGGCGCGTTACCACTTTTACAAAAGCTTAATCAGAAGGGGGAGTCGCCTCCCCCGGAATCAGTGCTGTTCAAGCTGTTTGTGCTCGTTCAGGCACATGATGCATAGAGAGAGCGTGGTCAGGCAGTTTTCAAGCTTCTCCGCGTTAACAGCGATAAAGTTTGGGCAGTCGTGGCGTCCGTTCATCAGACACACCCCTGCAATGGAGAGCACTTCGGCAGCGCGGCGCAGCGCGATTTCTTCGCTTTCGCCGTATTTCGCCTGCAGGGTCGGTGCTTTTTCACGCATGAAATTGCAAAGTTCAAACAGGTTATCACGCAGATGTTCGCTTTCGCTGACTGACATATACCCTTTTGCCTTCCTCAACTGCAGGTACGCGGCCAGGTCGATTCGGGCGTTGATCAGCTTGTTAAGCAGATCGCGTTTTAGTCTGTCAACGGTCATGCTCTTTCCTCCTCTGTCAGCCATTGTGCATAATCAGGATAAGTTCATTTTTTGTACAGTTTAATGCTTGGGATCAATTTTTATTAACTGATTAACATTATTTACAATGTTACAACGTCTGCCCGGCGCATCCGCCTTGCAAAGAGTGTATAAATCCCCCGCGATACGCTGTAAAATCCCGCCCTGATAACTCCATAATTGATGAATTTTTAACCTATGAGCAATGTTACGCACCAGCCGAAAATCGGCTTCGTCTCCCTGGGCTGTCCGAAAAACCTCGTGGATTCCGAACGCATCCTGACCGAACTGCGCACCGAGGGCTATGACGTGGTGCCAAGCTACGACAACGCCGATATGGTGATCGTGAACACCTGCGGTTTTATCGACAGCGCGGTTCAGGAGTCACTGGAAGCCATCGGTGAAGCCCTGACGGAAAACGGCAAAGTGATTGTTACCGGCTGTCTGGGCGCGAAAGAAGACCAGATCCGCGAAGTGCACCCGAAGGTGCTGGAGATCACCGGCCCGCACAGCTACGAGCAGGTGCTGCAACATGTTCATCACTACGTGCCAAAACCCAAGCACAACCCGTTCCTGAGCCTGGTGCCAGAGCAGGGCGTGAAGCTGACGCCGCGCCACTACGCGTACTTAAAAATTTCCGAAGGCTGCAACCATCGCTGCACCTTCTGCATCATCCCGTCCATGCGCGGCGATCTGGTGAGCCGTCCGATTGGCGAAGTGCTGGCGGAAGCTAAACGTCTGGCCGACGCCGGCGTGAAGGAGCTGCTGGTCATCTCCCAGGACACCTCGGCCTACGGCGTGGACGTTAAACACCGCTCCGGTTTCCACAACGGCGAGCCGGTGAAAACCAGCATGGTCGGCCTGTGCGAGCAGCTGTCTAAGCTCGGTATCTGGACGCGCCTGCACTACGTCTATCCGTACCCGCACGTTGACGACGTGATCCCGCTGATGGCGGAAGGCAAAATTCTGCCGTACCTGGATATCCCGCTGCAGCACGCCAGCCCGCGTATCCTGAAGCTGATGAAACGTCCTGGCTCCGTTGACCGTCAGCTGGCGCGCATCAAGCAGTGGCGTGAAATCTGCCCGGAACTGACCCTGCGCTCCACCTTCATCGTCGGCTTCCCGGGTGAAACCGAAGAAGACTTCCAGATGCTGCTCGACTTCCTGAAAGAAGCGCGTCTGGACCGCGTAGGCTGCTTCAAGTACAGCCCGGTAGAAGGCGCAACCGCCAACGAGCTGGCGGACCAGGTGCCGGAAGAGGTTAAAGAAGAGCGCTGGAACCGCTTCATGCAGCTGCAGCAGCAGATCTCTGCCGAGCGTCTGCAGGAAAAAGTGGGCCGCGAGATCATGGTCATCGTTGACGAAGTGGACGAAGAAGGCGCGATTGGCCGCAGCATGGCGGACGCCCCAGAGATCGACGGCGCGGTGTACCTGAACGGCGAAACCAGCGTTAAGCCGGGGGATATTATTCGCGTGAAGGTTGAAAACGCGGACGAGTATGACCTGTGGGGTAGCCGGGTTTAATCTCCCCGCTCCGCTTTTGTAGGCCGGGTAAGGCGTCGTCGCCGCCCGGCACATTTCACTTCCCTACCCCTTAATCCTCGGATCCAGCGCGTCGCGCAGCCCGTCCCCCAGCAGATTAAACGCCAGCACGGTCAGGAAAATTGCCAGACTCGGGAAGATCGCCACGTGTGGTGCAATTACCATATCCGCCCTCGCCTCGTTCAGCATCGCGCCCCACTCCGGCGTCGGAGGCTGCGCCCCTAACCCCAGAAACGACAGGCTGGCCGCCGAGATAATCGACACGCCGATACGCATGGTAAAATAGACCACGATGGACGACACCGTACCCGGCAGAATATGGCTGAACAGGATGGTGGCATCGCTGGCCCCCATGCTGCGGGCCGATTCGATAAAGGTCTGCTGTTTCAGCACCAGCGTGTTGCCGCGCACCAGCCGCGCGAACGCCGGAATCGAAAAGACCGCGACCGCAATGATGACGTTCGCCATGCCGCTGCCCATGATCGCCACCACGGCAATCGCCAGCAGAATGCCGGGGAAGGCAAACAGCACGTCGCAGATGCGCATGATGATGCGGTCCCACCAGCCTTCGTAATATCCGGCAACGAGGCCCAGCACGGTACCGATGGCCGCGCCGATCAGCACCGCGAACACCCCGGCGGCAAGCGAGATCTGCGCCCCGACCAGCACGCGGCTAAAGATATCGCGCCCGAGGGAGTCCACGCCGAACCAGTGCAGCATCGACGGTCCATCGTTCAGACGGTCGTAGTCAAAATAGTTTTCCGCATCAAACGGCGCCACCCACGGCGCAATCACCGCCACCGCAATCAGCAGCAGCACAAACAGCCCCGCGGTCATCGCGACCGGCTGACGGCGAAAACGCCGCCAGAATTCAGACCACGGGGTGCGGACGTGGTCCGGTTTTAGCCCCGGCATCGCGTTTAAAACGGCCTGACGTCGCCAGTTCAACAATCGCATCTTACTTGTACCTGATGGCCGGGTTAATGGCAGCGTAGAGCACGTCCACCACTAAGTTGATAAGAATAAACTCCAGCGAGAAAAGCAGGACTTCCGCCTGAATCACCGGGTAGTCGCGCATCTCGACGGAATCGACCAGCAGGCGTCCCAGCCCCGGCCAGTTGAAGACCTTTTCCACGACGATCGAGCCGCCGAGCAGAAAACCAAACTGCAGCCCCATCATCGTCACGACCGGGATCATCGCATTGCGGAATCCGTGCTTGAGAATGACCCACTTCTCGCTGACCCCTTTCGCCCGCGCGGTGCGAATATAATCTTCGCTCAGCACGTCAACGAACGAGGCGCGGGTGAAGCGGGCCATTACCGCCGAAACGGCAGCCCCCAGCGTCATGGAAGGCAGGATGTAATGCTTCCAGGTATCGGCCCCGACGGTCGGCAGCCAGCCCAGTTCGACGGAGAAGATCTGCATCAGCAGCATCCCCAGCGCGAACGCCGGGAAGGAGATGCCGGTCACCGCCAGCGCCATGCCGAGCTTGTCCGGCCAGCGGTTGCGCCAGACGGCCGCGATAATCCCGGCGCCAAGCCCAAACACGACCGCCCAGCTCATGCTGGCTATCGTTAACCAGAACGTCGGCATAAAGCGGCTGGCAATCTCCTCCGACACCGGACGGCGCGACACCATTGAAATACCAAAATCGCCCTGCAGAACGTTACAGATATAGTGGATAAACTGCATATACAGCGGCTGGTCGAGGCCAAGCTGCTTACGCACCAGGTCAATAACGGTGGCATCCGCCTCAGGCCCGGCGACCAGACGCGCCGGATCGCCCGGCAGCATATGGACAAACAAAAACACCAGGACCGCCACAATCAGCAGCGTCGGAATAAGCCCCAGCAGGCGTTTACAAACATAATTCAGCATGAGGTTTATTTTAAATCCGCATCGTCAAAGCTAAAGCCCGTGTCCGGCATGATGTAGAACCCGGTCAACGCTTTGTTATGGGCTGACACCAGTTTCTCCACCACCAGCGGCACCCACGGTGACTCTTTCCAGATAATATCCTGCGCGTCCTTGTAGAGGCGCGCCTTCTCTTCCGGTTTGGTGGTTTTCAGGGCATCGGCAAGGTCTTTGTCCACCTGCGGGTTGCTGTAGAACGCGGTGTTGAACAGGGTTGGCGGCCAGTTCTGCGAGGCAAACAGCGGCGACAGCGCCCAGTCGGCTTCACCGGTCGAGGCCGTCCAGCCGGTGTAGAACATCCGCACGCCGCTCTCTTTCTGCCCTTTCCCCTCCACTTCTGCCGCACGCTGTCCGGCATCCATTGCGGTGACCTGCACCTTAATACCCACCTGCGCCAGCTGCTGCTGGGTAAACTGCAGCACCTTCTGGGCGGTGCTGTGATTATGCGAGGACCACAGCGTGGTGCTGAAACCGTTCGGGAAGCCCGCCTCTTTCAGCAGCTCGCGCGCTTTGGCCGGATCGTACGGCCACGGCTGATAGCTTTGCGCATAGGCGATCGCCGGTGGCAGCACGCCGGTCGCCGGGGTGGCATAGCCGGCAAAGGCGACCTTCACCAGCGCCTGACGGTTAATGGCGTAGTTGATGGCCTCACGCACCTTCGGGTTATCAAACGGCTTTTGCGTGACGTTCATGCTGATGTAGCGCTGCATGATCGACGGGCTGGCGACCAGCTCCAGCTTGCTGTTTTTCTGCAAAATGGCGGCCTGCTCATATGGGATCGGGAAGGCAAACTGCGCCTCGCCGGTTTGCAGCATCGCCGCGCGGGTGTTGTTGTCCACCACCGGGCGCCAGGTGATGGTGTCGAGCTTCGGCAGCCCCTGCTGCCAGTATCCGGCGAATTTCTTCACCTTCACAAAATCGGTCTGGTTCCAGGTGAGCAGTTCGTAAGGACCGGTGCCAACAGGGTGGAAGCCGATCTCCTTGCCGTATTTCTTCAGCGCGGCAGGGGAAATCATCGCCGTTGCCGGATGCGCCAGGATATTGATAAACGCGGAGAACGGCTCTTTCAGGGTGATTTTGACCGTCGCCGGGTCGACCACCTCAGTGCTGGCGATATTTTTATACAGGTTATAGCGCTTGAGGCTATTTTCCGGATTGCTGGCGCGGTCCAGGTTAACCTTCACCGCCTCCGCATTGAAGTCTGTTCCGTCCTGGAACTTCACGCCGGTCCTGAGCTTGATGGTATACACCAGCCCGTCGTCGGACACGGTGTACCCCTCCGCCAGCACGTTTTTGAGCTTCATCTCTTTATCGAGGCCAAACAGGCCCTGATAGAACGATTTCGCCACCGCCTGAGAGAGCGTGTCGTTGGCGTCATACGGATCGAGCGTGGTGAAATTGGAGCCGACGGCGACCACCACATCTTTGGCAGCGAACGCGGGGGCAGCGGCCAGGGCTGCCGTCACGCTCGCGGCTAACAACCATCTACGCGCTACAAATGTAACCATTGTGTTCTCCTGCCTGTTGTAAGTTATAACCGCGAAAAAGCGTTGTCCTGACGCGGGGGAGCGACGAAATGACCCGGCCCGACCTCGCGCAGCGTCACGCGTTCCACGGCCTCGCCGCGTTTATGAATATTGCCCGGCATTTCATCCTGCAGCAGCACGCGCTGGCCGTGACGATGCGCGGGATCGGCAACCGGGACCGCCGCGATAAGCTTGCGGGTGTACGGATGCTGCGGGTTTTCAAACACCGCCCTTCGCGGCCCAATCTCCACGATCTGCCCCATAAACATCACCGCCACGCGGTGGCTGATGCGCTCGACCACCGCCATGTCGTGCGAGATAAACAGGAAGGCGATTCCCATATCCCGCTGTAAATCCAGCAACAGGTTGATGATTTGCGCCCGGATAGAGACATCCAGCGCCGAGACGGACTCATCGGCAATCACCACTTTCGGGTTCAGTGCCAGCGCCCGGGCGATGCAAATACGCTGCCGCTGTCCGCCGGAAAACTCGTGCGGATAACGCCAGGCGTGCTCCGGCTTCAGGCCGACGCGCTCCAGCAGCCAGGCCACGCGACGCTGGGCCGCTTCGCCGTCGAGCAGGTTATGTACCCGCAGCGGCTCCATGATCGAATACCCCACCGTATGGCGCGGATCGAGGGAGGCATACGGATCCTGGAAAATAAACTGAATATCCCGCCGCACCGCCTGCAGCCTGCTGTCCGGAAGGGTATCAATGCGCTCGCCGTTAAAGGTAATGCTGCCTTCCTGGGATTCCACCAGACGGAGCAACGCGCGCCCGATGGTGGATTTACCGCAGCCGGACTCCCCCACCAGCGCCAGCGTTTCGCCCGGCCAGAGATCGAAACTGACGTTTTCCACCGCGTGCACTTCGCGCTTCACGCGGTTTAATACGCCGCTGCGCAGCGGAAAACGGGTAACCAGATCGCGCACTTCCAGAATGGGCTTACCCGGCACCACGGTGTCCTGCTCGCGCTCCTCCTCCTGCAGCTCAGACGCCTCAGGAGAAATCAGCGGGAAGCGGCGCGGCAAATCGCTGCCGTTCATCGCCCCCAGGCGCGGAACCGCCGCCAGCAGCGCTTTGGTGTAAGGATGCCCCGGCGCGTGAAAAATCTGCTCAACCGGGCCGGTTTCCACCGCGCTGCCCTTGTGCATCACCAGCACCCGATCGGCGATATCGGCGACGACGCCCATATCGTGGGTGATAAAAATCACCCCCATCTCCATCTCCTGCTGCAGCACTTTAATGAGCTGCAGGATCTGCGCCTGAATCGTCACGTCCAGCGCCGTCGTCGGTTCATCGGCAATCAGCACCGCCGGACGGCAGGAGAGCGCCATGGCAATCATCACCCGCTGGCGCATGCCGCCAGAAAGCTGATGCGGGTAGCGCCCCAGAATGGCCTGCGCCTCCGGAATGCGCACCAGCTCCAGCATCCGTCGGGCCTCGTTGAGCGCTTCATCGCCGCTCAGCCCCTGATGCAGGCGGATAGACTCGGCGATTTGTTCCCCGACCGGGAAAACCGGGTTCAGGGAGGTCATCGGCTCCTGGAAGATCATCGCAATGTCCGCCCCGCGCACGCCCTGCATCTGCGCGCCGCTCAGCTCGTTTAAATCAATGACCTGACGGTTACGGCGGCGCAGCAGCATTTTCTCGCTGCTGATTTGCCCACCCGTCTGTTCCAGCAGGCGCATCAGCGCCAGGGCGGTGACCGATTTTCCGGATCCGGACTCGCCAACAATCGCCAGCGTCTCGCCGCGCCTGAGCGTGAACGATAAATTCTGTACTGCGGGGATGAACTGCCGCTCTTCCTGAAACGCAATATTGAGCTGATGGACAGCCAGCACTTCGCGGTTGTCCAGTTTTTCACTGTGCGGCACGCGCTGCCCCCTTATTCACGATAGATACCCGTGCTCGGTTCATCACCGGCATAACCCCAGGCGCGATACATGCCTTCGCTGTTGAACGGCAGGGCCACGTTGCCCTCACGATCCACCGCGATGAGCCCGCCAACGCCGCCCAGGGCGGGCAGTTTCTCCATCACCACGCGCTCGCAGGCTTCGCTGAGGCTTAAACCGCCGTAATCCATCAGCGCGGTGATGTCGTAGGCCGCGAGGGCGCGAATAAACACTTCGCCGGTTCCGGTACACGACACCGTCGCGTTATTGGCGTAGCAGCCGGCGCCCGGCAGCGGGCTATCGCCGACGCGTCCGGGCAGCTTGTTGGTCATCCCGCCCGTTGACGTCGCCGCCGCGAGGTTTCCGGCCTTATCCAGCGCCACCGCGCCGACCGTGCCCATTTTGGTGGTTTCATCCAGCGGCGCACTGTGGTCAAGCTGCGTCATGCCCGCCGAACGGGCTTCCAGCAGTTGCTGATAGCGCTCCTCGGTGGAAAAAAGATCCGGCGATACCGATTCCATCCCGTGCTCGAAGGCAAACGCCTCTGCCCCGGCCCCCGTCAGCAGCACGTGCGGACTCGCCTCCATCACCAGACGCGCGGCCAGCACCGGATTACGCAGATGACTCACGCCCGCCACGGCGCCCGCTTTCAGGGTGACGCCGTCCATCACGCAGGCATCCAGCTCGTGCGTTTCATCCCGGGTAAAGACCGAACCGATCCCCGCATTAAATAACGGGCACTCTTCCAGCAGGCGCACCGCCTCGGTGACCACATCCAGCGCGCTTTCGCCCGCTTCCAGCATTCTCTGGCCCGTTTCCACAATGGCGTACAGCGCGTCGATATAGCGCTTTTCCTGCTCGGGACTGAGCTGTGCTCGGGTGATTGCCCCGGCGCCACCATGAATTGCGATTACCGCATTAACCATTCGCATCACCCGTTAGCCTGATTTGCGGCTTTTTCTATAAATATCATTATCGTCGATGAAACTTCAGATGATTTTTGAATATAGAAAGACGTAACTGTGATGTAAAGCGTACACCCATCGGGTCATACAGTTAGCCGCACTTTTCTGCCATAATGAGCGCTTTCGTTGTTACTCCGCAGGAGCCCACCATGGATTTTACCGCCGGACTGATGCCGCTTGAGACGGCACTCACGCAGATGCTTAACCGAGTTTCCCCGCTGCATGACGTTGAGACGCTGCCCCTCGTGCGCTGTTTTGGCCGTATTGCCGCGCGCGATATCGTCTCTCCGCTTAACGTGCCGGGGTTTGATAATTCCGCGATGGACGGTTACGCGGTTCGCCTGGCGGATCTCCAGACGGGTAACGCCCTGCCGGTGGCGGGTAAAGCCTTTGCGGGTCAGCCGTTTAGCGGTGAATGGCCTGCGGGCACCTGCGTGCGCATCATGACCGGCGCGCCGGTTCCGGCCGGCTGCGATGCCGTGGTAATGCAGGAAGAGACCGAACAGACCGACGACGGCGTGCGTTTTACCGCGAACGTTAAAGCGGGTCAGAACATCCGCCGCACGGGCGAAGATATCACCCTTGGCGCGACGGTCTTTTCTGCCGGGCAGAAGCTGACGGCAGGTGAGCTGCCGGTGCTGGCGTCGCTCGGCGTGGCTGAAATCGACGTTATCCGTAAAGTGCGCGTCGCCGTTTTCTCCACCGGCGACGAACTTCAGCTTCCGGGCCAGCCGCTGCAGGACGGTCAGATTTACGATACCAACCGCCTGGCGGTACACCTGATGCTGGAGCAGCTGGGCTGCGAGGTGATTAACCTCGGCATTATTCCTGACGATCCGGAAAAACTGCGCGCCGCGTTTATCGAGGCGGATAACGCAGCCGACGTGGTCATCAGCTCCGGCGGCGTCTCCGTGGGCGAAGCGGATTACACCAAAACCATCCTTGAAGAGCTGGGTGAAATCGCCTTCTGGAAGCTGGCCATCAAGCCGGGAAAACCGTTCGCGTTTGGCAAGCTCCAGCACAGCTGGTTCTGCGGCCTGCCGGGTAACCCGGTCTCGGCGGCACTCACCTTCTACCAGCTGGTGATCCCGCTGCTGGCGAAGCTTTCAGGCAACAGCGCCAGCCCGCTGCCGGAACGCCAGCGCGTGCGCGCCGCCACGCGCCTGAAAAAATCGCCGGGCCGCCTCGATTTCCAGCGCGGCATTCTGGCACGCAACGCGGATGGCGAGCTCGAAGTGAGCACCACCGGGCACCAGGGCTCGCACATTTTCAGCTCCTTCAGCCAGGGCAACTGCTTTATCGTGCTGGAGCGCGAGCGCGGCAACGTGGAAGCAGGCGAGTGGGTTGAGATCGAGCGTTTTAACCACCTGTTCGGAGGCTGACATGACGGTGGAGCTGAGCAACCCGGAGATGATGCGCTACAACCGCCAGATTGTGCTGCGCGGGTTTGACTTCGAGGGCCAGGAAGCGCTTAAGGCAGCAAGCGTGCTGGTTGTCGGGCTCGGCGGCCTGGGCTGCGCCGCCGCGCAGTATCTTGCCGCGGCGGGCGTGGGCAGGATGACGCTGCTGGATTTCGATACCGTGTCGGTGTCTAACCTCCAGCGCCAGACGTTGCACAGCGATGCGACGGTTGGACAGCCGAAAGTGGACTCTGCACGCACGGCGCTGGCGCGCATCAACCCCAACGTTCAGTTCACCCTGATTGACGCGATGCTGGATGACGACGCGCTGTCCACGCAGATTACGCAGCATGACCTGGTGCTGGACTGCACCGATAACGTCACGGTCCGTAACCAGCTGAACGCGGGCTGTTTTGCTCACAAAACCCCGCTGGTCTCCGGCGCGGCGATCCGCATGGAGGGGCAAATCAGCGTCTTCACGTATGCGGAAGGTGATCCCTGCTACCGCTGCCTGAGCCGCCTGTTCGGCGAGAACGCGCTGACCTGCGTTGAGGCGGGCGTAATGGCGCCGCTTGTCGGCGTGATTGGCTCCCTGCAGGCGATGGAAGCGATCAAAGTGCTGACGCGCTACGGCACGCCTGCCGCGGGGAAAATCGTGATGTATGACGCGATGACCTGCCAGTTCCGCGAGATGAAGCTGATGCGTAATCCTGGGTGTGAGGTGTGCGGAGGTTAAAGCAAACGGCACCCGTCAGATAGACGTCCGTCCAAACGCCCCCTGCCAGTCCTGCTCAAACTTCACAATCGCCGCTTCCACGGCCGGAGAGGTGATAAACTGCTGCGCCACGTCCAGCGGCAGCGTGATGGACTCGCAGCCTGCAAGCAGGCAGTCCAGCGCCTGACGCGGCGTTTTAAAGCTCGCGGCCAGCACCTTTGACTGCGGGGCGTGCAGCGCCAGCAGCTGTTGCAGTTCAACCACGGTCTGGATCCCGTCCCCGCCCTGCGCGTCCACGCGGTTAACGTAAGGCGCCACATACTCAGCCCCCGCCAACGCCGAGAGCATCCCCTGTGCGGCACCGTAAACCGCCGTACCCAGCGTCGGGATCCCTTCCGCTTTCAGCATCTTGATCGCCGCCAGCCCTTCGGCGGTCACCGGCACTTTTACTACCAGGTCGTTGATGATGGCGCGCAGCTTACGCGCGTCCTCCACCATCCCTTCGGCGGTGGTCGCCATCACCTGCGCGAAGAGACGGCCTTTGCCGCCCAGCGCGTCGTGCAGCGCTGGCAGCAGCTCGTCCAGCGGCGTTTTACCTGCCGCCACAATGCTTGGGTTAGTGGTCACGCCCGCCAGCGGGAAGATACGCGCCAGCTTTTTGACTGCCGCAACGTCAGATGTGTCGAGATAAAGTTCCATGATGTCACCCTCAAATTTAGCCTGCACTTACCCTATCACGACAAAACCTGCTCAGTAGTTGACCTGCATCAAGATAACTTTCATTCGAAAGTCATTTAATCTTCATATGCAATACGAGAGGCGAAATCATGATCTTCAATATTCAGCGTTACTCTACCCACGACGGCCCCGGTATTCGAACCGTGGTGTTCCTGAAAGGCTGCTCGCTGGGCTGTCGCTGGTGCCAGAACCCGGAAAGCCGCTCCCGCAGCCGGGACGTGCTGTTTGATGCACGCCTGTGCCTTGACGGCTGCGACCTGTGCCAGCAGGCGGCACCGGCCTGCATCGAACGCGCGCTGAACGGTCTGGTTATCCACCGTGAGAAGCTTGATGAAGCCACGCTCAACGCCCTCACCGACTGCTGCCCTACGCAGGCGCTGACCGTCTGCGGTGAAGAACAGCAGGTCGAGGAGATCATGGCGACCGTACTGCGCGATAAACCCTTCTACGACCGCAGCGGCGGCGGGATCACCCTCTCCGGCGGCGAGCCGTTTATGAACCCTGAGCTGGCGCACGCTCTGTTTAAAGCCAGCCACGAACAGGGGATCCACACCGCCGTGGAAACCTGCCTTCACGTGCCGTGGCACTACATCGAGCCGTCATTACCGTACGTCGATCTGTTCCTCGCCGACCTGAAGCACGTCGACGGTGAGGTGTTCAAACAGTGGACGGATGGCTCGGCTAAGCGAATCCTGAATAACCTGAAGCGCCTTGCCGCCGCCGGGAAAAAAATCACCATCCGCGTGCCGCTGATCCAGGGCTTTAACGCTGACGAAGCGTCCATCACCGCCATTACCAACTTCGCCGCCGACGAACTCGGCGTCGAGGATATTCATTTTCTGCCGTATCACACGCTGGGCATGAACAAATACACCCTGCTCGGCCAATCCTACTCTGCCCCTGAAAAACCGCTGGATAACCCTGCCCTGCTGGACTTCGCGCAGCAGTACGCCTGCCAGAAAGGGTTAACCGCGACCTTACGAGGATAAACCTATGACGACCCTGAATCTCAACACCCTCAGCGAGCGCATCAAGGCGCACAAAACTGCCCTGGTGCATATCGTCAAGCCGCCGGTCTGTACCGAGCGCGCGCAGCATTACACCGAAATGTACCAGCAGCACATGGACAAGCCGATCCCGATCCGTCGCGCCCTGGCGCTGGCGCATCACCTGGCGGAACGTACCATCTGGATCAAACACGACGAGCTGATTATCGGTAACCAGGCAAGCGAAGTGCGCGCCGCGCCGATTTTCCCGGAATACACCGTCTCCTGGATTGAGAAAGAGATCGACGATCTGGCGGACCGCCCGGGCGCGGGCTTTGCGGTGAGCGAAGAGAACAAGCGCGTGCTGCACGACATCTGCCCGTGGTGGCGCGGCCAAACGGTGCAGGATCGCTGCTACGGCATGTTCACCGACGAGCAGAAAGGCCTGCTGGAAACCGGCATTATCAAAGCCGAAGGCAACATGACTTCCGGCGACGCGCACCTGGCGGTGAACTTCCCGCTGGTGCTGGAGAAAGGTCTCGACGGCCTGCGCGCCAAAGTGGCCGAGCGCCGCTCGCGCATTAACATGACGGTGCTGGAAGACCTGCACGGCGATCAGTTCCTGAAGGCGATCGATATCGTTCTGGAAGCGGTGAGCCTGCACATCAAACGCTTCGCCGATCTGGCGCGCGAGATGGCCTCCACCGAAACCCGCGCAAGCCGCCGCGACGAGCTGCTGGCGATGGCGGAAAACTGCGACGTGATTGCCCACGAGCCGCCAAAAACCTTCTGGCAGGCGCTGCAGCTGTGCTACTTCATTCAGCTGATCCTGCAGATTGAGTCCAACGGCCACTCCGTCTCCTTCGCGCGTATGGACCAGTACCTGTATCCGTACTACCGCCGCGACGTGGAGCTGAACCAGAGCCTCGACCGCGAGCATGCCATTGAGCTGCTGCACAGCTGCTGGCTGAAATTGCTTGAAGTGAATAAGATCCGCTCCGGCTCGCACTCGAAAGCCTCTGCCGGCAGCCCGCTGTACCAGAACGTTACCATCGGCGGCCAGAAGCTGGTCAACGGTGAGCCGATGGACGCGGTGAACCCGCTCTCGTACGCGATTCTGGAATCCTGCGGCCGCCTGCGCTCCACCCAGCCGAACCTGAGCGTGCGCTATCACGCGGGCATGAGCAACGACTTCCTCGATGCGTGCGTGCAGGTGATCCGCTGCGGCTTCGGGATGCCCGCGTTCAACAACGATGAAATCGTCATTCCGGAATTCATCAAGCTCGGCGTTGAACGTGACGACGCCTACGACTACGCGGCCATCGGCTGCATCGAAACCGCGGTGGGCGGCAAGTGGGGCTATCGCTGCACCGGCATGAGCTTTATCAACTTTGCCCGCGTGATGCTCGCCGCGCTGGAAGGCGGGCGCGACGCCACCAGCGGCAGGGTGTTCCTGCCGCAGGAGAAAGCGCTCTCCGCCGGTAACTTCGACAATTTCGACGAGGTGATGGCGGCGTGGGACAGCCAGATCCGCTACTACACCCGTAAATCCATCGAGATTGAGTACGTGGTGGACACCATGCTGGAAGAGAACGTCCACGATATTCTCTGCTCGGCGCTGGTGGACGACTGCATCGAGCGCGCGAAAAGCATCAAGCAGGGCGGCGCGAAGTACGACTGGGTCTCCGGCCTGCAGGTGGGCATCGCTAACCTCGGCAACAGCCTGGCTGCAGTGAAGAAGCTGGTGTTCGAACAGGGCACTATTGGTCAACAGCAGCTGGCGGCGGCGCTGGCGGATGACTTCGAGGGGCTGACTCACGAGCAGCTGCGTCAGCGCCTGATCAACGGCGCGCCGAAGTACGGAAACGACGACGACAGCGTGGACATGCTGTTGACGCGCGCCTATCAGACCTACATTGAAGAGCTGAAGCAGTACCATAACCCACGCTACGGCCGCGGCCCGATTGGCGGTAACTACTACGCGGGCACGTCGTCCATCTCCGCAAACGTGCCGTTTGGCGCGGCAACGATGGCCACGCCGGACGGACGTAAGGCGCACACCCCGCTGGCGGAAGGGGCAAGCCCGGCCTCCGGTACGGACCACCTCGGCCCGACGGCGGTAATTGGCTCGGTGGGTAAACTGCCGACGGAAGCGATTCTCGGCGGCGTGCTGCTGAACCAGAAGCTGAATCCGTCAACGCTGGAAAACGACAGCGATCGCCAGAAGCTGATGGTGCTGCTGCGCACCTTCTTCGAGGTGCATAAGGGCTGGCATATTCAGTACAACATCGTTTCGCGCGAAACGCTGCTGGAAGCGAAGAAACACCCGGACCAGTACCGCGACCTGGTGGTGCGCGTGGCGGGCTACTCGGCGTTCTTTACCGCCCTGTCGCCGGATGCGCAGGACGATATTATCGCCCGTACTGAGCATACGCTGTAAAAAACCGCCCGGTAAGGCGAAGCCGCCGCCGGGCTTTCTGACTTTCATTCGAAATTAAATTTGTGCTCCTCGTCACCTTGTTATTAGAATGTTTCAAAACGCAGTGACCCAGGAGCACAGTATGACCGTTAAAGTTATCGTCACCGATATGGACGGAACTTTCCTTGATGATGCCAAGCAGTACGAGCGTGACCGCTTCCAGGCACAGTTTGAACAGCTTAAAGCTCGCGACATTGAATTCGTTGTCGCCAGCGGCAACCAGTATTACCAGCTCATTTCCTTCTTTCCGGAGCTAAAAGATCGGATCTCCTTCGTGGCGGAAAACGGCGCGCTGGTGTTCGATCGCGGCGAGCAGATTTTTCACGGCGAGCTGACCCGCCATGAATCGCAGATCGTGATTGGCGAACTGCTGAAGGACAAAGGGCTGAACTTCGTGGCCTGCGGGCTGGAGAGCGCGTACGTCAGCGACCAGGCCCCTGAAGAGTTTGTAACGCTGATGTCAAAGCACTACCACCGCTTAAAGCGCATCAGCGATTACCGCGAAATTGACGACGTGCTGTTTAAGTTCTCCCTTAACCTGCCGGACAGCGATATCCCAAATCTGGTGGATAAACTGCACGTCTCCCTGGACGGCATCATGAAGCCGGTCACCAGCGGCTTTGGTTTTGTCGATTTGATTATCCCCGGCCTGCACAAGGCCAACGGCATCAGCCGTCTGCTGAAACGCTGGAAAATCTCCCCGCAGGAGTGCGTGGCCATTGGCGACAGCGGCAACGATGCCGAGATGCTGAAGCTGGTGAAATATTCCTTTGCGATGGGCAACGCGGCAGAGAGCATCAAAGAAATCAGCCGCTACAGCACAGACGACAACAACCATCAGGGCGCGCTGAACGTCATTCAGGCCGTGCTCGACAACCATTCCCCGTTCGACGTCTGATCTTTTCCTCGCCGGAGCGTCGCTCCGGCCTGTCACTCTTTTTCCGTCCTGTGGCTTGCGTCAAGTTTTTAAACTTGCATTAACTTATTTTTAACTTAAAGTATCACTTGTAGATATTTTTACTTTCGAATGAAAGATGCGAGGCAGTTATGACCTTTACCAGTGAAACTTTGCCAGCGGATCACAAAGCGGCAATCCGTCAGTTAAAACGTGAGCTGCGCGCGCAGATCGGCGACGTGCAGGCGGTGTTTAATAAGCTCAGCGACAAAATTGCCACCCGCGTGGCGGAAATCAACGCGCTTAAGAACAAAGGCGAATCCGTCTGGCCGGTGATTCCGTTTGCGGATGTGAAAAACGGCACGATTACCGACGCACAGCGCGAGGCCGTTAAACGCCGCGGCTGCGCGGTGATTAAAGGTCATTTCCCGCGCAAGCAGGCGCTGGCGTGGGATCAGTCGATGCTCGACTACCTCGATCTGAACAGGTTTGACGAGGTCTACAAAGGCCCGGGCGATAACTTCTTCGGCACCCTGACGGCCTCTCGTCCGGAGATTTACCCGATTTACTGGTCGCAGGCGCAGATGCAGGCGCGCCAGAGCGAAGAGATGGCGCAGGTGCAGTCGTTCCTGAACCGTTTATGGACGTTCGAGAGCAACGGCAAACAGTGGTTCGACCCGGACGTGAGCGTGATTTACCCGGATCGTATCCGCCGCCGTCCGCCTGGAACGACCTCGAAAGGGCTTGGGGCGCATACCGACTCCGGCGCGCTGGAGCGCTGGCTGCTGCCGGCTTACCAGCAGGTCTTTGCCCGCGTGTTTGACGGTAACGTCGAGAAATACGATCCGTGGAACGCCGCGCACCGTACCGAAGTGGAAGAGTACACCGTCGATAACACCACCAAATGTTCGGTGTTCCGCACCTTCCAGGGCTGGACAGCGCTGTCGGATATGATCCCAGGACAGGGCTTACTGCACGTCGTGCCCATCCCGGAGGCGATGGCCTACATTCTGCTGCGGCCGCTGCTGGACGACGTGCCGGAAGACGAGCTTTGCGGCGTCGCGCCGGGGCGCGTGCTGCCAGTTTCCGAGAAGTGGCACCCGCTGCTCATCGAAGCATTAAGCAGCATTCCGGCGCTCGACGCGGGCGATTCCGTGTGGTGGCACTGCGATGTGATCCACTCCGTCGCGCCGGTGGAAAATCAGCAGGGCTGGGGCAACGTGATGTACATCCCTGCCGCGCCGATGTGCGAGAAGAACCTCGCCTACGCCAAAAAGGTCAAGGAAGCGCTGGAAACCGGCGCGTCGCCGGGAGACTTCCCGCGTGAGGATTATGAAAAGAGCTGGCAGGACCGCTTTACCTTGGCCGACCTGAACATCCACGGCAAGCGCGCGCTGGGCATGGTTTAACTGTCGTACAGCCCTTCCCGCTCTACGGCGGTGCGTCGTTTCCCCTGACGTATCCGCCGTACCGATTCCCGCACGGCCAGCGTGCCGTTAAGCAGTAACGTCCCGACCGGTGCGTCCGGGCGCATGAGCCGCTGCTGGAGCATATATACCGCTTCTGTTCCCAGCTCATCGCGGGGAACATGCACGGCCGTCAGAGGCACATCCTGGATTGCCGCCAGGTTAAAGCCGTCAATGCTCATCACCGACACGTCCTGCGGCACGCGCAGGCCGTGGTTTTGTAAGGCGCTAATGGTGCCCGCCGCCATAAAGTCGCCGCCGACCAGGAACGCGGTAGGTAAATCCTTCCCCTGCATTTCGCTGAGCCAGCCGCTGACCATCTGTTCCGTTTCGCGCGCACTGAAGCTGGGCACCACCAGCAGATCGCGTTTATCGTTGAATTTCAGGTTGTGAGACTGCCACGCGTCGCGGATCCCCGCCAGGCGCAGCTCCATGGTGTAGCGGCGCAGGCACAGCACATTCATCACCTCACGGTGTCCCATCTCGAACAGGTACTCCGCCGCCCGTTCGCCAATGGCGCGATGATCCGGCGCGACGGCAGGCAGACGCATGTGACGGTCGCGGCAGTTAATCAGCATGCAGGGTTTCCCCACGTCCACCGCCAGATCGTGGATATGGGGATCGTCAATGCCAAGAAGGATTGCCGCCTGGGTGTCCGCTTCGTTCATGCGTGCCAGAAACAGCTGGGCGTCGCTGTCGTTCTCCTCCAGCGCGCAGTAGCGAAGGCGCACATCGTGGGACGCAAGGCCTTTACTCACGCTCTGGATCACGCGGTAGTAAAAGATGTCGGACCGCTCGTCAAACGCCCGCTGCGGGGCAAAAACCACCAGGCTGTTAAGCAGCAGACGCCCTGCCGCCATGCCGTCCATCACCCCCAGCTCCCGCGCGCACGCCAGCACCTTTGCGCGCGCTTTTTCACTGGTATTCGCTTTTCCCGCCAGCACCCGCGACACGGTGCTGATCGAGAGCTGCGTTCGGGCGGCGATTTCGGTGATTTTTAGCCTTTTGTCCATTTTGTGATCTGGCTCCATTTGCGAAATGAAAAAATTTTCATAGCGTATTGGTCAGGCAATAGCTGACATAAACACCATCATGCCAGAGGGTTTATGTCAGTTATGAGAAATTTTGCACAAAATCCACTTTTGCCCACTCATTTTCTTCCTTAAGGTGAACTTGTCACACAACTTCCATACTAGTTGCATACCAACTTAAGCATTTTAAACGGATAGAAATCAAAGGCATAAAAATCCGTGTGACACCTGAACCTCCGTCCCCTTAGCGTCCGTCTTGTGGAGAGTAAAATGAGTCAGGACATCAATAACACCGTAGCGACAAGCAAAACCCGTCGCGTCATCAAGAACCTGCGCTGGTACGTGCTGGTGCTGTTCTTACTTGGCGTCACCGTTAACTACATCACCCGAAACTCACTCGGGATCCTCGCCCCGGAACTGAAAGAGAGCCTCGGGATCACCACCGAGCAATACTCCTGGATCGTCGGCGCGTTCCAGATCGCCTATACCATTTTCCAGCCCCTGTGCGGCTGGCTGATTGACGTCATCGGCCTGAAGATCGGCTTTATGGTCTGCGCCGGGATCTGGGCGCTGATGTGTATCTTCCACGCGGGCGCCGGAAGCTGGCTGCATCTGGCTATTCTGCGCTTCTTTATGGGTGCCTCTGAGGCCGCCGCTACCCCGGCAAACGCCAAAACCATCGGCGAATGGTTCCCGAAATCAGAGCGACCCGTTGCCGCCGGCTGGGCGGGCGTGGGCTTCTCCATCGGCGCGATGCTGGCCCCGCCTATCATCTACTTTGCTCACGCCTCGTTCGGCTGGCAGGGCGCGTTTATGTTTACCGGCGTGCTGGCGCTGCTGTGGGTGATCCTGTGGTGGGCGTTCTACCACAACCCGGAGCAGCACCCGAACCTGAGTAAGGACGAGCTGGCGTTTATCAAGCAGGATAACGAACCGCCTGCCGTCAAACTGCCCTTCCTGACCGCGCTGAAAACCGTCTCGAAAAACAAACGCTTCTACGGTATCGCCATTCCGGCCTTTATGGCGGAGCCGGCCTGGGCGGTGCTGAGCTTCTGGGTGCCGCTGTACCTCGCCAAAGAGCACGGCATGGACCTGAAGCAGATTGCGATGTTTGCCTGGCTGCCGTTCCTCGCCGCCGATCTGGGCAGCGTGGCGAGTGGCTACCTGACGCGTCTGTACACCCGTCTGTTCGGCTGCTCACGCGTTAACTCGGTCGTTGCCAGCTCCGTGA
Source organism: Enterobacter sp. UCD-UG_FMILLET (assembly GCF_000762975.1). Classification (NCBI taxonomy): domain Bacteria; kingdom Pseudomonadati; phylum Pseudomonadota; class Gammaproteobacteria; order Enterobacterales; family Enterobacteriaceae; genus Enterobacter; species Enterobacter sp. UCD-UG_FMILLET. The sequence continues at coordinate 212,876 of NZ_JRJC01000047.1, forward strand.
CGGGCGCGTTCCTGATGATCTCTCTGGGCATCGTGGCCATCACCCGCGACCCGTATATCACCATCGTACTGATCTCCATCGGCGGCTTCGGGCACCAGATTATCTCCTGCATGCTGAGCGCCCTGGTCGTGGAGTCATTCGACAAAGGCCAGATGGCGACCGTCAACGGCATGCGCGGCTCTGCGGCGTGGATCGCCAGCTTCCTGTTCTCGCTGTTAATCGGTGTGACTGCCGACAAAATCGGCTTTAACCCGCTCTTTATTGCCATGGGCTTCTTTGACCTGATTGGCGCTGTCTTCCTGGTAGCATTTATTGCTGAACGTCGCGCCAAGCGCGCCTGATAGTGGATGTATTGCATATGAAAACCCTGAAAAACTGGACCCTTGATACGCAGTCGGCAAACCATCTGGAACTGCTGGTCGATAACCAGCACCGCCTGTGCCTGTATGTGCTGGAAGAGAACCTGTTCCGCGTGCTGATCAAACGCAAAGGCGAGCTGGCGCTGGACCGCACCTGGAGCATCGCGCCGGAAAAAGACGTGCCCTGGGAAGGCCGCCGTCGTGACGATATAAGCGGTTTCTCCTGCCCGGCCTGGACCCTGACGCAGCAGGATGAGACGCTCACGGTGGCAACCGAACAGCTGCGCGTGACGATCCACCAGCCGCTGTGGCTGGAGTGGCACTACCGCAATGAAGCGGGCGAGTGGCAGCCGCTGGTCAACGACCGTCCAACCAGCGCCTACCTGCTGAACGCCCACGGCGACGGCGTGGCGCACTACCTGAGCCGTCGCAAGGACGAGCGCTTCTACGGTCTGGGCGAGAAAGCGGGCGATCTGCAGCGCAACGGTAAACGCTATGAGATGCGCAACCTCGACGCAATGGGGTACAACGCGGCCAGCACCGACCCGCTCTACAAGCATATCCCGTTCACAATCGCCCGCCGCGACGATGTCAGCTACGGCCTGTTCTATGACAACCTGAGCAGCTGCTGGCTGGATCTGGGTAACGAAATCGACAACTACCACACCGCCTATCGCCGCTGGCAGGCGGAAGCTGGCGATATCGATTACTACATCTTTACCGGCACGCGCGTGCTGGACGTCACCAAAGCCTTCGTGCGCCTGACCGGGAAAACGCTGTTCGGACCGAAATGGAGCCTGGGCTACAGCGGCTCGACCATGCACTATACCGATGCGCCGGACGCCCAGAACCAGCTGATGAACTTCATCCGCCTGTGCGAAGAGCACGCCATTCCGTGCGACTCGTTCCAGCTCTCCTCCGGCTATACCTCCATCAACGGCAAGCGCTACGTCTTTAACTGGAACTATGACAAGGTGCCGCAGCCGAAGGTGATGAGCCAGGCCTTCCACGACGCGGGGCTGAAGCTGGCGGCCAACATCAAGCCGTGCCTGCTGCAGGATCATCCGCGCTATAACGAAGTGGCGGAGAGCGGCCTGTTCATTCGCGATTCAGAAACCGATGCACCGGAACGCTCCAGCTTCTGGGATGACGAAGGCTCGCACCTCGACTTTACCAACCCGCAGACGGTGCAGTGGTGGCAGAACGGCGTGACCACGCAGCTGCTGGAGATGGGCATCGACTCCACCTGGAACGACAACAACGAATATGAAGTGTGGGACGGAGAAGCGCGCTGCTTTGGCTTCGGCAAGGAGATCGCCATCAAGCACATTCGCCCGGTGATGCCGCTGCTGATGATGCGCGCCTCGCTGGAAGCGCAGCAGCGTTTCGCGCCGGAAAAACGCCCGTACCTCATCTCCCGCTCCGGCTGCGCCGGGATGCAGCGCTACGTTCAGACCTGGAGCGGCGACAACCGCACCAGCTGGGACACGCTGCGCTATAACATCCGCATGGGGCTGGGCATGAGCCTGTCCGGCCTGTTCAACGTCGGTCACGACGTCGGCGGTTTCTCCGGCGACAAACCGGACGCCGAGCTGTTCGTGCGTTGGGTGCAGAACGGCGTGATGCACCCGCGCTTTACCATTCACTCGTGGAACGATGACCACACCGTGAACGAGCCGTGGATGTACCCGGGCGTCACGCCAGCCATTCGCGGCGCGGTTGAGCTGCGCTACCGCCTGCTGCCGTACCTCTATACCCTACTCTGGCAGGCGCACGCCGACGACGAGCCGATGCTGCGCCCGACCTTCCTCGATCACGAGCACGATGCGCAGACGTTTGAGGAGTGCGATGACTTCCTGCTGGGCCGCGACCTGCTGGTGGCCAGCGTCGTCGAAGCCGGGCAGCGCGAGCGCCGCGTCTGGCTGCCGGATAACGACACCGGCTGGTATGATTTTTACACCCACGCGTGGTTTGCTGGCGGCCAGTCGATCGTCCTCGACGCGCCGCTGGAAAAACTGCCGCTGCTGGTGCGCGCCGGTGCCGCTCTGCCGCTGAGCGAACGCATTACCCACGTGTCCGCTGAAAAAGACAACACCCGCGAGCTGAAGCTGTTCCCGGTGAAGGGCGTCGGCACGACCACCGGAATGCTGTTTGAAGACGACGGCGAAAGCTGGGGCTACCAGAACGGCAATGCGCTGTGGGTGGAGTGGGAAATGGTGTGCGACGGCGCAACCATCAACCTGAAGGTCAACGCGCGCGGGGATTATCGTCCGGCGTGGAAGGTGCTGAAGGTGTCGTTACCTGCGGGGGAGAAACGCAAACTGCTGGTGAACGGGGTTGAAGGGGGCGAGTGGGTGATCTAGTGCGGCCTGATGCCCTCACCCTAACCCTCTCCCACCGGGAGAGGGAACAGAACATAGGCCGGGTAAGGCGAAGCCGCCACCCGGCTTTTTTTAGCCGTCGATACCTTTACTGCGCAGGTAATCTTCGTAGTTACCGGTGAAGTCCACCACGCGCTCTGGCGTAATTTCGATCACGCGGGTCGCCAGCGAGCTGACGAACTCGCGGTCGTGAGAAACGAAGATCAGGGTACCCTGATACATCTCCAGCGCCATGTTCAGGGATTCGATAGATTCCATGTCCAGGTGGTTAGTCGGTTCGTCCATCACCAGGATGTTTGGTTTTTCCATCATCAGCTTGCCGAACAGCATGCGGCCCTTCTCACCACCGGAGAGCACTTTAGCCGGCTTTTTGATGTCGTCCTGGCTAAACAGCAGACGGCCTAGGATGCTGCGCACCGCCTGCTCGTCGTCGCCTTCCTGCTTCCACTGGCTCATCCAGTCGAAGACGGTGAGGTCGTTTTCGAACTCGTACTCATGGTCCTGCGCGTAGTAGCCAATCTGCGCGTTTTCAGACCACTTCACGGTGCCGTTGTCCGGCTGCAGTTCGCCAACCAGGGTTTTCAGCATGGTGGATTTACCCACGCCGTTGGCGCCGAGGATGGCAATCTTCTCGCCCACTTCCAGCAGCAGGTTGAACTTTTTAAACAGCGGCCCGTTCTCAAAGCCTTTTGCCAGGGCTTCCACTTCCAGCGCGTTACGGAACAGCTTCTTGTCCTGCTCGAAGCGGATGAACGGGTTCTGACGGCTGGAGGCTTTGACTTCGTCCAGCTTGATTTTGTCGATCTGACGAGCACGCGAGGTCGCCTGACGCGACTTAGAGGCGTTGGCGCTAAAGCGGCTGACGAAGGACTGCAGGTCAGCAATCTGCGCTTTCTTCTTGGCGTTATCCGCCAGCAGACGTTCACGCGCCTGGGTGGCCGCCGTCATGTACTCGTCGTAGTTGCCCGGGTAAACGCGCAGCTCGCCGTAGTCCAGATCCGCCATGTGTGTACAGACCATGTTCAGGAAGTGACGGTCGTGCGAAATGATGATCATGGTGCTGTCGCGATCGTTCAGCGTCTGCTCCAGCCAGCGGATGGTGTCGATGTCCAGGTTGTTCGTCGGTTCGTCGAGCAGCAGGATGTCCGGGTTAGAGAACAGCGCCTGTGCCAGCAGCACGCGCAGCTTCCAGCCTGGCGCCACTTCGCTCATCGGACCGTAATGCTGTTCAACGGGGATCCCCACGCCCAGCAGCAGCTCGCCCGCGCGCGCTTCCGCAGAGTAGCCGTCCATCTCGCCGTACTGCGTTTCCAGATCGGCCACTTTATAGCCGTCTTCTTCGCTCATTTCGGCCAGCGCATAGATGCGATCGCGCTCCTGCTTCACTTCCCACAGTTCCCCATGCCCCATGATCACGGTGTCGAGCACGGTGAACTCTTCGAAGGCGAACTGATCCTGACGCAGCTTACCGATACGCTCGTTAGGGTCGAGCGATACGTTACCGAGCGTCGGCTCCAGGTCACCGCCGAGGATCTTCATAAAGGTGGATTTTCCGCTACCGTTGGCACCAATCAGGCCGTAACGGTTGCCGCCGCCAAATTTGACGGAAATGTTTTCGAACAGCGGCTTACTGCCAAACTGCATAGTGACGTTGCTGGTAACTAACACGGGGAGATTCCTGCGAAAAGTGTGATAAACACGGCATTATGCCACAATTCCGAATTGAGATCCCGTGTTGCGGCAATCCACTAAACTTTAACAAAATCGAAAAAAATGTGATTTCGTACACATCTGAATTCCCAGTGAGCAGGAATGCACATATAATGCGCTCCCATCACAGATTCAGACTTATCAACTCATCGCCAGAATGGCTTAGATACCTCGCACAACATGAACATGAAATTAACAACGCTTTTAGCGGCGGCGTTAGCCGTAGTAGGTTTTTGTAAGACCGCGTCTGCGGTGACGTATCCCCTGCCAACAGACGGTAGCCGTCTGGTAGGCCAGAACCAGGTTGTGACGGTACCAGAAGGTAACTCTCAGCCACTGGAGTATTTCGCTGCGCAGTACCAGCTGGGCCTGTCTAACATGCTGGAAGCAAACCCGGGCGTTGACCCGTATCTGCCGAAAGCGGGTACCGTGCTGAATATCCCTCAGCAGCTGATCCTGCCGGATACCGTTCATGAAGGTATCGTGATTAACAGCGCCGAAATGCGTCTGTATTACTACCCGAAAGGCACCAACACCGTTATCGTGCTGCCAATCGGTATCGGCCAGCTGGGTAAAGATACCCCGATGAACTGGACCACCAAAGTTGAGCGTAAGAAAGCGGGCCCAACCTGGACGCCGACCGCCAAAATGCACGCGGAATACATCGCCGCCGGTGAACCACTGCCAGCCGTTGTACCAGCAGGCCCGGATAACCCAATGGGTCTGTACGCGCTGTACATTGGCCGCCTGTACGCTATCCACGGTACCAACGCCAACTTCGGTATCGGCCTGCGCGTAAGCCACGGCTGCGTGCGCCTGCGTAACGACGACATCAAATTCCTGTTCGAAAACGTGCCGGTCGGTACGCGCGTTCAGTTCATCAACGAACCGGTGAAGGCGACCTCTGAGCCAGACGGCAGCCGCTACATCGAAGTGCACAACCCGCTGTCCACCAGCGAAGACCAGATCAACAACAACGAAGTCGTCCCTGTTACGCTGAACAGCGCGGTACAGGCGGTGACTTCTCAGCCAGACGTCGAAACGGCGATTGTTGACCAGGCCGTGCAGAACCGCTCCGGTATGCCGGTGCGTTTGAACTGACAGAGAAGCATTAAAAAAGCGGGCCTCGTTGCCCGCTTTTTTTATCCGTTATTCACGATCACGATCCCGCCGTGGTCGTACCGATAGTGGCAGTGGGCATACTCCAGCGGCGTGCCGTCCTCCAGATAAATCACCTGCTCCACTTCCAGCACCGGATCGGTCTGCTCGCAGACCAGATGCGCCCTGTCCAGCGCGTTGGGCTTAAGCGCCCGCACCACCCGGTACGACCCCATAATTTTCAGCCCCAGCGTCTCCTGCACGTACTGGAACACTGAACCTTCAAGATGGTTTTTCGTCAGGCCCGGTACCAGATTCATCGGCATCACCGTGGAATCCAGCGACATAGGTTCACCGTTCAGCAAACGCAGGCGAATGAAGTCATAGATCGGCGCATCGGCGTTAATCATCAGCGACGCCTGCTCTTTCTCGTTCGGAAAGCGCAGCTCGAAATGCACTACCCGGCTGGTCACCGTGCCCAGATGCTCCCAGGTTTTGGTCGCGCCAAAGTAGTCGCTGCCGGAGAGATCCCACTGCGAAAGCTGAAGGAAGTTTTTGCGGATGAACGTGCCCTGGCCCTGGCGGGTATAGACCAGACCTTCGACGATGAGCTGGCGCATCGCCTGCTGAATGGTCATCCGGCTGGTGCTGAACTCCGCCGCCAGCGCAAACTGGTCCGGCAGGGGTTCATTGGCGGCGTACTGCTGGCTGATAATGCGTTTCTTAATTTCCCGCGCTATGGTGATGTACTTCGCCGCCATCGTCCTTCCTTTCTGTTAGTTTTCTATCCCACTGTTTTTCAAGGCCACTCGCTCAGCAATTTTGAGGAAAGGCAGGTAGAAGAATACACCAAATACGATGATTGCCAACTGCACCACCACCGCCCGCCAGTCTCCCGCCGTGGCAAGCCAGGCGCTGAGAATGGGCGGCGTGGTCCACGGGATCATCACCACGCAGCGCGACATTAACCCCAGCGTGGTACAGAGCCAGGCGAAGTAAATGCCGATGGCGGGCAGCAGCACGAACGGGATCATCAGCGGCAGGTTAAAAACGATCGGCAGGCCAAAAATCACCGGCTCGTTGATGTTGAACAGACCGGGCGCCAGCGACAGACGCGCCACCTGCTTCGCCGACTTTTGACGGGAGAAGATAAAGATGGCGATCAGCAGCGAGATCGTGCTGCCCGTGCCGCCCACCATGCCAAACGTCGGCACGAAGATGTTGTTGATGATATGCGGGATGGGCTGACCGTTGGCGAAGGCCAGCATATTCTCGTTGGTGTTGATCAGCAGGAACGGCTCCAGCACCACGCTGTTAACGACAGACTGATGAATACCGAGCGTGAACAGGAAGTTACCGAAACTATAAATGAAAATCGTCCCCGGCAGGCTCGTGTTGATCAGCCGCAGCGGCTGCTGGATAAAGGTCGTAATGAGATGGATCAGGTCCGTGTGCAGCACGTTTGCCAGTATCGCCGCCAGCACCGCGAACAGGGAGAGCGTGAAGATCGTCGGGATCAGCGCGGTAAAGGATTTGCTCACCGCCGGAGGCACATTTTCCCCGAGGGAAATGTGCAGCGCCTTCAGGCGCGAAATAGCGATAAACACTTCCGTTGAGATCAGCCCGATCAGCACCCCGGCAAAAATCCCGGTTGAGCCAATATTGGCGAACGTTAGCACCTGGGTGACGTTCACCGCGGCATCGCTGCCGACGGGCGTAATCTGCAGACGCATCGGCATCATGATGATGAAGCTGCTGACGGCGATAACCACTGCCGAGACCGGATTGTCGAAATCTTTGTTGCGCGCCAGCGACCAGGCAATCATCGGGGCCAGCAGCAGCGCGGCGATGTTCAGCGTGCCGTTGATAATCGCCTCGCCCCACACCTTAAACTGCGCGAGCGTGTCGCCGTGAAAAATCCACGGAAATACCACGTTGTTCACCAGCACCGCCAGACCGGCGAGGATGAAAATGGGCATCACCGTGGCGAAGGCGTCGCGCAGGGAGCGCAGGTGCACCTGATTAGCCAGGCGCGCCGAGAACTCAACAAATTTATCGACAAAAGACTGCATGTGCGGTGTTATTTTTGTTTCAGACATAGCGGAGTGTTCCCATCAATCAGTCACAAAAACGGCCCGGCAGCGTACGGCTTACATCTCGCGTCCGTTGGTATGGATAACCTGTTTTAACCACGCGTAGCTCTTCTTCGGCACGCGCTTCAGGTCTTTCAGGTCGTGGTTTTCCCGGTTGACATAGACCACGCCGTAGCGCTTACGCATGTCGCCCTGGGAGCTGAGAATGTCGATTAACCCCCAGCCGAGGTAGCCGATCACCTCTGCCCCGTCCTCGAACATCGCCTCCTTCATGGCATTGATATGCGCTCGGTGGTAGTCGATGCGGTAGGTGTCCTCGATAGGATTGACGCCGTCCCAGGACTCAATCACCCCGATGCCGTTTTCGATCGGGAAGACCGGCATCCGCCAGTCGTTGGCGTAGCGGGTGATGATGGTGCGAAAGCCCAGCGGATCGATCTGCCAGTTCCACTCGGTGGCCTTCAGGTACGGATTGTTTTTCTCGCCGTGCAGCAGGTAATAGTTCACCGGCGTGCCTTCCGGGATCGCATCGCTGTCCAGCGTTTTGCTGGCGTAGTAGCTGAAGGCCATATAGTCGTTTCTGGTGCGCGCCAGCAGCGCTAAATCCTCGGCGCGGTAGATATCGCCAAAGCCTTCCTGCTCCACCACCGCCATCACCGCCGGGCTGTAGCCCTGCCCTGCGAAGACGCGCAGCAGGTTCTGGTTGAGGAACTCGTCGTACTGCTGGGCGCAGAAGATATCGCGCGGTTTGCAGGTGGCCGGGTAGATCAGCTGGTGCGCCAGCATGCCGCCCATCAGCTGGCCGGGTCTGGTCTGATGCAGATACTCGGTCAGCGCCATGTGCGCCACCATCGTATGGTGCTGCAGCTCGTACAGCTCGCGCAGGGTTTTCTCGCCGTGCATATAGCCGGAAATGCGGAAGGCTTCCGGCATATGGAAGATGTTCTGCTCGTTGAAGGTCAGCCAGTACTTCACGCGGTCGCCATAGCAGTCGATCATCTTTTTGCCGTAGCGGATAAAGGCCTCCATCACGCGGCGGTCGTTGAAGCCGTTGTACTCCTGCGCCAGCGCCAGCGGCATATCGAAGTGATATAGACAAACCATCGGCTCGATGCCGCGGGCGATCAAATCGTCAATAAAGCGGTCGTAAAATGCGATGCCCTCGTCGTTGAACGCGCCGTCGCCCTGCGGGCAGACGCGGCTCCAGGAGATCTGGAAGCGGTAGCAGTTCATGCCCAGATCCTGCATCAGGTCGAAATCTTCCCGATAGCGGTGATAGGAGTCGGTCGCGACTTTCCAGTCGGAGACGTTCTCCCCGGCTTCGCGAATGTCGTACACCGACATCCCCTTCCCACCCACGTTCCATGCACCTTCCGTCTGCATGCTGGATACCGAGTTGCCCCATAAAAAGTTTGCTGGCAGCTGATTGTTCATGGTCTCTCCCTATATGACTAGTCATTTAAAATATTATGACTAGTCATATAGGCGAAGATGAAAAGGGGATCAAAGAGGAGGATCGTTTTTTGTGAGCAATGCGGGAAAAAAAGCCCCGATAAGCGATGCACTGCCGGGGCGAGGAAGGTTATTGTTGCGCGAGCTGATTGCGGCGATATTCACCCTGCCGCTCCAGCATCCAGCCCGGGTATTCGCGCGGCAGCGCGCTCACCGCATCAAGCTGCTTGAGTTCGTCTTCGCTTAAGAGGATCCCGGTCGCGGCGATATTGTCGTCCAGCTGTTCAACGCGTTTCGCGCCAATGATGACGCTGGTCACCGCTTTCTGATGCAGCAGCCACGCCAGCGCGATTTGCGCGACGGAGACGCCCTTGCTTTCGGCGATAGTGCGCATTACGTCCACGCAGTCGAAGGCGCGATCTTTATTCACCGGCGGGAAGTCAAACTCCAGACGGCGACCACCGGCTTCGCTCTGCCCGTCGCGGCCATATTTTCCGCTCAGCAGACCGCCAGCCAGCGGGCTCCAGACCATCAGCCCAACGCCTTCGCTCTGCATCATCGGCACCAGCTCGCGCTCCAGATCGCGCCCGGCAATGGTGTAATACGCCTGCAACGACGCGAAACGCGCCAGCCCAAGACGTTCAGAAATACCGAGCGCTTTGGCAATCTGCCACGCCGCCCAGTTCGAGACGCCGATGTAGCGCACGTGGCCGTGCTGCACCAGGTTATCCAGCGCGTAGAGCATCTCTTCAATCGGCGTTGCGGGGTCGAAGCCGTGAAGCTGGTAGAGATCGATATGATCGAGCTGCAGGCGGTGCAGGCTCTCCTTCACGCTGCTGATGATGTGATAGCGCGAGCTGCCGCGCGAGTTCACCCCTGCCGTTCCCGTTTCGCCGAACACTTTGGTGGCGACCACCACGTTCTCGCGAGGGATTTTCAGGTTTTTCAGCGCCTGACCGGTGATCTCCTCCGAGCGTCCTTCCGAGTAAACGTCCGCGGTGTCGATGAAGTTGATCCCGGCATCCAGCGCGCGGCCCACCAGCTGCTCGGCTTCACTTTGCTGGAGCTGGCCAATCTTGCCCCACATGCCGCCCTCGCCGCCAAAGGTCATGGTGCCGAGGCACAGTTCAGAAACAAACAGACCGGTGTTGCCCAGTTTTTGATAACGCATAAGTTATTCCTCGCATGTCGATTGGGTACCCGATAGTTATACCCGCCCCTCAGCCATCGCGAATGTGGTGTTCCTGTCCGTTTCTTGCCCAATCCTCTGAATTTATCCGCGCGGGGCGTCGCCAAAGACGCTGTAGTCCGGTAACTGCACCTGCTGATACGGCTCCCAGCCGCCGCCGAGGGCCTTGTAGAGCGCCACCAGATCGAGCGCGCTCTGCACCTGCGCCTGCGCGCGCTGCTGCTGGGCCTGCGCCAGCTGACGCTGGGCGTCCAGCACGTCGATAAAGCTGGCGATCCCCTGGCGGTAGCTGTCGCTTGCTAAATCAAAGGCGTTTTGCAGGGCGTCGATCGTTTTTGCGAGACCCGCTTCACGCTGCTGGTCGGTGCGATAGCTCACCAGCGCGTTTTCCACATCCCCGAGCGCGGTCAGCACCGTCTGGCGATAGTCCAGCACCGCCGCTCCCTGCTGCGCGCGCGCCACCTTGACGCTGGAGACCAGCCGACCGCCCTGGAAGATGGGAATAGAGACCTGCGGGCCAAAGCTGTAGAAGTGGCTGCTCCAGTCGGTCAGCCAGTTGGTTTCGCTGTTGCGCAGGCCAAACTGTCCGGAGAGCGTAAAGCTCGGGAACAGCTCCGCCACCGAGACGCCGATTTGCGCCGTGGCGGCGTGGAGGTTCGCCTCCGCTTCGCGCACGTCCGGACGGCGTCGCGCCAGCGTGGACGGAATGCCGGTCTGCACAATATCCGGCAAGGCAGGCATCGGCTGCACGCTTTGCAATTCCGCATCCAGCGCCCCCGGCGGCTTGCCGAGCAGGATCGCCAGGCCGTTCATCGCCTGCCGCTCCTGCGCCTGATATTGCGGAAGCTGTGCCTCAAGGTTGCCTAACTGCGCCCGGGCGTTTTCCACGTCCATCTGCGGCGACAGCCCGCCACGCTGGCGGCTTTCGGTCAGATCCAGCGTCTGCTGCGCGCTTTTAATCTGGGTGTTCAGCGTGGCGATAATGCTCTGCGCCCCGCGCAGCTGAAGCCACGCGCGCGCCACTTCGGCCTCCAGCGACACCAGCGCGTCGTTACGCTGCTCGATGGCGGCCTTCTGCTGCGCTTCGGCGGCTTCCACCTGACGACGCACCTTGCCCCACAGGTCGATTTCCCACTGGGCGTCGAAGCTGCCCTGGTAGAGATTAATCGGCTGCGTCAGCGACCCCAGCGCGCCCTTCAGGTTGGGATCAATACTATCCACCTGGTCATACACGCCGTGGGATTTCAGCTCCCCTTCCAGGCCAAGCTGCTGGCGCGTTGCCTGCAGATTACCGTTCACCGACGGATAAAACGCCCCGCCCGCCTGGTTAATCTGCTCGCGGGCCCCGGCAATGCGCAGCACCGTCTGCTGCAGCGTCAGGTTTCCGGCAATGGCGCGCTCAACCAGGCTGTCGAGCTGCGGCGAGCCGAAGGTCTTCCACCAGCGCGGATTGGTCGCGGCTGAGGTAGTTTGCGACTTCACCGCGCTGTCGCCCTTATCGTTCCAGTGCGTAACGGCGGGCGGCGCAGGCTGCTGGTAATCCGGCCCGACGGCGCAGCCCGCCAGCAGCATCATTATCATCAGGGGGTGTAAACGTCTGTGTATCATCAATGTGCTCCTGCACTCCCCTCGCTCTTAACCGGCGAGAGCAACAAACAAAACGGAATCAGTAACAAGGCCACCGCGCTCAGAATGGTGAAGACGTCGATGTAGGCAAGGAAGCGTGACTGCTCAATCATGGTCTGATACATGCGTCCGGTGGCAATCCCGGTGGGGTCCCCTACCTGGGTGGTGAAGTTCTGGATCGCCTGGGCGCTTTCGCGTATCGCCTGCTGGAACTGCTCGTTAAGCGGCGAGGCGTGATACGCCAGATGCGCGCTGTGCGCCTGGGCGCGTTCGGTAATGGCCGCCGTCGAAAGCGATATCCCAACCGACCCCGCAACGTTACGGAACATGGTAAACAGCGCCGCCGCATCGGCATTCAGCCGCCTCGGTATCGAGATAAACGCAATAGTCGTGAGCGGCACAAACAGGAACCCCAGCCCTATCGACTGGGCGCTGCGGAACAGCACCAGCGTTTCGAAGTCGATATCCGGCGTCAGCGTGCGCGACCAGAAGAACGACACCGCCAGACAGGTAAAGCCAAAGGCGATAATCCAGCGCGTCTGTACCACCGGCATCAGCTTCAGCACCAGCGGGATAGTCAATACGATCAGCACCGCGCCGGGCGACAGCACCAGCCCGGACCAGGTGGCGGTATAGCCCAGGTCCTGCTGCGCCAGCTGCGGGATCACCACGGAACTGCCGTACAAAATCATCGCCATCCCCGCCATCAGCAGGCTGGAGATGGCAAAGTTGCGGTCCTTCATGCAGTGCAGATCCACCACCGGCTTTCTGGCATATACCAGCCAGTAGATGGCGCCGATAATGCCGACAAGCGTCAACACGCCGAAGGTGCGGATAAAGTTCGAGTAGAACCAGTCCTCATCTTCTCCCCGGTCGAGCATTACCTGGAGACAGCCCAGCCCCAGCGCGATCAGGCCGATCCCCGTCCAGTCGATAGTCAGCTTCTCTTTTGACTTGCTCTCCCACGGCGGATCTTCCAGCAGCTGGTAGATCGCCAGCACCGTGACAATCCCCACCGGAATGTTGATAAAGAACACCCAGCGCCAGGAGTAGTTATCGGTGATCCAGCCACCCAGCGTCGGGCCCAGCACCGGCGCAACGATAATCGCAATGGAGGACAGACCAAACGCTTTGCCCCGGTCTTCGGGTTTGAAGTAGTCGAGCAGCACCGACTGCTGCGTGGGCTGCAGCCCGCCGCCAAAAAAGCCCTGCATCACGCGGAACAGGATGATCTGCCACAGTTCGGTGGCGATCCCGCACAGGAACGAGCAGACGGTGAACATCACGATGCAAATCAGGAAGAACTGCTTGCGGCCAAACACCCGGCTCAGAAACGCCGAGATGGGCAGCACGATGCCGTTCGCCACCAGATAGCTGGTTAACACCCAGGTGGATTCGTCATAGCTGGACGAGAGCGAGCCTGCAACGTGGGGGAGCGCCACGTTAACAATGGTGGTATCCAGAATCTCCATGAATACCGCCAGGGTAACGACAATCGCCACCGCCCACGGATTGCTGGCGGGCTTCCAGCTGTCGTGGCTGTGATCCGTCATTCCACCGTCACCTTCGGTGCGACCGACAGCCCCAGCGGCAGCGGTTTGTTTGGATCCAGGCCCTTATCAATCACGATTTTGACCGGCACGCGCTGCACAATTTTGACGAAGTTGCCGGTGGCATTTTCTGCCGGGAAGGCGGAGAAGCGCGAGCCGCTGCCCTGCTGGATGCTGTCAACGTGGCCCTCGAGCGCCATATCCGGCCAGGCGTCGACGGACACGGTGACCTTATCGCCCGGCTTCATGCGCTCGAGCTGCGACTCTTTAAAGTTCGCCACCACCCACACGTTCGGGGAAACCAGCGAGAACAGCGCCGTTCCCGCCTGCACCAGCGTGCCGGGCTGCACGTTGCGTTTGGTGACAAACCCGTCGAACGGGGCGCGGACTTCGGTGTAAGAGAGGTTCAGATTGGCCGTTTCCAGCTGCGCTTTCGCCTGATCGACCTGACGCTCGCGCGCTTCAACGTTGGTTTCCTGCTGGCGGATTTGCAGCTGGACCTGCTCTGCCACTTCCAGCTGCGCCTGAGCGCTGGCCAGCCCTGCCTGCGCGCTGCGCAGTTGAGCGTTCGCGGAATCGATACTTTGCTGGGTGGTCGCACGCGGGTCAACGCCGCGCTGACGGCGGTACTCTGCCTGCGCGTTCGCCAGATCGGCCTGCGCTTTCAGCACCTGCGCTTTGGCTTCGTCACGCTGGGCGGGATACTGGACTTTTGAAAGCGCCAGCTGCGCCTGGGCCTGATGCAGCTGCGCGATAGCCAGCCCAAGCTGGGCCTGAGCCTGATCGCGCTGCGCGGTGGTGTCACGCGGATCGATAACCACCAGCAGATCGCCCTTTTTCACGCGCTGGTTGTCGCGCACGCGCAGCTCGGTAACGTAGCCCGCCGTTTTGGGGGCAATCGTCACCACGTCGCCGTCGGTAAAGGCGTCGTCGGTCGTCTCTTCGTTACGGGTTAAAAACCACCAGACCAGCGCCACGACGACCATCACCACCACGACAACGCCGAGGATAATTAACGGTTTCTTGCCCGGGCGCTTACGCTCATTATTGTTTTTGTCCTGCTCGTCAGCAGGCGGGTTTTGATCTTCAGCCATAGTTCAACAACGGTCCTGTCAGTGAGCGGCATCACACTATGCCGTTCACTAAAGCTAGGACGTTGCTATACGTTTGCCAGGAAAAACTGACAAATTGCGCACTATATGAGAAGGAATATTCCGAAACCGATCGCCGCGGCCCAAACCAGCATCGGAATCGACCAGACGTGGAAACGCCACCAGATGCGACGGTCGTTGGCCATACGCAGCGCAATCAGGTTTGCCAGCGAGCCGGGCAGCAGCCCAAACCCGCCGATGTTCACCGCCCAGGCCAGGAGCGTATCGGGCGGAACATAGTTGAGCAGCAGAATGGTGGACGGCACGTTGCTGATAAACTGCGACAGGCCAATCGCCGTCAGCCACAGTCCCGGCTGAGACAGCGTGCTGACGCTGTGCAGAACGTTCTGCAGCACCGGAAGCTGGATAAGAAGATGCACATCAATAAACATCGCCATAAAGACCAGCAGCAGCGTCCAGTCCACGCTCACCAGCACGCGACGCGCCAGGACGACAAACCCCGCGGCAACGAGCAGGACGCCCGCCAGCTCATACTTCAGCTCCAGCGCGAACAGAAAGACGATGTATAACCCGAGGCAGCTCCACACCAGGCGCGGCTGCCACTGCGGGCCGGTTGTTCCGCTGTGGTACTGCAGCTTTTTATCCCGAAACGCAAACCAGCACACCGCCATCAGCGACAGCATCATCACCAGCGCCAGAGGGGCCATCTGCCAGGTAAAGGCGGCAAACGACAGACCGGACCGTCCCCACAGAAGGATATTTTGCGGGTTGCCGATTGGCGTCAGAAGCGAGCCCGCATTGACGGCCAGTGCTTCAAAGATGATCAGCCGGCTGACCGGGATCTCGCACAGCTTACGCAGCGTGAGCGTGAGGGGCACGATGATAAACAGCGCCACATCGTTGGTCAGAAACGTCGACAGCACCGCGGCGGAGAACACCATAAACAGGGACAGCCTGCGCTCGGTGGCAAAGCGGCGCACCATTTTACGGCCCAGAACGTCAAAATAGCCGCTCAGCTCGACCCCTTTGGTGAGCATCATCAGGCCGCTCAGGGTAATGATGGTTCGCCAGTCAATCGCGGCGGGCCAGGCGTGTGGCGCAAACGGCACAAAGAGGCTTAACCCTGCGCCAATGAGTAATAAGAGATGGAAGAAACGATCGCGTGCCAGGGCCTGCAGTCCAGGGATTTTCATTCAGCGGAGGGACCATATTTAAGGGTAAATTCGCGAAACTTCACCAGCGTCTCTTCGCTCACGTGGTGTTCCATTCCTTCCGCATCCCGGCGGGCAATCTCCGGGCTGACGCCCAGCACCAGCAAAAAATTCTCGACAAGCTGGTGGCGCTCGCGGCTCTCCTGCGCGAGCTTCTCCCCTTCCGGCGTCAGAAAAACACCGCGCCAGGGGATCATTTCAATTAAGCCCACGGAGGCCAGGCGTTTTAACATTTTAGCGACAGTTGGCTGTGAAACCCCCAGCCTGGCGGCCATATCGACCTGGCGCGCTTCACCAACCTCACGAATCAGATCGGAAATGAGTTCAACATAGTCATCAATCAGTTCACGCCGGTGCGCTTCACGGACCTGGCGAAAACCTTCGACATGTTCTTCAACATTCACCAGTTGCGTCGTTTTCCTGATTGTCGGATGACCTGCGCGACGGTTCATTGTACTTCCTCAGTGGGGTGACGCTTCCAGCGCCCGGTTTCGAGAGCGCACATTGTAAACCATAGCTCCGCAAGCACAAAAAATTAACGAAATAGCCATAGCTATACAATATAGCCTGTGCTATATCTGTATGTAATGCAGTCACCCTTCACGGATCGAAGGGATCAAAACTCAGGAGGTCTTATGAACGAATTCAAGAGGTGCATGACCGTGTTTACCCACTCTCCCTTTAAAGTGCGCTTAATGCTGTTGAACATGCTGTGCGATATGTTTAACAACAAACCGCATCAGGACGACAAACCTTCCCACTAAGCGGCGTTGCGGTACGCCGCTTCATTTTCCCGTCACAATCTCGCTGTAAACTGGCTTCCAGCCGCCTTATTCCCGATCTTTTTTACGGATTTGCAATCCCCTTCGCAAAACATCTGCTTAGCAACTGTTGATATTATTTAGCGCTCGCACTATCTTCTTGCAGCCCTGCACAATTTGCGGCTCGCTGAAGCGGACCCTCATTCCCTCTCCACGCACTGTCAGGCAGGTTATGACCCTTGACGCCAGGGTGAGCACATGGCGTTTTCATCCATGATAGTGACCTATGAATGTTACCCTGATAGATACCGTTGTTACCCGCAGCCGGGCCTTAAGCCCGTGGACGGGTTTTTACTTTTTGCAGTCATTACTGATTAACTTTGCGCTGGGTTATCCCTTTAGTCTGCTCTACGCGGTGGCCTTTACCTGCGTTCTGCATTTGCTGTGGCGAGCCGCACCGCGCGTGCAAAAAGCGTTAATCGGGATCTGTTCGCTGGTCGCTGCACTCTATTTCCCGTTTGGTCAGGCTTACGGCGCGCCAAACTTTAATACCCTGCTGGCGCTGCACTCGACCAATATGGAAGAGTCAACAGAGATCCTGACGATTTTCCCGTGGTACAGCTACGTGGTCGGGCTCTTTATCTTCGCGTTGGGCGTTATCGCCATCCGCCGTCAGTCGGGCGAGAAAAAATCCTGGGGTAAGATCGAAATACTCTGTCTGGTGTTCAGCGTTGCCGTGGCGTTTGTCGCCCCCATCCAGAATATTCCCTGGGACGGTAAGCTAAGGCTCAGCAATATCGGCTATCCGGTTTTCCGCTTCGTGAAGGACGTCGTTGTCAATAATAAAGAGGTTCTCGACGAGCAGGCGCGCATGGCTGAGCTTTCCAATATGAAAGACACCTGGAACGTGCTGGCCGTTAAGCCGAAATATCACACCTATGTGGTGGTGATTGGCGAAAGTGCCCGTCGCGATGCAATGGGAGCCTTCGGCGGACACTGGGATAACACACCGTTTGCCAGTTCGGTCAAAGGCACGCTGTTTACCGATTACGTCGCGGCCAGCGGCTCGACGCAGAAATCGCTCGGCCTGACCCTAAACCGTGTCGTCGACGGCAAACCCCAGTATCAGGATAATTTTGTCACCCTGGCAAACCGCGCGGGTTTTCAGACGTGGTGGTTCTCTAATCAGGGGCAAATTGGCGAATACGATACGGCCATCGCCAGTATCGCCAAACGCGCTGACGAAGTGCAGTTCCTGAAAAATGGCGACTTCGAAGCCGACAAAAACACCAAAGACGAAGCGCTGTTGAAAATGACGGCACAGGTCTTCGCCACCCCGCGCACCCAGCCTCAGCTGATCGTCCTGCACCTGATGGGGTCGCACCCGCAGGCCTGCGATCGGACTGGCGGGAAGTACGCTGAATTCGTGCAGTCCAAAGAGACCTCTTGCTATCTCTACACCATGACGCAAACCGACGACCTGCTGAGCAAACTGTACGATCAGCTACGCAATACGGGCGACAGCTTCTCGATGGTCTATTTCTCGGATCACGGGCTGGCGTTTAAAGAGCGTGGTAAAGAGGTGCAGTATCTGGCGCACGATGACAAGTTCCAGCAGAACTTCCAGGTGCCGTTTATGGTGCTGTCGAGCGACGATAAAACGCATCGCGTGATTAAAGCGCGTCGTTCGGCAAATGATTTCCTGCAGTTCTTCTCGCAGTGGACGGGAATTACAGCCGAGCAGATAAAAACGGCTTACCCGTTTGTCTCTAACAAGAAAGCTCCCCCAGTGTACGTTACCAACTTCAAGTTACAGAAAGTTGACTACAACCATCTGGGTACGGATATTTTTGATATTAAGAGTAAGTAGCGATCTGATGCCCTCACCCCACGGGGAGAGGAAAAAAACAAAAAAAATCCGCCACATTGGGCGGATTTTTTATTTAATCACCGAAGTGATTAGAAGCGGTAACCTACGCCCGCGATCCAGGTGCCAACGTCAACGTTGCGGATACGGCTCTGCTCATAGGAGAAGTCCAGAGCAACGTCCTGGATTGGGTTGAACTGCAGGCCTGCGCCATAGGAGAAGCCATAGTCGCTGTTGCTTGCAGTGCGGCTTTCGCTCTGGTTTTCAGTCTGCTGGAATTTACCGTAGCCAACACCTACAACACCGTAGATGCTCGCCCAGTCGTTCAGACGGTAAGCTGGACCAGCGGTGATGCCGTAGTACTGGCCTTTGTTGTATGCGCCGTTTTCAGAACGATCTTTCTCGGTGTAAGTGAAAGAACCGATCACGCCCAGTGGATTGTTATCCTGTTCGTAGCGATACTTCAGGTTGAAACCGTTAGCTTTGTTCATCACGCCCTGATAGTCGCTCTGAGCGTAACCACCAGTAACAGTAGAAGTAGCAGCTACAGCGGTACCTGCGGAAACAGCCAGTACAGCGGCCAGTGCTGAAAGACATGCAATTTTTTTCATAACCACCTCAAATGTGCTTCAAGTAAGTCCGTAAGTTTTAAATATATCAAAAAAATTTGCGAAACTCTTTGTGATTCGTGATGTCTAATGAAACCTTTCCTGTAACAGAACGTTTCCAGCCTCAGCTATCTCTTTCAAATCACATGCAATTTTCACTACTAAATGCGCATATTGCGCGCACGCGCCGTTACATTCATCCAGATTATTCCTAATCTATCAGGCGATAAATCCACCAGCGCTTAACCATTTTACGGATTTGACACGGTTTTTTTTCAACAGCGCCTCAACCGTTGCCGCTTATTTCCTTTACACTGCAACCTTTACCTCATTTGACATAAGCTGACAGGAGAAAGGATGCCTGGGTTATCCCGCACGTCGTCGGTCTGGTTGCCGGTCGCAGTCATACTCATTGCCATGTTGTCCATTCAAAGCGGTGCTTCGCTTGCAAAATCTCTTTTTCCGCTGGTAGGGGCACCAGGGGTGACAGCCCTGCGTATCGTGCTGGGCACGGCGATACTGGTGGTCATTTTCAAACCCTGGCGTCTGCGCTTCAAAAAGGAGCAGCGTTTACCCCTGCTGTTTTATGGACTTTCCCTCGGGGCAATGAACTATCTGTTCTATCTCTCTATTCAGACGATACCGCTGGGGATCGCCGTCGCGCTGGAGTTTACCGGCCCGCTGGCGGTGGCGCTTTTCTCCTCGCGACGTCCGGTCGATTTTATCTGGGTCGTGTTAGCCGTTCTGGGCTTATGGTTCCTGCTGCCGCTGGGCCAGAGCGTCGCTGAGATCGATCTGACGGGCGCAGCCCTGGCGCTGGGAGCTGGCGCCTGCTGGGCCGTCTATATACTTACGGGCCAGCGTGCAGGAGAAGAGCACGGTCCGGCGACCGTCGCGCTGGGGTCCCTGATCGCTGCCATCGTCTTTGTGCCCATCGGCATGGCGCAGGCGACCGAATCTATCTGGCAATGGTCGGTCATGCCCATCGGGCTGGCGGTCGCGATTCTGTCTACCGCACTTCCCTACTCTCTGGAGATGATTGCCCTTACGCGTCTGCCGACGCGCATATTTGGTACGCTGATGAGCATGGAGCCTGCGCTAGCCGCCATTTCCGGGATGGTGTTTCTCGACGAAACCCTGACATTGACCCAGACGCTGGCGCTCTGCTCGATTATCGCGGCATCAATGGGCTCGACGCTCACCATGCGCCCGGAACCTAAAGTTGAGAAAGTGGATATCAGCTAAGGCCATATATTCTGCATGGCTTCCATGCCATGCAGAATAAAGGCCAAAAAGACAGACGTTATAATTTTTTACATTCTTTGCGCTATTTTCGAAATATCCCTCTGCGTTTACACGCCTAACCAGCAATTAAGATTGATCTGTATCAAGTAAAAAATAAATCTTTAATTTCAATTAATTAAATTCTCAAGCCACTTCTCGCTATTAAACCGATAGGCACAGCCAAACCGCAGAGAAAAAATCCGGTGCTATACTTAGTTCCGTAATTACCTGGGACATAAACATCAAGAGGATATGAGATTATGAGTACCGCTAAACTGGTGAAAACGAAAGCGTCTAATTTGCTTTATACCCGTAACGATGTATCGGATAGCGACAAAAAGGCGACCATTGAGTTGCTGAATCGCCAGGTGATCCAGTTCATCGATCTTTCGCTGATCACCAAACAGGCCCACTGGAATATGCGCGGTGCAAACTTTATTGCCGTTCATGAAATGCTGGATGGCTTCCGCACAGCACTGGTGACCCACCTCGATACGATGGCTGAACGTGCCGTTCAGCTAGGCGGCGTGGCGCTGGGTACCACGCAGGTGATCAACAGCAAAACGCCACTGAAGAGTTATCCGCTGGATATCCATACCGTTCAGGATCACCTGAAAGAGCTGGCGGACCGCTACGCGATTGTGGCCAATGACGTGCGCAAAGCGATTGGCGAAGCCAAAGACGAAGATACTGCAGACATTTTCACCGCCGCGTCCCGCGACCTGGATCAGTTCCTGTGGTTTATCGAATCTAACATCGAATAATTCATACGAATTTTCTATCAAACCCTCGCCCTTCGGCGAGGGTTTTGCACATCTGTGGTGCACAGTTTTTGTCTGCACACCTGCAAAAGTGAACGAAATGTAATAATCACCTCACACAACCGTTAACGGAAGATTGTTTTTTCGTCAGAATTTACGCTAAATATCTCCCCGTCAGTTGGGCCAAACGAAGCGCACCAAAACGGTGCTTCACTTTGGTGCAATAAAGCCTCATTGCCCCATTTATTGTGCAATGCATGACATCATCCCCTTTGCAAAACAATAGCTTGTAAAGTTGGCACGATTTTTTCATTGTGCCACCTGTTCTCGCAGGGGATCGCCCCGTGGATATAAAAGGAAATGCTATGAAGTCTGTATTAAAAGTTTCACTGGCTGCACTTACCCTGGCTTTTGCAGTGTCCTCTCAGGCTGCCGACAAACTGGTTGTGGCGACCGACACGGCGTTCGTTCCGTTTGAATTCAAACAGGGTGATAAATACGTTGGTTTTGATGTGGATCTGTGGGCCGCTATCGCAAAAGAACTCAAGCTGGATTACACCCTGAAGCCTATGGACTTCAGCGGCATCATTCCGGCACTGCAAACCAAAAACGTTGATCTGGCACTGGCAGGCATCACCATTACCGATGAACGTAAAAAAGCGATCGACTTCTCTGACGGCTACTACAAAAGCGGCCTGCTGGTGATGGTCAAAGCCGATAATAACGACGTAAAAAGCGTGAAAGATCTCGACGGCAAAGTGGTGGCAGTGAAGAGCGGCACCGGTTCTGTTGATTACGCGAAAGCAAATATCAAAACCAAAGACCTGCGTCAGTTCCCGAACATCGACAACGCGTACATGGAACTCGGCACCAACCGTGCTGACGCTGTTCTGCACGACACGCCTAACATCCTGTACTTCATCAAGACAGCCGGTAACGGCAAGTTCAAAGCCGTTGGCGAGTCTCTGGAAGCGCAGCAGTACGGTATCGCGTTCCCGAAAGGCAGCGACGACCTGCGCACGAAAGTTAACGGCGCGCTGAAAACGCTGAAAGAGAACGGCACCTATAACGAAATCTACAAAAAATGGTTCGGCACCGAGCCTAAATAATAAGACGTAAAAATGACGTTCACTCGGGGGCGACCTTTCGCCCCTGCTATTTTTGAAACACGGTAACAGTAACAGGAAATTATCATGCAGTTTGACTGGAGCGCCATCTGGCCTGCCATTCCTATCTTGCTTGAAGGCGCTAAAATGACCCTGTGGATTTCGGTCCTGGGTCTGGTTGGTGGGTTGATTATCGGTCTTGTCGCCGGTTTCGCCCGCACCTACGGCGGCTGGATCGCAAACCACATCGCACTGGTTTTCATCGAAGTGATCCGCGGCACGCCTATTGTCGTGCAGGTCATGTTCATCTACTTCGCCCTGCCTATGGCGTTCACCGACCTGCGCATCGACCCGTTCAGCGCAGCCGTCGTCACCATTATGATCAACTCAGGCGCCTACATTGCGGAAATCACCCGCGGTGCGGTGCTGTCGATTCATAAAGGTTTCAGTGAAGCCGGTCTGGCGCTAGGTCTTTCTCGTCGCGAAACGATCCGCCACGTTATTCTGCCGCTGGCGCTGCGTCGCATGCTGCCGCCGCTCGGTAACCAGTGGATCATCAGCATTAAAGATACGTCGCTGTTCATTGTTATCGGCGTGGCCGAGCTGACCCGTCAGGGACAGGAGATCATTGCTGGCAACTTCCGCGCGCTGGAAATCTGGAGTGCGGTAGCCGTTGTCTACCTGATCATTACTCTGGTTCTGAGCTTCGTTCTGCGTCGTCTTGAAAGAAGGATGAAAATCCTGTGATTGAATTTAAAAACGTTTCCAAGCACTTTGGCCCAACCCAGGTGCTGCACAATATCGATCTGAACATCAAGCAGGGTGAAGTAGTGGTGATTATCGGGCCATCCGGCTCCGGTAAATCCACCCTGCTGCGCTGCATCAACAAGCTGGAAGAGATCACCAGCGGCGATCTGATCGTCGACGGCCTGAAGGTAAACGACCCGAAAGTGGACGATCGTCTGATTCGTCAGGAAGCGGGCATGGTGTTCCAGCAGTTCTACCTGTTCCCGCACCTCACGGCGCTGGAAAACGTGATGTTTGGCCCGCTGCGCGTGCGCGGTGCCAGCAAAGCGGCAGCGGAAGCGCTGGCAAAAGACCTGCTGGCGAAAGTCGGCCTGGCAGAACGTGCGCACCACTACCCTTCCGAG
>NZ_JRJC01000048.1:0-707 GCF_000762975.1 Enterobacter sp. UCD-UG_FMILLET
TGCAACTCGACTCCATGAAGTCGGAATCGCTAGTAATCGTAGATCAGAATGCTACGGTGAATACGTTCCCGGGCCTTGTACACACCGCCCGTCACACCATGGGAGTGGGTTGCAAAAGAAGTAGGTAGCTTAACCTTCGGGAGGGCGCTTACCACTTTGTGATTCATGACTGGGGTGAAGTCGTAACAAGGTAACCGTAGGGGAACCTGCGGTTGGATCACCTCCTTACCTTAAAGAACCTGCCTTTGYAGTGCTCACACAGATTGTCTGATGAAAAGTAAATAGCAAGGCGTCTTGCGATTGAGACTTTACGTCCCCTTCGTCTAGAGGCCCAGGACACCGCCCTTTCACGGCGGTAACAGGGGTTCGAATCCCCTAGGGGACGCCACTTGCTGGTTCGTGAGTGAAAGTCACCTGCCGTCATATCTCAAAACTGACTTACGAGTCATGTTTGAGATATTTGCTCTTTAAAAATCTGGATCAAGCTGAAAATTGAAACGACACACATGTTATGTGTGTTCGAGTCTCTCAAATTTTCGCAATCAGAAGTGAAACATCTTCGGGTTGTGAGGTTAAGCGACTAAGCGTACACGGTGGATGCCCTGGCAGTCAGAGGCGATGAAGGACGTGCTAATCTGCGAAAAGCGCCGGCGAGGTGATATGAACCTTTGACCCGGCGATGTCCGAATGGGGAAACCCAGTGCAAT
>NZ_JRJC01000049.1:0-548 GCF_000762975.1 Enterobacter sp. UCD-UG_FMILLET
GCGGGTGAAGTGATCCAGCGGGTGAAGTGATCCAGCGGGTGAAGTGATCCAGCGGGTGAAGTGATCCAGCGGGTGAAGTGATCCAGCGGGTGAAGTGATCCAGCGGGTGAAGTGATTTCGAATTCTGATAATCAAAAATTCTTGTATTATCAAAACATTCCTTGCGAAATAGAAGAGATGGGCCTTTTCGAACACCTTCGAGAAGAGTTTCAATAATCACTGTAAAAATAATTCTAATAATCTCTGATTTACACCAGAAGAGCCCAAAAAAATAACAAGAGTGCGGTATCGGATTTTCAAGCCGAAAAATGATTATCAGAATTATTTCTACAACGCGTTTTAGTAGGCTTTTTTGCCTATGGCTTAAATGGCCAACCTAACCTTCTGCATTAGGGAGTGCGGTATCGGATTTTCAAGCCGAAAAATGATTATCAGAATTATTTCTACAACGCGTTTTAGTAGGCTTTTTTGCCTATGGCTTAAATGGCCA
This sequence comes from Enterobacter sp. UCD-UG_FMILLET, assembly GCF_000762975.1. NCBI lineage: Bacteria > Pseudomonadati > Pseudomonadota > Gammaproteobacteria > Enterobacterales > Enterobacteriaceae > Enterobacter > Enterobacter sp. UCD-UG_FMILLET. The sequence goes on from NZ_JRJC01000049.1 coordinate 491, forward strand.
ACCTAACCTTCTGCATTAGGGCGCACAAGCAAGTCCCTCCAGAGAGGGAGAGAATAGC
>NZ_JRJC01000050.1:0-49235 GCF_000762975.1 Enterobacter sp. UCD-UG_FMILLET
TAAGCGCAGCGATGCGTTGAGCTAACCGATACTAATGAACCGTGAGGCTTAACCTTACAACGCCGAAGGTGTTTTGGCGAAGAGACAGACAATCAAATTTCAGCCTGATACAGATTAACAGAATTTGCCTGGCGGCTTTAGCGCGGTGGTCCCACCTGACCCCATGCCGAACTCAGAAGTGAAACGCCGTAGCGCCGATGGTAGTGTGGGGTCTCCCCATGTGAGAGTAGGGAACTGCCAGGCATCAAATTAAGTAGTAAGCCGGTGCATAAATCCGGTGGTTACAGCAGTCTTCGGTGGAGCGGTAGTTCAGTCGGTTAGAATACCTGCCTGTCACGCAGGGGGTCGCGGGTTCGAGTCCCGTCCGTTCCGCCACTTATTAAAAGCCCTGAGCTAATGCTCAGGGCTTTTTTCTTATCTGACGTTTAATTATTGCGAAATTAGCAAAAATCCTCTGCGTTTTGCGATCTTTTTCTCTATAACAACGCCAGCGATAATCATCCTCAGTTTACGAACATAATGATTGAGGAATAGTATGACTCTCCCTGCATTTGGTCTGGGCACTTTCCGCCTGAAAGACGACGTTGTTATCGCATCGGTTAAAACCGCACTCGAACAGGGCTATCGTGCAGTTGATACGGCACAGATCTATGAAAATGAAGCTGCCGTTGGACAAGCTCTCGAAGAGAGCGGTGTACCGCGTAACGAACTGTTTATCACCACGAAAATCTGGATTGAGAATCTCAGCAAAGATAAGCTGATCCCTAGCCTGAAAGAAAGCCTGAAAAAGCTGCGTACTGACTACGTGGATCTGACGCTGATCCACTGGCCCTCACCGAACGATGCCGTTTCTGTGGAAGAATTCATGCAGACACTTCTGGAAGCGAAAGCTCAGGGCTTAACCCGCGAAATTGGGATCTCCAACTTTACTATTCCGCTGATGGAAAAAGCCATTGCCGCTGTAGGTGCAGAAAATATTGCGACCAATCAGATTGAGCTGTCTCCCTACCTGCAAAACCGCAAAGTCGTGGACTGGGCAAAACAGCCACGGGATCCACATCACCTCATACATGACGCTGGCCTACGGTAAAGCGCTGAAAGATGAAGTGATTACGCGTATCGCAGAGAAACATAACGCGACTGCCGCGCAGGTGATTCTGGCATGGGCAATGGGTGAAGGTTATGCCGTGATCCCATCATCAACTAAGCGTGAAAACCTGGCCAGCAACCTGTTAGCAGCGGATCTTCATCTGGATGCAGACGATAAAAAAGCGATCGCCGCACTTGAATGCAACGATCGCCTGGTAAGCCCGGAAGGTTTAGCTCCTGACTGGGATTAAGTTTGACCCGCCCTCTGTAACCTGAACCCTCACACAGCTCCTCCGGGAGCTGTTTTTATATGTTCACTCAGGAAGTCAATAAAGGCACGAATGCGCGTGCTCACTGCTCTGTCACTGTAATACACCGCGCTAAAAGGCATTTCGACCGGCAGACGTTTATCGGCCATTAGCTCCACCAGTTCGCCCCGGGCTATCTCCTTGTCAATCATATAGTCTGACAAGCAGGCGATACCATTTCCTTCAAGACACAGCTGCTTCAGCGTTTCCCCGCTGTTTGAGGATAATCCGCAGGTAATCTCATGAAGTTGACCATCATGACAGGCGACAGGCCAGGTGTTCAGCGACACAGGCTCCGTAAAGCCCAGGCACAGATGCTGCTTCAATTCTTCAACCGTCTCCGGTTTACCATGTTCAGCAATATACTCTGGTGAAGCGATAATTTTGCGGTAGCTGGCAAACAGAGGGCGGGCACGCAAGCTTGAATCTGTCAGGGTTCCCGCCCGGATAGCCACATCCACTTTCCGCTCGATGAGGTTGATAAACGTCTCTGAGGAGACCAGCGAAAGCGTCATCTCAGGATAACGTTCGCGGAAAGGTTTGATCAGCGGCATCAGAAAGTGAAGCACAACCGGCGTGGCCGCATCAATGCGCAGCAATCCACGCGGCGTGCTGCGGGTCTCCATAATCTCCGTCTCCGCTGCGGCCATCTCCTGCAGTACCGACTGCACGCGGCGGAAGTAACGCTCTCCTTCTTCCGTCAGGCTCAGCTGCCGCGTCGTACGGTTGAGCAGACTCACTCCAAGCTTCATCTCCAGTTTTTTTACCGAACGGCTGATGGCCGAGTTAGCCTGTCCCAACTGTTCGGCCGCGCGGCTAAAGCTGCCGCTTTCAACGACGGCGACAAAGATTGTCAGCTCCTCCGATGTTGCTTTCATTGTTGCACCACCTGCAAAATTCTATTGATATTTTGACCATTTTTGTTATTTAAGCACTGGCGCATACTGCCTGTCATCTTAATCCTGATGATACGGAGTATTTTATGCCACTGGCGCTACTTGCCCTGACGATCAGTGCCTTTGCAATTGGCACGACCGAATTTGTTATCGTGGGGCTCGTTCCCACTATTGCTAACCAGCTTGCGATCTCGTTGCCCTCTGCGGGGTTGCTGGTATCTATTTACGCCCTTGGCGTCGCCGTCGGTGCGCCAGTGCTGACGGCCCTGACCGGGCGTTTTCCGCGTAAGCAGCTGTTAGTCGCGCTGATGGTGCTGTTCACCGCCGGCAACATTCTGGCCTGGCAGGCGCCGGACTACACCACGCTGGTAATTGCTCGTCTGTTGACAGGCCTTGCACACGGCGTGTTTTTCTCGATAGGTTCCACCATTGCGACCAGCCTGGTGCCCAAAGAGAAAGCGGCTTCAGCCATTGCGATCATGTTTGGTGGACTTACCGTCGCACTCGTTACGGGCGTACCGTTAGGAACATTTATCGGACAACACTTCGGCTGGCGTGAAACGTTCCTGGCCGTCTCCTTACTGGGTGTGATCGCCCTGGTGGCCAGCCTGCTGCTGGTACCGTCGAATATTCCTGGTCGGGCGAGCGCCAGCCTGCGCGATCAGCTGAAGGTACTCACGCATCCGCGTTTGCTGATCATCTATGCGGTTACGGCACTGGGCTATGGCGGCGTATTCACCGCCTTCACCTTCCTGGCGCCGATGATGCAGGACCTCGCAGGCTTCTCACCCAATGCCGTGAGCTGGATTTTGCTGGGATACGGTATTTCCGTTGCCATTGGTAATATCTGGGGCGGCAAGCTTGCGGATAAGCATGGTGCGGTACCAGCGCTGAAATTCATCTTCGCCGCCCTGGTGGTTCTGCTGATGATTTTCCAGTTCACGGCTTCGGTACACTACGCCGCGCTGGTCACCGTGCTGGTCATGGGGATCTTCGCCTTTGGTAATGTGCCCGGGCTGCAGGTCTACGTTGTCCAGAAAGCCGAGCTTTATACGCCTAATGCGGTGGACGTGGCTTCCGGCCTGAACATTGCCGCATTTAATATTGGCATCGCGCTGGGCTCCATCATTGGCGGGCAAACCGTAGCGCATGTTGGATTAGCCCAGACTCCGTGGATTGGCGCGGTGATTGTCCTGGTGGCCTTCCTGCTGATTGGCCTGAGTGGACGTCTCGATAAGCCAGCACGGGTGGCGCTGGGGTAACATCAGTAAGTGCTTGCTTACAAAACTGGAAAGCGGTTTCTCAGAAATTGCGTTGAAAGTATGACCTAAAGTCCCTATAACATTAGAACCAGTCCGTTTTCCGGGCTGGTTCATGTTACAGAGGCTGTTTCCAAAAGTGCGAAAAAATACCTATGCCATGCGTTATGTTGCCGGAATGCCCGCGGAGAGAATTATGCCTCCGGGGTCATTTGCGAGTATTAGCCAGGCATTGCCCGCCGGTACGCCGTTAAGCAGCGATGATAAAATTCGGGTCCTGGTGTGGAATATCTTTAAACAGCAGCGCGCGGAGTGGTTATCCGTGCTCAAGAATTTCGGCAAAGATGCCCATCTGGTTCTGCTGCAGGAGGCGCAAACGACGCCTGAACTGGTTCGGTTTGCAACAACTAACTACCTCGCCGCCGACCAGGTGCCGGCATTTGTCCTGCCGCAACACCCCTCAGGTGTGATGACGCTTTCAGCAGCACATCCGGTCTATTGCTGTCCACTGCGCGAACGCGAGCCTATCCTGCGTCTGGCTAAATCGGCGCTGGTAACGGTCTATCCGCTGCCGGATACCCGAATGCTGATGGTCGTGAATATCCATGCGGTAAATTTCAGTCTGGGCGTGGATGTCTACAGTAAGCAGTTACTTCCGATCGGCGATCAGATTGCCCATCACAGCGGGCCCATCATTATGGCGGGAGACTTCAACGCCTGGAGCCGTCCGCGCATGAATGCGCTGTATCGCTTTGCGCGCGAAATGTCGCTGCGTGAAGTTCGTTTTAGCGATGACCAGCGCAAAAAAGCCTTTGGTCGTCCTCTCGATTTTGTCTTCTATCGTGGTTTGAGCGTGCACGATGCCTCGGTTCTGGTGACGCGCGCCTCGGATCATAACCCTCTACTAGTTGAATTCAGTCCCGGCAAACCTGATAAATAATGGTGTGTCAGGTCTGCCGTGGGGCAGGCCTGCGCGGGTGCTGCCCTTTATTTTTCATTCACAAAGGACAGTACGATGACAACAACACGCTCCCATCATGACAACGTAGAAAAACAGTTTGGTTCTCAGGCAAGTGCCTATCTGAGCAGCGCCGTGCATGCTTCTGGCCGCGACCTGGTGCGTCTCGGTGAACGTCTGGCGGCGTTCCCGCAGGCGCACGTTCTGGATTTAGGCTGCGGGGCAGGGCATGCCAGCTTTACGGCTGCGCAGCAGGTCGCGCACGTTACCGCGTATGACTTATCCAGCCAGATGCTGGACGTCGTTGCCGGGGCGGCGAAAGCGAAGGGGCTGGACAACATCGATACGCGCCAGGGCTATGCCGAATCCTTACCGTTCGAAGATGCGTCGTTTGAAGTGGTAATCAGCCGTTATTCCGCGCACCACTGGCATGATGTCGGCCAGGCATTGCGCGAGGTTAAACGTGTTCTTAAGCCGGGCGGCACCTTCATCATTATGGATGTAATGTCTCCTGGACACCCGGTGCGCAATATCTGGCTGCAAACGGTAGAAGCGCTGCGCGATACCTCGCACGTGCAAAACTACGCCAGCGGAGAGTGGTTGTCGCTTATCACTGAAGCGGGGCTGATCGCGCGTGCGTTGATTACCGATCGCTTACCGCTGGAGTTCAGCTCCTGGATCGCGCGTATGCGCACCCCGGAAGCATTGAGCCAGGCGATCAGGCTCTATCAGGAGAGTGCGTCCGCGGAGGTAAAGGCGTACTTTGAACTGCAGGAAGATGGATCGTTTACCAGCGATACCATCATGGCCGAAGCGCAAAAAGCGGAATAAACAAAAAAAGCACCGAGGGGAATCGGTGCCTTTTTATCTTTCGATCGTGTTATCAGGAGTCTGGCGTCGCGCTGTTCTTCACAAACAGCGTCAGCTGGTCGCCAGGTTTCAGATTGTCAGTATCATTGTTCCAGCGCATCACATCCTTGATGTTTACGCCGTGCCGTTTTGCGATACTGGACAGTGAATCGCCCTTGCGCACGCGATAGGTAATGCTATCGCTGTTGCTGGCGAGACGCTGTGCGCTGCTACCTGCACCCACCGTCAGAGTCTGACCCACTTTCAGGCCGGAGCTGCGCAGGTTATTCCACTGCTGCAGATCTTTCGCATTCACGCCAAGACGTGACGCAATGCCCGAAAGCGTATCACCTGAACGAACCTTATAGCTGCGGCTGTTAACTGATGATGCATCCGCGATCAGCGTTGACTGAACGGCGGCGATTTCACCAGAAGCTAAAGACTCACGTAACTGCTCAGCATGTTTCTGCGGAACCATTACATACTGCGGGCCACTTGCCCCCAGGGTTGAGCCTTTAACGCCAGCATTAAAGGTTTTCAATTTACTTACCGACATACCCGTCATATCAGCAACCTGTTGAATATCAACCGGATTACTGAGGCGAACACGCGCCAGTGCACGACTTTCGTCTGGTGTTGGCAGTTGTACACCGTAACGCTTGCTGTTCTTGAGAATATCGCTCAATGCCAGCATTTTCGGTACGTAAATCTTTGTTTCCTGTGGCAGTGAGAGCGACCAAAAATCGGTGGATTTACCCCGTGCTTTATTCGCTTTCATTGCCTTCAGTACACGACCTTCGCCACTATTATACGCTGCGACCGTTAACAGCCAGTCGCCGTCAAACATCTTGTTCAGACGTTGCATCATGTCGAGAGCGGCTGTCGTTGAAGCGACAACATCGCGACGCGCATCATAGTTGCGGGTCTGTTTCAGACCATAGTTTCGCCCGGTGCTCGGAATGATCTGCCAAATGCCTGCGGCATTGGCGCCAGACGTCGCGTGTGGGTCAAAAGCGCTCTCCACTATGGGTAGGAGTACCAGCTCCATAGGCATGTTACGTTTCTTAACTTGCCCGGCTATCCAGTACATATACGGCTCTGCCCGTAACGTTACATCGTGGAGATAGCTCTTATTACTTAAATACTTCTGTTTCTGTTCGCGAATCCGGGGATTTTCCGGAATTCCCATCTTTAGCTCGTCGCCAATAGAGGTCCACAAGTCTTGATCCTGCGCGTAAGATGTTCCATCGTCCATCCAGCGCGCCGAACTTGCAAACTTCCCTGCTTCCCCTTGACCAGCCGCAGAAAGGCTCTGTGCGTGCTGTTGTACGTTGCTGCCGTTTTGCGACTGGCAACCTACAAGCAGGACAGAGGCGAGTAATATCGCTTTTGCCTTCATGTGTGTGTCAATAGTTGCTTAAAAGACGAGCGATGATAACGGCGAAATTTTGAAAAGGCAACCCGCAATTATCTGAAGTTATCTTTCTTTGACCTTAACCATGCAAATCGTTGTTCTGGTTGTTGCAAATTTGTTTCTTGGTTAATTTTATTAATTAAATCAATATCATCTGTGCGTAAAAATAAATTAATTTGGCGCTCATTTTTCAGAATTACGGGGAGTGTTTTTTGGTTTTTTGCACGTAACTCCTTCACTTTGTGATAATAATCCTGAATCGCTCGATCCTCGGGTAAGAGGCTCACGGCAAACTTCATATTTCCTAATGTATACTCATGGGCGCAACAAATAACGGTGTCATCGGGCAATGCGTTAATCTTCTGTAAAGACTGGTACATTTGAGCTGGTGTGCCTTCAAACAGTCTTCCGCAGCCTCCGGAGAACAGCGTATCGCCGCAAAAAAGATAAGGCTTACTGTAGAAACACAGATGTCCCAAAGTGTGACCCGGTGTAGCAAATACGGAAAACTCCCACTCGCGTATGAGGATATTTTCGCCTTCTTCGACTACTTGCGTGATCCCCTTATCTTGTGCCTCTGCCGGTCCGAAAACCACAAGATGCGGAAAATGAGCGCGCAGTTCAGGCACGCCGCCAGTGTGATCGTTATGATGATGCGTCAACAGAATGGCTTCTGGCTGCCAGCCGTTCTCTTTTATGGCGTGCAGTACAGGGCCGGATTCTCCGGGATCGACAATGACGCAGCGGCGATCCTCGTCAACCAAAACCCAGATGTAATTGTCCTGAAACGCTGGAATACTGATAAGATTCATACATTACCTCTTAGAGCGTGGCGGGTGTTTTGATGAAACCGGCAAGGATACCTCAGACTGTCGCAGCACCGGAACGTTGGGCGGAATTGCCCTGGGGTGAATACTATCGCGAAGCGTTAGAACAACAACTGAAGCCCTGGCTCGCGAAAATGTATGGCTTTCACCTGCTTAAGATTGGCAATCTCAGCGCGGAAATCAATACCGAAAGCTGCGCTATCTCGCATCAGGTTAACGTTTCTCTCGGCGGATCGCCGGTCCAGGTGAAAGCAGATCCGTTGCATCTGCCGTTTGCGGAAAAATCCGTCGATGCGTGTTTGCTCGCACACACGTTACCCTGGTGCAGCGATCCGCATCGTCTGCTTCGCGAAGCCGATCGCGTACTGATCGATGACGGCTGGCTGGTACTTAGCGGATTCAATCCGCTAAGCCTGATGGGCCTGCGTAAGCTGGTACCGGTGCTACGCCGGACTCCACCTTACAACAGCCGAATGTTCACCATGATGCGTCAGCTCGACTGGCTTTCACTGCTGAACTTTGAAGTGCTTTGCTACGGCGGTTTTCAGGTGCTGCCCTGGGCGAGGCAGGGGGGCGTGGTACTGAGCACCCATCTCCCCGCATTGGGCTGTTTGCAGTTTATCGTTGCGCGTAAGCGAACTATTCCCCTTACGCTTAACCCCATGAAGCAGAGCAAGTCGAAAACGCCCATCCGCCAGACCGTCGGCGCCACGCGGCAGTACAAAAAAACCGATTAAACGTCGGGCTGATAGCCCGCATCTTCATGGGCGGGATTGGATGCCGCAGCACGCGCCAGTTCGTCGCAGCGTTCGTTTTCCGGATGGCCAGCGTGGCCTTTAACCCACTCCCACTTAATCTGGTGTTGGCCCAGCGCAGCATCAAGACGTTTCCAGAGATCGACGTTCTTGACCGGCTTCTTATCGGCAGTTTTCCAGCCGCGTTTTTTCCAGTTATGGATCCACTGGGTGATCCCCTGACGCACGTACTGACTGTCGGTGCTTAACACCACGTCACAATGTTCTTTTAACGCCTCCAGCGCCACGATGGCCGCCATCAACTCCATCCGGTTGTTGGTGGTCAGAAAATAGCCTTCGCTAAAGGTTTTTTCGTGCTGGCGATAGCGCATAATCGCGCCGTAGCCGCCGGGCCCTGGGTTACCGAGACAAGATCCATCGGTGAAAATTTCTACCTGTTTACGCATCTCTGGTAGACTTCCTGTATTCGAAACGTTCAGTTAAACGATAAGTCTGACATAAATGACCGCTATGAGCACTGCAATTACTCGCCAGATTGTCCTCGATACCGAAACCACCGGTATGAACCAAATCGGCGCGCACTACGAAGGGCATAAGATCATCGAGATCGGCGCCGTTGAAGTGGTGAACCGTCGTCTTACGGGGAACAACTTCCACGTCTACCTCAAACCCGACCGGCTGGTGGATCCGGAAGCGTTCGGCGTTCACGGGATTGCCGATGAGTTCTTGCTGGATAAGCCGACTTTTGCGGATGTCGCTGACGAGTTCCTGGAATATATCAGGGGCGCCGAGCTTGTCATCCATAACGCATCGTTCGATATCGGCTTTATGGACTATGAATTCAGCAAGCTTAATCGTGATATCCCGAAGACGAACACTTTCTGTAAGGTGACGGACAGCCTGGCGCTGGCAAGGAAGATGTTCCCCGGCAAGCGTAACAGCCTGGATGCACTCTGCTCGCGCTACGAGATAGACAATACCAAGCGAACGCTCCACGGGGCGTTGCTCGATGCCCAGATCCTGGCCGATGTCTATCTGACGATGACCGGCGGGCAGACGTCAATGAAGTTCAGTATGGAAAATGAATCCCAGCAGACGCAAGGCGAAGCGGGCATTCAGCGTGTTGTTCGTCAGGCCAGTCGGTTGCGGGTTATTTTAGCCAGTGACGAAGAGCTTCTTAACCACGAATCCCGGCTTGATCTGGTCCAGAAGAAGGGCGGCAGCTGTATGTGGCGCGCCTGAAAAACGCCTGAATGCCTGTAAAATCATCGTTTGGGCGATTTTTGCAGCAAACGATTCAAAACGTGAGAAAAAGCGTTGACGAGATCGGAGGCGCACCGTAATATGCGCCTCGTTCCCCAAACGGGAACAGTGGAGCGGTAGTTCAGTCGGTTAGAATACCTGCCTGTCACGCAGGGGGTCGCGGGTTCGAGTCCCGTCCGTTCCGCCACTATTCAGAAAGCCTGAATCAGAAATGATTCAGGCTTTCGTCGTTTCAGCCTTCAGTAATCTCATTCTTTCCTTTATCGTTAACAAAAAGTTAATGTACATAGTGCAATTTATTAACAATTGCACGGATATAGTGCATTATTTGCACTGTAATTGTGCATTTTTCCATCACTCATCTCTTCTCGCCTCATTCAGAATGTTTCTTTCTGTAAAAATAATTCACGCAGAATCATCTGGTTATCTCCTGCTTTCCAAAAACATTCCGAACCAATTAATTATTGGTTTGGTTATTGCTTAATCATTAGCACGATAAGCTTCATTCCATATCAATAACTTATCGTTAATAAAAATAAAGTCATGATGAAAGCGAGCGAACCAATATGGAAAAACCGTCACGGTTTCTGGCCAATTCCAGCACCGCGCTTGAGCAGTTGCGCGGGCTTATCAACCAGCATGAGTCAACACCAGGCATACCGCTGCCCACGGAACGTGAGCTGTCGGACACTCTCGGCGTAGGACGACGTGAAGTGCGTCGTGCGCTGGACGTGCTGGAAGAAGAAGGGCGCATCTGGCGTAAACAGGGCAAAGGGACCTTTATTGGCCCGGCTGCACCTGTTGAACCGCTGGCCCTTCAGGGATTGGTTCAGCAGACCAACCTTCTGGAAGTAATGGAAGCTCGTTTACAGCTCGAACCCGGCTTAGCCCGGCTTGCGGCACTGCGTGCCACCAGGGAAAACCTCGCGCTCATGCAGCGCATGCTGGAACGCATCGACAAGGTCAGCCCGGATGACCGCGATCTCAACGAACTCTGGGACAGCGCCTTTCACCGGGCAATTGCCGAGGCGGCGGGCAACCGTCTGATGCTCGGCCTGTTTGATGCCATTGATGCCGTTCGGCGCGAACCGGGCTGGCAGCATCTGCGCGAGCTGGCACGCACCCCCGAACGTGTCGACAGCTATAACGACCACCACCATAAGATCATGTCTGCGATTATCCATCGCCAGCCTAATGAAGCCGCGGCCGCCATGCGCGAACACCTGCTCAGCCTGCAAACCGCCCTGATTCAGGCGATCCACCTCGAGGACGACATCACGCCATGACGACAATACCCTTTAAGGACGCCACGCCCGTATTGCGGCTGAATAATCTCAACGTCAGGTTTTCCGGCTCGCCGGTGAGCGTGCTTGACGGCATTTCTCTGACGGTCAAAGCGGGCGAAACGCTGGCGCTGGTGGGGGAGTCCGGCTGCGGGAAAAGTATTACCTCGTTAGCGCTGATGGGGTTACTGCCCGCCAGCGCGCAGATTGTCAGCGGTGAGATGCAGTTTCGCCGCCACGATCTGCGAAAGCTCTCGCCGCGGGAATATGCCGATCTGCGCGGCAGCGAGCTGGCCATGATTTTCCAGGAACCGATGACCTCGCTCAATCCGGCGTTTACGCTGGGCGATCAGCTTAGCGAAGCGGTTATGCGGCACCAGAACGTCTCGCGCGCAGAGGCGATGAAGGTCGCGCTGCAGATCCTCGAGAAGGTGCAGATCCCGGCGGCCGAGATGCGCCTGAAAGCGTATCCCCACCAGCTTTCCGGCGGCATGCGCCAGCGCGTGATGATTGCGATGGCGCTGATTAACCACCCTAAACTGCTGATTGCCGACGAGCCGACCACCGCGCTCGACGTCACCATCCAGGCGCAAATCCTCGCCTTGCTCAACGCCTTAAAAGAGGAAACCGGCACGGCGGTGCTGATGATCACCCACGATTTAGGCGTCGTGGCAGAAGTCGCCCAGCAGGTCGCCGTGATGTATGCCGGGCAGGTGGTAGAGCAGGGGAGCGTGGAGGCCATCTTTGCCGATCCGCAGCACCCGTACACCATCGGCCTGATGGGCTCGATTCCTTCTCTTGGCGCACGCAAGGGCCAGCTCTCCACCATTCCCGGCGCGGTCCCGCTCCCGGAATCCATGCCGAAAGGCTGCCGTTTTGCCACCCGCTGTCCGTTTGCGCAGACGCGCTGCCATGCTGAAAAGCCGTCGCTCACCGCGCTCGGCGCGGGCCATCAGGTCGCCTGCTTCCGCGTGCCGCTCGAACAGCACATTGCCCTGGGAGAAATCGCATGACCACGCCCATTCTTGAAGCCCGTGACCTCAGCAAGCTTTTCCCCGGCCCCAAAAAACTCTTTACCCCGGCACGGTTTGTCACGGCGGTCGATCGCGTTTCGCTTGCCGTGATGCCGGGCGAAACGCTGGCGATTGTCGGCGAGTCCGGCTCCGGGAAATCTACGCTCGGCCGTCTGCTGCTGCGCCTGCTGGCCGCCAGCGAAGGGCGCGTGTTCTACCAGGGGGAGGAGATCACCGACGCCTCCGGTGCCCGCCTGAACCAGCTCCGGCGCGAGCTGCAGATTATCTTCCAGGATCCCTTCGCCTCGCTCAACCCGTGCATGACGGTGGAGCAGATCGTCGGGGAGCCGCTGTGGCTGCATCAGAACATGAAAAAAGCTGACCGTCAGTACCGCGTTGCCGAGCTGCTCAAAACCGTAGGCCTGCCTGCCGCCTGGGCCGGGCGTTATCCGCACGAGTTTTCCGGCGGGCAGCGCCAGCGTATCGGCATTGCGCGCGCGCTGGCCTCGGGACCGAAGCTGCTGCTGGGGGACGAGCCGGTATCCGCGCTGGATGTGTCCGTCCAGGCGCAGGTGGTTAACCTGCTGGAAAGCCTGAAGCACCAGCTGGGGCTGACGATGGTGATTGTCGCCCACGGCCTGGCGGTGATCCGCCATATGAGTGACCGCGTGGCGGTCATGTACCTTGGGCAAATCGTCGAGCTTGCCACCGTCGACGAGATTTTTGACGCGCCGCTGCACCCCTATACCCAGGCGCTGATCGCCTCGGCACCGCAGATGCAGCCGGGCGTCGAACGCGACGCGCCGCTGCTGCAGGGGGATCTGCCTAACCCGGCCAGCCCGCCGTCCGGCTGCCGTTTCCACACCCGCTGCCCGTACGTTACCGATGAATGCCGCCAGGTTGAGCCGATCAATCAGGTGCTCGACGGTGGACGTCAGGTTGCCTGTCATCGCTGGCAGGAGATCAACCGCGATCGCAGCGTTATTCAGATCGCACCACCATCCGCCGCCTTTCTGCGCCGCCGCGCGCTGTTTGAACACGCGGCCACTCACTCGTCCCTTCCTTCAAGGAACTCATGATAATGACAATGCGTAATTCTCTTTTGACCGTACTGGGAAGTGTTATGTTGCTTGGCGCGGCGCTGCCCGCCCATTCTGAAAGCGTGCTGCGGATCGGCCTGGGCGCTGACCCGGACATGCTCGACCCGCATCTGGCGCGCACCTACTATGGCCGCTTCGTGTTTGCCTCCCTGTGCGACAGGCTGGTGGACGTAGATGAAAATCTGAAGGTCGTCCCCGGCCTGGCTAAAGACTGGGCGTGGAGTGACGACGGTAAAACCCTGACGCTTAATCTGCGCGAAGGCGTCACCTTCCACGACGGTGAGAAATTCGATGCCGCCGCCGCAAAATACAACCTCGACCGCGCCCTGACGCTAAAAGGCTCGCTGCGTAAAAGCGAAATCTCTTCCGTTGAATCGGTCGAGGTCACCGGCCCGATGCAGATTGCGCTGCACCTGAAAACGCCGGATGCGGCGCTGCTGATGCAGCTCACCGACCGCGCGGGCGCGATGATGGCCCCCGAGGCGGCGAAAAAGCCTGACTTTGCCGCCCACCCGGTCTGCTCCGGCCCGTATAAATTCGACAGCCGCGTGTCCCAGGACCGCATCGTTCTGACCCGCTTCGACAACTACTGGAACAAAGACGCCTACCACTTCGATAAAATCATCTATCTGCCGATCCCGGATGCCTCCGTGCGCCTCGCGAACCTGCGCGCGGGCGATCTTGACCTCACCGAAGGGATCGCCGCCAGCGACGTGAAAACGGTCGAAGCCGACAGCAAGCTGGCGCTGGCGAAGGTAACCGGTCTCGGCTATCAGGGCATCACCTTCAACATCAACAACGGCAAGGTGCCGGCGAACGATCCGTTCAAGGATGCCCGCGTGCGCGAGGCGTTTTCTCAGGCCATCGACCGCGATGCGTTAAACCAGGTGGTCTTTGAAGGGCTGTATACGCCAGCCAACCAGGCGTTTTCACCGGTCAGCCCGTATCACGTGAATCTGCCGGTTCCGCCGCGCGACGTCGACAAAGCCAAAGCGCTGCTGAAGGCGGCAGGCGTCAGCGCGCCGCTGACCGTCAACCTGCTGGTGCCGAACAACCCAACCTCGCAGCAGGTGGGCCAGGTGCTGCAGGCGATGGTCGCCGAGGCCGGATTTAACCTGAACCTGCAGATGACCGAATTCGCCACGCTGCTCGATCGCCAGCAGAGCGGCGACTATCAGCTGAGCTTCTCCGGCTGGTCGGGCCGCCCGGATCCGGACGGCAGCATCTACGGCTTTATCAACAGCAAAGGCACGCTTAACGACGGCCGCTACAGCAACGCGCAGGTCGATGAGTGGCTGACCCAGGCGCGCCAGAGCACCGATCAGGCCGCACGCCAGCCGCTGTACGACAAGGTGGTGAAGCAGCTGCAAACCGACATGCCGATTGCCTACCTCTACTTCGAGCCGCGCATTTTCGGTCTGAACAAAAGCGTACAGGGCTTTAAGCCCTACCCGGACGGCATCGTGCGTCTGGCGGGTTTGACGCTGGCGAAATAAAGGTCCTGAGGAGAACCCATGCTGGAACTGATTTGCAAACGTCTGCTGCTGGCCGTCCCGACGCTATTGCTGGTGAGCATGATGGTGTTCGGGCTGCAAAAGCTGCTGCCCGGCGACCCGCTGATCGCCATGGCCGGGGAGGAGCGCGACCCGGCGGTCATCGCCCAGCTGCGTGCGGAGCTGAACCTCGATGCGCCAATCCCCGTGCAGTATTTCCACTGGCTGACGCGGGCGCTGCAGGGCGATCTGGGCGTCTCCTTACGCACGCACGAACCGGTGACGCAGCTGATCGCCAGCAAGCTGCCGGTCACGCTGGAGCTGTCCCTGCTGGCGATGATTATTGCGCTGGTGTTTGGCATCAGCATGGGGATCCTCGCGGCGGTGAACAAAAACAGCTGGGTCGATCACGGGGCGAACTTCGTGGCGATCTCGGGGATCTCGATCCCGCACTTCTGGCTGGGGATCCTGCTTATTCTGGTCTTTTCGGTGAACCTGCAGTGGCTGCCCGCATCCGGCTACGTGCCGTTCAGTGAAGATCCGCTCCAGAACCTGCGCACGCTGCTGCTCCCCGCGTCCGTGCTAGGAACCGGCCTGGCGGCGACGCTGATGCGCCATACCCGCGCCTCGATGATTGCGGTCCTGAAGGCGGATTACATCCGCACCGCGCGCGCTAAGGGGCTGCTGCCAAAGGCGGTGATCCTGAAGCACGCGTTTCGCAACGCGCTGGTACCGGTCATCACCCTCACCACGCTGCTGTTCGGCGAGCTGCTGGGCGGCGCGGTGCTGACCGAGCAGGTCTTCACCATTCCGGGCTTCGGCAAGATGATCGTCGACTCGGTATTTAACCGTGACTACGCGGTGGTGCAGGGCGTGGTGCTGATCGTGGTGATCGGCTTCCTGATGCTCAACCTGCTGGCCGACGTGCTCTACGTCCTTATCAACCCGAAAATGCGAGGTTAACCATGGCGGAACTGACGACGCAAACCGTTACGCCCGCGCTGCCGCGCGCGCAGAACCGAGTGCTGAAGAAATTCCTCGCCAACAAAAGCGCGGTGATTGGCGCGGCGGTGGTGGGGTTCTTTGTGCTGGTGGCGCTTCTGGCGCCGTGGATCGCCCCGTTCGACCCGGTCAAAGCCAACTTCCTGGCGGTGCGCAAAGCGCCGTCGGCGGTGTACTGGTTCGGCACCGACGAGCTGGGGCGCGACATCTTATCCCGCATAATCTGGGGAGCTCGCACCTCGCTGATGGCGGGCTGTATGTCGGTCGTTATCGCGGTGGTCATCGGCGTGCCGCTGGGGCTGGTGGCGGGTTACTTCCAGAAGATGTGGGACGGGGTGATCTCGCGGTTTATCGAGGCGCTGCTGGCCTGTCCGTTCCTGATCATGGCGATCGCGCTGGGGGCATTTTTGGGCCCGAGCCTGACCAACGCGATGATCGCCATCGGTCTTTCGGCGATGCCGATCTTCGCCCGCCTGACGCGCGGTCAGGTGATTGCTATTCGCAACGAAGAGTATATCGACGGCGCGCGGGCGATTGGTCTGCCGGATCGCTGGATTATCGTCAAATACGTCCTGCCGAACGTGATGTCGCCGATCCTGGTGCAGGCCACGCTGGCGATTGCCTCGGCGATTATCGCCGAAGCCAGTCTGTCGTTTTTAGGGCTGGGGCAGCAGCCGCCCAATCCGTCATGGGGCTCCATGCTCAACACCGCGAAAGGGTTTCTTGAGCAGGCGCCGTGGATGTCCGTTTTCCCCGGCGTGGCTATTTTCCTTGCCGTGCAGGGCTTTAATTTACTCGGCGACGGGCTGCGCGATGCGCTCGATCCGCGCCACGACTAAGGAGTCATGATGACCAAAGCGCTTGATTTTACGTCCGGTTACGCTTCACGCCGCCCGCCGATGATGGGCCATAACGCCGTCGCCACGTCGCAGCCGCTGGCGGCGCAGGCGGGAATGAAAATGCTGCAGCTGGGCGGCAACGCCGTGGATGCGGCCATTGCCACCGCGATGGCGCTGACGGTGGTTGAGCCGACCGGCAACGGGATCGGCAGCGACGCCTTTGCCATCGTCTGGGACGGTGAAAAGCTGCACGGTCTGAACGCGTCCGGTCGTTCGCCTGCCAGCTGGCATGCGGATCTGTTTGCCGGAAAAACCGCGGTGCCGGAAATCGGCTGGGACGCGGTGACCGTGCCGGGTGCGGTATCCGGCTGGGTCGCCCTGGCGGAACGCTTCGGTACGCTGCCGCTGACCACGCTGGCGCAGCCTGCCATCGACTATGCGCGCAACGGTTTTCCGGTTTCTCCGCTGATTGGCCATCTCTGGCAGCGCGGCTATAACAAGCTGAAAGATCAGCCGGGCTTCAGCGCCTGCTTCGCGCCGGAAGGCCGCGCCCCGCGCGTGGGGGAAATCTTCCGCAACCCGGCGCAGGCGAACTCGCTGGAGCTGATTGCCCGCACCAACGGTGAAGCCTTTTACCGCGGCGAGCTGGCGCAGAAAATCGCCGCCTTCGCCAAAGAGCACGGCGCGCACCTGACGGCTGAGGATCTGGCAAACCATCGCGTGGACTGGGTTGAGCTGCTGTCGCGCGACTTCGCGGGCGGTTCGGTGCAGGAGCTGCCGCCTAACGGCCAGGGGATCGCCACGCTGATTGCGCTCGGCATTCTGGAGCAGTGCGGCATTGAGAAGCATCATCCGGATTCCGTGCAGTCCCTGCACCTGTCAATTGAGGCGATGAAGCTGGCGCTGGCGGATCTCGACCGCTACGTGGCGGATGAAGACCATATGGCGTTCGCGGCGAAAGAGCTGCTGAGCGACCATTATCTGAAGTCGCGCGCGGCGCTTATCGATCGCGACAAGGCCTCTGATTTTGTCTACGGTTCCCCTACGCAGAGCGGCACGGTCTACATCAGCACCGCCGACGCCAGCGGGATGATGGTTTCGTTTATTCAGTCCAACTATATGGGCTTCGGTTCAGGCATTGTGGTGCCGGATACCGGCATCAGCCTGCAAAACCGGGGCTGCGGGTTTGTGCTGGATCCTAATCACCCGAACGCGCTGGCGGGCAGCAAGCGACCGTTCCACACCATCATACCGGGCTTTGCGATGGACGGCAGCGGCCAGCCGCTGATGTCCTTTGGCGTGATGGGCGGCCCGATGCAGGCGCAGGGGCACATGCAGATGGCGCTGCGCATCATGCTGCACGGGCAAAACCCGCAGGCGGCAATCGATGCGCCGCGCTGGCGCGTGGTGCAGGGCAGGGAGGTGATCGTTGAATCGACCTTCGATCGCAATACCATCGCCGCGCTGCGCGAGCGGGGGCATCAGATCGTGGTGGAAGATCCGCTTCAGGATTACAACTTCGGCGGGGCGCAGGTGATTTATCGCCTGCCGGAAGGACACTACGTGGCCGCGACGGAAAGCCGCAAAGACGGGCAGGCGCTGGTGAGTTAATGTTTTATCCTCCCTCTCCCGTTGGGAGAGGGGCGGGGTGAGGGGAAAATTTCAGCCAATGCTAAACGGATCTGCATCCTGCCACGCCGGAAACTTCTCCCGATACTCCTTCA
This sequence comes from Enterobacter sp. UCD-UG_FMILLET, assembly GCF_000762975.1. NCBI lineage: Bacteria > Pseudomonadati > Pseudomonadota > Gammaproteobacteria > Enterobacterales > Enterobacteriaceae > Enterobacter > Enterobacter sp. UCD-UG_FMILLET. Next base: position 18,073 of record NZ_JRJC01000050.1, read on the forward strand.
GCGCCGTCAATGACAGCTCCGCATCAATGCGCGTCGCCTGATGCGGCTCGGCGGTGGCGATGATCTCGCCCTGCGGATTCACCACCCGGCTGTCGCCGCGATAGTGATGCCCGTTGCCGTCGGTTCCCACGCGGTTACAGCCCACCACGTACGCCTGGTTCTCAATCGCGCGCGCTACCAGCAGCGACTGCCAGTGCAGGGAGCGCGGTGCAGGCCAGTTGGCAACATACAGCGCCAGGTCGTAATCGTTGCGGTTGCGCGACCACACCGGGAAGCGCAGGTCGTAGCAAACCAGCGGCAAAATACGCCAGCCGCGCCACTCGAACACCACGCGCTCGTGACCCGCTTCATAGTGATGATGCTCATCCGCCATGCGGAACAGGTGGCGTTTATCGTAAAAATGCACTTTCCCTTCCGGCTCCACCAGCAGGAAGCGGTTCACCGGCCCGCGATCCGTTTGCAGGGCGGCGCTCCCGGCGATCAGCGCGTTGGTCTGCTGCGCTTTGGCATGCATCCAGGCGACCACCTCATCCTGCGGCATTGACTGTTGTGCCGCTTCCATGGCGAAGCCGGTGGTGAACATCTCCGGCAGGACAATCACATCGCGCCCGGTAATCTCTTCCAGTTGACGATCAAAGTGGCGCAGGTTGGCGGGGCCATCCATCCACACTAAAGGTTGCTGCAAAATCGAAATCTTCAAACCAGGCACGATACAGACTCCTCAAAAGACCGCTTTTTGACACTGTAGCACGTCATTACGAGAAAATGTGGCAATAAAAAACCCCGCTCGAGGCGGGGTTTGTACAAGCGAAACGCGTTACGCCGCTTCAGGTTTGCGATGCTTCTCCGGCAGCTTTACCGGCTGCGTCGCCAGCTCGTCCGGTTCGAAATCATCCACGTTAATGCTGCGCAGACGGCTCTCTTCGGCTTTCACCAGCAGAGCGGCTTCATCTTTATTGATAATGCCACCGGCCAGCGCCTGTTTTGCCAGTTCGTCCAGACGGGTAAACGGCAGGTTTTTGCCCAGCTGTTTACAGATTTTCTGGTGAATCGGATCGGCAGCCATCACGTCCAGCAGCGCCTCTTCCAGCAGACCCACCGGGTTATGCGGCGTCGGCGTCAGATACTGACCGCGACCGATACGGGAGCGGGTTGCGCTCGGTACCTGCAGGATCTTCGCCACCTTGTGGTCCAGCTTGTCGGACGGCGCCAGATGGTGACGACCGGTCGGGAAGAGCACCGCGCGCAGGGCGCCCGCCACAAAGCGGTTCGGGAAGTTCGCCAGCAGGTCGTCAATCGCCTGTTCAGCCTGATACATCGCATCCTGAACGCCCCAGTGCACCAGCGGCAGATCCGCTTCCTGACGGCCTTCATCGTCGTAGCGCTTCAGGACCGCCGAGGCCAGGAAGATCTGGCTCAGCACATCCCCCAGACGGGCTGAGATACGCTCGCGACGCTTCAGGCTGCCGCCCAGCACCGCCATGGAGACGTCAGACAGCAGAGCCAGGTTGGCGCTCAGTCGGTTCAGATGCTGGTAATAACGTTTGGTCGCATCGCCGGTCGGCGTGGCGCTAGTAAGACCGCGCGTCAGGCCCAGCCAGAAGCTGCGCACCTTGTTGCTGCCCACGTGGCCGATATGTTTGAACAGCAGCTTATCGAAGGCATCCACGTCGTTGTTCTGCGCAGCGGCCATCTCTTCCAGCACGTACGGATGGCAGCGAATGGCGCCCTGACCGAAGATCATCATGCTGCGGGTCAGGATGTTTGCCCCTTCCACGGTGATGGCAATCGGTGCGCCCTGATAGCCGCGCGCCAGGAAGTTGCCTTCGCCGAGCATAATGCCTTTACCGCCTGCGATATCCATCGCGTCAATGATCGACTGCTGGGCGCGGTGGGTACAGTGGTACTTCACAATCGCGGACAGCACGGCCGGTTTTTCGCCCAGCATAATGCCGTAGGTAATAAGAGAAGCCGCGGCATCCATCACGTAGGCATTGCCCGCTATACGCGCCAGCGGCTCTTCGATACCTTCCATCTTGCCGATGGAGATTTTGAACTGACGGCGGATGTGGGCGTATGCGCCAATCCCCATCGCGACCGACTTCAGACCGCCGGTTGAATTCGACGGCAGGGTAATGCCGCGACCCACGGACAGACATTCCACCAGCATACGCCAGCCCTGACCGGCCATTTTCGGACCGCCGATGATGTAGTCAATCGGCACGAAGATATCCTGGCCGCGGGTTGGACCGTTCTGGAACGGCACGTTCAGCGGGAAGTGACGGCGACCAATTTCAACGCCTGGGGTAGAGGTTGGGATCAACGCACAGGTAATGCCCAGATCTTCTTCACCGCCCAGCAGTTTTTCCGGGTCAGAGAGCTTAAAGGCCAGACCCAGCACGGTGGCGATTGGCGCCAGGGTGATATAACGCTTGTTCCAGGTCAGGCGCATGCCCAGCACCTGCTCGCCCTGCCACTCGCCCATGCAGACCACGCCGGTATCCGGGATCGCGCCCGCATCGGAGCCCGCTTCCGGGCTGGTCAGCGCGAAGCAAGGGATTTCCTGACCGCGTGCCAGACGCGGCAGGTAGTGATCTTTCTGCTCTTCGGTACCGTAATGCTGCAGCAGTTCACCCGGGCCTAAGGAGTTAGGCACGCCAACGGTAATCGCCAGGATCCCGGAAACGCCCGCCAGCTTTTGCAGGACGCGAGCCTGAGCGTAAGCGGAGAACTCCAGACCACCGTACTCTTTCTTGATGATCATCGCGAAGAAGCGATGTTCTTTCAGATACGCCCACAGCTCAGGCGGCAGATCGGCCATTTCATGGGTGATAGCAAAGTCGTTTGCCATGCGGCACGCTTCTTCCACCGGGCCGTCAATAAAGGCCTGCTCTTCAGCGGTCAGACGCGGCTGCGGGTAGTTGTGCAGCTTTTTCCAGTCAGGATTGCCCTGGAACAGATCGCCTTCCCACCAGGTGGTGCCCGCGTCAATCGCTTCTTTCTCAGTGCGCGACATTGGCGGCATCACTTTGCGGAAGCCCTTGAACACCGGCGCGGAGATCATGGATTTACGCATCGGGGCCAGGTTAAACGGCAGAAGAATGATGGCGAGAGGGACTAAAAGCCAGATATTCCAGAGGCCTGCGACGCCAAGCGCAGCCGTCCAGGCCAGAAGAATCAGGCTGCTCAGGAATAAACTTACGCGGTGATAGAACAGCACACCGAGCAGTACAACGGTTGCGAGAATGCTCAAAATCATCATAAAGAAAAGCTCCCTTGCTTGTAGGAGGTCTGACCACTTGTGATGATATGGTTGTAGTTGATGTGAATTCCTTTAGCAATGTGTTTACAAAATAATTACAACCTGGTTCACATTGTTCGCGTTTTAGCCGGCACAAAAAATCAAAACGCCGGACGTTTCGCAAGGCTTTAGCTTCTCGCTTTTCCCGCTATCCGGTACACTCCACTGTGTTATTTCATCAATACTGAAGGATTATCCTCATGTACCAGGATCTTATTCGTAACGAACTGAACGAAGCGGCGGAAACGCTGGCGAACTTTCTGAAAGATGATGCCAATATTCACGCTATTCAGCGCGCAGCGGTCCTGCTGGCCGACAGCTTCAAAGCCGGTGGCAAAGTGCTTTCCTGCGGTAACGGCGGTTCCCACTGTGACGCGATGCACTTCGCAGAAGAGCTGACCGGACGCTATCGCGAAAACCGCCCGGGCTACCCGGCGATTGCGATTTCAGACGTGAGCCACATCTCCTGCGTAGGCAACGACTTCGGTTACGACCACATCTTCTCCCGCTACGTTGAAGCGGTAGGCCGTGAAGGCGACGTGCTGCTGGGGATCTCTACCTCTGGCAACTCCGGCAACGTGATCAAAGCGATCGCTGCCGCGCGTGAAAAAGGGATGAAAGTCATCACCCTGACCGGTAAAGATGGCGGTAAGATGGACGGTACGGCGGATGTCGAAATTCGCGTTCCGCACTTCGGTTATGCTGACCGTATTCAGGAAATTCACATCAAAGTGATCCACATCCTGATTCAACTGATCGAAAAAGAGATGGTTAAGTAAGACTTCGCTGGGGGGCTCCGGTGCCCCCCGCTGTTGTGGAGGTGTTGTATGTGCGAACTGCTCGGGATGAGCGCCAATGTGCCAACCGATATCTGCTTTAGCTTCACCGGGCTGGTTCAGCGCGGTGGAGGAACCGGGCCGCATAAAGACGGCTGGGGCATCACCTTCTACGAAGGCAAAGGGTGTCGCACGTTCAAAGATCCACAGCCCAGCTTTAACTCACCGATTGCCAAACTGGTGCAGGACTATCCCATCAAGTCCCGCTCGGTGATCGCCCACATCCGTCAGGCTAACCGTGGCGAAGTGGCGCTGGAAAATACCCATCCGTTTACCCGCGAGCTGTGGGGCCGTAACTGGACCTACGCGCACAACGGGCAGCTCACGGGCTATAAGTCGCTGGAAACGGGCAATTTCCGCCCGGTAGGCGAAACGGACAGCGAAAAAGCCTTCTGCTGGCTGCTGCACAAGCTGACGGAGCGCTATCCCCGCACGCCCGGCAACATGACTGCCGTGTTCAAATATATCGCGACGCTGGCATCTGAACTGCGTGAAAAAGGCGTGTTCAACATGCTGCTCTCTGATGGCCGCTATGTGATGGCGTTCTGCTCGACGAATCTGTTCTGGATCACCCGCCGTGCGCCGTTTGGCGTTGCGACGCTGCTCGATCAGGATGTGGAGATAGACTTTCAGAAGGAGACCACACCGAACGATGTGGTCACTGTTATCGCAACGCAGCCGCTGACGGGCAACGAAACCTGGCAAAAGATTATGCCAGGCGAGTGGGTGCTATTTTGTCTCGGGGACCGTGTAATTTGACGCCAGCTGTGGATGGACGACTTCGTGGCTCAGCGGTTTGCTGACCACGTAACGGCCATCGACGATAGAGACCACAGGTGGCTTGTGGGTCTGCTCAAAGTAGTCGTAACCCGGCTTCAGCTGTTTCCAGAAATCCGCGTAGTATGAGTACTTGTGACGCGCCATGTTGGCGTCCGTCATGCGGAACGGATAGATGCTGACCTGTACGTTAGGCTGCCCAAAGACCAGCGCGCCCGTCACGAACTGGAAAATCTCATCAATGCCGGAGTCGGTCATCGCATAACAGCCGATAGACACGCAGGCACCGTGGATCATCAGATATTTACCTTCATAACCGTGTGCACGGTCATAGGCATTCGGGAAGCCGATGTTAATGGCTTTATAGAAGCGGCTGTCAGGCTTGAGCTGGCTGCGCTGAACGTTATAGAACCCTTCCGGACTTTTGAAATCGCCCTGACGCTGTTTTGGCCCCAGTCCGCCGGAATAGTTACAAATTTTGTAACTATCAAGCAGCTGATATGTCTCGCCCATTTTGACAAACAGATCGAGAGTGCGCTCTTCCTTGAAGATCTGAATATAAACCGGCGATCCCATTAACTGCTGTTTATATTCTTTGCTGATCGGCGTCGTTGAGCTATTGCTGCTGAGCAGCCCGGCAAACGACATGCACGACATCAGAAGCATCGCAATGAACAATGCGATTTTACGCATACTACTAGTTCCTTGATAAAACCATGACCAACTTGCCAGGACGGCAAAAGAGACCCGAAATCAGATTATTCTGTTAGGAGCGCTCACATTAGCACCGCTATAGATTTTCGCAAGAGCCGGGCGGTGAGTTTACAAATTAGTTTTACTTTATAAACCATCAAAATTGCGATGGCTCCAGGAACTTTGCGCATTAGGTCGCAATTTGGCGCGCGCGACGGCGGATTCCCTGCCCGCGGGAAGGGGAAAATGTTACACTTTGCGCCCACTGGATTGTTGTTCATGGAAACCTGCTAACCACATGTTTAAAATTAAAAAAGGACTTGATCTGCCGATTGCAGGCGTGCCAGCGCAGCACGTTTCGACAGGCGCAAGCGTCCGTCATGTCGCCATTTTGGGCGAAGACTACCTGGGTATGCGTCCTTCAATGCTGGTACAGGAGGGCGATCGCGTTATCAAAGGACAGCCGCTCTTTGAGGACAAAAAAAATCCCGGCGTGATGTTCACGGCCCCCGCGAGCGGCACCGTTGTGGCCATCAACCGCGGCGAGCGTCGCGTTCTGCAGTCGGTGGTTATCCGCATTGAGGGCGATGAAAAGCGTGAATTTGCCCATTACGACACCGCAGAACTCGCGTCGCTGAACCGTGATGCCGTTCAGGATCAGCTCCTGGCGTCCGGTTTATGGACCGCGCTTCGTACACGCCCCTTCAGCAAATCCCCTGTTCCGGGCACGGAACCGGCCGCGATTTTCGTCACGGCAATCGACACCAACCCGCTCAGCGTGGACCCGGAACCGGTTATCCTGGCGCAGCGAAAAGCCTTTGACGCTGGTCTGACCGTTTTAACCCGCCTCACGTCCGGAAAAGTGCACGTCTGCCAGGCCGGCGGCGGCAAGCTCGGCGGCCATCCGCAGGGGCAGGTCACGTTTAATGAGTTTGCTGGCCCGCATCCGGCGGGGCTGGTCGGGACACACATCCATTTCCTTGAGCCAGTAAGCCTGACGAAACAGGTTTGGCATCTTAACTATCAGGACGTCATCGCCATCGGTAAGCTCTTTACTACGGGCGAACTCTGCGCTGAACGGATAATCGCCATCGGCGGACCTCAGGCCGCAAACCCGCGCCTGGTGAAGACGCTGCTGGGCGCTGACATCAACGAACTGCTGGTGGGGGAAACGAAAGAGGGCGAAAACCGCCTGATTTCCGGATCGGTCCTCAGCGGCCGCCATGCTGTCAATGCGCACGCGTACCTGGGACGCTTCCATTTGCAGGTCAGCATTGTGCAGGAAGGGCGTGAGAAAGAGCTGTTTGGCTGGGTTCTGCCAGGCGCAGAAAAATACTCCGTCACCCGCACCACGTTGGGCCACTTCCTGCGTAACAAGCTGTTTAGCTTCTCAACCAGTACGCACGGCGGCGAGCGTGCCATGGTCCCGATTGGCAACTACGAGCGCGTCATGCCGCTGGATATTCTGCCTACCGTGCTGTTGCGCGATCTCCTTGCCGGCGATACCGACGGCGCGCAGGCGCTGGGCTGTCTGGAGCTGGACGAAGAAGATCTGGCGCTCTGTACCTATGTCTGTCCGGGCAAATATGAATATGGACCGGTATTGCGCGAGGTGTTAACCCGCATTGAGCAGGAAGGATAACCGATGGGCTTAAAACACCTCTTTGAAAAAATTGAGCCGCACTTTACCGAAGGAAAGCTCAAAAAGTACTACCCGTTATATGAAGCAACGACGACCATTTTTTATACGCCAGGTCTGGTGACGAAAGGAGCGGCGCACGTTCGCGACGCTATCGATCTGAAACGCATGATGATCCTTGTGTGGTTTGCGGTGTTCCCCGCGATGTTCTGGGGCATGTACAACGTCGGCCTGCAGACCATTCCGGCGCTGCACCACATGTACGATGCACAGCAGCTGGCACAGGTGATCCAGTCCGACTGGCACTACCGTCTGGCCCAGTCGTTAGGGGTGAGCTTCGCTGCGGACGCGGGCTGGCTGAGCATGATGACGCTGGGCGCAGTGTTCTTCCTGCCGATTTACATCACGGTATTTATCGTGGGCGGCTTCTGGGAAGTGCTGTTTGCCATCATCCGTAAACATGAGATCAACGAAGGCTTCTTCGTGACCTCTATTCTGTTTGCCCTGATTGTTCCCCCGACGCTACCGCTCTGGCAGGCGGCGCTGGGCATCAGCTTCGGCGTGGTCATTGCCAAAGAGATCTTCGGTGGGACCGGGCGTAACTTCCTTAATCCTGCGCTGGCGGGGCGTGCGTTCCTGTTCTTTGCTTATCCGGCGCAAATCTCAGGCGACCTGGTCTGGACGGCGGCAGACGGTTTTTCTGGCGCAACGCCGCTTTCACAGTGGGCGGCACACGGCGGCGAAACGCTGGTCAACAACGCTACAGGTCAGCCTGTCACCTGGTTTGATGCCTTTATTGGCAACATTCCCGGCTCCATCGGAGAAGTCTCTACGCTGATGATTTTGCTTGGCGGCGCGATCATTCTTTTTGGTCGCGTGGCCTCCTGGCGGATCGTTGCGGGCGTGATGATCGGCATGGTGCTGACCGCCACCCTGTTCAACGTTATCGGTTCGACCACCAATCCGATGTTCTCCATGCCGTGGTACTGGCATCTGGTGCTGGGTGGCTTCGCGTTCGGCATGATGTTCATGGCGACGGACCCCGTCTCTGCCTCGTTTACAGACAAAGGTAAATGGAGCTATGGCGTGCTCATTGGCGCGATGTGTGTCCTGATCCGCGTGGTCAACCCGGCGTATCCGGAAGGGATGATGTTGGCCATTCTGTTTGCCAACCTGTTTGCGCCACTCTTCGATTACCTGGTGGTGCGGGCCAACATTAAGCGGAGGAAGGCGCGTGGCTGAGGTTAAAAATAACGACAGCATCAGCAAAACGCTGCTGGTGGTGCTGGTACTCTGTCTGGTCTGTTCCATTGTCGTGGCCGGTTCTGCCGTGGGGTTAAAAACCCTGCAGCAGGAGCAACGTGCGCTGGATAAACAGCGCAACATCCTGGCCGTCGCCGGACTGATGCAGGAAGGAATGAGCGCAGACGACGTTTCGGCCGTCTTTGCCGAACGTATTTCGGCGCGTCTGGTGGATTTAAAAACAGGTGAACTGCTGGATAAAGACCCGGCAACATTCAACCAGGCGCTGGCGCTGAAAGATCCACAGATGAGCCTGACGCTGGAGGCAGCGCAAGATCCCGCCGGGATTAAGCGTCGCAGCAACCTTGCCGAAATCTATCTGGTTCGCGACCCCCAAAAACGTATTCAGGAAGTGGTACTGCCTGTTTACGGCAACGGCCTGTGGTCAATGATGTATGCCTTTGTGGCCCTTGATACCGATGGCCGCACGGTCAAAGGCATTACGTATTACGACCAGGGCGAAACGCCGGGGCTGGGTGGCGAAGTTGAAAACCCTAACTGGCGGGCACAGTTTGTCGGCAAGAAAGTGCTCGACGATAACGGCCTGCCTGCGCTGAAGGTGATGAAAGGGGCGGCACGTCCCGGTGACGACTACGCCGTCGACGGGCTTTCCGGCGCCACGCTCACCTCAAAAGGCGTGCAGCACAGTTTTGATTTTTGGATGGGCGAGCTGGGCTTTGGTCCTTTCCTGAAAAACGTACGTGAAGGAGCGCTGAACAATGGCTGATACCGGTGAACTGAAAGAAGTTAAAAAGGTGCTCATTGGCCCACTGTTAGCCAATAACCCGATCACGCTCCAGGTGCTGGGTGTCTGTTCTGCTCTGGCGGTGACGACCAAGCTGGAAACGGCGGTAGTGATGACGCTGGCGGTCACGCTGGTCACGGCGTTCTCCAGCATGTTTATCTCGATGATCCGCCACCATATCCCCAACAGCGTGAGGATCATCGTACAGATGGCGATCATCGCCTCGCTGGTGATCGTGGTCGATCAGCTGCTGCGCGCCTTTGCCTATGAAACCTCCAAACAGCTCTCGGTGTTTGTCGGGCTGATTATCACCAACTGTATCGTCATGGGGCGTGCGGAAGCCTACGCCATGAAAATGCCGCCGCTGGCGAGCTTTATGGACGGCATCGGCAACGGCCTGGGCTACGGCGTGATCCTGCTGACCGTGGGATTCCTGCGTGAGCTGATTGGCAGCGGCAAGCTGTTTGGCATCACGGTGCTGGACACGGTGCAGAACGGCGGCTGGTATCTGCCAAACGGCCTGTTCCTGCTGGCCCCTAGCGCATTTTTCATTATCGGTTTGTTGATCTGGCTGATTCGTACGCTGAAGCCAGAACAGCAGGAAAAGGAGTAACCGACGATGGCTCATTACCTGAGTTTGTTTGTGCGGGCGGTGTTTGTTGAAAACATGGCGCTCGCGTTTTTCCTCGGCATGTGTACGTTCCTTGCGGTTTCCAAAAAAGTGTCGACGGCCTTTGGTCTCGGTATCGCGGTTACCGTGGTGCTCGGCTTATCTGTACCGATCAACAATCTGGTGTACAACTTTGTGCTGCGGGACGGCGCGCTGGTGGAAGGGGTTGATCTCAGCTTCCTGAACTTCATCACCTTTATCGGGGTGATCGCGGCGCTGGTGCAAATCCTCGAGATGATCCTCGATAAGTATTTCCCGTCGCTGTACAACGCGCTGGGGATCTTCCTGCCGCTGATCGCGGTGAACTGCGCCATCTTTGGCGGCGTCTCGTTTATGGTTCAGCGTGATTACAACTTCAGCGAATCCGTGGTGTACGGTTTTGGTTCCGGCATCGGCTGGATGCTGGCGATTGTCACCATGGCGGGGATCCGCGAGAAAATGAAATATGCCAACGTGCCTGCGGGTCTGCGGGGCTTGGGGATCACCTTTATCACCACCGGGCTGATGGCGCTGGGCTTTATGTCCTTCTCCGGTGTGCAGCTATAAGGGCTAACAGATGGAAATTATCCTTGGCGTGGTGATGTTCACGCTGATTGTACTGGTGCTGTCAGGGCTTATTCTGGCGGCGCGCGCGAAGCTGGTGAATTCCGGCGACGTGGTCATTGATATTAACGACGAGCCGCAGAATCAGATCCGCACGCCGGCGGGAGACAAGCTGCTCAACACGCTCTCTGGTAACGGCATTTTTGTCTCCTCAGCCTGCGGCGGCGGCGGCTCCTGCGGGCAGTGCCGCGTGACGGTAAAAGAGGGCGGTGGCGATATTCTGCCAACCGAGCTGGCGCATATCACAAAGCGTGAGGCAAAAGAGGGCTGTCGTCTGGCCTGCCAGGTCGCGGTGCGTCAGAATATGAAGATTGAGCTGCCGGAAGAGATCTTCGGCGTCAAAAAATGGGAGTGCGAGGTTATCTCTAATGATAACAAAGCCACCTTTATAAAAGAGCTGAAGCTGCGGGTGCCGGAAGGCGAGCATGTCCCGTTCCGCGCCGGCGGATACATTCAGATTGAGTGCCCGGAGCACGCTGTGGCCTATGCGGACTTTGACGTGCCGGATGAGTACCGCGCCGACTGGGACAAATTCAATCTCTTCCGCTTTGTATCTGAGGTGAAAGAGCCGACGCTGCGCGCCTACTCGATGGCCAACTACCCGGAAGAGAAGGGCATCATCATGCTCAACGTGCGTATCGCCACGCCGCCACCGAATGTGCCGGATGCACCGCCGGGCGTCATGTCGTCATACATCTGGTCCCTGAAGCCTGGGGATAAGGTGACCATCTCCGGCCCGTTCGGGGAGTTCTTCGCGAAAGATACCGACGCGGAAATGGTGTTTATCGGCGGCGGTGCCGGTATGGCCCCGATGCGCTCGCACATCTTTGACCAGCTCAAGCGGCTGGGTAGCCAGCGTAAGATCAGCTTCTGGTACGGGGCGCGCTCGCTGCGCGAGATGTTCTATGAAGATGAGTTTGAACAGCTGGCGCGTGAGAACCCGAACTTTACCTTCCACGTTGCGCTTTCCGATCCGCAGCCGGAAGATAACTGGACGGGCTACACGGGGTTCATCCACAACGTGCTTTATGAAAACTACCTCAAGCAGCACCCGGCGCCTGAGGACTGCGAGTTCTATATGTGTGGTCCGCCGATGATGAACGCCGCCGTGATTAAGATGCTGAAAGATCTCGGCGTCGAAGATGAGAACATCTTGCTCGATGACTTTGGAGGTTGATGATGCTGACGTTTCTGGCAACCTTTGTGGTGTTTGTGCTTGTCATCTTCGGCATGTCGTTAGGCTGGATCGTTAAGCGGAAAAGCATTCAGGGCAGCTGCGGCGGTATTTCCTCTATTGGGATGGAAAAGGTCTGCGACTGTCCGGAGCCGTGCGATGCGCGGAAAAAAAGAATGGCCCGCGAGCAGCAGCGCATTATTTAAGTTTTTGTTGGCCGGGTAAGGCACAGCCGCCACCCGGCATTCTTACATCTGCTTCTCAATCCTCATTTGTTTACTGTATACTTATCCAGTGATGAGTGAGGGCTTACTATGCGCAAAATAATCCATGTCGATATGGACTGCTTTTTTGCCGCAGTGGAGATGCGTGACAACCCGGCGCTGCGGGATATTCCCATCGCCATTGGCGGCAGCCGCGTTCAGCGTGGTGTCATCAGCACCGCCAACTATCCTGCGCGCAAATTTGGCGTGCGCAGCGCGATGCCAACGGCGATGGCCTTAAAGCTTTGCCCTCATCTCACACTTCTGCCCGGCAGGTTTGAAGCCTATAAAGAGGCTTCCCTCCATATTCGGGAAATCTTCTCCCGCTATACCTCTCTGATAGAGCCGCTGTCGCTGGACGAAGCCTATCTGGATGTGACCGACAGCGTGCACTGCCACGGCTCCGCGACGCTGATGGCTAAGGAGATCCGTCAGACGATTTTCAACGAGCTGAATCTGACGGCATCGGCGGGTGTGGCGCCCGTTAAATTCCTTGCCAAAATCGCCTCCGATTTAAATAAGCCCAACGGTCAGTACGTCATTACGCCGGAAGAGGTGCCCACATTTTTAAAAACGCTGCCGCTTGGCAAAATCCCTGGGGTTGGGAAAGTCTCCGCCGCAAAGCTGGAAAGCATGGGGTTACGCACCTGCGAAGACGTGCAGCGAAGCGATCTCGCGATGCTGCTTAAGCGGTTCGGGAAGTTTGGCCGCGTGCTGTGGGAGCGCAGCCAGGGGATTGACGATCGCGATGTGAACAGCGAGCGGCTGCGGAAATCCGTCGGCGTTGAGCGCACACTTATTGAAGATATTCATGACTGGTCCGAGTGCGAATCTATTATCACGGAACAGCTCTACCCGGAACTGGAGCGACGCTTAAGCAAGGTGAAGCCGGACCTGCTCATCGCCCGTCAGGGCATCAAGCTCAAATTCAACGACTTCCAGCAGACCACGCAGGAACACGTCTGGCCGCGTCTGAATAAAGACGATCTTATCGCGACGGCGAAAAAGGCATGGGAAGAACGCCGGGGCGGGCGAGGGGTGAGGCTGGTGGGGTTGCACGTCACGCTGCTGGATCCGCAGCTAGAGCGCCAGCTGCTTCTGGGATTGTAAAAAAGCCCGGTGGCGCTACGCTTACCGGGCCTTCGTTTTACCCTTTCCCTGTGGGAGACGGCTGGATGAGGGCGTTACTTCGCAGGAATCGCTTTCAGCAGTTCAGTCAGCAGCGTCCAGTAGTGACCGACGCTTTCGATATGAACCTGCTCATCCGGGGAGTGCGGGCCGGTAATGGTTGGCCCGATGGACACCATATCCATGTCTGGATACGGCTTCTTGAACAGACCACATTCCAGACCGGCGTGGATCACCTGAATGTTCGGGGTGCTGTTGAACAGACGCTGATAGGTTTCACGCACCAGCGCCATCACCGGAGAACTCGCATCCGGCTGCCATCCCGGGTAGCTGCCTTTGGCAGACGTTTTGGCGCCCGCCAGCGTGCCCAGAGATTCCAGCATGCTCACCACGTACTCTTTACCGCTGTCGATCAGCGAGCGGATCAGGCAGATGATTTCCGCACTGTCGTCGCTCATGCTCACCACGCCCACGTTCAGTGAGGTTTCCACCACGCCTTTCGCCACGTCAGAGTTGCGGATCACGCCGTTTGGCGTCGCGTTCAGCAGCTGAACGAAGGTGTCACGAGACTGCGCGGTCAGGGCGGTTTTATCCGTGGTCACGGATTCCAGCACTACGGTCAGGTTTTTCTCTTTCGCCGACAGTTCGTTTTTCAGGATATCCAGGTATACGGTGGAGAGTTTTTTCAGCTCGTCCGCTTTTGCCGCGGGAACCGCTACGGTGGCGAACGCTTCGCGTGGGATCGCATTGCGCAGGGTACCGCCGTTGAAGTCGACCAGACGCAGATCCAGCTCGGCCGCATGGCCTGCCAGGAAGCGCGCCAGCAGCTTGTTGGCGTTACCCAGGCCCAGATGAATATCACCGCCGGAGTGGCCGCCTTTCAGCCCTTTCAGCGTCAGCTTGAAGGTCTGGAAACCGGCAGGAATCGCTTCGCGCGACAGCGGCAGGGTAGAGATGAAATCAATTCCGCCCGCGCAGCCCATGTAGATCTCACCTTCTTCTTCAGAGTCGGTGTTGATCAGGATGTCCGCCTGCAGCCAGTTCGCCTGCAGACCAAACGCGCCGTCCATGCCTGCTTCTTCGGTCATGGTCAGCAGCACTTCCAGCGGACCGTGCTCAACGCTGTCGTCGGCCAGCACGGCCAGCGCAGAGGCCATACCGATGCCGTTATCCGCGCCCAGCGTGGTGCCGCGCGCTTTCACCCAGTCGCCGTCGATGTACGGTTGAATCGGGTCTTTGGTGAAGTCGTGAACGGTGTCGTTGTTCTTCTGTGGCACCATGTCCAGGTGCGCCTGCAGCACAACCGGTTTGCGGTTTTCCATACCTGCGGTAGCCGGTTTGCGGATCAGAATGTTGCCAACCTGGTCACGTTCAGCATGCAGACCTTTTTCCTTCGCCCAGCCCATAATATGTTCGGCAAGCTGTTCTTCATGGTAGGAAGGGTGTGGAATGGAGCAGATTTTCGCAAAAATATCCCACAGCGGCTGCGGAGATAATTGAGACAGTTCAGACACGATAAGTCTCCTTGTCGAGGCGCTGCAAACAGGGTTGCAGGTCACAGGGTTAGCAGGTTAATAGTTACCACAAGTCAGGCTTGCGAGATGAAACTGAGAATACCACTTTCTCTGCTGGCTGGTAGCATAAAGCATGTAAAAACTCAGGCAGAGGGCGCTAAACACTGGTTTTTAGTGCGTCAGATCTCTATAATCTCGCGCAACCTATTTCCCCCTCGAACACTTTTTAAGCCGTATAAAAACAGGCTGGGACACTTCACATGAGCGAAAAATACGTCGTCACCTGGGACATGTTGCAGATTCACGCACGCAAACTGGCTGCGCGTCTGATGCCTTCCGAACAGTGGAAAGGCATTATTGCCGTCAGCCGTGGCGGTCTGGTACCGGGGGCGCTGCTGGCACGTGAGCTGGGTATTCGTCATGTCGATACCGTTTGCATCTCCAGCTATGACCATGACAACCAGCGCGAGCTGACCGTGCTGAAACGTGCTGAAGGCGACGGTGAAGGTTTCATCGTTATCGACGATCTGGTGGACACCGGCGGTACAGCGGTCGCTATCCGCGAAATGTATCCGAAAGCCCATTTCGTCACTATCTTCGCGAAGCCTGCTGGCCGCCCGCTGGTTGACGATTACGTGATTGATATCCCGCAGGACACCTGGATTGAACAGCCATGGGATATGGGCGTGGTCTTCGTACCGCCTATTTCAGGCCGTTAATACCAGTACGTAACTTTACACGCCCGACTATGTCGGGCGTTGTTCTTTTTGGCCTGCCACGCGTTACAATAGTCTTCATATGACGTATTCATGGAGGCAACGCAATGACGCAGGCGAATCTCACCGAGACTCTCTTCAAACCCCGTTTCAAACACCCTGAAACGTCGACGCTGGTGCGTCGCTTTAATCCGGGTACCCAGCCTGCCGTCCAGTCCGCGTTAGACGGTAAAAACGTGCCTCACTGGTATCGCATGATTAACCGTCTGATGTGGATCTGGCGCGGCATTGACCCTCGTGAAATCCTCGACGTGCAGGCGCGTATCGTGATGAGTGAAGCCGAGCGTACCGACAGCGAACTCTACGACACGGTGGTGGGCTACCGCGGTGGCAACTGGATCTACGAGTGGTCGAAACAGGCGATGGTCTGGCAGCAAAAAGCCAGCCAGGAAGAGGATGCTACGCTCAGCGGCAAGCACTGGCTGCACGCCGCTAACCTTTACGGGATTGCTGCCTACCCGCATTTAAAAGGGGATGAACTGGCGGAGCAGGCTCAGGCTCTGGCGAACCGTGCTTATGAAGAAGCGGCGCAGCGTTTGCCGGGCCAAATGCGCGAGCTTGAGTTCAGCATTCCTGGTGGCGCACCCGTCACCGGGTTCTTGCATATGCCTGAAGGCGACGGTCCGTTCCCGACCGTGCTGATGTGCGGCGGGCTGGATTCGCTGCAAATTGATTATTACAGCCTGTATGAGCGTTACTTCGCACCAAAAGGGATCGCGATGCTGACGCTTGATATGCCTTCAATTGGTTTTTCATCTAAATGGAAACTGACTCAGGATTCCAGCCTGCTGCACCAGCATGCGCTCAAAGCGCTGGAAAACATTCCATGGGTTGACCACACCCGCGTGGCGGCTTTCGGCTTCCGTTTTGGCGCGAACGTCGCGGTGCGTCTGGCTTATCTTGAATCTTCTCGTCTGAAAGCCGTCGCCTGCCTCGGCCCGGTCGTTCACGCTCTGCTTAGCGATCCTGCACGTCAGGGGAGCGTACCTGAAATGTACCTTGATGTGCTGGCCAGCCGTCTTGGCATGCATGATGCATCAGACGAAGCGCTGCGCGTTGAGCTCAATCGCTACTCGTTAAAAACGCAGGGCTTGCTGGGACGTCGATGCCCAACGCCGATGCTGTCGGGGTTCTGGAAAAACGATCCGTTCAGTCCGGAAGAAGAGTCGCGCTTAATCACGTCGTCATCTGCGGATGGCAAACTGCTTGAAGTGCCGTTCAGCCCGGTCTATCAGAATTTCGATAAAGCACTGAAAGAGATTACGCGCTGGATCGCTCAGAGATTGTGTTAATAGATTGCTAAATTTTGCTGGTTTGGTAAAACAGTGGCTTCACAAAAGGAGATCGCAATGACGTTACCGAGTGGACACCCGAAAAGTAGACTGATTAAGAAGTTTATGGCTCTCGGCCCGTATATTCGAGAAGAGCAGTGTGAAGAGAATCGCTTTTTTTTCGACTGCCTGGCTGTATGCGTCAACGTGAAGCCTGCACCCGAAAAACGTGAATTCTGGGGCTGGTGGATGGAAATGGAAGCAGAGGAAAAACGCTTTACGTATAGCTACCAGTTTGGCCTGTTTAATAAAGACGGCAACTGGCAGGCCACCACGATTAAAGATCAGGAAGTGATTGACCGCCTGGAATATACGCTAAAAGAGTTTCACGATAAGGCACGCGCACTGCTGGCTACCCTGGATCTCAAGTTCGAACCCGCGGATGACTTTTCCAGCGAAGCGGTGAAGCTGACTGCCTGATAGTCTTCCCCCCTCTCCCTGTGGGAGAGGGCACCAGACAGCATGAATCCCCGACAATAAAAAAACCGGCATCAAGCCGGTTTTTTTATTTCGCATCATCAGAACTGGTAGGTCATACCCAGTGCAACGATGTCATCGCTGCTCACGCCCAGTTTATTTTTGTCGTCAATCTGGTTGATTTTATAATCAACAAACGCGGACATATTTTTGTTGAAGTAATAGGTCGCGCCAACGTCAATATATTTCACCAGATCTTCGTCGCCAATACCTTCGATATCTTTACCTTTAGACTGAACATAGCCCAGGGACGGGCGCAGACCGAAGTCGAACTGATATTGTGCGACCACTTCAAAGTTCTGCGCTTTATTAGCAAACCCGCCGGAAATTGGCGTCATATTGCGGGTTTCAGAATACATTGCAGCCAGATAAATATCGTTTGCATCATATTTCAGACCGGTTGCCCAGGCTTCGGCTTTCTGCCCCTGGCCACGCGCCAGCAGGTTCTGAGCATTGGTGCGGTCAGAGTTGGTGTAGGCGCCGCTGACGGCGAAATCGCTGCCGCCGAAGTCATAGGTCAGAGAGGTACCAAAACCGTCACCGTTCTGTTTTTTAGCGTCACGGTTTTCGTTTTTGCCCTGGTACTGCAGCGTCATGTCCAGACCGTCAACCGCGCCGAAGAAGTCGGTATTACGGTAGGTGGCCAGGCCGGTAGCACGCTTGGTCATGAAGTTATCGGTCTGCGCGGAAGAGTCGCCGCCGAACTCAGGGAACATATCGGTCCATGCTTCGACGTCATACAGGGCACCCAGGTTACGGCCGTAATCCAGTGAGCCAAAGTTTTTCAGCTTCAGACCCGCAAACGCCAGACGCGTTTTCTGAGTAGAGTCGCTCTCGGCTTTGTTACCTGCAAATTCAGATTCCCAACGGCCATAGCCCGTCAGCTGATCGTTAATCTGAGTTTCGCCTTTAAAACCGAAACGAACGTAGGTCTGATCGCCATCTTTGGTGGCATCATCACTGATGTAGTGCATGGCTTTTACTTTGCCGTACACGTCCAGTTTATTACCATCTTTATTATAAACTTCAGCTGCGTGAACGGATGCAGAAGCCACTACGCCCATAACCATTAATGCCAGAGTGCTCTTTTTCATTTTCGATCCTGTCTTATAAACGCGCTAAAAAAATTCGCTGGACGATAAGCTCATGCTTAAGTCCCGTGAAAAAACAGGAAGGGTTTTATCGTTCTGGAATGAAACTTTTATGACAAACTAAGAATAATTTTAAAAAACTGTGATTTATTATTTCGGTAATAAAAGCGTCAAAATTTCCCGCTACGCTTCCTGATCCCGCGCAACAAAGTGTTTCGCGATGTGCTAAGGCAGTTGGCAACGGGGCTGACTCCTGTTAAAACGTTCGTTCGACATTACTTTCCCTTATCGTTGAACGGCAGAGAATCATGAGTGACAGCCAGACGCTGGTGGTAAAACTCGGTACCAGTGTTTTAACAGGCGGATCGCGCCGCCTAAATCGCGCCCACATTGTTGAGCTTGTACGTCAGTGCGCTCAGCTACATGCCGCAGGGCATCGTATTGTGATTGTGACCTCCGGGGCGATTGCCGCCGGGCGTGAACACCTGGGTTACCCCGAACTCCCCGCGACGATCGCTTCCAAGCAGCTGCTGGCCGCCGTGGGCCAAAGCCGACTCATTCAACTCTGGGAACAGCTATTCTCCATCTATGGTATTCACGTCGGGCAAATGCTGCTGACGCGTGCGGATATGGAAGACAGAGAGCGCTTCTTGAACGCCCGCGATACCCTGCGCGCGCTGCTGGACAACAATATTGTTCCGGTCATTAACGAGAACGATGCCGTTGCTACCGCTGAAATCAAAGTGGGTGATAACGATAACCTCTCTGCGCTGGCCGCGATTCTGGCGGGTGCCGATAAATTACTGCTTCTGACCGATCAGCAGGGGCTTTTCACCGCCGATCCGCGCTCCAACCCGGAAGCCGAGCTGATTAGCGACGTTCACGGTATCGACGATGCGCTGCGCGCCATCGCCGGTGACAGCGTTTCAGGCCTCGGAACGGGCGGTATGGGGACCAAGCTGCAGGCCGCTGACGTAGCGTGCCGCGCCGGTATCGACACCATCATTGCAGCGGGCAGCCGCCCCGGCGTGATTGGCGACGTGATGGAAGGCATCTCCGTCGGCACCCGCTTCCACGCCCAGGAATCCCCGCTCGAAAACCGCAAGCGCTGGATATTTGGCGCGCCTCCTGCTGGCGAACTCGTCGTCGATGCAGGGGCAACCGCCGCGATTCTGGAACGAGGAAGTTCATTACTTCCTAAAGGAATTAAAAGCGTGACAGGCAACTTCTCCCGTGGTGAAGTGATCCGTATCCGTAACCTCGAAGGCCGCGACATCGCCCACGGCGTAAGCCGTTATAACAGCGATGCCCTGCGCCGCATCGCGGGTCACCACTCGCAGCAGATCGACGCCATTCTGGGCTATGAATATGGTCCGGTTGCCGTGCATCGCGATGACATGATTATTCGTTAAGGAGCCTGAACATGCTGGAACAAATGGGCGCTGCCGCGAAGGCTGCCTCTTACAAACTGGCGCTCCTTTCCAGCCGCGAGAAAAACCGCGTGCTGGAAAAAATCGCTGATTATCTGGAATCACAGTCACAGGAGATTTTGCTCGCCAACGAGCAGGATCTGCTGGAAGCGCGTCGTAACGGTTTGAGCGAAGCGATGCTCGACCGTCTGGCGCTGACGCCAGCACGCCTGAAAGGCATCGCCGACGATGTGCGTCAGGTCTGCAATCTGGCCGACCCGGTAGGGCAGGTGATCGACGGCGGGCTGCTCGACAGCGGTTTACGCCTGGAGCGCCGCCGCGTGCCGCTCGGCGTTATCGGTGTGATTTATGAAGCCCGTCCAAACGTGACGGTGGATGTCGCCTCCCTGTGCCTGAAAACCGGTAACGCCGCCATCCTGCGCGGTGGGAAAGAGACATGGCGCACCAACGCCGCGACGGTGAAAGTCATTCAGCAGGCGCTGGAAGAGTGTGGATTACCGGCGGGTGCCGTACAGGCGATCGAGAGCCCAGACCGCGCGCTGGTCAACGAAATGCTGCGCATGGACAAATACATCGACATGCTGATCCCACGCGGTGGCGCGGGCCTGCACAAGCTGTGCCGCGAGCAGTCGACGATTCCGGTGATCACTGGCGGTATCGGCGTGTGCCATATCGTTGTCGACGACAGCGCTGAGATTGAACCGGCGCTGAAGATTATCGTGAATGCGAAAACCCAGCGTCCAAGCACTTGTAACACCGTGGAAACGCTGCTGGTTCATCAGGGTATTGCGAACACCTTCCTGCCGGCTCTGAGCAAACAGATGGCAGAAAGCGGCGTGACGCTGCATGCTGACGCTAGTGCGCTCGCACTGCTTCAGGAAGGCCCGGCTAACGTTGTTCCCGTAAAAGCGGAGCAGTACGACGACGAGTTCCTGTCACTGGATCTGAACGTGAAAATCGTTACCGATCTCGACGACGCCATTGCGCACATTCGTGAACACGGGACGCAGCATTCTGACGCGATTCTGACGCGCACCCTGCGCAATGCGGATCGCTTCGTGAACGAAGTGGATTCATCTGCGGTGTATGTGAATGCCTCCACCCGCTTCACCGACGGCGGCCAGTTCGGCCTCGGCGCAGAGGTGGCGGTCAGCACGCAGAAACTGCACGCGCGCGGCCCGATGGGGCTGGAGGCGCTGACCACGTACAAGTGGATCGGCTTCGGTGACGATACGATTCGTGCGTAAATAATCACGGGTGATGCAAAAATAGCCGTTTGATTCAAAAGGGCATTGACGCATCACCCGGATAGATCTAACCTTTTGCCCCGTGGTTACGCTCGTAACCGGCCTCTCAGGGCCGATATAGCTCAGTTGGTAGAGCAGCGCATTCGTAATGCGAAGGTCGTAGGTTCGACTCCTATTATCGGCACCAGTCACTCTTATCTTATTGATTTAGTTAAAATTAAATTCATTCAGAGTGAAATCGCGTAGCCTCTACTACATAGAGGTCATACAGCCGATGGCTCAACGTGATAATCTGTATCGCCGTAGCAGCGGTATTTATGTTGTCCGTATTGCAGTTCCCGCCCGATACCGTCTCTACACGGGACAGCGTGAGATTCACGCTTCAACAGAAACAAACGACATCAGAAAAGCGCGAGCGATTGCCGCAGGTTTATTGGTTGTCTGGCAGCGATGTCTGGGTGAGTATCAAAAATTGGATAGAGAAAAGTTGGTAAGCAGTGCGCCTGCTTTGGCTGGCGAAGGAATGATCAGCCTCGCTGAATTTTGCGGTTTAACGAGCGCTTCCCTGCAACAAGTGGCGCAGCGACTACTTGATACGAATATCCCACTTTTTTGGCTTGCTGATGGGCGTCCTGCCTACTATGTAGAAGATCTTTCACTCGTTGATAAGGATGATCCTGAGGCTTCTGGATTTATCATCGATAGTGCCATTAACATCGGTATCAGAGGTTCTCTGAGCGGTTATGTTCAGCCCTTGGTTTCATCACGTATATTACGTCAGATGATCGCTGGCGAGCCGCTAGACGCAGAAACCGCATTTAAATCCTCAGAGGCTTCCTCCAAAGCCGCATGGTTCGTTGACTTTCCCGGTGTCGAAATCTCGCCAGGTTCACTAATGATTCATCGTGTGCAAGCCGAGCGCTTACGATTGTTTTGGCTGTCATATAGCCCCTCACTATCTCCTGCAACTCCTGAGAAGCCAAAAGCAATATCCACTGCAATATTATCCCCATCATTGCCGGAGAATGAGTATGTAAATCTCAAATACTACTCGGTGAAAATGAGCGAGTTATGTGAAAAATATATTCGCTACAAGCGCGGGGGAAAATTCACGGGAAAGGCAGAAACTCGAGTTCGGGAAGGTTTTAGCCTACTGGTTGAAGTCATGGGGGATTCAAAGCTTGTAAAAGTAGATCGTGACTATCTCCGTGAGTATGAGAGCTTGCTAAGGTCGATACCTGCACGGCGTGATTTGGCTAAAATCCGATACAAAATCAATGACATTCATGAGCTGATGGTTAAAGCAAAAGAGAATGGCGATCCTCTAATGAGCGATAATACCGTTCGTAAGTATATGAGGGTTATATTCGAAGCTTTCAGGTGGGCTGATGGAGAAGGTATTTTTATTAAGTCCCCAGCGAATCAATTCTTCGCACCTGTAGCAAATGAAAAGATGGATCAGGAATTCAAAGCTGATTTCACTGATGAGGATTTGCACGCTATTTTTAACCGTCCTTGGTTTAAACGTGGAACTGTGGATAGAAATAGCGAGGGACGCTTCCATCATTACCGTGCATTTCATTACTGGTTGCCACTCATCGGATTCTTTACCGGAGCAAGGATTAATGAGTTATGCCAGCTTTATCTGGATGATATTAAGCAGGATGATGCCGGATTTTATTTCTTTGAAATCAACAGCGAACGTGCTGATCAGTCACTGAAAACGATTAATTCACGACGGAAAATACCGTTGCATCCGACATTGATCAAACTTGGATTAATCAACTATTGCGAAGCATTGAAGAAAGCAGGCCATGAGCGTTTATTTCCAGAGCTTCCTTACCACTCTGTAAAAGGATATGGTGATAAGGCTTCAGACTGGTTTAACCGCTCGTTGCTGAAAGAGCGATTAGGCTATGAAAAAGACAGCAAGAAATCGTTCCATTCATTCCGTCACACGTTTTCTACAAGGCTCAAACAAGCAGGAATCGACAGCGAGACTCGTGCTCAGTTTGTTGGACATATCCGCGGCTCTGGCGAAACAGAGAATCGTTATAGCAAAGATCATTCACCAGCAGCCCTCTATGCTGTGCTTGAGAGCGTTACGTTAGGGCTACCGGAAGTTGTTCCATTTGTTTGCGAAGATGGTGTAGATGCGGTAGCTGATGCTCTTAGAATCAAACAAATTAATAAACAACGTAGATAAAGGTAACATTTAGTTATTCATTTTAAAATACACCATAGCTCCGTCGAACTTATGGGGCTATGGTGTGTGTTTCTTTTTAGATAAATAGAGTTATCTAAATCGGTTCACTTTCCCAAGCGTGACTGGTGCTAAGATCCCCATTTTCGCTTGCTTTGACATAAATCATATATTTTGAACCGATAGCGCTATTAGTTATTTCTTGAGAGCATCTCATTACTTTTTTCCCTTGTGGGAAAATTTGGTTGTTATCTACAACAACCTCATTCTTACCATTTGCATCAAGAGATACGACTACTGTAATACGAGGATATTTACTATAGCTTTCTTTAGGAGGACTTATATCTTGTATAAAACTTACCACACCTTCCGTGCGGCAAAGAGAAAGTGCTCTTAAACTTCTCATTAAGCTTATTTTTGAAAAAAGTGGAAGGTTATCAGATTTAGAAATTGCAGGTTTTTTTGTAATTATGCCGAACTCAACTTTATAGTCATTTCCATCGATTACTCGCTTGAAACTATCTAAGTCACGATGTTGTATTTTTTGTTCAATGAGATTTTTTAATTTATCTCTACTGTGTCCTTCCAGAATTAACAACTCCATAGAGTTGACACCCTGATTAAAAAGATGACTAAGCTGAGATGAGCGTGAGGATATTTTTATATGGTGGAAAATGCACGTATTTCCATTATAACTAATTATGTCACAAGGCTCTATTTGCGTATATCCATCAGGGCTTATATCTGTTTGATCAAGACAGATATGTGTCAGTGAGTTACGGGCAACATCTTCATTGTAGTTTTCTTCACTATAACTTCTTTTGTTTGCTGCTATGTTATCGTGATTGTATGGTGGAAGAGAGGTGTTCTCGCATCTTTGATCGATATAATCTTTCAAAGTTGCTAAATAATCTTGATCAACTTTATACCATTCTCCTTCGCAAAGATGATAAACAACTCCCTCATCGTCAAAGGGAATGTCATAAATAAAGCTTCTGTAAATATTATATGCTTTAGTTGTAATCCCTTCTTCATTACAGAGGTTTAATGAAAAGCTTTTTATTTTTTCTATATCAAATGTATTTAAATCAATCTCTCCAAGATAGTCATAAAATTCATCAAGACTAATATCAGTATATATTGGGGAGATTCCTTTTCTTCCTTTGAATACACAATATATATTGTCACTATAATCAACAATGTCAGGAATTGATAAGGATAATTCATCACTTTTATTTATAAATGCCTCTAAAAGTGAAGTGTCTAACTTTTCTATTTTTAGAGGGTCTTTTTCCGGGACTATTTTTTGTATGTTAGGGAAAGACTCTAAATATTCATTGCTTGCATATAAATCCAGTAGCTGTTCACATAAAACTATAAGCTCATCCGGTTCTAATTTTAGACCTACTTTTAAATTTGTAGAGCCAGTGGCATTTTTAAATAGTTCTATATACTGTGGCTTAACTTTTCCTGTTAAGCTTTTTAAAATCTCGCTATTACTGTCAAAATCCAAATAGGTTAAGTCAGACATGACAGGAACTTGCATTCTTTTTCTTCTTGATGCACCAGGATCCACTATGTCAGCACTTTTTAACTCTTTAGGTTCAAGGCTGTTTAATGTTACTTTAAGACCAAAGTCATACTCATAGGAAACATCGCGTAGATTGTGATAAATGTGCCCAAAAGTTAGTGCGAAACATCGATCTCTTACTGGAAGAAAAATTAACGCTCCCTTACTTTCTTGTTCTAAATTCCCGCCAATTGAGAAGTAATTCACCCACCAAGGAGTTGTTTTAAATCTGTCAGAAATAAATAAACTTGCACCCTGTGGGAGGTTTTGAGCCTGAAAGTCATCGAGAAGTTGATGATCTGGCTTGAGGGAGTTCTGTGCGTTGTAGCCTGCTTTAAGCAAAAAAATAGAAAAAGACCTTGTTTTCATATCATTTCAGCCCTTTGAGAGGTAAGCAGTTATGAAGTTACTTGTATTTGAGAAAAGTTTACATTTTTACTCATACTAATCGTGATATAGGTCAAACATACCGCCTACTGGTGACTATGCTAACCCACCGAGTCATAGAGGCGGTCACTAGCTGAAGTATTGTTTCAAGAGCACCAGGATGCTCTCTGCGCGTTTTTTCTTTAAAAGTAGTGTATTTAATAGTGCCAAATTTGGAGACGCTCAAAACGCGTCTGGTGAAGCTATGTAACCTATGATTGCAACCGCAGACCTTCCACGCTTTCTGATGGTAGATTCATCACTGTTTTAATGCTGGTTTCGATGCTGCGAATAATCTCTTCGCGTGGGCCGCTGCGCCAGTCATCGCTTGCGTAAAAAGTTTCAAGAATCGTAGTCATGCTTTCAGCACTGTCAAAGGCGCGAATCAGGTAGTAGCAATCCGGGTCATGAAGCGAGTTGCCAAACGAAACAACGTCGATCCCGTGGCGTCGGTGTAGGGGAACGCTGATTTCCTGCATGATGGCATGCAAAGCGGCACCGCTGCCTTTGCGTAAGGTGTATTGCAGTATTTCGACGGTTCTCAATTTTATTCTCCATTAATGCTCGGCTATGTGCATAAAATAACAAGATGTATAAGTGGACATATTATTCAACACCAACTTTTGTTTCTTACCGATGGTTCGTATTAAGTGAACCAACATTTTTATGATGTCAGTTCACTTTAAAATATCCTATTACTGCTTTTAATTAAATTATTTCTATTTCACTCGAATCAAACCATCCTTTATGTAATAGGTTTTTTCTTAGCATTTCTGTATTATCTGTATAAGCAAGAATGGCGAGGCTTTTTTGTGCTCGACTACATGTGACGTAAAATAGTCTTCTAGTTCTGTCTTCACTGGTATCTTTACCTTCTTTCTCATTATCTAAATCAGTTTTGGTTTTTTCTTTAACACCGAAAAGTTTGTCATAACTAAACATAAAACCTTTAGCCTCAGAATCATCAATTAAAACTAGAACACGAGGAAATTCTAGACCTTTAACTCCCTGATGAGTATCGATGTTTGTCTTCCCCTTGACATAATTATAATATTTATCAAATTGACATAATGGAGAGCTAAACGCTTTCTGCCAAGCTTCAATGATATCATCTTGTGAGTTATCGTTACTTTCTAGGATTTCTTGTATAGAATCTGGGACGTCAAGTAATTTTATTTCATTTATCTTATGTAGTAAATTAATTGTGATAAGCTCGGGGTTTGTAGAAATAAAACTCTTTAACATATCAAGAGAGTTTCTGATCTGTGTAAGTGGCGAGGTATTATTTGTGTTTTTTAAAAGATGTTCTCTTTTTAATAAGGGTGCATTTGTTCGTAAAATGTTAGTGATAGTAAAAGTATCATTTTTAATACAGGCGGATATTAATGGTGAAACAATTCCACAAATGAAATTTATATTACCCAGAGAGCCCTCTAAAAGCCCAGTTTTTAATCGCTCAATTTGATAGAGAGGAGTGAACATGTCTATAAAGCCCATACGTGTTGCGGCCATATGATGTTCTAATATTAGGGTGTTTACTAATGAATCATGGTTTTCCCAATCATCATCTAAAGTAATTTCTCTCATTCTTTTTTTTACAAACGATTCATCTCTATCTTTATTATCAGAATGACATTCTTTTATAAAAATTCTTACATATCCTTCCTCGGCATCTTCTCTGGCCTTTTGTTTATGATTATCCACTTGACTTCTAATTAAATTAATTAAAGCAACCACTCTTTTTGGAGAACGATAGTTAATGCTTTTTTCAGGTTTTTTCCAGTGTTCGTCAAGGCATGCCTCTAAATCACTTTTACCATCAGAGTATATCCTTTGCATCATGTCCCCTAACAGACCCACCGAGAATGTATCTCTGTTATTTTTCTCAACTTCGAGTAATGCATTCATTAGCAGTTTGTTAGTATCTTGGCTTTCATCAATTAAAAGAATTGGATGGCGATAAACCAATATTTTCTGCATAGTATATTTTCTATCTAGAAAATAAGAACCGAGTTTAATGACTTCTGAATGATTTAGAGAGTCTTTAGTCCTATTATCCCCGGTAGGGTTGTATGTGAATTTATATACATCTGATAAGTTTTGCAGACGTTTTTCTTTGGAAACTATCTTTCTTTCTCTTTCTAAAGAAGCTTGTGAAACTCTAGTTGTTCTGCTTTGTTTGTCCCTTAAATCAGCTATCTCCGCAGCAATGTTTTCCATTAACCAAGATTTTATATCACTGGAGTGATGCCTAATTAGCTCCCATAGGAAACTATGAATTGTAGACACATCTATTAATTTGTTGAATTTAACTCTTCTTTTTATTTCATCACAAGCCGCATTGGTGTATGTTATCACGGCTATTCTTTTCCCTCTTAGCCTGAACTCTTCTGAGTGACTCTTCAAAATCATTTCCAGAACATTAACTAAAGTCCTGGTTTTACCAGAGCCAGCTCCAGCATAAAGAAGGAAACTATGCTTTTGAGTGCCCGTTAAGTAATTATGTATATTAGAATCTAATATTTCCTCAGTTTGTTTGATAGTCATTTGTTTTCTCCATCACTGGCTAAATCAGAAACAAGCTCTAATTGTTTTATTTTTATCTTTTCTTCGAGCCACTTTAGACCATTACTTATATAATTAGGTGTGTTTAATTTATCGCTTTCGTCATGGTAAAGTATATCTAATGCAAATTCAGCTTTATTACCTTTAGATAAGTGTAAAAATGATTCCTCTCCAAATTCCTCTGCATTTTTGCAATTAGTAATTGATGCTTTGAATTTCTTCACTAAACCATTACCAGTAAGATTACTGAAAAAATCTAGATTATTGTAGACTAATGAGTCTTCGAACGTGTTTGGTAAAAATTCTTGGTTAACACCTTTGAATGCAGCCAAAACAGGAATCTGAAAAGCTGAGTAAACATAAAAGAAATCATTATATTTCTTTTCTTTCTTATCTTCCGTGAGTTTATACAATTCATCGACACCGGTAACTTCTGGAACCCAACTTGCAAGCGTTGTATTACTTGTAACGAAACCGCTGCCTTTTTTAGAGGGCTTAACCTTGCCATCTTGTGAATCCTTAGGGTCTAAATCCGTAATAATTAGAGTTAAAAGATTCAAACTAACAATCAGATTCTTTAGTCGATGGGCATGGCTACCACCAATCTCTAATAAGGTAATGTAGCTTTGATTTAAGAAAGGGTAGTGTCTTCTAATTAAGTGAGGAACTAAAATCCTCTCGACTGGGCCTTCAACAAGAATTACTGCATCTGCAAAGAATAAATCACAATGTGTTGCCTTTAGGTATCTTATTACAAATTTTTCCGTATCATCATTTACACCAAAAACATTGGAAAGATTGATTACTGTTGATACAGGGATCTCATGTTCTTTACAAGCAGGAATTCTTCTAAAGTATCGTAAAGAAGAAAATTTACACTCGTGGGCAATATGGCTCGAATGTGTGCTTATAATGAGTTGTGTATGAAGCTCTTCTTTATCGCCTAAATTATTATGATTCCTCAATATATCATATGCTTTCCTAATGAAGATTTGTTGCACTTGTGCATGCAAGTGAGCTTCAGGTTCTTCAATCAAAACCAAATGCAGGGGGGCTGGAAAATCCTCTTGATTGTCGTCTGCTAATTTTTTATTTGTAGCTTTGCCAACTTTCATCCAACTATCTCTGAACCCCATTAGTCTAAATGCAATTGAGATTAAGTTTTGATAACCTAGTCCATTGTAACTCTCTGGCAATCTTAAATAGTCTAAAGATACATTGCTTAGAGCATTAGTTAACTCATATTGAACTGCTGAGTCGTGATTTAAGCCATCAATTGGTTCTATTTTTGTAGAGATTTTTAGTTTAGGATCAGTTACTCCTGGATAGTTGAGGCCTTCAACTTCTTTTATGGCTTGAGAGAAACAGTTTTTTAATCTTTCATCAAATGTATCCTGAGCATCACGAATGGCTTGTAGAGCTTCGATATCTGATAGTTCAGGGCTTTCTATTGGATTAAGATGTTTCGAATAATAATCTCTCAACTGTGTGTTTAATTTGCTATTCTCTTTGTCGGCAGCAGAGGGGCTTCCAAAGCCACGTTGTGCATTGATCTCATCAATTCTTATTAGATCTTTGAGAGGTATGCCATCAAGTAATGTTTGCTGACTGTCTATTCTTTGGGGGTTGGCTATACCATTATCAGATGATTCTAATTTCGAAGGATCTAAGCTATAACACTTGATTGTAAACATTGAGTTCAACTTTCTTGAAAGATATTCATAAATATCTTTAGGCCACAATGCTATTGTGTAATTTTCTTTATCAATCCGCTCAGAAATTCGGTCGTGTATATCTAATGAATTTTGGCGGGAAGATATGAAGTCCTCAAAGAAAACATCAAATTTCTTGGGTTCATATCTCAGTCTTACTCCAATTAAACCTCCATTCCACTCTAACGTTGGTAGTATATGATTGACATATTGGAGCTCATTTTCTTTCGCTTCGATCCAAATATCCATGCAAGGAAAAAGATCTGAGAAAGCTTCCTGTGATTTAGCAAGGTCTATATTTTCCTCAGTTAACCATTGTTCAGTGATATCTTTTATTTTTGCCCAATTGCAAAGTGTCAAATCATTTACGCTAAACCGCGAGGCATCAACGAGGAAATGTCCTAAGGCCTCCATTGCAGCCGTTTTACCGCTATTGTTAGCACCAACAAAGAGAGTGGTTTTTTCTGCAATATCTATGCGGACAGACTTCAACTTTCTGAAATTCTTAATTTCAATGAAATTTATTTTCATATTAATAATATCCTTATGAAATTATTTTGCTGTGCTAAAGAAATTTTTACGTTTCGATTAGAACATAACCACTTTGATTGTGTAGTCAATAGAAACCATGATGTAAGAAATCGACCGTTTTCTGGCACCTCCCAATCGCACGCCTTCACACTGTTGGAAAAATAGCCTTGGCTTTTCTGACAGGCCATCCTAATGTTGGCCTCGTTTTCTGGCAGGGGTCAGATGGGGAGATAACAATGGCTACTTTTGGCTACGGGCGTGTTTCAACAACGCAGCAGGATACTGAGAACCAGCGACTGGAGCTTGAGCAAGCTGAGTGGCAAATTGACTATTGGTTTGCCGATATTGTCAGTGGGAAGGTTCCGGCTATGCAACGTAAAGCGTTTTCTGAAATGCTTAGCAAAATTCGCGATGGTGAAACGTTGGTAGTTGCAAAACTAGACCGTCTGGGACGTGATGCGATTGATGTTCTCCAGACGGTCAGGGCACTGGCAGAGCGTAATATCAAGGTGATCGTCCACCAGCTTGGAACTACTGACCTCACTTCTGCTGCCGGTAAGCTTCTGTTGTCTATGCTGGCAGCCGTTGCGGAAATGGAGCGTGACCTACTTATTGAACGCACTCAGGCGGGGCTGTCACGAGCAAAAGCTGAAGGAAAGAAGCTGGGCAGACCATCGAAAATCGCACCAGAAGCCCGTAGGGCGATTATAGAGAAAAAAAATAGCGGGACCAGTATCAGTGCGTTAGCGCGTGAATACGGTGTTTCCAGAGCGACTATAGCCGCGCTGCTTTAAATGCTTCTAAACTTTCATTCCAACCCCGAGTTTTGGGTTGGTTAGCGTGAGAGATTCAAAACGAAAGAAAGATTGTGACACCGTTTCCGGTTAGAGCAGCAAAGAAGATCGACGAGGTGGACTGACCCCACGCCCGTAGACAAATTCTGTCCTCACGATGAGGCCTGTTCGAAGGCCTCCGGACTGAGGCCGCCGAGGTGACTGTGGCGCCGGGCCCGGTTGTAGAACACTTCAATGTAATCGAAGATATCGGCCCGGGCCAGATCCCGGGTTTTATAGATGCGTTTTCTGATCCGCTCTTTTTTCAGCGAACTGAAGAACGATTCGGCCACCGCATTATCCCAGCAGTTGCCACGCCTGCTCAT
>NZ_JRJC01000051.1:0-547 GCF_000762975.1 Enterobacter sp. UCD-UG_FMILLET
GATGCGCGCCTCTCCGCTGGGCTGCCTGCTCCCGGCCACGCGTCTGGAACACTTTGTTGAGCAGGTGGCGCTGGCCTCCGCCTGCTCCCGGCCACGCGTCTGGAACACTTTGTTGAGCAGGTGGCGCTGGCCTCCAGCCCGACCCATAAATCCGACCTCGCTATTGCCGGCGCGGTGGTGATTGCCTGGGCGATTTCCCGCGCCGTTGACGGCGAAAGCTGGCAGAACATCGTCGATGCGCTGCCGGGTATCGCCCGCTACGCGCAGGAGGCGAAAACCACCACCTTCAGCGCGTCGCTGGCGGACTCAACCCCGTTGGCTTCCCGTACGGTCTTAAGCGCCAGCTCAATACGTGCCGCCAGCGAGCAGGTTTACCAGCTTGTGGGGGCCGGAACCAGCACCATTGAGTCCGTTCCGGCGGCCATTGCGATGGTCGAACTGGCGGGAACCGACCCAAACCGCTGCGCCATTTTATGCGCCAACCTGGGCGGCGATACCGACACTATTGGCGCGATGGCGACGGCCATCTGCGGCGCGCTCCATGGCG
>NZ_JRJC01000052.1:0-4825 GCF_000762975.1 Enterobacter sp. UCD-UG_FMILLET
TTTGCGCCGAAGCCGTTTAACGCGCCAATGGAACGTCTTTATGAAGCGTTCGCAGCCCAATGGCAGGCGGATAGCTATGGTGATTTCTCCGAGCTGGAAGCCGATGCGCGCGCCATCATTAAAGCTGAATTCGCCGAGCTGAAAGAGAAGCAGATTAAAGACCTGCTCGACAGCAAACTGTGGCTGGCACAGCGCGGATTGATGGAAAAAGCACAGCAGATTCAGACGGCTCTGGGGACACAGGCGGGKGGAAAAATGCTGGTGAGCAATGACTTCAACCAGTTCCAGCTGACCCTGAAAGGGGCCATCAAAACGGCTGGCGTGAAGCTTGATGCGAAAGAGAACAAGCAGTTTATCGATGCCATCACCACCAAAAACCCGGATGCCGAGCCGGTGGTGAAAAAGGTGCTGAAAGAAGCCGCTCAGCCGCTGTACGGGGCATTTGAGTACAAAGGCCAGGTTGTTGAGTTTGAGCAGGATGGTGATCTGCGCGATAACGAGAACGTGCCGCTGAACCCGGCAGTGTCTACCAGCGACCTGATTGAAAACTACTTCAAAGCAGAAGTGCTGCCATTGGTGGCTGATTCTTGGATTAATGCTGAAAAGCAAGATATTAAAGATAATAATATCGGAATAGTTGGTTATGAGATCAACTTTCATTCCTATTTCCAGCGAAAGCACTACAGAGATAAGCTTCTTCAAGGAAAATCGGTTCGTTTAAAAGAAATAGTGAAAATAAACAATTCTGGGTTTTATGTATTGGACCAATTAACTGGGAGGATAAATGAATTTTCTTCCTTAAGTGAAAAGAGAATAGCACTCAATCCAGTTCGCTTTGATTTTTACAATGAAACTCTTCTTCCTGATTTTTATAATATATTTTTACAACAGGAAGAAGGTGTGGACTGGCTTAAGAAAAATTTCAAATCCCTTTCTGTACTCTCAAGAAACATATCAATGTCAGCATGGTTAAATGCGAGGTTCTCACTTCCAGTCGTAGGTAATCAGTCCGGCTTAATAGAGTTTTGGAATGAATGTGAGGCAGTGTTAGCTCGAGTCTCTTTACTTAAAAAAACTGCTTTCTCAAATTTTAACTCGGCACAAGAACAGTTACTGCCATATCTAAGTGTTGCGCATAGATATGAACAAGAATTCTCAGCAATGCTGCCTACACCTTTAGCCATTCTGTGGGAGTTAGCAGAATCAAAATTTAATAATAGGGAGCGGTGTGAGGCTTTTATCAAGTTTTTTGAATATCTTGGTTTGTATTTCGTTGCATTTATCTTTGGGCATAAAAAACCGTCAAAAGAATTCTTTTGTAAAAAGAAAAAAGACTTGCCAGATATTACAATGGCCTTTGGTTATAATCGGATTAACGACTATAAAAATATATTTGACTTAAGTGATGGCAATGTCAACTTGATATGTAGTGATGAGATTGTAAGCATTCTCCGTGAAGCCACTGAGTTAAGGAATGATATATCTCATAGAGGATTGCCCTCTGCTACAGCTGTAAATTCAGCGAAAGAGGTTGTTGAGCGTTTAGTTAATCGCATGCAACTTGAGTGTCGAGATTTTTTTGAAATGACCACTCTTATAAAACCAATTCAAGCAAAATTCGATGGAAGTGGGTTTTTGAATGAAGTTGAGGTTCTTAAAGGGTTAGGGATTAATCCGAGTAAAACTACGCAATTCAAGACTTCTGAGCCTATGATATCCGGAGAGTTATATCTTGCACATAGTGATTTAGCGGCCAATGAAAATATAATCGTAACAAAAATTTTTCCTTTAATGGTCACAAGAGAGATTTTACCTGAAAGTGATATAATAGGTTTTTACTTTTACAGTGACATTTTTAACGATAATATTCGTTTTGTTTGTCCTTATCCTAACGTTACAACTTACACGTTTCTTGATAGAAATATTATTACAGCTAGCCTAGGGTGAATTTCCTTGCCTAGTCAGGAACGCTGATAAAAAATAGATTTATCACTAGTTATGTCCTCGCAAAAATAAATCCTGGGATGTGAGGGCATCCATTGTAGTGCGTTTTGACGCCTGCAGCTAACAAGATTATGATCCAGCTAAATTTCTTTTCCGCATAAGGGACAGGTATGGATAACAGAATGTGGATGATTCGCGGCGATGGCGGAAAACTCTATGACGACTTTCGCGATAAACAAATCGTAGGTATTGGTTGGTCGCAACTGGCTCCTTTGGTCAAACCCGGCCTGTCCCGACCCCAGTTACTCGCTTTATACCAAAAAGTAGATCCCTTAACAAAGCTGGGAAGTGCCCGTTCTGGTGCCTCACAGGTCTGGCGTTTTGTGAATGAAATCCAAAAGGGGGATTGGGTTATTACCTATTCGCCAGCCAATCGTACTTATCTGTTAGGCAAAGTTACTTCCGACTTCCAATATCATCCAGAATTGGTGGAGGAGGGGATGGGGATTGCTCGGCAGGTCAAATGGAATACTGAAGAAATCGACCGCGATCGTTTGTCTGTTGCGACCAAAAATACATTGGGCTCTACGCTGACTGTTTTCCAGCTTCCAGAGTATGCGTTAGTAGAGCTTTTACAGGATAAGAAACCCACAGTAGACGTTATTACCCAGAATCCAGTTCGAATGGATGAGGATGAAGTTGTTTCAGATCCGCTTCGGGATATGGAAATGCTTGCGTTTGAGGGTATTAAAGATCGTATCAACTCACTCGACTGGGACGAGATGCAGGACCTTGTTGCAGGCGTCTTACGCAGCATGGGATATAAAACTCAGGTATCCCCCGCTGGAGCCGATCGTGGTAAAGACATCATCGCTTCACCTGATGGATTTGGCTTTGAAAATCCGCGTATTATCGTCGAGGTAAAACATCGTAGAGAACAGATGGGAAGTCAGCAAATCCGCAGCTTTATTGGCGGTCGTCATAAAGACGATCGTGGGCTTTATGTCAGTACCGGTGGCTTCACTAAAGAGGCTCGATATGAAGCCGATCGTTCGACGATACCGCTGACGCTTTGGACGCTGGATGACCTTGTCAGAGCGCTTATCGAAAACTATGAGCAAGTCGATATTGACACTAAGTTGCTGGTGCCGCTCAAAAAAACCTATATTCCCGCCAAAACTTAGTTTCGACAGCAGTTCAGATGCCTGATTAAGTCGCCTAAGGGCGGCTTTTTTGTCTGGCATTTAGCGTTTATTAGTCTCATTGAATGTAGATGGACATTAGCCTGACACTCCCACCGCTCTCCTCAACTGTTTTCTCACTTGCAGTAATCATTTCTTTGTCCTGTATCGTTTGCGATAGTCTTCGTAGCGGGTATTATTTTGCGCACTGCATTCCAAAATTGAATTTTTGCCTGGGCATTTTGCTCCAGGGCTGCAATCTCCTCCGAGGGCTTCATGACTAACACTAACTTTTCTCAAACGGCTGCGTTTATCTGGTCGGTGGCCGATCTGCTGCGCGGTGATTTCAAACAGTCTCAGTACGGGCGCGTGATCCTGCCCTTTACGCTGCTGCGCCGTCTTGAGTGTGTGTTAGCGGAGACCAAAGACGCGGTGGTGGCAAAATACGATGAATTAAAAACCAGCCCGCTGCCGGAAGATGCCAAAGAGAAGTTTCTGCTGCGCGCAAGCGAGCTTTCCTTCTTCAACACCTCGAAGATGGACCTGGGCAAAATGGGGCAGAACGACATCAAAGCCAACCTGGAAAGCTACGTACAGGCCTTCTCCCCGGACGCACGTGAAATCTTCGAACACTTCAAATTCAGTGAGTTCGTTGGCTTGCTGGAAGACGCCAACCTGCTGTTTAAAGTGGTGAAGAAATTCGCCACCACCGATTTGAGCCCGAAAGCGATTTCCAACTATGAGATGGGCCTGGTGTTTGAAGAACTTATCCGCCGTTTCGCGGAAAGCTCTAACGAGACCGCCGGTGAGCACTTTACCCCACGCGATATCGTGCGTCTGACCACTTCGCTGGTGTTTATGGAAGATGATGAAGCCCTGACGCAGCCCGGTATCATCCGCACCATTTACGATCCGACGGCCGGGACAGGCGGCTTCCTCTCTTCAGGCATGGAATATGTGCACGAGCTGAACCCTAACGCGGTGATGCGCGCCTTTGGCCAGGAGCTGAACCCGGAATCCTACGCTATCTGTAAAGCCGATATGCTGATCAAAGGTCAGGATGTCAGCCGTATTAAGCTGGGCAACACCCTTTCTAACGACCAGCTTCCGCTGGATCAGTTCGACTACATGCTCTCTAACCCGCCGTTTGGCGTGGACTGGAAGAAGATCGAGGGCGAGATTAACGACGAACATATGCAGAAAGGTTTTAACGGTCGCTTTGGCCCGGGCCTGCCGCGTGTTTCTGACGGCTCACTGTTGTTCCTGATGCACCTGATCAGCAAAATGCGCGACAACCACAATGTGGATGGTACCGTGAGCAACGGTGGGCGTATCGGGATTATCCTTAACGGTTCCCCACTGTTCACCGGTGGTGCGGGCAGCGGCGAGAGCGAAATCCGTCGCTATATTCTGGAAGCCGATTTGCTGGAAGGCATTGTCGCGCTGCCAACAGACATGTTCTACAACACCGGCATTGCCACCTACGTCTGGATCCTCTCCAACAAGAAAGCGCCTGAGCGTAAAGGCAAAGTACAGCTGATTGATGGCACCAACCTGTGCGGCAAAATGCGTAAATCGCTGGGTTCCAAACGTAACCTGATGGGCGAAGACGATATCAAGCTGATCACCCAGACCTTCGGTGAGTTTGAGGTGGTGGATGTCACAACTCTGGAAGAACTGGGTCTGGAGAAAGCCGCCGA
>NZ_JRJC01000053.1:0-90218 GCF_000762975.1 Enterobacter sp. UCD-UG_FMILLET
ACGTCGGAGAACCAGGCCTTCAGCACCGTCGAAAAGACGGAATAGGCGCAGTTGATCAGCGCAAAGAACAGCACCACCAGCGTGACGTTATCCACCAGCGGGATCGCGACAAAGCCGGCGATAAAGGCCACGATCGCGATCAGCATGTAGCGCTTTTTATCAAACTTATCGGCAAGAATGCCAAATCCCAGGCTGAACACCACGCCGATAGTCAGCGCAATCGTCAGGGCATAACCAATATTCTCGACGCTCATGCTGTAGACGCGCGTGAGATAAATGGTCATGAACGGCAGCGTTGCCCCCCGACCGATGGTTAATAACAATGACGACGCCAGCAGCGCTGCGGTTGAGCGCCTGAGAGATGGTTTCATATTCCTGCCCGACAATTGCTTATGCTTTTTATGTTGTGTCCTAAAAGGATTATCACGACATAAGGGGCTTGTATAGCGCCCAATTTATCCGTAAGTGCTTCGCCTGACTGCCAGAATTAATGATCTTCTCGCGGCGCGCTTTTTTCTGTTACCTTGAAGTGTTAACAAATAATTAATAATTCAGGGGCAGGGTATGACGCGTAAAGACGGGCTGCTGGCGTTGCTGGTGGTCGTAGTATGGGGGCTCAATTTTGTGGTCATCAAGCTGGGGTTGCACAACATGCCGCCGCTGATGCTGGCCGGTTTGCGTTTTTTGCTGGTGGCTTTCCCGGCACTTTTTTTCGTCGCCCGTCCGAAGATCCCGCTAAAACTGCTGCTGGGCTATGGCCTGACCATCAGCTTTGGCCAGTTCGCCTTTCTCTTCTGCGCCATCAAGTTCGGGATGCCGGCCGGTCTTGCCTCGCTGGTGCTGCAGGCGCAGGCGTTCTTTACCATTATTCTCGGCGCCTTCGTGTTTGGCGAACGATTACAGGGAAAACAGCTGGCGGGCATTACGCTGGCGGTGTTTGGCGTTCTGGTGCTCATTGAAGCCAGCCTGAATGGTCAGCATGTGGCACTGCTCGGCTTTATGCTGACGCTGGCGGCGGGGCTGAGCTGGGCATGCGGGAATATCTTCAACAAGCTGATTATGCAGCACGAGGCGCGCCCGCAGGTGATGTCTCTGGTGGTCTGGAGCGCGCTGATCCCGATAATCCCATTTATGGTGGCGTCGTTTATTCTTGATGGTCCAGATGTGATGCTGAACAGCCTGGTTGAGATAGACCTGACCACGATCCTTTCTCTTGTCTATCTGGCCTTTGTCGCCACCATTGTGGGCTACGGGATTTGGGGATCGCTGCTGGGGCGTTATGAAACCTGGCGCGTGGCGCCGTTATCCCTGCTCGTGCCGGTGGTGGGGCTTGCCAGTGCGGCGATATTGCTGGATGAAACGCTGAGCGCGCTGCAGCTGTTTGGCGCCGTGCTGATCATGGCCGGGCTATACATTAACGTGTTTGGCCTGCGGGTTCGTCGGGCGACGCGGGTAAGCGAAAAGGCATAAAAAAGCCCCGCGTCTGCGGGGCAAAAACGAATCAGAGGCCGTGCTGATTATAATAAGGCACGCCTAATTCGTCGGATTTGTCGCTACCAGCACCCATATGGTTGAAATCATAAGGCGACTGGTCATGTGCTGACGGCAAAATCATCGTATCAGGATTATTTTGCTGCGTTGCACGAGGGGTTTGCTCCGCGAAGGTCTGGCTGGAGAAGAGCACCAGCA
Organism: Enterobacter sp. UCD-UG_FMILLET; assembly: GCF_000762975.1. Lineage (NCBI taxonomy): Bacteria > Pseudomonadati > Pseudomonadota > Gammaproteobacteria > Enterobacterales > Enterobacteriaceae > Enterobacter > Enterobacter sp. UCD-UG_FMILLET. The sequence goes on from NZ_JRJC01000053.1 coordinate 1,690, forward strand.
AGGCGAGGGCGGCGGAGGCGGTAACTTTCATGATTTCCTCGGTTACGTCTTTACAGGCGATGATTAACTACAGTGTTTTAACGGATACAGGTATCGGGATTCGCCCGGCACGCTGGTGATTCGGTACTTATGAGGCGGCACGTCAAAATAGTTCTTGAAGGTACGCGTCAGGGTTTGTTGCGATTCAAATCCGTAACGCTCCGCCAGATAAAGGATCGGCTCATTGCTTTCTTTCAGTTTCTGGGCAATTTCCGTCAGCTTGCGGCTGCGAATGTATTGACCTAATGAATGACCGGTCTCTTTTTTGAACATCCGTTGCAGGTGCCATTTGGAGTAACCTGAACGCTCTGACACTTTTTCAAGGGAGAGCGGCGATTCCAGGTTATCTTCGATCCAGTCCAAAATGCTATGAATGGTGATAGCGTCAGTATTGCGTCTGGACATCGTCATACCTCTTTTTCTGTTTACGGCAGGATTTTCTTCAGCAAAAGCTCAAGGGTTGCCACTTCATCTGCCGTTAAGTTTTTTGTTAGTTCCTGATGCAGTGTTTGTCCTACTAATTGATGACATTGCTCGCACATGTCAGCGCCATCGCTGGTCAGCTTCACCAGTACGCCGCGTTTGTCATTCGGGTTAGGGCTTCGTTCTATCCATCCTTTGCAGACGAGACGATCGAGCATGCGGGTTAACGCACCCAGATCGACAGAGAGCACCTTTTTCAGCTCAACCGGCGTGATACACACTTCGCAGCGAATGGAACACAGCACTTTGAACTGTGTTGCGGTGATATCCAGCGGTGACAGGTAGTCATTGAGCAGGCGATCTTTTTTCTGATTGACCATATGAATAAGACGACCCAGCGGAACAACGTCGTTAAAGATATCACTGGTGCTTTTCACAATGGTTGCCCTGGCAAGTAGTTAGTCACGGCAGATATTATTGCTCAGGCAAGTATAAGTCAACTGAATGAGTCAGCCGATGCCACGAATTGCTAAAACGTTTCATGAACTTTTTTTGAGGTCTTTCAAATCATATAGATAACTGTCAGTTATCATTCCGGGAGGGAAATAATCCTTACATTGTGACCATGGCTGAATGTCACACTTTCACCCTATAATTGCTGGGTTAAATATGGATAAGGACGACAACGCACTATGTTGGATTTAATAAAAGCAATCAGCCTTGGGCTGGTGGTCTTGCTGCCGTTGGCAAACCCGTTAACGACGGTGGCGCTGTTCCTCGGGCTGGCAGGGAATATGAACAGCGCCGAACGCAACCATCAGTCGATGATGGCCTCCGTGTATGTGTTTGCCATCATGATGGTGGCTTACTACGCCGGACAGGTGGTGATGAACACCTTCGGGATCTCCATTCCCGGCCTGCGTATCGCCGGGGGGCTGATTGTGGCCTTTATTGGTTTCCGCATGCTGTTCCCGGCGCAAAAAGCGCATGAGTCGCCGGAGGCCACGCACAAGTCCGAAGAGCTGGAAACCGAACCGAGTGCGAATATCGCCTTTGTGCCGATTGCCATGCCGAGCACGGCGGGGCCAGGTACCATCGCGATGATCATCAGCTCCGCCTCAACGGTGCGGGACAGCGCAACCTTCCCGGACTGGGTGCTGACGGTTGCGCCGCCGCTCATTTTTGCGATTATCGGGGTTATCGTGTGGGCGTCGCTGCGCAGCTCCGGCGCCATCATGCGCTGGGTAGGCAAGGGCGGTATCGAGGCGATTTCCCGTCTGATGGGCTTCTTGCTGGTCTGTATGGGCGTGCAGTTTATTATTAACGGCGTGCTGGAAATTATTAAGACCTACCATTAAGTCATTGCCGGGTGGCGTTGCGCCACCCGTCACAAACAACCCTCACCCGTGCTGACCCTGTTCCTCCAGCGCCACCGGCCATTTACGGAAGATGAGCACCGACCAGACCAGCGCTACCAGGGCCGGAATGGCGCCGAGATAGCCAATCGCCGACATCGATACGTGCAGTATTACCTGATTTCCCACCAGCGCGCCCGCGCCAATCCCCAGATTGAAAATCCCTGAGAACAGCGACATGGCGACGTCCGTTGCATCCGGCGCCAGGGCCAAAACTTTCACCTGCATGCCCAGACCAATAATCATGATCGCCACGCCCCAGAACAGGCTGAGGATCGCCAGATGGCTTTCGCTGCCAGCGGCAGGCATCAGCAGCAGCAGGCAGGCCAGCAGCAGACCGATAGCGCTGCTCACCAGCGTCGAGGCGTGCCGGTTACCCAGCTTGCCGAACAGCACGCTGCCAATAATGCCCGCTCCGCCGAGGATCAACAGTAAGACGGTGGCAAAGTTGGCGCTAAAGCCCGCCACCACCTGCACAAAAGGTTCAATGTAGCTGTACGCCGTGTAATGGGCCGTCACCACAATGACGGTAAGCAGGTAGATACCCAGCAGCGCCGGGCGACGCATCAGCAGCGGCAGGCTTTTCAGCGAGCCGGAATGTTCGCTCGGCAGCGCGGGCAGCAGCTTAATCAGGCACACCAGCGTAACCAGCGCGCCCATGCCGATGGCGAAGAAGGTCGTGCGCCAGCCGAAGTATTGCCCCACGATGCGGCCAATCGGCAGACCCAGCACCATCGCCAGCGCGGTACCGGTAGCAATCAGGCTCAGCGCCTGGGCGCGTTTCCCCGCCGGTGCGAGTCGAATAGCCAGCGACGCGGTGATCGACCAGAACACCGCGTGGGCAAAGGCAATGCCGATGCGGCTAATAACCAGCACCGTAAAATTCCACGCCATAAACGACAGGACATGGCTGGCGATGAACAGCACAAACAGACCGATCAGCAGCCTGCGCCGCTCCATCTGGCAGGTCAAAAGCATAAACGGCAGGGACATCAGCGCGACTACCCAGGCGTAGATAGTCAACATAATGCCCACCTGAGCCGTTTCCATCTGGAAACTTTCAGCGATGTCAGACAACAGCCCAACCGGAACAAATTCTGTGGTGTTAAAAATAAACGCGGCAATGGCCAGCGTGACCACGCGTAGCCACGCAACCCTGCGGGAAACTGTGTTCGTTGTCATAGGGATGTCGGAGATTCGTTGCTGAAAAGAAGAGGAGACGATCTTAAAACGTTGAACGGCGAAAACTCAACCATTATGTGACTCAGATCTCAATATTTACCTTATGAAAGCGGTAGCCGGGAACGCTGTTTTCATTGAATATAAAAGAACAACACAATAAAAACAGGCGGTAAGACAATGCAGGAGATTGATTTTTATCTGGTAGATGCGTTCAGCGATACCTCGTTTGGCGGAAATCCGGCCGCCGTTTGCCCGCTTAAGGAATGGTTACCCGATGAGACCTTACTGAAAATGGCGCAGCAGCATAATCAGTCGGAAACGGCTTTTTTCGTCTGCAGTAAAGGGGGCATTGAGCTACGCTGGTTTACCACGCTTACCGAAGTCAATCTCTGCGGCCACGCTACGCTGGCGGCCGCGCACGTGCTGTTTACCGAGCTGGATTACCCGGATTCGCGGATCCACTTTGATACCGCCTCTGGCCGCCTGACGGTCAGCCGGGAGGGGGAGTGGATGACGCTGGACTTCCCGGCATGTCCAACCCATGAAAAGACACCCCCGCCGGAGATGCTCTCGGCGCTGGGTATCAGCCGCTACGTTGAAGCCCGTAAAGGGCGCGCCTGGCTGATCGTTCTGGACAATCGCCAGCAGGTTGAAGCGCTTGCGCCGCGCTTCTCGGCGATGACGCCAGGCGAGCATAAGGTGAGCGTTACGGCACGCGGACAGGGGGAATATGATTTTGTCAGCCGCTTTTTCTCACCGGGCGTTTCCGTCCCGGAAGACCCGGTTACCGGCTCCGCACATACCATGCTGATCCCGTACTGGAGCGAAAATCTGGGCAAAACCACGATGTTTGCCCGTCAGGTTTCCGCGCGCGGCGGCGATGTATGCTGTGAGCTGAAAGGTTCGCGCGTGCTGATGAGCGGGCAGGCCGCGCTTTATCTGAAAGGCACATTTTTTCTGCGCTAAAAACCCATAACAAGAGAGGAAGAGACAATGCAGGAAATTGATTTTTATCTGGTGGATGCCTTCAGCGATAAAACCTTTGGCGGCAACGCCGCAGCGGTATGTCCTCTGGAAGAGTGGCTGCCGGACGAGACGCTGCTCAAAATGGCGCAGCAGCATAACCAGTCTGAGACCGCCTTTTTCGTGCGCACCGACGGCGGGTTTGAGCTGCGCTGGTTCACCACGCTGGATGAAATTAACCTGTGCGGTCACGCCACGCTTGCCGCATCGCACGTCATTTTCGAATACCTTGATTATCCGCATACCGAAATCACCTTCACCACCCGCTTCGTGGGCGAGCTGACCGTCAAGCGCAGCGGCGACTGGCTGACGCTGAACTTCCCGGCGTGGTCAACGGAAGTTGTCGAGAACCCACCTGCGCTGCTGTTTAGCGCGCTGGGCATCACGGAGGCAAAAGAGGTGCGTGTCGGACGCGATTACATGGTGGTGCTGGAGAGCCAGCAGCAGATTGAAGCGTTAACGCCGGATATTGGGGCCATGCTTCCGCTGGATAAAATGGTCTGCGTGACGGCGCCGGGAGAAGAATATGACTTCGTCAGCCGCTTCTTCTGCCCGGGCGAAGGGGTGCCGGAAGATCCGGTCACCGGATCCGCCCACAGCATGCTGATCCCTTACTGGAGCGAAAAGCTGGGCAAAACGTCACTCAATGCCCGCCAGGTGTCATACCGTGGCGGGGATCTGCGCTGCGAGCTGAAGGGCGACCGCGTGCTGATTGGCGGCCAGGCTACGCTGTACCTGAAAGGGCGAATCTTCCTGCGCTAGCTGAGAGACGCGCTATAAGTTAATACTATGAACCACCCCGGCAGGCCTGAGCTATGTTGATATAAAAACAGCAAGGAGCCTGCCATGTATTCCATTACCTCTGAATCTGCACGTCATCCGGACATTCTCACGCTGATCGCGGCGCTTGACCGCTACCAGAGCGAACTCTATCCCGCCGAAAGCAATCATCTTCTCGACCTGTCCGCGCTGCCGGAAGCTTCGCTGATCCTGATGGTCATTCGTGACCAGCAGCTGCACGCCGTAGGCTGCGGGGCCATCGTGCTCAACGGCGACGGAACGGGGGAGATGAAGCGGGTCTATATCGATCCGGCCCATCGCGGGCAGCATCTGGGCGAGACGCTGCTGGCCGCTCTGGAAGATGAGGCCCTGAGCCGTCATTGCCACACGGTAAGGCTGGAGACGGGCATCAAACAGCGCGCCGCGGTTCGCCTGTACGAGCAGTGCGGATATGATTTGCGGCCGGCGTTTGCCCCGTACGCTGACGATCCGCTCAGCCTGTTTATGGAGAAGGCGCTGGTTGAAGACGTTCGTTTAGCAGCGCTATAAAAGCTTCCAGCTGGCGGGTCATCGCCCCGCGCCGCCACACCAGCCAGGTTGTAAGCCAGCGCCAGTTTTCCGCCAGCGGCCAGGCTTCAACCTGATGATGTCCCGGCATACTCTCCAGCATCGAGCGCGGCATCAGCGCGATGCCCGCGCCCGCAATGACGCAGGCGAGCATGCCGTGGTAGGACTCCATCTCATGAATGCGGCCAGGCGTGGCTCTGTCCGCATGAAACCAGCTTTCCAGATGTCGACGGTACGAGCAGTTCGCGCGAAATGCGTAAACGTCGCTGCCGCTAACCTGCGTGGCGCGTGCAACCTCGGCGTGCCCGGCAGGCGTGACTAGCATCATCTCTTCCCGGTAGACCGGCATGCCCTCCAGCTCCGGGTGCGACAGCGGCCCGTCGACAAAGGCGGCGCTTAAGGTGCCCTCCAGTACGCCATCAATCATCGTCCCGGAAGGCCCGGTAGAAAGGGCAAACTGAATGCGCGGATAGCGCTGGTTAAACTGCGCCAGCGTTTCGGGAATGCGCACCGCGGCGGTGCTTTCCAGCGCGCCGAGGGCAAATAACCCCTGCGGCTCATCACCCGCGACGACCATGCGCGCTTCATCCACCAGGGCGAGGATCTGCCTGCTGTAGCGCAGGAAGTTATGCCCGGCGGGAGATAAGCGCAAACGCTGGTTCTCACGAATAAACAGCTCAACGCCAAGATCGGCTTCCAGCTGGCGGATGCGGGTCGTCAGGTTGGACGGCACGCGATGCACCTTCTGCGCCGCCTGGGTGATGCTGCCCGTCAGCGCGACGGCGTTAAACATTTCAAGCTGGGTTAAGTCCATAGCATTCTCGTTTCGTGAATAAGGTGGTTAGTATTATTCATTTTTAAGAAATAGCAGAGTGAGCCACAATGAATCAACCGAAATGCGTGGAGAACATCATGAAATATTCATCTGCTACACATGCCCTGTCCGTTAACCCGGCAACGGGGGAAACTCTCGGCGCCGTTGCCTGGGCGACGCCGGAAGAGGTTGAACGCGCGATTTCTCAGTCTGACGCGGGATATCGCCTGTGGCGACGCGAAAGCGTGTCCCACCGGGCGCAGAAGCTCCGGGATCTCGGCGCAGCGCTGCGAAACCGCGCAGAAGAGATGGCGCAGACCATCTCCCGTGAAATGGGGAAACCCATCCTGCAGGCGCGGGCGGAAGTGGCAAAATCCGCCGGTCTGTGCGACTGGTATGCCGAGCACGGTCCGGCGATGCTGCGTGCGGAGCCTACGCTTGTGGAAAACCACAACGCGGTCATTGAATACCGTCCGCTGGGGCCGATTCTCGCGGTGATGCCCTGGAACTTTCCGCTCTGGCAGGTGCTGCGCGGCGCGGTACCGATTCTGCTGGCAGGTAACAGCTATCTGCTTAAGCATGCGCCAAACGTGCTCGGCTCTGCGGAGCTGATTGCGCAGATCTTTGCGGATGCCGGTTTCCCTGAAGGCGTATTCGGCTGGGTGAACGCCACTAATGACGGCGTAAGCCAGGCGATTAACGATCGCCGTATTGCGGCGGTGACCGTCACCGGCAGCGTGCGTGCCGGTGCGGCCATTGGCGCGCAGGCAGGAGCCGCGCTGAAAAAATGCGTGCTTGAGCTGGGTGGCTCCGACCCGTTCATCGTACTTAACGATGCCGACCTGGATCTTGCCGTGAAGGCGGCGGTGGCGGGGCGCTTCCAGAATACCGGGCAGGTGTGCGCGGCGGCCAAACGCTTCATTGTGGAAGAGGGGATTGCGGATACCTTTACCCGCCGCTTCGTCGACGCCGTCGCCGCGTTAAAGATGGGCACGCCGGAAGCAGAAGAGAACTACCTGGGCCCGATGGCGCGTTATGACCTGCGCGATGAACTGCATCAGCAGGTGCAGGCCACCCTGGCCGAAGGGGCAACGCTGCTGCTGGGCGGAGAGAAAATCAGCGGAGAGGGCAATTATTATGCGCCAACCGTGCTGACCAACGTTACCCCGTCGATGACGGCGTTCCGCCAGGAACTGTTTGGTCCGGTCGCGGCCGTGACTGTCGCAAAAGACGCGGAGCACGCTCTGGCGCTTGCCAACGACAGCGACTTTGGCCTGTCCGCCACCGTCTTTACCGCTGACGCAGCGCTTGCGGATAAATTCTCCCGCGAACTGGAATGCGGCGGCGTGTTTATCAACGGCTTTAGCGCCAGCGACGCGCGCGTAGCCTTCGGCGGCGTGAAGAAAAGCGGCTTTGGACGCGAGCTTTCCCGCTTTGGTTTGCACGAGTTCTGTAACGTGCAGACGGTGTGGAAGGATCGCGTGTAGTTTTTCACCCGGCGGCACCCGCCAGTGATTTCGGCCCTCATCACGAGGGCCGTTGTCATTTATCTGCAATGGTTCTGTCATTTTCATTTCGTAGACTCGCACGCGTCTAACGCATTGTTAATGAAGATAATCATGAACCTAACGCAAATTTTTCGCCGTATTGCGCAGCGTCTCACTCCTCGTCACTTTGGCCTGCTGACGGGTATCTTTTGCATTATTGGCCTTTTCTCCGCGCTGCAGCTCTCCTCCTCATTCCTGCTTAACGCCTCCCTGAACGACGCCCAGCGCAACGAGCAGCAAAACCTGCTGGCCTGGCAGCAGCAGAGCAAGCTGGATCTTGCTCGTGTTTCCCTGCTGGCGGCAAGCGATCTGCTTAACCGCTCCGGCGTCTGGTTTATGCAGGATAAAGAGACCGGATCCGACGGGAGCTGGCATAGCCTGATGGACGATGCGCAAAAGGCGCTGGCGGTTTCTCAGCAGGCGTGGAAGGCCTGGCTGGCGCTGAATCCGCCGAAAGACGACGCCCTGGTGAACAGCTATCAGCTTTTCTACGGCGCGATCAACGAGCAGGCTGAAGCTCTGATTAAGACCAACACCATCGACGCTTTTTTTGCCGTACCGGCTCAGGCGTTTCAGTCTGATTTTAACGACAACTATGCGCGCTATCAGCAGGCAAGCGAGAAGCAGGCCATGCAGGGGCGCCAGAGCTTAATGGCGCAGCTCTCCGGCCTGCAAACGTTGTTCCTGTTTGCGCCGGTGCTGTTGCTCGCCATCGCGGTTGTCGTCTGGTTCGGCATGTCCAGATGGGTGATTACGCCGCTGCGTCGGTTGATCGCGCATATTAACCGGCTGGCGGCAGGGGATCTCTCCGGCACGCCGCCGAACGTCATGCGCTTCAACCGGGAAATAGGGGAGCTTAGCGACAGTATTGCGACGATGCAGCACGGTCTGCAGCAGCTGGTGACGCAGGTCAGCCATGCCACCGCCACGATGGTGGAGAATATTGACACCCTTGCGCAGGGTAACCAGAAGCTGTATCAGCAGTCAGCGCGCCAGGCAAAAGAGCTTGAGGATGTGACGGCGCATATTGCGGCGCTGGAAAGCCATGTGGAAGGGAATACCGGCTATGCCAGGCTCGCCAGCTCGCGTGCCGATGAGGCGCGTCAGGCGGCCGTGGGCGGCGATCGAATGATGTCTACCGTGAATGCGTCCATGCAGGCGATCGTTGACCGATCTTCTGAGATGCGCGGGATCGTGGCGATGATCGACAGCGTGGCGTTTCAGACCAACATCCTGGCGCTGAACGCGGCCATCGAGGCGGCTCATGCCGGAAACCAGGGGCGCGGCTTTGCCGTCGTCGCCCGGGAGGTCGGTCTTTTGGCCAGAAAGAGCAGCCACTCGACGCAGACCATTCAGGAGCTGATCAACCGCTCGCTGCAGGGCATTGAAGACGGTTCCCGCGCCGTTAACCTGATGGAAGAAAATTTGCAGCAGGTCACCGGTCTGGTGGGCAATTTAAGCAGTTTGCTTAATGATATCTCAACCGCCACGCTCAGCCAGGGAGACAGTATTCACCAGATGACGCGCCAGCTTCAGGCGCTGAATCAGGTCTCCCGTCAGACGGACCTGCTGGTCTCAGACGCCTCGGATGCCTCAGAGCGGCTGCAAAAGCAATCCGATCTTTTATTGCAGGCCGTTTCGCGTTTTCGTCTTAGCGCCTGACGCAATACATAAGCCTCTGTTATACTCGCAGCCCGTTTTAGCCTGAGGGCAAGGAGCAAAGTGTGGCTGCGGTCATCCATAATGAGATGTTGGACGAGATTCTGGCGCAGGTTCGTCCGTTAATTGGAAAGGGGAAGGTTGCCGACTATATTCCGGCCCTTGCCTCGGTGAGCGGGAATAAGCTGGGGATTGCTATCTGTACCATCGACGGACAGCGATACCAGGCAGGCGATGCGACCGAACGTTTTTCAATTCAGTCCATTTCGAAAGTGCTCAGTCTGGTTGCGGCGATGCGCCAGTATGAAGAAGAAGAGATTTGGCAGCGCGTGGGTAAAGATCCTTCCGGCCAGCCTTTTAACTCGCTGCTTCAGCTCGAGATTGAACAGGGTAAACCGCGAAATCCCTTTATCAATGCCGGAGCGCTGGTGGTCTGCGATATGCTGCAAAGCCGCCTCAGCGCACCGCGTCAGCGAATGCTGGAGATTGTTCGCCAGCTCTCGGGCGTTGACGATATTGCTTATGATGCGGTGGTGGCACGCTCGGAGTTTGAACACTCCGCCCGTAACGCGGCTATCGCGTGGCTGATGAAATCCTTTGGTAATTTCCACAACGACGTGGCGACCGTGCTGCAAAACTACTTCCATTACTGCGCCCTGAAAATGAGCTGCGTTGAGCTGGCCCAGACGTTCCTGTTCCTTGCGCACCAGGGGCACGCGCCGCATCTCGATCAGGAGGTGGTTTCTCCGCTTCAGGCCCGGCAGGTTAACGCGCTGATGGCCACCAGCGGGATGTATCAAAACGCCGGTGAGTTTGCCTGGCGCGTTGGACTTCCGGCTAAATCGGGCGTCGGCGGCGGAGTCGTGGCGATTGTACCGCATGAAATGGCGATAGCCGTCTGGAGCCCGGAACTGGATGAAACGGGAAATTCACTTGCCGGCGTGGCGGTTCTGGAGAAACTGACCCAGCGCCTGGGACGTTCCGTATACTGATGTCCGAACTGGATCCTCTCTTTTCCCGCCTGGCGCGATCGACATTTCGCTCGCGCTTTCGGTTAGGCGATAAGGAACGACAGTACTGCTGGGACAAAGGCCCCGAAACCATTGACCGGCACGCCGCGGATTTTGTCGAAAAGCGCCTGGCGCCCGCGCACCCCGCAAACGACGGTAAACAGACGCCCATGCGCGGACACCCGGTGTTTATCGCCCAGCATGCCACCGCCACCTGTTGTCGGGGCTGTCTGGCAAAGTGGCACAATATTCCACAGGGTGTAACGCTCACGGCGCCGCAACAAAATTATATCGTCAGCGTTATCCACCACTGGCTGGTGCTGCAGATGAACGCCTAAATTTGACGAGTTATGCTCCAGTAGTATTTGTGTTATAGATGCATCCCAAGTTAGTCCAGATCGTGCTGACGACCGCAATAATTGCCATAAGCTCTCATATGGAATGATATTTAATGCGTTCTGCTCTTACCGCTATCAGGCCGTTCCAGGTTGACACGCCGCTGCGAAATGCAGCGACGATCTTCATCCTTACCACCTTATTCTATTTTGTGGGCGCGGAATTACGGCTCATTGAGGCCCTGTCGCTGTTCTGGCCGCTGAATGGCGTCATGGCAGGGATCTTCGCCCGCTTTGTTTATCTGAATCGCCTGCATTACTATGCGGTATGTTATGTCGCGATGCTGTTGTACGACGCGGTAACGACCAACTGGGGGTTGGCCTCAGTGACGATCAACCTGTCTAACATGATCTTTATCGTCGTTGTCGCCGTGCTGGTTCAACGCGACAAGCGGCTGATGAAGAAAACCCCCGATCCGCTTAACGCATTACGCCTGTTTAACTACTGTCTGATTGCCGCGCTGCTTTGTGCCTTGCTCGGCGCAGTGGGGTCTGTGGGGATTGATAGTCATACCTTCTGGCCGCTGTTTGCCGACTGGTTTAGCGAGCAGTTCTCAACCGGCGTGCTTGTTGTGCCCTGTATGCTCACGATAAGCATGCCCGTGCGCGAATTCAGGTTACGTCTGGAACAGCTGCTGCCGGTAATTGCGTTGATCGTCTCGGTGGTCGCGTCGGTGGTGATTGGCGGCGCGGGGAGCCTCTCATTTCCTCTGCCTGCGCTTATCTGGTGTGCGGTTCGCTACTCATTGCCGGCGACCTGCCTGCTGACGTTTGTCACTGGCGCCACTGAAATCATTCTGGTCGCCAACTCGATTATTAATATTGCCGTGGCGACGCCGTTTACGACGCCAATGATGTTTTCAGCCCGGCTGGGGATCGCCACGATGGCGATCTGCCCGGTGATGGTTTCCGTCAGCATGGCGGCGATTAATTCCCTGATCCGCCAGGTTTCGCTGAGGGCAGATTATGACTTCTTAACGCACGTCTACTCGCGTTCCGGGCTTTATGAGGCGTTAAAGCATGAAGAAAGCTACCGGCACACGCGTTTTCTGACCGTCATGCTGCTGGATATTGATTATTTCAAAAGCATTAATGATAACTACGGCCACGAGTGCGGAGACCGCGTGCTGGCGTCGTTTGCCCGACAGGTGCAGCAGGTCGTCGGTGAAGACGGCATGGTGGCGCGCATGGGCGGGGAAGAGTTCGCCGTGGTGGTCAATTCAGGCGACGCGCAGCACGGTTTTGAACTGGCTGAACGTATCCGATCCACCGTGGCCAGCCATCCTTTTACATGGCGTAACCAGACGCTCTATCTGACGGTCAGCATTGGCCTCGGCAGCGGAAAGGCCGAGTCATGGCAGTTGACCGAGGTCTTCAACAAGCTCATGGCCGAAGCGGACGATCATCTCTATCGTTCAAAAAAAGCGGGTCGAAACCGTACCAGCGCCCGGGTGGCGGACGAGCACATTGCCGCGCCCTCCGGGAGTGAAACATAGCTGCGTTAATCGTCATAAGGCATTGACGTGAATAGTAAGCGGCTTAACAGGCTGTCAGATCGCTGACAATGTCTCTGTTTAAGCTACGCTTTTAGTAACGCTTTACGTCAGGAGACATTATGAAAGCACCTGCAACCCCTGAAAATGAAACGGACAGACTCAACTCGCTTAGAGAATCAGGTCTGCTTGAGATCGACAGCTCCCCGGCGTTTGACCGCTTAACGCGTCTGGCAAAACGCTTCTTCCAGGTGCCGCTGGCGATGGTCAATCTCATTGATGAGCATTCGCTGATCGTTAAGTCGGCCGACGGTCAGGCGCCCGGCAGCGTTCCGCGTAATATCTCATTTTGTGGTCATACGATCCTCACCGAAGCACCGCTGGTGGTGGGAGATATGCTTCAGGACGATCGTTTTGCGGATAACCCGCTGGTGGCCGGTGAGCCTCGCGTGCGGTTTTACGCGGGCTTCCCGCTGCGCCTGCGCGACGGCGCAAGCGTTGGCTCGCTGTGCCTGATTGATTACGCTCCCCGCGAGTTTTCTGCCGCCGACCTCGCCGTGCTGGGAGACCTTGGCGCGCTGGCTGAGGATGAATTTGCTGCCATCAGCGCGGCGACCACCGATGAATTGACCGGGTTATTCAACCGTCGGGGCTTTAATCAGCTCGTGAGGTTCACGCTTTCCGTTGCCCGGCGTCGCGCTGAGCCGCTCACGCTCGGCTGGCTGGACTTGGATCGCTTTAAGGAGATTAACGATCGCTTCGGGCATGAAGAGGGGGATAAGGCGCTGAAATCGATGGCGCAGTTGATGCGCACCTCTTTCCGTGAAGCGGATCTGCTGGTGCGTTTCGGCGGGGACGAGTTCGCCGTGCTGTTCGCGGATACGGATGAGCAGGGTGCCTGGATTGCCATGCAGTATCTTGCCGAGCAGGTAGAAAATTATAACGCCCGCAGGCTACATCCCTGGTCGCTTCATTTCTCGTGGGGGCTCAGTGAATTCGATCATAATGGCAACGACCTGCAGCAGTGGTTAAAAGATGCCGATGAAAAGATGTATGCCATGAAACAGCAGCGACAGCGCGCCCGGTAACATAACGAAAGCGTATGTTCGAACCGTTTGCGTTAAGAAGATGTTAAATGCACAGTGACGGTATTCAACGTAAGGAAAAACAATGAATACCTCACTGCAAATCAAAAACCTCACCCGCGACGACATTCTCACCCACCTAGATGCGCTGGCCGGGATCCTCGAAAACTGTGTGAACGGCGGGGCATCCGTCAGCTTTATGCTTCCCTTTAGTCTGGATAAGGCTCGTTCATTCTGGCTCGGCATTGCCGAAAGCGTCGCGCGAGGCGAGCGGCTGGTGCTGGCCAGTATCGACCCGCAGGACGGCGTCATCGGTACGGTGCAGCTGATCGTCGACCAGCCGGAAAACCAGCCGCATCGCGCCGATGTGGCGAAGCTGCTGGTTCACGAGAAAGCGCGCCGGAAAGGTGCCGCTATGGCATTGATGGAAGCGCTTGAAGCGGAGGCGCGGGCCAGAGATATTTCGGTTCTGGTACTCGATACTTCCACCGGCAGCGGTGCCGAGACGTTCTACCAGCGTGCCGGCTGGCAAAAGGTGGGGGAGATCCCGCGCTATGCCCTGATGCCGGACGGCGCCATGACGGCCACGTCCGTGTTCTATAAGTTCTTATGATTATTTTGTACAACTACACCGTGGATTGATCAAAACAGGGTTTCTGGTCGTTAAGTTTTGATAAGTTATCGTACCAATCTTATCAGGCTGTATGACTAATCATAAAAGGAACCCTCTTGTGAACACGCTCAACCGTCGTGAGTTTCCCGGTGCTCAATACCCGGAACGCATTATTCAGTTTGGTGAAGGCAACTTCCTGCGTGCGTTTGTAGACTGGCAAATTGATCTGCTAAATGAACATACCGATCTTAACGCCGGAGTGGTGATCGTCCGTCCTATTCAGAGCGACTTCCCGCCGTCGCTGAACGCTCAGGATGGTCTCTATACCACAATCATTCGCGGCCTGAACGGGCAGGGTGAAGCGGTGAGTCAGAGCCGTCTTATCCGCTCGGTTAACCGGGAGATCGACATCTATGGCCAGTATGATGCGTTCCTGAAACTTGCGCACAATCCGGATATGCGCTTTGTTTTCTCGAACACCACCGAAGCGGGTATCAGCTACCACGCGGGGGACAGATTCGACGATGCCCCTGCGGTGAGCTACCCGGCGAAGCTAACTCGACTGCTGTTTGAGCGCTTTAGCCACTTCAACGGTGCGGCGGATAAAGGCTGGATCATCATTCCGTGCGAATTGATTGACTACAACGGTGACGCGCTGCGTGAACTCGTCCTGCGCTATGCCCGGGAGTGGGCGCTGCCTGCCGCCTTTATCCAGTGGCTTAACGAGGCAAACAACTTCTGCTCGACGCTGGTTGACCGTATCGTGACCGGTTACCCGCGCGACGAAGCGGCCACGCTGGAGGCTGAGCTGGGTTATCACGATGGTTTCCTGGATACGGCTGAACATTTCTATCTGTTTGTTATCCAGGGGCCGGCATCCCTTGCGCAGGAACTTCGTCTGGATAAGTACCCGTTGAATGTGCTGATTGTCGACGACATCAGGCCCTACAAAGAGCGCAAAGTCGCAATCCTGAACGGTGCGCATACGGCGCTGGTGCCGGTGGCATTCCAGGCAGGGTTAGAGACGGTTGGCGAGGCGATGAATGATGCAGAGATCTGCGCCTTTGTCGAAAAAGCGATTTATCAGGAGATTATTCCTGTGCTCGATCTGCCGCGTGACGAGCTGGAATCTTTCGCCAGCGCGGTAACAGGGCGTTTTCGCAACCCTTACATCAGACACCAGCTGCTTTCCATTGCGCTCAACGGTATGACCAAATACCGCACCCGCATCCTGCCGCAGCTGCTGGCAGGGCATAAGGCAAGCGGACAATTGCCTGCACGTCTGAAGTTCGCGCTGGCTGCATTGATAGCGTTTTACCGCGCGGAACGTAACGGGGAGAACTATCCGGTGCAGGATGATGCATTCTGGCTGGAACGTTATCAGCAGCTCTGGGCGCAGCACCGCGATCGGCAGTTGAGCACCCGTGAGCTGGTGCTGTCCGTACTGAGCGTGAGCGAGCACTGGGAACAGGATCTGACGCAAATCTCCGGTCTCGTCGACCAGGTGACCCTGGACCTGGATGCTATTCTGCTGAAGGGAATGCGCGCAGCGGTGAAACCTCTTTGCTAATGACGTCACCCGGCTTCGGCCGGGTTTAACTACGACTTATGTTAGTTACAACATACTATTGGGTCTTTTTTTAAAACAACATGCAGCACCGTGCGGTTATCGCCAGGCAGGTCATAGAATTCAATGTTTCGTTAACATGCTTGCAACGGTGAGGGAGATCACGTTTAATAGCCACGCTCTTTTCCTTCCTGAAACTCACTATGATTGTTCGTCCTAAACAGCACTGGCTACAACTGATTTTTGTCTGGCACGGTTCAGTACTTCCCAAAATCTACACCCGACTGCTGCTCAACTTCCTGCTTTCAATCGCCGTTATCCTGATGCTGCCGTGGTATACCTCGCTGGGCATCAAATTTACCGTCGCGCCATTCAGCATTCTCGGCGTCGCGATCGCTATCTTTCTGGGTTTCAGAAACAACGCCTGTTATTCGCGCTACGTTGAGGCTCGCCTGCTGTGGGGGCAGTTGATGATAGCGGCACGCTCGCTGTTTCGCGAGGTAAAAAACACCTTGCCTGACGATAAGCACCTGGGTGAATTTGTCCGCCTGCAGATAGCTTTTGCCAACTGCCTGCGCATGACCCTGCGCCGGGACCTGAACGCGGAACAGCTCTCTCGCTATCTTGCTCCGGATGATTTACGCCACGTGATGAGCGCCAACTCGCCGGCGAACCGTATTTTACTGATCATGGGGGAGTGGCTGGCCGTGCGGCGGCGTAATGGGCAGCTTTCAGACATCCTGTTCCACAGCCTGAACAACCGTCTGAACGATATGTCCATCGTCCTCTCCGGCTGCGAGCGCATTGCGACTACGCCGGTGCCGTTTGCCTATACGCTGATTTTGCACCGCACGGTGTATCTGTTCTGCATCATGCTGCCGTTCGCGCTGGTTGTGGATCTGCACTACATGACGCCGTTTGTCTCGGCGCTGATCTCATATACCTTTATCTCGCTGGACACCCTGGCGGAAGAGCTGGAAGACCCGTTCGGCACAGAAGATAACGATCTGCCGCTGGACGCCATCTGCAACATGATGGAACGCGATCTGCTTCAGATGAACGATGAAGACAACATTCCTGAAAGGCTGATGCCGGATAAGTATTATCAGCTGACCTGACGGGCGTTCCACTCGTCGCGGGTGATTTCCCACAGCTCGGAATCCAGCATGCCGCTGACGTAGGCTTTCTTTTCCGTCCTGATAAGCCGCATGCCGCTACTGTCTGAAATACGCCGGGAGCGGCTGTTTGCGGCGGCTTTCGGGGCGCGTAATACGGGTTTGTTTAGCGTATTGAACCAGTAATCCGTCGCAGCAATGCTGGCCTCACGCATGTATCCCTGGCCCTGAAACTCCGGCGCCAACCAGAATCCACGGTTGTTATCTTCGACGTCATACAGGCAAATAATACCCATCAACTCATCCGGCACCTCGCGACGACGGATGCTCCAGAACCAGGCGATCCCTTTTGCCATATCCGGCAGCGCCACGTTGTTGACATAGTTTTCCGCGCCGTTGTCCGGGTAGGGCCAGGGCACGGAGGAGACCATATACCGGACGCTCTCCCAGCGCGGATAAAGCGTTTGAATCTGGGCCGCATCTTCGGCAACCAGCGGTTTTAGCAATAAGCGTTCTGTCGTGAGCGTCGGTATCGTCATCCGCGGATCTCCCTATTTAAGCGTTATGCTTTTGTTTGCGTTCTGGTATTTTCATCTTTACGGCACTCTATCCCAGGTGAACTCTTTTCCCATACTACTAATAATGTGAGGAACACATGGCTGTCACGGTAAGATCTCTACGTGAAGACGATTATTCCCAATGGCGACCGCTGTGGGATGGCTATACCCATTTTTATGATTGTTACCTCGAGGAATCCGTCACCGCATCGACATGGGAAAGGGCGCTCTCAGCGCATTCCACGATGTTCTGCCGCGTGGTAGAGAAGGATGAAAAGGTCATCGGTTTCGCGATGTGCATTCTGCACGAAGGAACCTGGTCAACGGCCCCCGTTTGCTATCTGGAAGATCTGTTTGTTGATGCCGACGAACGCGGGGCGGGAGCCGGTAAGGCGCTTATTGATGCTCTGATAGAGGAAGGCAAGCGCGAAGGGTGGTCAAAACTTTACTGGGTCACCCGGGAGAATAACCCGGCACGTAAACTCTATGACAAATATGGTGAAGCTGACGATTATGTCCGCTATCGCCTCTCCCTTTAAGGCGACAACGCCTGTGTTTGTATCACACTGTATCAGCGTCCCGGATACATACACAGGCTTGCAATAAACCCGCTTTCGCACATATCCGCTATACATTGCCGTGTTGTTATATCCCCGTGAATTGTACTCAACCGGAGATACCAACATGTTTAGCAAACTCGCGTATTCAACTCTCGCACTGACCGTTTCTCTTGGCACAGTGATGTCCTGTCAGGCCGAAGTCACCGGCACAACTTTCGCGGCAGCCTTCGATCGTCCGCAGCAAATTAACGCCGGCGATTTGAACGTCGGTTATGTCGACATCGGCCCGAAAAACGGCCAGCCGGTAATTTTACTGCACGGCTGGCCCTACGATATTCACAGCTACGCCGAGGTTGCACCCGCGCTGGCGGCAAAAGGCTATCGGGTAATAGTGCCGTCTCTGCGCGGCTACGGCACCACGCGCTTCCTGTCAGCCAAAACGCCGCGCAACGGCCAGCCTTCCGCCATGGCGAAAGATATTGTGAACCTGATGGATGCCCTGAATATTAAGCAGGCGGTATTTGCTGGATATGACTGGGGCGCCCGTACCGCGGATATCGTTGCGGCGCTGTGGCCAGAGCGCGTTAAGTCACTGGTGTCGGTGAGCGGGTATCTCATCAGCAGCCAGCAGATTGGCAAACAGCCGCTGCCGCCAAAAGCGGAGCAGCAGTGGTGGTATCAGTTCTATTTCGCCACAGCGCGCGGTGCTGAGGGTTATGCCAAAAACACGCATGACTTCGCGCGCTTAATCTGGTCTCAGGCCTCGCCTGACTGGAAATTTAGCGATGCTGTCTTCAACGCCAGCGCCAAATCGCTCGATAACCCGGATCACGTCGCCGTGACGCTCAGCAATTATCGCTGGCGTTTAGGGCTGGAAAAAGGCGAACGCAAATACGACGGCTACGAGCAAAAACTGGCCGCGCTGCCGAATATCACCGTTCCAACGATCACCATCGAAGGCGGAAACAACGGAGCACCGCATCCGGCACCGCAGGCCTACGCGGGTAAATTTACCGGTAAATATGAGCATCGTACCTTCGGGGCAACCGTGGGGCACAATCCGCCTCAGGAAGATCCGCAGGATTTCGTCAAGGCCGTCGTTGACGCGGACAAGCTCTGAAATGTGCTATTTTCAGTACGTTACCCTTCGGTCTGGAGATTTCGGTGGAGCATATTGATCATATCCTTGTCGTCGATGACGACAGGGATATTCGTGAACTGATTGTCGATTATCTCGTTAAGTCTGGCTATCGCGCGACGGGCGCGGCCAACGGCAAAGAGATGCGCGTCGTGCTGGATAAACAGCATATCGACCTGGTGGTGCTGGATGTCATGATGCCCCGCGACGACGGGCTTACGCTGTGTCGAGAGCTACGCGTCGGGAAATATAAAGATCTGCCCATCCTGATGCTGACGGCGCGCAACGAGGAGACGGACAGGATCCTGGGTCTGGAGATGGGCGCGGATGACTACGTGGTGAAGCCGTTTGTCGCCCGCGAACTGCTGGCGCGTATCAAAGCGATTTTACGGCGTTTTCGCACGATGCCGCCCAATCTGCAGGTGACAGAAGCCGGGCGGCTGGTGATGTTCGGTGAATGGCAGCTCGATACCGTTGCCCGTCACTTAATCGATCCGGAAGGGGTGATCGTCGCGCTCAGCGGGGCGGAGTATCGCCTGCTGCGCGTTTTCCTTGACCATCCTCAGCGGGTGCTGACCCGCGATCAGCTGCTCAACCTGACGCAGGGACGCGACGCCGAGCTGTTTGAACGTTCTATCGACCTGCTGGTTAGCCGCGTTCGCCAGCGTCTGAATGAAGATGCCCGCACGCCCGCCTATATCAAGACCGTGCGCAGCGAGGGCTATGTGTTTACCATGCCGGTCACCATCAAAGAGGCTAACGAATGACGCTCTGGCCTCGCTCGCTGCTGGCCCGCTTGCTGCTCGTCGTGCTGTCCGGCCTGCTGCTGGCTAACGGCCTGAGCCTGACGCTGGTCATGATTGAACGAATGCACAGCGCCAGAACGGTGATGCTCGGCAATCTCGAAAACGACGTCGCAACCAGCGTCGCCATTTTAGACCGCTTACCGGCCAGCGAACGCGCGGCCTGGCTGCCGCGCCTCGAACGGGGTAACTACCGCTATATTCTGGGGCCGGGAGAGCCCGGCAACGCGCCGACGGATAAGCGTTCGCAGGACGCCATCCGGACCTTAAAAGCGACGCTCGCGACACAGTACCCGCTCAGCTTTACCGCCGTTCCCGGCGCCGTTTCACACATCCAGGCGCATCTGACGCTGCGCGACGGCGCGCCGCTGACCATTGACCTCATCCCACGCATGCCGCCGGTCGCCAGCTGGCTGCCCGTTGTCCTGATCCTGCAGCTGCTGCTGCTGGGCGCGTGCGCCTGGATTAGCGTGCGGCAGGTGGTGCGGCCTTTTTCACAATTTACCCGCGCGGTGGATTCGCTGGATCCGGCGGCCAGCACGCCAATGACGGAGAAAGGGCCGCTTGAGGTGCAGCGTGCAGCGCATGCCTTCAACGCCATGCAGGCGCGCATTCAGTCTTATCTCCGGGAGCGCGCGCAGATCCTGGCGTCCATTTCTCACGATCTCCAGACCCCGATTACCCGCATGAAGCTGCGCGTCGAGATGGCAGGTGAACCTGAACTTCGCGACAAGCTCCTGAACGATCTTGATAGCATGACGCGTCTTGTTCGCGAGGGTATTGCGTATGCCCGGTCATCAGAATCGCTGGAAGAGACTCCGCTGAAGCTGGAGCTGAACGCCTGGGTCAACAGCATCGCCTGCGATTATCAGGACATCGGTAAAAACGTACAGTTTCAGGCAGGCGAAGCCCGTTTACCGATCGTTACGCGTCCCCAGGCGCTTCGTCGGGTGATGACCAACCTGCTGGATAACGCCCTTAAGTTCGGTGAGCATGCCGTTATTGCCATTGATAATTCGTCTTCCGAAGAGGTGGTGATTCACATCACGGACGGCGGGCCGGGAATACCCGATGACGAACTTGAGGCGGTATTACAGCCGTTTTACCGGGTGGAAACATCCCGCAATCGCGATACCGGCGGAACAGGACTCGGACTGGCGATTGCCGCGCAGCTCACCGCTCAGCTGGAAGGAAAGCTCAACCTGACGAATCGGTCCGGAGGCGGACTGGATGTCTCCATTACGCTACCGCGCCGTTAATTGTACGGCTTTGTATCTCCCGGCCCGGGCGATACAGAGCCAGACAAAACCCGCGTTTTTACACATATCCTGAACACATCCGCACGATGAAATAGCCTCACTGCAGCGTCGCAGGACTTGTATTGTGAGGTGTCTATGTTTCTGGTAATCGCTTTTCTGGGCGGGATGATAAGCCTGCTCAGCCCATGTACGCTCCCGGTTATTCCACTCCTGTTCGCCGGCTTTCAGGGACAACGACGACATATTCTGGCCCTGCTCGTGGGGATGATCGTGATGTTCACCCTGGTGGCGATGGCCGTCACCGTCGCCAGCGAGTGGATCGCAGAGGCAACTATCGTCGGGCGCTGGATCGCCCTTGTTATTCTGGCCACGGCCGCGCTGGCCCTGATTTTTCCGTCATTCGCCCAGCGTATTGCGGGTCCGGCCGTCAGCGCGGGCAATATTCTGAATGCCCGAAGCGGGCAAACGCGCGGTCTGGCATCGGCTTTTCTGGCCGGGCTCGCGGTGGGGCTGCTCTGGTCTCCCTGCGCCGGTCCCATACTGGGCGCCATTTTCAGCATTAATATCGCCGGCCACTCGGCCATTGCGACGGGCGCGCTGCTGGCGGCCTACGGTAGCGGATGTGCGCTAATGCTGAGCCTGCTCGTTTTCGGCGGCCGCACGCTGATGGCGCCGTTAAGAGCTAAATCGGCGCTGATGGAAAAGCTGCGGCAGGGGACGGGCGTGGTGATGCTGTCGGCTGTCGTATTTAACGCGACAGGAATGACCTCGCTTCTGAAAGGAGCAAACGGCGTTGCAGACCGTCTGGAGACAACACTTTTGACGCTGGCGAAACCCACAGCCGCGCCGGTGAAGCTCCAGCCGGTCGTGATGGCAGAGCCCAGCAGCCAGTTGCCTTCGTTAAGCGGCGGAACAGGGTGGATTAACGGTGACCCTGTCACGTCTGAATCCCTGCGAGGGAAGGTGGTGTTGATTGATTTCTGGACGTGGGATTGCATTAACTGCCAGCATACGCTTCCGCACGTGCGAGACTGGGCCAGGAAGTATCAGTCGCAGGGGCTGGTCGTGATTGGGGTTCACACGCCTGAATACCCCTGGGAAAAACCGCTCGCCTCGGTGAAAAACGCGGTAAATAAATGGCAGCTGCCGTACCGGGTGGTGACGGATAACAACTATAAAATCTGGAACGCTTTCGGGAACCAGTACTGGCCAGCGCATTACTATTTCGATGCCAAAGGCCAGCTACGCTATACCGCCTTTGGCGAAGGAGATTATGCGCAGCAGGAAAAGGTCATTCAGCAGCTGCTGAAAGAAGCCCGGTCATAACCCGTCAGGGCTGGCGTTGAGCCACAATAAACAGTCGCGGGAAAGCGAGCAGTATCTGCCCATTTTCCTGGAGCGGATACTGCTCTTCCAGCAGTTCAAGGTAGCGTTTCAGGAAACGTTTCTGCTCGTTCTCATTCAGTTCCTGGAGCCACGGGCGCAAGCCAGTAGCGCTTACCCAGTCAATAATGGCCTGGTGCGAGCTCATTTTATGGAAATAAGTTGTTCGCCAGATATCCACGTCACAGCCCGCCTCGGACAAGATATCGTAGTAGGCATGCACTCCCGGCAGAGGTTCGCGGCCGCGGTCAGGGTAGTCTTGCTCCAGCGCCACTTCGCGCATCGCTAAGTGAGTGGGCTCAAGCCAGTTGTCAGGCATCTGGATCGCCAGCACGCCATTTAACTTAAGCAGGGAAACAAGGTGCGGCAGGAGATCGTAATGGTCAGGAACCCATTGCAGCGACGCGTTGGCATAAATCAGGCTCAGCGGCTGGCCGGGCTTGTACTGGCGGATATCGGCCTCAACAAAATGGCAGTCAGGTAAGGCGGCGCGCGCTTCCACGAGCATAGCAGGGGAGTTATCTACCCCGGTAATGTGAGCAGAAGGCCAGCGATGCTTCAGAAGCGCCGTACTGTTTCCTGGCCCACAGCCCAGATCGACGATAGTGTCGGCCTCATCCAGAGGAATTCTGGCGAGCAATTCGGCAGCTGGACGCGTTCTTTCAGCGCCATATTGCAGGTAAAGAGAGGGATTCCAGTCGGCCATTATTTGTTCTCCGTTTTGCATGCTTCTGCAAGAATAGCACAGGGAGGTGCCCGGAAAACCCTATCGGCGAGGATGTTTGAGTAGACGTAGATGAAGTCATCAGAGTGGACTAAACGAAGATGAGGCAAAAAAACATGAAAACAGAAATATTACCCCTTAAAAAATTAAGGGGCAATGCTTTTATTGTAATAATTTTATGATTATTGTTTTTTAATATTTTAACGGCAAAGTGCTTCTTATGCTCTGTACCCGAAACTTTAAATATTAGATAATCATCGATGGGTATATCCCTGGTGTTTCGTAGGTCTTTGACCTCCTGACCGCTTAGTTTTGCGAGAACTTTGTGGTCAGGTACTTTTTAAGTATAGGGAATATGCGGCACAATGAAAGCTGTCCTTAAAGACAGGTGATAATAGTTTCAGGTGTTATTATCAGGAACAAGAGAATGAATTCTGTCATTGAATTTTTTTTGCACGGCTACGATGATTTACCACCAGCATTAGCGCGCGAACTCTACCGGCTGAGAAGAAAAACCTTTCGGGACCGGCTCGACTGGAAAGTGGAATGCGTCGAAGGCCTGGAAAAAGATCGCTTTGATTCCCATAACACGACATACCTGCTGGGTATGTATGATGGACAGCTGTTATGCGGCGCGCGATTTATTAATTCGACGAAGCCGACAATGATAAGCGAAATCTTTCACAATTATTTCGATAATCCTATTGTTTTTCCAGCAGATGTTCCCTGCTGTGAAGTGAGCCGTTTATTTTTAGATAAAGAAACACGGGACTCTGCAAGTCTACAAGGCGTGCCTGCCAGTAAAGCGTTGTTTCTTGCGATGAATATGTATTGCATAAAGAATAAATATCATGGGATGTACGCAGTAGCCAGTCGTGGCATGTATGCCATATTTCGCCATGCAAACTGGAAAGTTGACGTTATTCAGCGCGGTGTCTCTGAAAAAGGGGAGGTTATTTATTATATTTATATGCCTGCCAACACCAACATTATTGAAGACATTATTAGCAAAGACAAATCCAGCCACTGGCTTAGCGAAATGCTGGAGCATTTACGCTACTTATAGCCAGTGGCTGAGGCTCAGTCGTCCAGTAACCGTAGTTCTGTTCCGAGTTTTATTGCGTGTCTGGCATTATTCACACCGAGCTTTTTCATTACATTTCCCATATGGAACTTAACGGTGCGTTCAGCAATAGATAAAATAACAGAAATTTCTGCGTAGGTTTTCCCGGCGCTGACCCATTTAAGGATTTGTCGCTCACGTGGCGACAGAAAAACATTCTTTTTCTGTTGATGCTGGCTATACAGATTTAGTGTCTTCTGATGCAATTGAACAAGGAAGCTTAGAAATTGTGGCCGATATCTTTCTATATCAATCCCAGAATGCTTTGGACTGATGACGGATAATACAACAAGATTATTCAGATAGTCATGCAGAGGGAAAGTCTGCCCCTGGTAAATATCATACTGGACGCTTTCGTTGAAAATGCGCGTCAGGTTATAACCATCCGACAGGACGACATCACTTTCCCAAAAAAAATCTTCAACACAGCGCAAAGCCCGAATGATAACAGGGTCAATGAACTGATATTTCCTGTCGAGGTAGATATCAAACCACTCGGGGCTGTTATTGATTATCCGCATCTGTGAAGGATCTTTCTTGTTCATAATGGCGTAGGCGAAGACGATCCCTTTGAAATCCTCAAAAAACGCGTCCAGCTCACTCTGAATTAGCGTATTGATCGCTATGTCGTTGTAATATGTATCCTTCACGTGAGTTGCTTGCCTCCTGTTCGAGTGGAGGAGCAAGTATAATATGCTTCGTTATCTGTAGCGAGTCGCATTTTAATCCAGCCAACAGATAAGACAGGCTACCTCAACTGGTAGCCTGGTCAACTTGTGGCATTTCTAATGGTAAACGCAGATGACTCAGCAAATTTTTGAAGATTTTGTCAAATCCCGAATCGTTCACTAAATATAGTAGGCTGCAAAATTTAGGAGGTTTTCCGCTTTACATTCGAGTATTGGACAAGCGTACCGACCCAGATTCAAATCAGGATTTTAACCAGCAGTCTACATAATGCCTTTAAGAGCAATATGATAAAGCAGCATGATGGTTTTACCGTCGACAATCTTGCCTGTTTCAATGCCGCGTAATGCCTCTTCAAGCGTCATTTCCAGCACGTCGATATCTTCTCCCTCAGACTTGATCCCGCCGCCTGCGCCGGTTCTGTCTTTTGGCTGATACTCGGCAAGATAAAAATAGAGTTTTTCCGTGACGGAGCCCGGGCTCATATAGGCTTCAAAGATTTTCTGCACGCTCGAAACGTGAAATCCTGTCTCTTCTTCCGCTTCTGCTTTTATGCGGCTTTCGGGATCCATGTTGTCCAGCAGTCCCGCCGCGGCTTCAATTAAATCGTCCTCATGCCCGTTGATAAAGACAGGGAAACGGAACTGGCGCGTCAGGATCACCGTCTTTTTCTCACGGTTGTAGAGAAGAATAGTCGCGCCGTTGCCACGGTCATAGACCTCCCGTTGCTGCCGCTGCCATTCACCATCACGGCGCTGCAGGTCGAAGGTGTATTTTTTTAGGTTGTACCAGTGATCGGACAGGGTTTCACTGTCAATGATGCGCACATCTGCACGTTTTGATTGCACGTTTGTTCCTCCTTACGTAGAGTAATTATCATAAACAGCATTATAGTGCACTTTCAAGATAAAACATGCAACATCAGGAATTCATGATGCTCACCAGTCAGCGAAAACAATTAATCCTCGAAAAGCTCGGCGCCGAAGGTCAGGTCCAGTCAAAAGCACTCAGCATGCTCTTTGACGTCTCTGAAGACACCATTCGACGTGATTTACGCGAGCTGGCGGCAGAAGGGCGTTTACAGCGGGTACACGGCGGCGCGCTGCCGTCATCTTCTGCTATTGCGCCATTTGCCGAACGGCAATCCGTGAAGATGGATGCAAAAAAGAGGATCGCCCGGAAAGGGGCTCAGCTGATTTCATCAGGGCAGGTGGTGATCGTTGACGGCGGCACGACAACTTCGGAGCTGATTACGTTTTTCCCTCCTGACCTGCGCATTACGGTGGTTACGCACAGCCCGAGCATCGCCCTGAGGCTCGTGAATCATCCTTCCATCGAGGTGATTCTGATCGGCGGTCGCTTGTATAAGCACTCCATTGTTGCGGTCGGCGCTGCGGCCATCAAAGGCATCGAGAATATTCATGCAGATCTGTTCTTTATGGGCGTGACCGGGATCCATCCTGATGCGGGGCTGACAACCGGCGATTTCGAAGAAGCGTGCATCAAACGTGCATTTTCCGGCAGAGCCGCGGAGACGGTCGTCCTGGCTTCTCCGGAAAAGGTCAACACAGCGTCTTCGTTTGTGATTGGCGATGTGTCATCGGTGAACACCATCGTCGTTGAAGACAATACCGATCGGGACTGGATCCGCGCGGTATCTGAAAAAGGGGTCTCCGTCGTGTTGACCTCAGAGAGTGACTGAAGAAGCCTTGAGCTACACGCGCTTCTTCATTTTTTACATTGATTCACTTAGCTATAACGCCGAACGCTTTCGTCCAACGAACGTCCAGCGCAGGTAGTCGTAAAGCCAGTTAAACAGCATCGTATAGGGCAGGAAAAACAGCACCAGGCCAATCTCGACAAAAAATGCCTCCGTCACGGTCAGGTTCAGCATAACCATTGCCACAGGGATTAAGGAGATGATAAGTCCCGTTTCAAAACCAACCGCATGGATTGCGCGAACGAGAAATGTGCGTTGAAACTGATGTTTTTTCTGCAGGGAATCAAAGAGCTTATTAAAAATAAAATTCCAGACCGTTGCGGTAAGTGCAGATATCACGGACAACGAGCCTGACTGAAGTACCGACACGTTCATCAGCCAGGCGAGTGACAGCGCGATGATAACGTTGGCCGTCACTTCAAAAATGACAGCGTGGAAAACTCTCTCTTTAACACTTTTATTTAATTCAATTTCCATTTGCTTACAACAGCGTTTATCAAAAGCTGAAGTATATCAGACATTTTTCAACTCTTTCTGAACGTGCAGGTTATGTTGAGGCTATTAGCATCCAGGAAAACGATGCCCATAAAATGCCAGATTTCTTCTGGTTCCATATTGGTGCGCATAATGTATATTATGTTAAATTTAATCTGTGGTATGTAGACCACTAACGGCCATACAACCCAATATCCTTCCCTCGTCCTCCCGTCAGATGAGCGCTAAAACTTCTCGCATCTAAAGCGCATATCCTCTGGCCACAGTGCGTTGCTTTGCATACATATCTCTTTTGCTTTTTCGCTGTGTTGCGCCCTGTAGATCATCATCAGGCTGAAGTTGACATCAGGACTATTGTGAACCTTCCGATAGTGCTCGGCCCAGGACTGGAAGCGAGTTAATAAATCAGGATCTCTGGTCAAATTGAACCGCAGCAGCAGAGCTACGTGGCGGTCAAAATCCAGCCTGTCATGTTGAATAATAATTGCACTTTATATTTAACATGAATGTATTCATAAATATCGGGACGAAAAATCATTTCCGTCCCGTTAAAGGTAAGCAGAATTATTTGGGGATTACTGTTGAGTCATTACCATGACTGCGCTGGCCGTAAACGCCCCGGTGGGAATATCCTTCACTGCCACCGCTGAGTCACGAATTGCCTGAAAACCCAGATCGACCGTATTCGATCCACTTTTTAAGTTAATTGTGGCTTTGCTGGTTGGGGTTACGGCGGCGTTGTTATAAATAATCGCCGTGCCTACCCCATTCGCCGAGGTTTTTACTGCCTGCGTGCTGCCAATGGTAATCGCCGTATAGGTGATATTCATCGAGACGGTGACGTCTCCGCCTGTGCAACTCACCGGGATCTTGATGTGCTTGGCGGTGCCTGAGCTTGGTGTGGTGGGTAGCGTGGCGCGATCCAGTGAACCTAACGACACACTTAATGCGTTACCGCTGTTAATGGTACAGGAGGTGTCGACCTGAGGCGTAGGTGGCAAAGGTGGCGAAGAATTAATTTTACAGAGTTGATATCCTAAATCAAGGGTATAGATTTTTCCGTCTGGCGCTTTAAGCAAATTACAGGCAAGACCACCACTATATTCGTGAAAATAATATACACTATAGCCAGGCCTCATATCCTGGCTATTTAGCGGCTTAGATGCATCGAGATAAGTTAAGGTTGAAGAAAATAATTGGTAACCAAGCGAACCATTATAATAAACCTCCCCGATACCAAGGGAGTAATAACCTGAAACGGGAGGGTAAACAGTCTTACTCAATGTAATCGAGCACTGACCTAAAGCAAATGTATATAAATCGTTATACGATGGAGGTATAGTGGTAGGAGCACATATTCCATTGAAGGTACCACCTAATATCGTAGCCATAGACTTTCCCTGCCCCGTAATAATGATTATCGCGAAAAGCAGGATATTGATCGTCATCTTCATATTACGTTTAAATCGTTTAAAAATAGTCACGCTGTTATCTCTTAATTAGGGGTAAGCCAGCACAAAGGTTGTCACCGCAGAAAAATTGCCAGGTGTGATTTTCTCCTGACGCAGAGCGGTCGGCTCCCCCCGGACATACGCCATCAGGGTTACGCTGTTATCTCCGCTGGTCAGCACGTGTTCCGGCGTCTGTGTATTAAAGGGTACGGCGATCCCGTTCTGCGTTTCCATACCGATAGCAATACCTGCTGCTTCTCCCGTCACCGCTAAAAACCCGGGTAATTCCGAACTTTCTGTACCTTTGAAGGTAATCGTCGCTTTGCTGGCTATCGACAAATCACAGTCCGTCAGGGTAATGGTAAACGGCACCCCTTTTGAGCGGGCATAGGCATACATATCCGGCTCCATGATCATGTCGAAATCGACGTTCAGATCGGTGGTCAGCGGATCCAGCCCGCAGGGTGCACTGGTCAGCGTGCCGCTAAAATGCAGATTGTCTTCGAGAGCCAGCGCCGGCCTGGCAGGCAGACCGGCCAGGAGAATGAGCGCAACCGCGCCCAAGCAAGTTATCTTCATTCTGTGACTGTTCATTTTGTGCCTCAGAAATAATCAGCGGTTAGGGTGGCAGTGGCGGAAAATGTCTGTTCGCTCAATACTTTTGCCGGATCCTTCACCGGTACCGCGCTCAGCACCAGGGATTGCAGGCCGCCAAGCGTCGTCTTCAGAGGCTGGTTGAGTTTCATCGGCACGCCGTTAGCCTGAATCTGGATACCCAGCCCGTCAGCAGAGGTCGTAACGGCGGCGTCATCGAAAATTTCGGCCACCCCGCTCACCTGAATATTGAGCGCGGAATCATCCGGCGCGCCGTGGCAGTCAACGGTATAAGGAATGTCCTGTTTATTGTCGATGCCGTTTACTTTACCCACGCTGATGCTGCCAAACGATACATCTATCACCTCATCGCCCGAAACCGTACAGGGCGTGGTAATGATAAATGTGCCTTTAAAATTGACAGACATCTGATCGCCAACCTGCGCGGCCTGCGGCGTCCCGGTCAGCAGCAAGCCAGATAAGGTGACAATGTGAAATATTCTCTTCATAACTGTCTGCTCAATTAAACGAAAGTTGCAATGTGGCAGAAGCCGTGAACGTATCGCCATTTGTCACCTGTTTGCTGTTCGTTGTGCTGATTTGTACTAACTCTGCCTCAAGCGTGGGTGGCTTGCTTTGGTCGATGGTGAACCACTTCCCCGACGCCTGCGGAGCGCCATTTACTAACAGTTCGACGCCAAGCATACCTTTGTCTATCTCAATCACGTCGGTTCCGTTATAAGCTTTATAGCTTCCTGATAGGCTAGCCAATTGCATTTGCAAGAGTCCGGCAGTGTCACCAGTACAGGTAAAAGCGCTGGTAATCGATTTACGGTAATTCCCATCCAGCGTCATGGTGTCCGTCCCTTCCGGGAGCAATTTCACATCACCAAAGTCGACCGTCAGGCTGTCGCCCTGATTAAACTGACAAGAACCGTTTGCCACCAGGGTGCCATCGATATTGATCGTCAGCTTATAGGTGTCGCCTTTATTCGCCTGACATACCGTCGGGGCCAGCAGCACCAGCGCGAGGAGCGGTGTACGGACAAGGCGTTTAAACGTCATCACGCGTGAATTAGTCATAACTGATTCCGAAATCAACTGAGGCGCGAAATTCTCCCGCAATCAGCGGGGCGATGGTACGAACAGGGATAACGGTATAGGTCAGTTCATCACTGCCCGTCGTCACAAACTGCGGTTTGCCGCGAGTGCCGGGAATTACGATTCTGCCGTTACTGTCAAGGATGCGAAGGCCGACGCCAGACATCCCGGCGATCAGCAATAACGTAGGATCGTCAGGATCCGTTGCACCAACGAAGCTGACTGTGACCACCGGTTGGGTTTCATCCCATGTCGATGGCCCTACCCGATTACTGCGCTGCAGACCACCGGTGCTTTCGCAACCCAGAAGACGAAATACGATCTGTGTCGGTTTACCGGTATCGCCCGGGCGTTTCATCGCCCCTAGCGCCGAGTTATCCATTACCACATCCTGCAGTTTTGAACGCATGCTGATCAGGCAACTTCCGTTACGCAGAACGCCGTGAACGTGCAACTGTCCATTCTCACCCTGGACATTCCAGTCATCGACAGCCAGAGCATTACTCGCCACGCTGCCGCTCAGGAGCAGACTCAACGCACACGTGCGCGAGTAGCGGTAAAATGCTTTTCCGTTCACAGGTCTTTCTCCTTAGCCCGCGTTAACATGGTCCACTGAACAGGTATTCCCTGCACAGTTAAAAACAAGTTTCGGCCGACCACCGTAATCATTCACGGAGGTCAGTACCGGATGTGAGCCCAGTGAAGCCGCGGTTATGCCCAGTGCAATGCTTTCTTTAGGCGCGACCATTACAGGTTTAAAACTCTCAATATCACCGCCCTTCTCTGACGTCGCTGCTGCGACAATCGTCAGGTAGTAAGGCGTGGGATTGGTTAACTGGAATCCTTCACCCTGATGAGTTAAGGTGAGTTTTTTCGCGGCCTCGTTCTCCATCCCGTTTTGTAACTGCAACGCTTCCGGGCGGTAAAAGAGTTTGACGCGGGTTTGCAACGCGAGCTGAAGCGTATTGGGTTTAGAACTCTTCGGCGGAATTTCGCGTACGTTAAAATAGAACAGCGATTCTCTGTCCTGCGGTAACGCCTGGGCGTTATTACCCTGAATTTTTACCTGACCTTTCGTGCCGGGCTCAACGCGTTGTACCGGTGGTAATGCCATAAACGGCGTCTCGGTTTTATTACCGTTGCTGTCCTCAATCCAGGACTGCGCCAGATACGGCAAGGATTTATTTTGATTCGTCACGGTGACACTCATTGATTTCTGGTTGCCGCTATAAATCACCCGGGTGCGATCAAGCGCAATGGCCGCATTCACCTGCTGTGCGACTAACGCCAGTGCGAGTACACCCAGCGTTAAACCGATCTTTTTCTGCACAAAACACATAACTCACTCTCTTTATTACAAAATGATAATGACGGTTTTGCCTGACCCCATCACGACGATCAGCGTGAGAGGCAAGGCAACAACAGATTGTTGATTGTTTCCGGCAGCGATGGTGGCAACTCGATGTAACATTGCGCGTCGTTGCCCCAGTACACGTCCATGCGCTCTCCAGGACGCATACCTGAAAGCCAGACGCTGCCGTTTTCGGCGACAATCCCTGTTGTCATGTTGTCTCCATTGCGTACTTCTGCGCCAAACGGCGGTTCGCTGCCGTCAGCCAGTTTGATCACCGCCATGCCCTTCTGTCCGGCAAGAATGCCAAAGGCACGGTAGCCAATCGCGCCTTCCGTTAACGTGTCCTGCACAACTGAACGTGTGGCATCGACGTTTTCCGGCAGGCTGTCCAGATCAACGCTCACGCTGCTTCGGTAGTAGCTGCTAACATCCGCAACGACCGCCTTACCGAAGGCATTGGTACGAACAATCCCCGCCATGCCCTGCACGGGAACATCTTCCACCCCTGCCGTATCAACGAGCATTCGGGTTCCGCCTGCCGAATTGGTTCTGTGCAGCGCCGCACCTTTAGCGGTAGCGGTAACGCCTCCTTGTAGCGAAAGACCTGCGGCGCTGGATTTGCTGCCGGTATAGCTGGCATTGGCGGTCACACTTGCGCTATCGCCATCATGGGTAAAGTACCCGCTCCCGGTACCTCGGCCGTCAGTCGTGCTGCCGGCATTAACCTGGTAATAATTGTTGGCATTGATGCGCTGGTAATAACCCACCGTATTGCTACTGCTGTCTCCGCTGTACTGACTGTTGTAGCTTAATGTTGCGCCGTTGGACCACGGCACAGATAAGCTCAGATAGACGCCATCATCTTTAGAATCGTCATATTCAGTTCTGTAGGCAGACAGTGTCAGGCTGATGTTCTTAAACCGACTGACGTCAAAAAAGCTCGATACCGAAACGTTCCAGGTGTTCGTCGCTTCCCTGTCCCAGTAAGTCTGGTGGCTATAGTTCAGAAACGCGCTCATGTTCTGTTCGCGGAACTGTTTATTCATGGTGATGGTGTACAGTTCTTTATCGCGCCCACCGTTATCGCCGTTGTGATAGCGGCGGTCCAGATACTGAGACATGCTCATAAAGTCACGTTCTGAGAAGCGGTAACCCGCAAAGGTCACCTGGCTGTCAAACTCATCGAAGCGTTTCGAATAGCTGACGCGATAAGATTTACCGCTTAATGTGTCCTGATTAGGAATCGCAGCCCGGGACTGCGTGACGTCAAAGGAAATTGCCCCAAACATCAACAGATCGCGCCCGACCCCTAAGGAGAGCGCGTTATAGTCCCCTGCAAGTAGCGTTCCGCCATATAATGACCAGCCGCTATTCACGCCCCATGATGCTTCGCCAGTAGCAAAATTTGGCCCCTGAGAATGGTGGTCATAATCAGACGGTTTGCCCATCGCTATTTTGTAGCGCACCAGCCCCGGTCGCGTCAGATAGGGAATGGAGGCGGTGTCGACCTGGAAAGTCTGGGTTCCGCCATCCTGCTCTTCCACTTTGACATCCAGCTTGCCGGATACCGCCGAGTTGAGATCCTGGATACGAAACGGACCTGGCGCGACAGTGGTTTCATAAATCACGCGCCCCTGCTGGCTGATAGTCACTTTGGCGTTCGTCTTCGCGACCCCCACCACTTCCGGCGCATATCCGCGGAGATTGGGCGGCAACTGGTTATCGTCTGTAGACAGGCTGGCGCCGGTAAAACGGAAACTGTCAAACAGAGAGGAATTTAAATAGTCTTCTCCCAGCACCAGTTTTGCCCGCAGTGCAGTGATAGCCCGATAGGTATAAACCCGGCTCCAGTCCCAGCTTTGCTGTTTTTGACTCTCATTTCCGGTATTGCGTATGTATTGCGCTTGCCAGTCACCTCGCAGGCGCCAGGCACCCAAATTCGCTCCCGTCGTGCCGTTACCCGTGACGGAACTGGAACGCTGTTCCTGTTGTTTCGACGACGTTGCATTGACGGTGTAATCAAACAGTACGCCCGGAATTCCCTCATCCCAGCGAGAAGGCGGATCCCAGTTTTCTGCCGTATACTCAAGGTATGCCTGAGGAATGCTGAGATAGAGGGTACTTGTTCCCAGATCGGCTCTGGCTACCATTCCTTCCAGAGAATGAAGATCCAGACACTGTCCGTTATGCCACCATGAAACACCCTTAACGATGGACTCTTTCAGGCCAATTTGTAAGACATGCTCGGCTGTGAGGCAAACTTCGCTCCCTTTCGGATCGTCTTCAGGCGGGAAATACTCTACCGTCTGATCCGGTATGTCGGTTTTATTGACCTTTAGCGTAAGCTGATACTTACCGGGCATTAAATAACCCGCCCGGGAAAACTGGCTCAAATCAACATTATTCCGCTCTTTAATGTCGAGTACATCAGTGTTAAATTCGACATTCTCTTCAGCGTGAACGCCTTTGACTGCAAGAAACGCAAGAAACACACCAATCGCTACAGGGTGTAACTTGCCCAGAAAGATGGTTTTATTGACTTTTTT
Organism: Enterobacter sp. UCD-UG_FMILLET; assembly: GCF_000762975.1. NCBI lineage: Bacteria > Pseudomonadati > Pseudomonadota > Gammaproteobacteria > Enterobacterales > Enterobacteriaceae > Enterobacter > Enterobacter sp. UCD-UG_FMILLET. The sequence goes on from NZ_JRJC01000053.1 coordinate 35,912, forward strand.
CATTTTCAAAAGTAATCAACTTTGAAGCGTATCGTGGCCGTATACTCACCCACTTTCAGGCGGTCGCGATTACTCATAAGACGCAACTGGTATTTAAGAATTTGTGAACCGTTGCTCAATGTACCCGGAGGGAGCGCTTTCCCAGGTTGCGCCACATTTCCGGCGTCATCCGTAATTTCAATCCCTACGCCTGAGGCGCCGTCCACGGAAAAAAGTCCATCTAAAGATGGACCATCAAAAGTCGTCTGGAAATGGGATGACAGGGTTTGCGCATCCTTATTTATATGCAGATTGCAATTGACCCAGCGTTAACGAAAAGGGATTTTTATTTCCACGGCCGTTGTGAATAATTTCACCCACGGTCGTGGTCATCATTTCAATGCTTTGCTCACGATCCGCGGTGGCGATAGCGCATGGGGTATCAATTATACTTCCCTGCATATTGACAATACCGTGACCTTGATCGGTCAGCGCATGGCGGGGATTATTTGCCGCCGCTATGCAGGGTATCAATATACAGGGAAATATAATCACCCGAAGTCCAGATAATACAATCATTAAAATACGCTCTGGTTTCATGAAAAAAGTGCCAGTGATTAAGACAGTTGACTAATCACCAGCACAACAACAAGGTTAATTACTTGCGTAATAAGTCATGCCGGGATTATGGGTAATCCAGAGCGAAGCTTGCAATGGCCTGGAATTTACCTGGGACGATTGTCGCAGACGCGCCATCACCCTTCAGGAAAGCAGCAAACGTCAGGTCGTTATCACCATTCAGCAGTGCCTGCGCCGGAGAAGCCTGGCCCAGTTTAATCGGCGTACCGGTGTCCGTGGTAATCTCAACAGAAGCGCCTTTCGCGGTGCCCTGAATACCGAGCAGATCCGGGTTAGCTGCAGATGCGGTGCCAGAGAACGTGGTGGTCACTGATTTCTTGGTTTCGGTATTACACTGTTGCAGTTTGATAGCGAAAACCTGAGGAATAGAGGTACCGCCATCTTCCAGCGCCAGGTTAGAGATCTGACCCAAATCAACGGTTTGATCAGCACTGTCCGGTGTAATGGAGCAAGGCGCATCAATAATAGAACCCGTAAACGTTACGGTACCATGTCCCTGATCTTTTGCATTCGCATTTGCGATCATAGCACCAGCTATCATCGCAATCGCGAGAGCGATTTTCTTTGCCTTCATATAAGAACTCTCTTCAATAAGATATTGCCCATTTGGGTTCATTGCTTTCTCAGTTTTTCTGACAAGAGCAATGTGTATATATTCTTCCCTTTCGAGGGGGCTGCTTCAACAACAACACAGTGTCAAATGAGACTAAAAAAGAGTATTTAATGGCAAGATATGCAGGCTTGACGGGTCTCAATCCATTTCTTTTCTCGGGCCGCTGATTTCTGGAGAGAAAAAAGGAATTAATGTTATTTCAGGTATTGGGGGATTGCTGTGAGTTATCAATATTAGTGTTTAATGTAATAACAAGCAATACGTAGACGTGCTGGCGAATCGCTGAATAATCCCGCCATTACGCGAGGGCGGTAACCATATTACCCCGGAGGCGATATCCTTAATCTCGCCTCGTCCAGATGGCTGCGCAATGCCGCAAGACATTGCGCATATGAATAGCTTATTTATCAGGTATTACCCACCTCTCCTCTTTACTAACGGCCGTCGTCGTTCTCTTCCTGCGCAACCAGATTAATTTATACGCCGCCGGAATAATAAACAGCGATAACAGCGGCGCCGTGATCATCCCGCCGATCATGGGCGCCGCTATCCGGCTCATGACTTCTGACCCGGCACCGGTACCCCACAGAATGGGCAGCAGACCGGCAACGATCACCGCGACGGTCATTGCCTTTGGCCGCACGCGCAGCACGGCGCCATGATAAAGCGCCTCATCCAGCCCCTGTTCGGTGAACGTGTCCCGATGGGACAACGCCGGATGCGCTTCAACGGCATGGCGCAAATACATCAGCATGACCACCCCAAATTCTGCTGCCACCCCGGCCAGAGCGATAAAACCGGTGCCGGTTGCCACAGACATATGGAAGCCCTGCCAGTAGAGGAACCATATCCCACCGACCAGGGCGAACGGCAGACTCATCAGGATTAACAGCGCTTCATCCACGCGGCGGAACGCCAGATACAGCAGAATAAAGATGATCATTACCGTCATCGGCACCATCAGCTTCAGTTTCTTGTTGGCGTGCTCGAGCAGCTCAAACTGCCCGGAGAATGTGACGCTGGTGCCCGGCCTCAGCTTTACGTTCTGACTGATGGCCGTCTTAATGTCGTTCACCACCGACACCATATCCCTGCCGCGAGCATCGATATAAATCCAGCTCGCAGGCCGGGCATTCTCCGTTTTCAGCATCGTGGGGCCGGAAACCACGTTGATATTCGCAACATCGCCCAGCGTGATCTGCTGTTTCATCGGCGTCAGGATCGGCATCTGCTTCAACGCGTTCGGGCTGTTCCGGTAGTCCTGAGGATAGCGAATATTAATCGGGTACCGGGCCACGCCTTCCACCGTTTCCCCCACCGTCGCCCCGCCGATAGCCGAGGAGACAAAGAGCTGCACATCACCCACCGTCATCCCATAGCGGGAGGCTTTTTCCCGGTTGATATCGACATCAATGTAGCGCCCGCCCTCAAGGCGTTCAGCCAGGGCAGACACCACGCCCGGCACCGTTTTGGCTACCGCCTCGATGCTCTGCGCCGTGGCGTCGATATCCGACAAAACGGTACCTGACACCTTGATACCAATCGGGCTTTTTATCCCGGTGGAAAGCATATCGATACGGTTACGGATGGGCGGAACCCAGAGGTTCGCCAGGCCGGGCAACCGAACGGTCTTATCGAGCTCGTCAATAATCTTGTCAATCGTCATGCCGGACCGCCACTCATTCTCGGGTTTGAGCTGAATGGTGGTTTCCACCATCTCGAGCGGCGCGGAATCCGTAGCCGTTTCGGCCTTACCCGTCTTGCCGAAAACAGAGGCCACTTCTGGCACGGTTTTGATGAGTTTGTCCGTGGTCTGCAGGAGCGCGGCCGCTTCTGCCGGAGAGACGCCCGGCAACGTTGACGGCATATACAGCAGATCGCCCTCATTAATCTTCGGCAGGAACTCCCCGCCCACCTGGCTCAGGGGCCAGATCACCGTGATGAGGGATAAGGCCGCAACCAGCAGGGTTGTTTTTGGCCAGCGGAGCACCTTAATCAGTAGCGGGTGGTAGGCTTTAATCAGCAGTCTGTTCAGCGGATTGCTGGTCTCCGCGGGAATTTTTCCCCGGATCCAGAACCCCATCAGAATCGGTATGACGATAATGGCCAGCGCGGCCGCGCCCGCCATGGCGTACGTTTTCGTAAAGGCCAACGGGCCGAACAGCCGCCCTTCCTGCCCCTCGAGGGTAAAGATGGGAATGAACGACAAGGTAATGATCAGCAGGCTGATAAACAGCGCGGGGCCAACCTCGACAGAGGCGTTGGTGATCACCGTCCATCGCGTAGCGTTGTCAATCTGCTCTCCCGGATGCTGGCGATCCCACTCCTCCAGCCGTTTGTGCGCGTTTTCAATCATGACGATGGCGGCATCCACCATCGCGCCGACCGCAATGGCAATCCCGCCCAGCGACATGATATTGGCGTTCAGCCCCTGGAAATGCATGACGATAAAGGCAATACACAGGCCAAGCGGCAGAGAGATAATCGCCACCAGCGCGGAGCGGACGTGCCAGAGGAACAGGGCGCAAACAATCGCCACCACGATAAACTCTTCGAGCAGTTTGGAACTCAGGTTGTCGATTGCCCGATCGACGAGCTGGCTGCGATCGTAGGTGGTCACAATCTCAACGCCTTCCGGCAGGCTGGCCTTCAGCGTCTCCAGCTTATCTTTCACCGCCGTGATGACCTCGCGCGCGTTTTTGCCCGAACGCAGGATCACCACGCCGCCCGCAACTTCCCCCTGCCCGTTCAGCTCGGCAATACCGCGCCGCATTTCCGGCCCCGTTTGTACGCGGGCAACATCGCGAAGGTAAATCGGTACCCCGTTCTCGGCGGTTTTCAGGACGATGTTATTGAAATCGTCCATCGTCTGCAGATAGCCGCTGGCCCGGACCATATACTCCGCTTCCGCCATTTCAACTGACGATCCCCCCGCCTCCTGGTTAGACGACTCAAGCGCCTGCTTAACCTCCGGCAGGCTAACGCCGTACTGAGCCAGCCTTAACGGATTGATCTGGATCTGATACTGCTTTACCACGCCGCCGACGGAGGCCACTTCGGCCACGTTCGGGATCGTTTTCAGCTCAAATTTCAGGAACCAGTCCTGCAATGAGCGCAACTCAGCGAGATCGTGTTTTCCGCTGCGATCCACCAGCGCATACTCAAATATCCAGCCCACGCCCGTGGCATCAGGACCAATTTCAGAGCTCACGCCGGCAGGCAGCTTGCCCTGAACCTGGTTCAGATACTCAAGCACGCGCGAACGGGCCCAGTACAAATCGGTGCCGTCTTCAAAAATGACGTACACGTACGAATCGCCAAACTGCGAAAAACCGCGCACGGTCTTTGCGCCGGGAACCGACAGCATGGTGGTAGTCAGTGGATAGGTCATCTGGTTTTCAACAATCTGCGGGGCCTGGCCGGGGTAGCTGGTTTTGATAATCACCTGAACGTCAGAGAGATCGGGCAAGGCATCAACTGGCGTGTTAATAATCGTCCATGTGCCCCAGACGCTGAGGAACAGCGCCCCCATCATGACCAGGAAACGGTTGGCGACCGACCGCCGGATAATCCATTCAATCATCATCGTCTCCTTAATGGCCAGAATTCGCGTCGTCAGCGGCTTCAGCGTGGCGCATGCGCTCCAGCGCGCCGGTAATATTGGCCTCCGAGTCAATCAGGAACAGACCGCTGACCACTACCGACTCCCCCTCTTCCAGCCCGCTACCAATGCCGGACTGCTGCTGAGATTCATGCAGTACGTGGATCCTTTTCGGTACAAAATTCCCGTCCGCATCGACGGTAATCACGCGCTGTTCTTTGCCGGTATCAATAACGGCCTGGGAGGGGATCAGCAGCATTTCCTGGCTTCGAGTATTCAGCTTCAGGTAGGCATTCATGCCCGGTTTCAGCAGCTCATCCTTGTTGGATACCTGCAGGCGCACCTGTAGCGTACGGGTGGTTTGATCCACGCTCGGCAGAAGACTCCATTTTTCAACCGGGAAGGATTTATCCGGATAAGCCGGTATCGAAACAGCAAACTGCGAGGTCTCTTTCAGCAGATAAGCAATGGATTCAGGCACTGCCGCGCCGATCCAGATCGGATCCATCCCCTGAATTTGCGCCACCACCTTATCTTTCGAAATATTCATGCCGGTACGCAGGTCAAAGGCCGTGATCGCTCCGTCGATCGGCGCCCTGATGGTAAATCGGGTCTGGATGGTACGGGTCGCACGCAGTCTCTGAATATCGTCATCCGGCATACCCGCCAGACGAAGCCGTTCCAGAACCCCTTTGATTTGCGTCGGCGTTCCGCCGGTACCGGACAACAGCAGAAACTCGCTCTGCGCCTCTACCCAGTCAGGAATGGTTATATCAATGAGCGGCGTGCCTTTCTTCACCTTATCGCCCGTCGTCAGCGGATACACTTTTTCCACAAAGCCTTCCGCGCGCGCCTGCACAATGACAAACTGATAGTCGTTATAGCTGACGTTAGCCGGGATCGTCTGGGCATAGTTCAGCGTTCCGCGCGTCACTTTTTGCGTTTTTAATCCTAAATTCTGGACCTGCGTCGGATCGATACGGATACCGGCACTGCTTTTACTGTCGTCTTCATCCGCATATTTCGGAACCAGATCCATATCCATAAACGGCGATTTGCCGGGCTTATCGAATTTCACGTCTGGCTTCATCGGGTCATACCAGAAAAGCACCTTTCTTTCAGAGACGCTATTTTCCGTTTTTGCAGATGAATGAAGCGCCTGCCATACCGTCACCGATATCAGCCCTCCCGCAATCAGGCTGCTGACTATCATGGCAGCATATTTTATTTTTAATGAGGCCATGCCGCGTCTCGCTATTTAATGCTCTTGAGTAAAGAGAGATTGCCCTGCTGAACAAACGAGAAATTCACGTGACTGCCGACTTTTAAAGAATTAATACTCTCGTCAGCCTGAATAAAGGTAAAACGCATGGTCATCGCGGGCCAGCCAATTTCCGGGATCGCTTCATGGGAAATCGTGACTTTTTTATTCGTCAGATCAATGCCCTTCACGATACCGGTTCCCCTGATGACCTGCTCTGAGGCCCCTTCGCTGGCAGCACTCATCATCTCGTGCTGATGAACCTCAGCCTGGAGGCCGGCAGAAAACACAATAGAAATCGCACCAAATACAACGGCCTTAAGTGAATTGCGCATGGTTATTTTCCTGTTTAATTAAGTAAGATTATTCGACCCAACCGCCGCCGAGCGCGGTGAAGAGGTTAATTTCGTTAACCTGTCGGGCATAAATAAGGTCGAGAATATTTTGCTGGGTAGAGAAAAGAGAACGCTCCGCGTCAAGCACTTCGATATAGCTGACAGCGCCGCTGGAATATAACCCTCTGGCACGTTGAAGCGTGATGCGGAGCGAATCCAGATACCGCTGCTGTGCAGCAAGCTGCTGGTTAATGCTGTCCCGCAGCGCGAGCGCGTCGGCAACCTGTTTGAAGGCGGACTGAATTTTTTGTTCGTAATTAACCACCGACTGCTGCTGGCGAATTTCGGCCAGCTTCAGGTTGGCCTTATTTCTGCCCGCATTAAAAATGGGAATTTCAATTTTAGGAATAAAGTTCCACATCCCGCTCCCTGACGTGAACAGGCTGGACAACTCCGTGCTGCCGGTTGAAAGCCCGCTGGTGAGTGATATTGACGGGAAAAAGGCGGCGCGCGCCGCACCGATATTCGCATCGGCCGCTTTAAGCTGATACTCCGCCTCCATAATATCCGGGCGCTGTAGCAGTATCGCGGAGGAAAGATGAGGAGGCAGCTTTACCGGCGCAACGTCGCTGGCGTTCATGCCGCCGTCACCCGGCAGCGCGCGATACGTGCCGAGGACCAGCTGCAGAGAGTTATTGGCCTGCGCCAGCTCCCCCTCTCTTTTGGCAATCTCTGCCCGCGTGCTTTCGATCTGTCCCCGGGCCTGTTCCAGCGCCAGGACGTTCGTACTGCCCGTCACCAGTTGCTGCTCAACGAACGCATAGGACTGCCGGTAATTGTTCAGCGTATCCCGCGCGATGCGCAGCTGTTTGTACGCCAGCTGCTGGTTGAAATAGCTCTGGGAAACGTTAGAGACGAGCAGGATATGCACCGCGCGACGGGCCTCTTCGCTGGCGAAAAAGTTTTGTCGGTCGGCCTCGCTCATGTTCTTCAGCTTGCCGAAGAAATCGAGTTCATAGCTAAGCGCAAGGCCCGCGTCGTACTGCTGCGCGGTGGGTTTGTCACTTTTCAGCCCGCCGCTGTACGTGATGCCCGAGGAGGCATTCAGCTGAGGATAGCGATCCGCATCCGTCACGTTGAACTGCGCCCGGGCTTCCTCAACCTTCAGAGCGGCCATTTTTAGATCGCGATTGTTCTTCAGGGCCTCCGTAATCAGCCCGGCAACCTGAGGGTCGACGAAGAAGTTGCGCCAGCCGGTGTCCTGATACCCCGCCGCCGCGGGCGTCAGGCCGTTTCGGGAGAGCGAAAACTGCCGGGGGACAGGTGCTTCCGGCCGCTGGTACTCCGGGGCCAGCGAGACGCAGCCTGCCAGAATAAATACCGTACTGATGCTTAGTCGTTTTAACAGGAACATAACGGTTCAAATAAAGTCCAGAGTAGTTTTATGGCTACTCTACGCAACGCATCCTGTTTGACGGGTGACAGGATAATGACAATGTTGTCATTTTTAGCGTAAGTCATTGTTAACGGCGGTACGCTCACTAGAATGTCTTCAGCAGCCAGTCAGGGGAGCACGATGAAAATACTGATCGTCGAAGACGAAATGAAAACCGGTGAGTACCTGAGTAAGGGGCTGACTGAAGCGGGGTTTGTGGTGGACCACGCGGATAATGGCCTGAACGGCTACCATCTCGCCATGACCGCGGAATACGATCTGCTGATTCTGGATATCATGCTGCCCGACGTGAACGGCTGGGACATTGTCCGCATGCTCCGCTCTGCGGGAAAAGGGATGCCCATCCTGTTACTCACGGCTCTCGGCACGATTGAACACCGGGTTAAAGGGCTTGAGCTGGGCGCGGATGACTATCTGATTAAGCCATTCGCTTTTGCCGAACTGCTCGCCAGGGTAAGGACGCTGTTAAGGCGCGGTAATACGGTGATTGCGGAAAGCCAGCTTCAGGTGGCAGATCTGACGGTTGACCTCGTGTCGAGAAAGGTAAGCCGGGCTGGAAGCCGCATCTCGTTAACCAGCAAAGAGTTCAGCCTGCTGGAGTTTTTCATGCGTCATCAGGGAGAGGTGCTTCCCCGGTCCCTGATTGCCTCCCAGGTGTGGGACATGAATTTTGACAGCGACACAAACGCGATTGACGTGGCGGTAAAGCGGCTTCGGGCGAAAATCGATAACGATTTTGAACCGAAGCTGATCCAGACGGTGCGCGGCGTGGGCTATATGCTGGAGGTGCCGGATGCGCGTTAAGCTTCCCGGGCGCCCTTTTTCGCTTGCCCTGCGGCTGACCTTTTTTATCAGCCTCTCCACCATTCTGGCCTTCTTCGCCTTTACCTGGTTCATGCTGCACTCCGTTGAGAAGCACTTTGCCGAGCAGGATATCAGCGACCTTGAGCAGATCAGCACCGCGATGCACCGCATCCTGCAGTCTCCGGTCGATCCTGACCAAAAGAAAATCAGTAAAATCAAAGAGTCGATCGCCAGCTACCGCAACGTGGCCGTCCTGCTCCTGGATCCGCAGGGAAATACCCTGTTCAGCTCGGCGCAAGGGGCGGCACTGCGCCCTGCAATGAACGCGGCAGGCTTTAGCGAACACCGCCGCGCGCAGGATGTGTTTCTCTGGACGGTTGAAGACCCTGCCGAAAACATGCACGCCGGGTCCGATATGAAAATGGAAACGTACCGGATTATCGCCTCTTCAGGCACGGCGACGCTGCAGGGCAAAACGCAGGGTTACGTGATGCTTATCGGGCTCTCGATTAATTTTCATCTGCACTACCTTGAGGCGCTGAAAAGGAATCTCCTGATGATTGCCGCGGCGATCAGCCTGCTGATTATTCTTGTCATTCGCATCGCGGTTCGTCAGGGCCATTTGCCCCTGCGTAACGTCAGCAACGCCATTAAAAATATCACTTCAGAAAACCTGGATGCCCGTCTGGAGCCGTCTCGCGTGCCCGTTGAGCTGGAACAGCTGGTCATCTCCTTCAACCAGATGATCGAAAAGATTGAAGATGTCTTTACCCGCCAGGCGAACTTTTCCGCTGACATCGCGCACGAAATCAGAACCCCCATCACCAACCTGGTGACGCAAACGGAAATCGCGCTGAGCCAGAACCGCTCCCAGAAAGAGCTGGAAGATGTTCTGTACTCCAGCCTTGAAGAGTACAACCGGATGACCCGCATGGTCAGCGACATGCTTTTCCTGGCGCAGGCGGATAATAATCAGCTCATCCCTGACCGGGTGATGTTTGATTTAAGTGCGGAGGTCATAAAAGTCTTCGATTTCTTCGAAGCCTGGGCGGAAGAACGCAACGTTACGCTGAAATTTAACGGGATGCCCTGCCTGATAGAAGGCGATCCGCAGATGTTCAGAAGAGCAGTAAATAATCTGCTCTCCAACGCCCTGCGCTATACGCCAGCCGGGAAAGCGGTGACGGTCTCCATCAGAGAACGGGATGACGACGTTGAGCTGATGATAGAAAATCCCGGTACGCCGATCCCGCAAGAGCATCTGTCGAAGCTATTTGACCGGTTTTATCGCGTCGATCCGTCCAGACAGCGCAAAGGTGAAGGCAGCGGGATCGGGCTTGCCATCGTGAAGTCCATCGTCACGGCGCACCACGGAAAAGTCCGCGTGGAGTCGGATGCGGTATCGACGCGCTTCATCCTCTCCGTGCCGGGAAAAGTGGCCTGAGGCGTCAGCACACGGTCCGACACACTTCCAGTACCTTTTCCCTGAGCCAGCGATGCCCCGGATCCCTTTCCATGCGCGGATGCCACATCTGCGACACCGTAATGGTCCGGGTTTTAAACGGCAGCTCAAAGACGTGTACATGCTCGTTCATCGGCTGATTGAGCAGGTACAGCGCCGGCACCATGGCAATCAAATCGGACGCCAGCGCCACGGATAATGCCGTCGGAAATCCGGGCACTACGCTGGCGATCTTGCGTTTCATCCCCCGTTCCGCCAGCGCGTCATCGACAGCCCCATGTAAGGCTCCGTTCGGAGAGGCCACCACATGGCCCCACGCGACATAATCGTCAAGGCTGACATCAGGCTGAAATGACAGCGGATGTCCCTTGCGCACCGCGCCAACAAACCGGTCCTGAAAGAGCCTTTGCAGCCGTATTTCAGGCCCCATATTGTTCTGCACGCCGATCTCCAGATCGACAAGCCCCTCCCGCAAGTAGCGTGACGTTTTTTCCGGTTTCGGTGAGAAGCGGATGCATACCCCGGGCGCAACGCTCGCCACCGCAGCAATTAGCATTGGACCAAACGCCACCACAAAACCGTCGTTGGCCCGGATGGTGAACAGCCGTTCGAGATTTTCCACCTTCAGCGTGTCGGTGGAGGGCTGCAGCACCGCCCTCGCCTCATGTACGGCGCTTCTGGCGCGGTCCCGCGTGGCTTCGGCCCAGGGCGTCAGCACCATATGACGGCCGGCCCGCACGAGAATAGGATCGCCGGTCACCTCCCGCAGCCTGCTCAGGGTGCGGCTCATGGCGGAGGTGCTGAGGTTCAAACGTCGCGCCGCGCCCGCCACGCTGGCTTCTGCCAGCAGAACGTCGAGCGCAACCAGAAGGTTAAAATCAGGATCGGACACGGTGGCTCCTCAGATGTGGCGTTACGTGCAATGATTAAGTGCAAATGCTGCGTCTTCCGCCCTGTATACCGCATGATTATAGTTTCGTCATCACGATTCTTATCCGGAGTAACGACGATGACGCTATTTTCAAACCTGCCCGGCGATGAAGGCTTACCCGGTCATGAACGCGCCCGGGTGATGGCCGCCGTCATGACCACCACGCTGATGGGCGTCTTTGACGGCACCATGATCAACATCGCGCTGCCCTCCATGGCAAGGGCGATGCAGGTTCCCGCGAACGTTGCGGTCTGGTTCGCCAACGGTTACCTGCTGTCAGCGGCAATGACGCTAGCCATCTTCGCGGCGCTGGCGGCGCGCGTGGGCTATCGCCCGGTGTTTCTTGTTGGGCTTGCTACCTTTACGCTCACCTCGCTCGGCTGCGCGCTGGCAACAACGCCGGAAATGTTAACCGGGATGCGAATTCTGCAGGGCATCGGCGGCGCGGCGACCCTGAGTATCGCTCCGGCGATCCTGCGATCCGTTTTTCCGGGTCGGCTTCTGGGCCGCATTCTGGGGCTGCACGCCCTGCTTATCGCCTCCAGCACGGCTATTGCCCCGGTACTCGGCGGAACCATACTGGACATGTTGAGCTGGCAGTGGCTGTTCGCCATTAACATTGTCCCGGGCAGCATCGCCCTGCTGCTGGCATGGCGGGCCCTGCCGCGGGAATCGGCCGTTGACCGCTCAACCTTTGACGCGCCGGGCGCCGTGCTCTCCGCCGTCCTGTTAGGTTCGGCGATCATGCTGGCCGACAGCCTTCAGAGCGTGACGCGCCCGATTAGCCCGGCGGCCGTATGCTGGGGTGTTCTCACGCTGGTCAGCGCCTTCGCCTTTATCTGGCGGATTCGGCGGGCAAAAAATCCCATACTGCCGCCTGTTATCTTCAAAAACGGGCGCTTTACCCTCGCCGCGCTGACCTCGCTGGCCTCGTTTGTCAGTCAGGGCATCACCTTTGTCGCGCTACCGTTCCTGTTTCAGAGCGTGTATGGCTACAGCCCGGTGGTCTCCGCGCTGCTGTTCACCCCGTGGCCGATTGGCATCGTGCTGATCGCGCCGCACGCGGGGCGCTGGGCAGATACGATTTCCGCGCCGCTGATCTCGACAATCGGGCTGATGATTTTTGTCGGTGGGCTGGTCCTGCTGGCGACGTTGCCGGACAGCCCTTCCGCATGGAATATCTGCCTGCGCAGTCTGGTTTGCGGGATTGGGTTTGGCTGCTTCCAGAGCCCCAATAACCGGGAGATGCTCTCTAACGTGGCGCGGGAATATGCCAGCTATGCCTCCGGCGTGTTGTCTATCGTCAGGACGTTTGGGCAGTGTCTGGGGGCGGCCGTGGTAGGGGTTCTGATGGCCGCAGAGGCAGGATCGGACCCTCAACATGCCGTCCATGTTGCGCTGTGGATAGGCGTCATCGCCTCAATGGCTTCGGTGTTATTCAGCCTGAGCCGGCTGCGCCCTGCGGTTCGGGCGTCAGCGTAAACTGTTGCAGCGTCTTTCGGCGCTGCTTATTTATAATGCCTACGCTGTAGGGCGTTCGTTCCACGCATCAGTGTACTGAATATTTCCGTCCAGAATTTTCCATGTGATTTTTGCATATCGCAAAGATACATTTTCCATGTGACCTGTACCGGGACAATCTCTTGTATCATGCATTATTGGAGTTATTGAAATGACCTTCACCCCTTCCATAAGGATATTGAAGTATTCCACTTCCTGACCAGCATCATTGATGTGGTAGAACTTTAATTCAGCACTATGAAGCGTCTGACCTGTAGCCACTGCTTTGTATAGATAGGGTGAAGATGAATCAATTGCTTTTGTTAGACTGAAAGCTGAGTGTTGCCTTGTACCTGTAAGTTTACCCGTTGCATCATCTGTTGGAATGCTCAGGTTATGAATCAGATCTCTGAGCTCTATACTTCCTTCACGGTCTGCAACATCAGAACCGCCACGGATCATTGCTCCGCCATCGTCTTTCAAAAAGAGGTGTACTGGTACAGCCATTTCTATAACTCCTTATGTTAATTAATCTCTTATTCCATTGGCTATGAGGTTAATTACAGGCATGATCGCTACACCATCTGCATAGAACAGATCAGAATTAGTGAATGAATAAATCTTGCCGGTGATTTTTACATTTACCGTGTTTCCATAAGCTGAAGCAGTAACATTGCTTGTGTTGGCTTCAAGGAATGGTGATCGATCTTCAAGGGCTTTCATAATGTTCCCGCTGTTGTCTTTTTCTAAATAGAAGCGGTAAACATCCGACACCGTAGCGCCTCCATCATCATACTTAGTTATGTACAGTGTGACGGTATCAGAGAGTTTCTGTTTGCTGACAAAACTATCTTGAGGAGGTGCATTAAAATAGTATTGATATGTCAGAAACCCACAAACAACGAGCAATAGAATCGTTGTGAGTAAGCAATGGAGCCGTTTAATAACCGTATTTCTTTGCATATTCTATACCTTGCCTTATCCAAAACTGATCGTGAGGATCATCCCCATAAGGCGGTTTTTGATACCAGTGCCCCCATTTCTTTTTGGAGGTTTTAGCTCTTTCCTGCGCCCATCCAGCACCCATCAATAACGTTTCTGATGGTATCCCGGCAGCATAGCCAGCCGAACCATAATTGAAGTTCCCAAAATTTGCTAACTCCGGGTGTCCTTGCTTGTAATCCCACGGCCCCTTATTTCTTACTTTTTGATAAAACCAAAGATAGGTCGTAGGGATAGCCATGTTTCTACTCATACCATGCGCTCTTGCAATCCTCATGTTTGCCAACACAAGTGCGACTCCTTCTTTAGGTAACAAAGGTATGACAGCCACATTAACCTTCCATCTACTATGGGTATATGGCGCGTATCGTACACTTTTGCGATGGTAAAAAAGATATCTGTTTCCAGAGAAATGACGGAAAAATATTCGACTAAGGTATTAATCGCATTAAAAATCAAAGAAATTTAGGCTGCGCCCTGCACGCCCGCAGGTAAGCGTTGCACAATGTAGTCCGGGTAAGAGCAGCGCCACCCGGCAAGAAAGATGGCGCGTTTGTTTACTCCAGCGCCAGCAGCGCAAAGCTAGCCAGCCAGTGCCCGCCGCTATAGTGGCTGCCGACCACATGCTCGACGCTTGCCGTCAGGTGTTTCGCCACAGACTCACGCAGCGCCTGCTGCCCAGGATGGTCTGCGGGAAGCGCGCGGGCAATATGCTTCATGCACCAGGCGCGGCTGAGGTTTAACCCGTCGAGATGGGCAATTTTCGGGTCGGTACGATCGCTCACTTCCGCCGGATTCATCAGTGCCGCAACGGAGCCGACATCCGGCAGAAACGCGTCAAACCAGGCCGGGAAGTCTTTTAACACCTTGCTCATCAGCAGCGCCTCGGTCAGCGCCCCGGAAATATACTCATCGCCGCCCGGTTCGTAGTGCGCAGGATAGCGCGTGTCGGCGAGATAAAACCGCTCCGCCGCCGTGACAATCGCCTGCTCAAGCGCGCTATCTTCTACAGCTCGGGCGTAGTCCAGCCCCAGCGCCAGGGCAAACGCCGTGTTGTAGTGCGTTCCGACGCGGATCGGATAGGTGAGCTTGCCGAGATAATCCACCAGCCTGTCGCGAATATCCTGGGTGAGCGGCTCCAGCGTCCGGTACCAGACCGCAGCCTGCGGCAGCGACGACTGCTTTAGCTCCTGGGCCAGCGCCAGCAGCCAGCCGTAGCCATACGGGCGCTCAAACGAGGCGCGGAAAGGCGCGGTGAAATAGGCCAACTCCTTCGCCACGTTCTCTTCCGTCAGGTGCTCGTCGACAAGCGCGACGATCGCGTCACGGCTCGGCAGTTCCGGATAGAGGCGCACGCAGCGCAGCAGCAGCCAGTAGCCGTGCACCGCAGAATGCCAGTCAAAACAGCCGTAGAAAATGGGGTGCAGCTCGCGCGGCGGCAGAACGTCGCCATCATCATTAAGCAGGTGCATAATGTGGTTCGGGTATTCCTGGCGCAAATAGGTTAAAGGCATGCGGGCAAACGCGTCAGCCTGATGTTGCGTTAATTCCATAACAGCTCCTTAGCGAAACACGAGGAAATACATGAGGAACACGTTCACCACCAGCAGGGTTAACGCGGTCGGGATCTGAATCTTGATCACCTGATATTTGTCTTTGAGCTCCAGCAGCGCGGCGGGAACGATATTGAAGTTCGCTGCCATCGGCGTCATCAGCGTGCCGCAGTAGCCCGCGTACATGCCAATCGCCAGCAGCGGCGCCGGGTTGCCGTGATGCACATTGATCAGAAACGGTAACGCGATGCCGGCACTCAGCACCGGGAAGGCCGCAAAGGCGTTGCCCATAATCATGGTAAACAGCGCCATCCCCACGCAGTAAATCACCACCAGCATAAAGCGGTTATCCGGGTTAACGAACAGGCTCACCACCTTCTGCACCGAATCACCGGTGTTGGCCGCCACGAACACGCCGCCGAGCATGGCGAGCATCTGCGGCAGGATCACCGCCCAGCCAATAGTATCGACAAGACGGCGAGACTGACGAATGGCGTGCAGCGGCGTGCCTTTGGTGAGCCACCAGCCGGTGAGGATCGCCGCGACGCAGGCCACGCAAAGCGCCGCCAGGGTGAGCTGTTTCTGATCGAGCAGGAACACGCCGCCAATCGACACGCCCTTCAGAAACAGCGTCCCGATAACCGTCACCACCGGGATCATCAGCGCGGGCAGGAACAGCCAGTTTTTAAGGCGGTTTGACGACGCGAGACGTTCGTCTTCGGTCGACATTTTATAGTGCCCTTTTCCGACCAGACCAAAGCCCGCCAGCAGCGCGATAGCGATGACGCCCCCGCCGATTATCCGGTACGCCAGCGATTTCCCCAGCTCCTGCACCATAAGGTCGCCGAACAGGAAGATCCCGCCGAATAAAAACCAGAACAGCGCGGTGGTAAAACGCTTCGGATTGGCGCGATCGCGCAGGGTCATCACAACCAGCAGCATCACGACAAAGCCGATCAGGTAGTACACGCGGTTAATGGTGATAAGCGTCATCATTGCGCGGCCCCCTGCGTGCCCTGCTCCGCGCGCCAGGCCATGACGTCGCGACGGATGCTGGCATCCAGACGCAGCAGGCGCGTCATATGAATAATTAATGCCGCAATGGCGGTTGGAATGGCCCACAGGCCGATATGCAGCGGTTCAATGCCCGGAATACCGTTCTCTTTCAGGAACGCGTCGATCAGCAGCACCGCGCCAAAGGCAATAAAGATATCTTCGCCAAAGAAGACCGCGATGTTGTCGCACGCGGCGGCATGGGCTTTGATTTTGTCGCGGATGTGCTGCGGCAGCTCGCCGTATTCGTTCAGCGCCGCCCCTTCGGCCATCGGCGCCAGCAGCGGACGCACCGTCTGGGCATGACCGCCCAGCGACATCAGCCCCAGCGCGGCGGTACCTTCACGCGCGACAAAATAGAGCATCAGAATTCGCGCCGAGGTGGCGCTGGCGATCTTCGCCACCCAGGCCTGGGCGCGCTCCTTCAGCCCGTAGTATTCCAGCAGACCAATCACCGGCAGGATCAGAATGAAGGTTGCCAGCGAGCGACTATTCACGAACTTTTCGCCAAAGGTCTCCAGCAGCATCCCGAAATCCATCCCGACCAGCAGACCCGTTGCCAGCCCCGCCACCACGACCACCAGCAGCGGGTTGAAGCGTAGTGCAAAACCAATAACCACGATCGGTATCCCGATCAGCGGCAGCAGCGTAGTACCGTCCATAACGTTTACCCTATCGAAAGTGAGCGTTGCGCGCCGGCGGCTATTTTTTTAATTTGCGGCGAGCGATGTTGTGTTTTGTTGGCAGGCTTCACAAAACCTGCGCTAAAAAGCTATATCTGAACCTCAAAAACATGTAAACAAATTATCAATAAAATGTTCTTATTTTATCGATGAGTTTACATTTCTGGCTAAGGAACGTTATGAACTCGAAAAAGAGTGCTTCACCCGATCGCGACGATATCAACGATGGCCGGATCGTCTCTTCCCGCCATCTGGTGTCCGAGCGCTGCGCGGAACTGTCAGAGCTGGAATATGCGCTGATCATGACCAGCAACGCGTTCAACAAATGGATGGTGCGCTGCATGACCGCAGCCGGTGAGCCCGATATGGGCGCCTTTGACGTTTCGCTGCTGCATCACGTGAACCACCGCGACCGCAAGAAAAAGCTGGCCGATATCTGCTTCGTCCTCAACGTGGAAGATACCCACGTGGTGACCTACGCCCTTAAAAAGCTGGTTAAAGCGGGCTACGTGACGAGTGAGAAAGCGGGCAAAGAGCTCTTTTTCTATACCACCGAGGAAGGGAAAGCGTTGTGCATGAAGTACCGGGACGTGCGGGAAGCGTGTCTGATTGCGATCCACGCGGAGAGCGGCATTGCCGGGAAGTCGATTGGAGAAACCGCGCAGCTGTTACGCACGATCTCCTCCCTGTATGACACCGCCGCCCGCGCGGCGGCATCACTCTAACGCTAAGGACGTCTGAAGAGGGTAATACTCCGTCCGGCCAGCTCGTACTCTACGGTTTCGGTGATCGCGGTCCCTGCGGCAGCGTCATCCGCCGTGGAGAGCTCCAGCACCCATCCCCCTTCGCCAAACTGCGGGATCTGGAACGGCACGGTCCCTTCAAACGGGTTGAACAGCATCAGCACGTCGTGCCAGATGCCGTCCTCCTGCCGCAGATCCGGCCTGCTGATGGAGACGCCGAGCGTCGAACCTTCATCCCACTGTTCGGCCTGCTGCGGGCCGCCTCCGGCATTAAACCAGCGGATCTCCAGCCCGTCGCGCCAGCTTTCACGGCGCAGCAGCGGCTGTTGCGCGCGAAGGGCGATGAGCCGTCGGGTGAACTCGCGCAGCGCGGCGTCGTTTTCGGAAAGCCCCTTCCAGTCGATCCACGAGATCTCGCTGTCCTGACAGTAGCCGTTATTGTTGCCCTTCTGCGTGCGGCCAAACTCGTCCCCCGCCAACAGCATCGGCGTGCCGTGGGAAAACAGCAGCGTGGTCAGGAAATTACGCTTCTGCCGCTCCCGGGTGGCGATAATATCCGGGTTATCCGTCGGCCCTTCTTCGCCATAGTTGTACGAGCGATTGTCATTATGCCCGTCGTTATTGTCCTCGCCGTTGTCGGCGTTGTGCTTTTCGTTGTACGACACCAGGTCATTCAGCGTAAAGCCGTCGTGAGCGGTGATGAAGTTGACGCTGGCCCACGGACGACGTCCGCGCAGGTCGTACAGATCCCCGGAGCCCAGCAGGCGTGCGGCAAAGTCGTTGGAGACGTTATCACCCTTCCAGTACTCGCGTACGGTATCACGGTATTTGTCGTTCCACTCACCCCAGCCCGGCGGGAAACCGCCGACCTGATACCCGCCGGGACCGATGTCCCAGGGTTCACCAATCAGCTTAAGTCTCGATAACACCGGATCCTGCGATATGGCGTCGAAGAAACCGCCGCGCGGGTCAAACCCTTCCGGCTCGCGGCCCAGTATCGTCCCCAGGTCGAAACGAAAACCGTCAATATGCATCGATTCCGCCCAGTAGCGCAGCGAATCCATCACCATCTGCAGCACGCGCGGGTGCGAAGTATTGACCGTGTTTCCCGTCCCGGTGTCGTTGATGTAGTACCGGTGCTGGTCCGGCAGGGTGCGGTAATAGCTGTAGTTATCAATCCCCTTAAACGAGAGCGTGGGGCCAAGCTCATTCCCCTCCGCCGTGTGGTTGTACACCACGTCCAGAATCACCTCGATGCCCGCATCGTGATACGCGCGCACCATGTCGCGGAAGCCCTGGATCCCCGCCGGGCCGTAATACCGCGACGCCGGGGCAAAAAAGCCCAGCGTGTTATATCCCCAGAAATTTTTCAGGCCCCGGTCGAGCAGATGCTGGTCGTCCGGGAACCAGTGAACCGGCAGCAGCTCAACCGAGGTGATGCCAAGACTCTTGATGTAATCGACCGAGGCTTTGTGTCCCATCCCCTCAAACGTGCCGCGCAGCTCGGGCGGAATAGCCGGGTTCATCTGGGTAAAGCCCTTCACGTGGCTCTCATAGACGACGGTATGCGGCCATGGCACCTCCGGCCGGTTGTTGTCCTGCCAGTCGAAGGCGTCCGGATCGATAACCTTGCATTTGGGCGTGAACGGCGCGCTGTCGCGCGTATCAAAACTGAGATCCAGTTCATCATGCCCAAGCTCATAGCCGAAATGGGCGTCGTTCCAGTCGATATCACCCACCAGTTCACGCGCGTACGGGTCGATAAGCAGCTTATGCGGGTTGAAGCGGTGACCGTTTTCAGGATCGTAGGGTCCGTAGACGCGATAGCCGTACAGCGCGCCGGGCTTCAGGTCCGGCACATAGCCGTGCCAGACCTCATGGGTATATTCCGGCAGCTCCAGCCGGGCGATTTCCGTTTTCCCGGACGGGTCAAAAAGACAGAGCTCTACCCGCTCGGCGTGAGCGGAGAACAGCGCGAAGTTAACCCCTTTCCCATCATAATTCGCCCCCAACTGCTGGCCATGACCGGCCCGAATTTCAAACGTAGTATCCTTTGCCATTTTCGTTCTCCACGATTATTCGCAGGTAAGCAGAACCAGTACACATCCCTTTTCTGACGTTAAATCCAGCGTCTCTTGCAGAATGCGGCTCTCACCGCTGAACAGGTCCCGATAGCGCTTCCCGACCAGTTCGTCGGGTATCGCTACCGTGGTATTGACCCACAGCTGATGATTATCGGTGACATCAAAAACCAGACGCGGCACGGCGACAATCAGCGCCTCCTCGTCCTTAACGCGCGCATAGACAATCAGATTCTCCTCGCGCTCGCCGGAGACCTTAAGCGGCAGCCAGTCGCCGTAGCGGAATAGCGCGTCGTAATGCGGTCGAAGCCGCAGCAGCGTGGCGGTGACGAACTGCTTAACGCGCCCGTCTCGCCAGCAGGCCGGGTTGTCAAACACCGAGGCATCCGCCGCGCTGAGGTTCTGCACCAGCGCGTTGAAATCCGGCTCCCGTCGGTTATCCGGGTCGACGAGGCTAAAGTTAAGCGCCTCGCTGCCCTGATAGATGTCCGGCACGCCAGGCGCCGTCAGCTTGATTACCGTCTGGCTGAGGCTGTTCATCAGCCCGGCCCGGATAAAAAGCTGCATCGCCTCGCTAAAATCCTGCAGGAACAGGGCGTTGTCCGGGGAAAGCAGGTGCCGCGCGTAGCTCAGCACCACGCTCTCATAGCTCTCGTTGCTGTCGATCCAGTCGGTGCGCTGTTTTGCCTCCCGCAGCGCTTTCTCGAGGAAGCCGAGGAAACGTTCTTCCAGCGATTTCAGCCCGTCGGCGTCGTCCGGAGACAGCGTGGCGGGCCAGACGCCCGCCAGCGCCTGATAGATCATCCACGTATCGGCGGCGTTCGGCGCGGTACCGTCATTGAGAAAACGCACCTGGGTCTGGTTCATCTGTCGCCAGCGGGCCAGGTTGTCACCCCATAGTTCCGGGGCTTCCGTCAGGGTATAGAGACGCGCCCGGGCGTCTTCCCCGCGCTTGGTATCGTGCGTGGAGGTGCCCAGCAGCGCGTCGGGCTGTCGGGCGAGACGAATGCGCATATCCTGGTGGAAGCGGGATAATGAAAACGCGCGCGGCGTCGGGTCGGCGCCCACTTCATTGAGCGCCAGCTCCAGGTTGTGGCGAAAGAACAGCGTGTCTTCAACGGACTTTGCCATCAGCGGCCCGGTAAGCTGCTGGAAGCGGGTTCTGAACAGCGCGGCGGACTCGCGGCAATCTTCCGGCAGGTCGCCGGTAAGAATGTGCACAATCAGACTCAGCGCCGCTTCAGACGTCTCCACGCTGGCGACCACGCGGTTAAGCAGCGCCACGTCAGACGGGGTTAATCCCTCCCGGGTGCCGTAGGTGCGGTAGACCGGAAAGGCAATAAGCAGCTCGCGCAGCGCGTGGCGGATCTCCTCGCGCGGCAGCGCAACCTCATTGCGGCGGGCCAGATCCTCAGCAAGGTTTAGCAGCGTGGTGAATTCACCCTCGAAATTGCGATCGGTCATCAGGCCTTTGGCATCGCGCAGTTCCGCATGGCGATCGACCGTTATTCCCAGCGTTTCGTCGTGGATGGTCTCCAGGCGCGACAGGTTATCGTCATCGACCAGCACTTCCGCCAGCGAGGCGATAAACTCGTAGCCGGTGGTGCCGGATACCGGCCAGTCGGCGGGGAGCTGTTCCCCCTTCGCGAGGATTTTTTCAACCGTGATGTAGCAGTCGGGCCCGGTTTTCTCCCGCAGGCGCTGCAGATAGCCCAGCGGATCGGCCAGGCCGTCGACGTGGTCAATGCGCAGACCATCTACCACGCCTGCGTGGACCAGCTCAAGGATCAGCCGATGCGTATCGTCGAAGACCGCGTCGTCTTCAACCCGAACGCCGACCAGGCCGATGATCTCGAAGAAGCGCCGCCACGAGAGCTGCTTCGGCGCCTCCCGCCAGGACATCAGGCGCCAGCTTTGCGCTTCATGCAGTTCAGCAATGCTTTTCTCCTCGCTGTACGTGCCGGGGTTGAGCGGATACGCCGTGTCGTAATAGACCAGAGAGGGCTTTCCAGTGACAGTGTCACGCACAATGTCAATCGCGCCTTTCTCCAGCTCGGCCTCAAAGGTGTCGCCGAGGAACGGCAGCGTTAGCGGGCGCGACCCGTCGATATCGAAATAGCGGAAATAGCGGCTCTGCTGGCCGTATTCAATCACGTCCCGCCACCAGGCGTTTTCCAGCGAGGTGGACATATGGTTCGGGACAATATCCAGAATCAGCCCCATGCCGGCCTGCTTAAGCGCTGCCGCCATGCGGTCGAAACCGTCTCGTCCGCCGATCGCGGGGTCAATTTCATTCGGGTTGGTCACGTCATAGCCGTGGGTGGAACCCGCTGTGGCGGTAAATACGGGCGACGCGTAGAGATGGCTGATGCCGAGATCTTTCAGGTAAGGCACCAGCGCCGCAACGCGGTCGAAGGTCATGCCATTACGGAACTGAATACGGTACGTGGCGGAAGGGATCATAACGATGCTTCTCCATCAGCAAAGCGAACGACAATACCGTTCGGCGGTAAAACGTCAGTGACTTCCGGCCAGGCAAAGCGCGTCTCACCCGCGAGATCGGGCATCGAGACGGGCTTATTGCCGATATTCAGCGCCAGAGAGAGCGTGCCCGACGGGAAATGCCAGCTCACCGCCACCATGCCGGGCGCGGTCTTGATTACCTTGCCCTCAACGGCGCCGCCATGACGCAGAAGCGGAACGATATGGCGATGACGCAGCGTCAGCAGGTGGCGCGTGAAGCGCAGCCACGTTTTGCCTTCGTCGGTGGCAATCTTATTCCAGTCGAGTTTTGAACGGATGAAGGTGTTCACGTCATTCGGATCCGGGACGGTTTCATCGTGCCCTGCATGGCCGGTAAACTCTTTCGCGCGCCCTTCCCGCACCGCCTTTGCCAGATCGCCGTGAAAATCGGTGAAGAACAGGAACGGATGCGTTTCCCCAAACTCCTCGCCCATAAACAGCAGCGGGATATGGGGGGAAAGCAGCAGCGCGGCAAGCAGCACCCGCGTCTTGTCGGATCCCGCCAGGGCGATCAGCCGCTCGCCCTGGGCGCGGTTCCCGGTCTGATCGTGGTTCTGAATAAAATCGACGAAGAACTGCGGCGGCTGCGTCTGGCACTCCACTCCGCGAGACTCGCCGGTTTGCAGCGAAATCTCGCCCTGGTAGACAAAGCCTTCTGCCAGCGCCCGGGCGAACTTTTTCTCCGGCTCAAAGGCAAAATCCTGGTAATACGCGTGGGTCTCGCCGGTGGCAAACACGTGGGCAGCGTTGTGGAAGTCGTCATTCCACTCGGCGGTGAACTGCGGCGCGTTGCCCTGCTCATCGCGCGGATGCAGGAAAATCACGTTGCGGCTGTCTTCCGTGGTCAGGTGAACGTGACGGTGCGGGATTGCCTCGCGGATCTTTTCTGCTATCTCCACAAGAATGTGCGTGTCCGAGCCGTCTTTAATCTGGTCGATGGCATCGAAGCGCAGGCCGTCCAGACGGTATTCCGTCAGCCAGTAGAGGGGCGCATCGGTGATGTACTGCCTCACCGGCTCGCGCTCGTAGGCGATGCCGTTGCCCCACGGCGTCATCCGCTGCGCATCAAAAAACGCGGGCGACAGCAGAGGCAGATAGTTCCCCTCCGGGCCGAAGTGGTTAAGCACGATATCCAGCACCACGGAGAGCCCCAGCCCGTGCGCGGCGTCGATAAACGCGTGGAAATCCTCCGGCGTGCCGTAGGCAGAGTGCGGGGCGTACAGCAGCACGCCGTCATACCCCCAGCCGCGGGTTCCGCCAAACTGGGAGACGGGCATGACTTCAAGCTGGGTAATACCGAGCTCCGCCAGATATGGCAGCTTGTCGATGGCGGCCCGGAAGGTGCCCTCCGGGGTAAACGTGCCGATGTGCAGCTCGTAGATAACCGTGTCTTCCCACGGCCGCCCTGCCCAGTCCCGGTTGACCGGCTGATAGCGTTGGGGATCGATAACGATGGAGGGACCGTTAACGTCGCCCTTTTGCGCGCGCGACGCCGGGTCGGGTACCGTCATGCCGTCCTGCAGAACAAACTGATATTCTGCACCGTGCGTGACGCCGGTGACGTCAGCCTGAAACCAGCCGTCGCCCGTTGCCGTCATCGGCACGTCGGCGGCGGCCAGACGTAGCGTAAGTTCTTTCTGTCCTTCTGCCCAGACGCGAAAACGTACAACGTCATCGGAAATAAACTCAGCACCCCACTGCTTTTGAAATGTCCTGAATTCCATTCATTGTCCTCGAATGACCCACATTTTACGCGGAACGAAGTACAAGCTTAGTTCAGGATTAAAAGTGCGTGAGCCCAGCGGATTTAACCGCTTCGTCTATTCTTTATTAAAAAACTCACTACCGGGAATACTATGCAGATTCGTAAAGGACTCAGTACCGACCTCACACGCCTTGAATGCTGTGACTTTTCTTTCACCATAAGCCACGTTGCGCGAGAGCCCTTTATCCACTGTGATTTGCATATCGAAGCCGTCGCCGAGCCCTGGATTAAAACCTACGAGCTCGATATCCAAACCCTTGAAAACCACTGCGTTAATCCGGACGCCATATTTCTTGTCGCCGAAACGGACGACGGGGAAATTGCGGGATTTATTACCGCGTCAATCGGCTGGAATAAGTTTATCTCGGTGGATTATATTGCCGTTGAGCGTACAAAACGCAGAACCGGCGCCGCGCAAAAATTAATGGCCGCCGCGCACGTGTGGGCCCGCAGCGTAAACGCGCCGGGACTACGGCTTGAAACACAAAATGTGAACGTCTCTGCCTGTCTGTTTTACCGCAACTACGGCTTTACCCTGGGCGGATACGATCGTTATCTCTACAACGCCTTGCCGGAAAAAGACGAGGTCGCCCTGTTCTGGTATTACATGCTGGTCTAAGGGCGCGGCCTTCATATTTCTGTCATTGAATTTCATTACGCTTTCGGGATTTTAACCACGGTGTTGAGGAAAGAAGTGTGAATTCAATGGCTAAGGCATTACTGCTGGCATTACCTGTTTTGAGTGCAACGGCAGCGGCGACGGCCGCCGGGGGCGAGCTGTGTGAACCCAAAGCGTACGAAATGGCGCTGCGCTATCAGCAGAAATCGGCAGAGATCATGGCCCTTCAGCTGCAGACGTATCGGTTTGCCACAGAGCGTTTCAACGAGAAGTTAAAAGAGCTAAAAACGCCTGAAAATTACGCCGTGGTGATGGACCTCGACGAAACGGTGCTGGATAACACCCCTCTGCTGGTGCGCGACACCGAGCAGTGTCACGACTATACAAAATGGGACACCTGGAGCGACTGGGAAAAACAGGGAAAACCCGGCTTAATTCCGGGCGCGAAGGCGTTTCTTGACCATGTGAATCAGAGCAACGTCCGTATCTATTACGTCTCGGATCGCATGCAGGAAAATAAAGCCGATACGCTCAGGACGTTAAAAGCCCTGGGACTTCCGCAGGTGTCCGATGAAAGCGTGCTTCTGGACACGGTCAGCAAGGAAGAGCGTCGCCAGAGCATCCTCAAAAAGCAGCAGATCGTGATGCTGTTTGGCGACAGCCTTCCGGATTTCGCCGTGCAGTTTAAAAACAAAAAGCCGAGCGAACAGCAGCGCGAGTTGGTTGAGGCCAGCGCGGAACACTTCGGAAACGACTGGATTGTGCTGCCAAATGCCGCTTATGGCTCCTGGTCGAAAGCCACGCCGGACGGCTGGAACGCACCGCTGAAAAAATAACGTGTTACGGGCCGGGAAAGGCAGCATCGCCACCCGGCCTCTTCGCTGTGCTATCCACTGCGTTTATAGGTCCTATCATTTCTGGGCAGGTTCTTATAATTTTACGAAGAAGTAAGATGAGCGCTTTCAAAGGAGACTCGTATGCTTACCGTGAAAAAACTTGCTCTTTCTACGCTGATTTCCAGTTCACTGCTTTTCTACCCTGCGCTGCAGGCGGCGGCAGAGACGCCTCAGCACGTCGTTAAACAACCGGCGGGCGGGTACAGCGTTCAGGTCGGCGACGTCCTGGTTACCTCGTTTACGGACGGGACCGTCGCGCAGGATCTGCACAAGCTGCTGCGCCGGACAACGCCGCAAAAAATCGATGCGCTGCTCGCGAAAAATTTCCAGACCAACCCGCCCGAGGTATCCATTAACGCGTTCCTGATTGCGATGCCCGGACATAAAATACTGGTGGATACCGGCTCAGGCCAGCTCTTTGGCCCCGGCAACGGCGGACGTCTGATTGAGAGCCTTGCCACCCAGGGAATTAAACCCGAGGACATTACTGAAGTCCTGCTGACCCACGCCCACTCCGATCACGCGGGCGGCCTGGTGAAAGACGGCAAGGTGGTGTTCAGCAACGCGCGCGTTTTCGTTGGCAAACCGGACGTCGACTTTTTCTTTAACGACGAGAATCAGAAAAAAACCGGCTACGGCAAGAACTACTTTGACGTCGCGCAGAAGACCTTAAAACCCTATCTTGACGCCGGTAAAGTGGTGCCGTTTAGCGGAACATCTGAGATTCTCCCGGGGCTGACCGGCACGGTTCATCCCGGCCATACGCCGGGTTCAGCCTTCTACACCCTGACGAGCAAAGGCGAGAAGATCACCTTTGTCGGCGACATCATTCATGCCGCGGCGGTACAGTTCCCGCAGCCTGACGTGACCATTACCTACGATGAAGATCAGAACAAAGCGGCAAGCGTGCGCGAGCATGCGTTTGCGGACTTTGTGAAAAATAAAGACCTGGTCGCCGCGCCCCATCTGCCGTTCCCGGGTATCGGCTACGTCACCAAAGGCGAAAACGGCGGCTATGCCTGGGTCCCTGTCACCTATACCAACCGGGACGCCAGCAGCGCGAAATAAAATGACGCCCCTCTCTGACATGGACATCGACCTTATCCTGACCCTGGACGCCCTGCTTCAGGACAGGAATATCACCCATGCGGCCGCGCGGCTGGGCATCAGCCAGCCCGCGCTTTCCGCCCGTCTCGCGCGTCTGCGAACGCTGTTTGGCGAACCGCTGTTTATTCCCTCCCCACATGGACGTGGGGTATTGCCCACGCCGAGAGCGGAAGCGCTTAAGCCGCAGGTGGAGAGCGTGCTGCGCGGCATCAGCGCGATGTTTTCTCCCACCACGTTTGATGCCCAGACCAGCCCCCGAACCTTTGTCATCGCCCTGCACGAAAACCCGGCGCTGATGCTGGGCTCTGGGCTGCTTAACCAGGTGGGTACCGAAGCTCCCGGTATTCGTCTGCGCTTCGCCCTGCCACAGATGTCCGAATTGCCGCAGCAGCTGGAAAACGGGGATGTGGATATCTACATCGGCGTAAGCGCGGGCGCCCATGACGGCTGGGTGAGACGCAAACTGCTCGACGACGCGTTTGCCACCGCCCAGCGCAAAGGCCATCCGCGCGGGAGCGGAGCGTTAGACCTGGAAAGCTACTGCGCGCTTTCTCATCTGGTGGTGTCATCGGCGGGAGATCCGTTTACCGGATTTGTCGATCAAACCCTGGCCGGGCTGGGCTATCAGCGGCACGTCGCTATGTCCACGCAGAGCTACGCCGTGGCGCCTGCGCTTGTCGCCGGTACCGACCTGGTGTGCACTCTGCCGGAGCGGATGCTGAGACAGTTCGCCTCCACGCTGGATATTTTTCCGCCGCCGCTGCCGCTCCAGCCGATTACCATCTACATGTACTGGCACCCGAAAAACAGCCAGGATCCGGCAAATGCCTGGCTGCGCGAGCAGCTGCTGCGGGCCGCCGGACGTCAGGTGTGATCGAGGGTAATCAGGAATTTTTTAAGCACTTCTGATCGGATAATCCGGTGGCAAACCAGCGTCAGCTCGCTTTCACGGAGCCGGTCAAGGATGTCCACGTAAACCACATTCTCGACGCTCACCGCCTTTGCCGACGCGGGCAGCAGCGCCAGCCCAAACCCCGCCGAGACCAGGCTTATCACCGTGGGCACGTCGGTAGCGTTTTGCACCACGTCCGGCTGAAAGCCCGCTCCGCTGCAGGCGTCATAAAAGTACTGTTCCAGCCCCATTCCCTCCGGGTCGCGCAGGGAGATCCATTTTTCGTCCTTCACTGACGAAAGCGTCAGCGCGGACGACCCCGCCAGCGGATGCTGACGATACAGCGCAAGTACCGTTTTCTCTGACGTGAAGGGGCGGCTTTGCAGATCGTCAGGCAGCGACGGCAGCGGCGCCCGGATAATAGCCACATCGAGCTGGTTGCTCTGCACGGCCGCGTAGAGCGTCTGCACGTTTCCCGTCACCAGCGACATGGTAATGGCCGGCCAGCGCGTGTGCATCTGTCGCAGCGCGGCGGGCAGCCTGCCGTCGAACATCGCGCTAGACACGCACCCCAGGTTTAATACCCCCTGCTCGCCCCGTGCCGTTTGCCTGGCGTCGAGAACCGCCTGCTCGGTCAGGGAAATGGCGAGCCTGGCTTTCACCAGAAACGCTTCACCCGCGGGCGTCAGGGTTAAGCGGCGGTTCGCCCGGCTGAAAAGCGTGACGCCTAAACGTTCTTCCAGCGCCTTTATCTGCTGGCTCAGTGCCGGTTGCGCCATGTTCAGACGCTCGGCGGCCCGGTGCATGTGGAGCTCTTCGGCCACGACGATGAAGTGGCGCATCTGACGAAACTGCACGGAACGCCTCCTTTTGATAAGAATTTACTTATCAATTTAACAGTAATGATGCAATTGATGCTATTGGTCATTGCCATAAAAATGGAGGTATTCAAACGAGGGAGGAAAATATGGAAAACAAGATTAACGATCTCCGCAGCGCCATCGCCCTGCTTCAGCGCCATGAAGGGCAGTATCTTGAAACCGATTATCCGGTCGATCCCAACGCGGAGCTGGCGGGGGTCTACCGTCATATCGGCGCGGGCGGCACGGTAAAACGCCCGACCCGCACGGGCCCGGCCATGATGTTCAACAGCGTCAAGGGCTATCCGGGCTCCCGCATTCTGGTGGGCATGCACGCCAGCCGCGAGCGCGCGGCGCTGCTTCTGGGCTGCGAGCCCTCCGAGCTGGCAAAACACGTCGGCCAGGCGGTGAAAAAGCCGGTTGCGCCGGTTGTCGTTCCGGCCTCGCAGGCGCCCTGCCAGGAACAGGTTTTCTACGCAGACGACCCTGACTTCGATCTGCGCAAGCTGCTTCCGGCCCCGACCAACACGCCGATTGATGCGGGCCCATTCTTCTGTCTGGGACTGGTGCTGGCAAGCGATCCGGAAGACAGCTCGCTGACGGATGTCACCATTCACCGCCTCTGCGTGCAGGAGCGCGACGAGCTTTCCATGTTCCTTGCCGCCGGACGCCATATCGAAGTGTTTCGTAAAAAGGCGGAAGATGCCGGAAAACCGCTGCCGGTGACAATCAACATGGGTCTCGACCCCGCCATCTATATCGGCGCGTGCTTTGAGGCGCCCACCACGCCGTTTGGCTACAACGAGCTGGGCGTCGCCGGGGCGCTGCGCCAGCAGCCGGTCGAGCTGGTACAGGGCGTAGCGGTAAAAGAGAAAGCGATCGCGCGGGCGGAAATCATCATCGAGGGCGAACTGCTGCCGGGCGTGCGCGTAAGAGAAGATCAGCACACCAATACCGGCCACGCGATGCCGGAGTTCCCGGGCTACTGCGGCGAGGCGAATCCCTCCCTGCCGGTGATCAAAGTGAAAGCCGTGACCATGCGAAACCACGCGATCCTGCAGACGCTGGTGGGACCGGGGGAAGAACATACCACGCTGGCCGGATTGCCGACGGAGGCCAGCATCCGCAATGCCGTTGAAGAGGCGATTCCGGGCTTCCTGCAAAACGTCTATGCCCATACCGCGGGCGGCGGTAAGTTCCTCGGGATATTGCAGGTGAAAAAACGCCAGCCGTCAGACGAAGGACGCCAGGGCCAGGCGGCGCTCATCGCCTTAGCCACCTATTCGGAGCTGAAAAACATTATTCTTGTCGACGAAGACGTGGATATTTTCGACAGCGACGACATCCTGTGGGCGATGACGACGCGCATGCAGGGCGATGTCAGCATCACCAATATTCCGGGGATCCGAGGTCACCAGCTGGATCCGTCCCAGTCGCCGGATTACAGCACCTCGATTCGCGGCAACGGCATTTCCTGCAAGACGATCTTCGACTGCACGGTGCCGTGGGCGCTGAAGGACCGCTTCGAGCGCGCGCCGTTTATGGAGGTAGACCCGCGTCCATGGGCGCCGGAGCTGTTTGGCGGAAACTGATCACTAAAGGCCACGTTAGGGTGGCCTTTATCGTTATCCTGGCAGGTATTCTAGCGTTTCATGATAGGGTGGATTTTTCGGAAGTCACAATGCACTTATAAAATTTTCGCATTTTAAACGCCTTGCCCGGACTTATTTCGACGCATGACCCGGCAAGTCTTAATCTGGCGCATGCATACCTGCCAATGCTTTTGTAAACTTTTTCATCTAAAATGCCGTCAGCCGTCCAGTCGTTGCCGCTTCCCCCACTTTCTTGTACCCTTTCTCCGTTAACCCTGCCCCCACAAACATTGAGACATCCGGACATCTATGACTGCACACATTTCTAACGATCCTTTGCATGGCGTAACGCTGGAGATGATGGTCAACGCCCTGGTGGCAAAATATGGCTGGAGCGAGCTGGGTGACCGCATCAAAATTAACTGTTTCAGAAAAGATCCCAGCGTTAAATCGAGCCTGAAATTTCTGCGCCGCACCCCGTGGGCGCGCGCGGAAGTGGAAGCCCTGTATCTGGACTCCCTCAACGATGAGGTAAGCACAGTACAGGCGGAGCCCGCCTTTAATCCCTGGGCCAACAGTCGGATTATCAAGAGCTAATACGCAAATGACGCGACACGTAAAACGGATTGGTGCGCTGGCTGCCTGCGCGCTTTTACTTGTGAGTTGCTCCTCAAAACCACCCAAATCATTGGTTACCCCTCTCCCCACCGCGAGCAAACCGACGCAGCAGGCAAACGAGCCGATGCGCGGGATCTGGCTGGCGACCGTCTCTCGTCTCGACTGGCCGCCGGTTGCCTCGGTGAATGGCCGCAGCGCTGACCAGCGCATCGCGATGCAAAAGCAGGCGCTGACAAGCAAGCTAGACAACCTTAAGCACCTCGGCATTAATACGGTGTTTTTCCAGGTGAAGCCGGACAGCACGGCCCTCTGGTCATCAAAAATTTTACCGTGGTCGGATATGCTGACGGGCAACATCGGCGAATATCCGGGATACGATCCGCTGCAGTTTATGCTGGATGAAGCGCACAAGCGCGGCATGAAGGTCCATGCCTGGTTCAACCCGTACCGCGTGTCGACCAACACGAAGCCGTCCACCATCGCCGCCCTGAACCGGACCGCCTATCAGACCCCGTCCAGCGTCTATGTTCAGCATCCGGAGTGGGTGCGCATCTCAGGCGACCGTTTTGTTCTCGACCCCGGTATTCCGGAAGTGCGCGACTGGATCACCAAAGTGGTGACCGAAGTGGTGGAGAACTACCCGGTAGACGGCGTGCAGTTTGATGATTACTTTTACGCCGAATCGCCGGGGTCCGCGCTGAATGATTCGCAGACCTGGCGGCAGTACGGCCAGGGATTTGCCTCAAAGGCAGACTGGCGAAGACACAACACGCAGCAGCTGATCGTCCAGGTGTCCCGCGCGATTAAACAGACCAAGCCCGACGTTGAGTTTGGCGTCAGCCCGGCGGGCGTATGGCGTAACCGCTCCTTTGACCCGGCAGGCTCGGACACCCGCGGCGCCGCGGCCTACGATGAATCCTACGCCGATACGCGGCAGTGGGTGCAGCAGGGCCTGCTGGACTACATCGCGCCGCAGATTTACTGGCCCTTCTCCCGGGATGCCGCGCGCTACGACGTGCTGACCAGATGGTGGGCCGACGTCGTGAAGCCGACCCACACGCGCCTCTATATCGGCATTGCGTTCTATAAGGTAGGCGAGCCGTCGAGAAACGAGCCGGACTGGACGGTTCAGGGCGGCGTGCCGGAGCTGAAAAAGCAGCTCGATCTCAACGATTCGCTGCCCAACGTGAACGGCACCATCCTGTTCCGGGAAGATTACCTGAACCAGCCGCAGACGCAGCAGGCGGTTAACTACCTGAAAGGACGCTGGGGAAGCTAAATCACTATCAGGCAGAAACGCCCTGTTTCTGCCTGTTTTTTTTACGGCTTCGGCCCAAACATCGCCTCAAGCTGCTGCGCATCCGGCATACCGACCACCTGCTGCAGCTCATTTTCCGCATTCAGATAGTAAATGGCCGGCGTGGCGTTAGCGCCCAGGCTGTCCATCAGCGTCTGGTGCTTCTGCAGGATCGCTACCGTTTCACGGGAAGCCTCGCCCTCTGGCTTGGGCAGTTTTTTGCCACCGGAGAGCTCGTATTCGCGCCAGGCCGAAACCGGATCCTTCGCATTCAGAATCGCCGAAGCGTTACGCCCGCTGTTGGGGTTGAGAAACGCCACCAGCAGCGTGTTGAGCTGCACCTTGCCCGCCTTCACCCACGGCTGCGCTTCGGCCCAAAACTGCTTGCAGTACGGACAGAACGGATCGGCGAAAACAAAGACCTTACGCGGAGCGCTATCCGCCCCTTCCTTCAGGGGATGCGCCGCGTTGAGGTTCTTCCACATCTCGCGGCCCATCGGGGCGTAGATCTCTTTCTGGAAATAGCCCTCGCTGAGGTTCTTCCCTTTGTCATCATAAAGATAACCCGAGATCACGTGCTTGCCGTCGGGCGTTAAAAACAGCGTAACGCCCATATCCTGGTACTGCCCAAGCCAGGCGGGCGCGCCGCCGGGCGCATCCAGCTTCTTGATGACTTTAATGTTCTGCTGCTCGCTGAAGTGCTTCACCACGTCCGGTATGCCTTCAGCCGCCTGTACCAGCCCTGACGTCGCCAGCGCCGAAAGTAACAGTATTTTTTTCATTTCCCTCTCCGTTTTATCGGGGGCATTTCGCCCCCTTCAGGTTAGCGGTTTTTCAGTGCGTCGCTGACCATTTCGTCGAACTGTTCGAACGGCACCCAGCCGGGAAGCAATCCCTCACCGATAAGCGTGGCGGGCGTGCCCTGGATCCCCATTTTTTCCGCTACGATCAGGCTGCGCTTGATCGTCATCAGGCTCTCCTCGTCCGGCGTCGCGACGCTCACGCCCGCCCGCTTCTGCGCCTCCTCAATGCTGGCGTCATCGTGGTAGCCCTTTTTCGCCATCAGGGTGTGGTTCAGCTTCATAAACTGCCCGGGCTCCTGACGCCAGAGCGTTAACGCATCGCGCGCGGCGGTCAGCGAACTTTCCGAGCGGAAAGGTAAAAATTTAAAGACCACCGCGACGTCCGGATGCTTTTCGACGATTTTCTCCAGGTACGGATCGAATTTTTTACAGTACGGGCAGTTGTAGTCGGTAAACACCACCAGGGTGAGTTTGGGGTTTTTCGCGCCGATGCGCGGGGAGTTCGGATCGTTAAACAGAAAATCATACACCATCTTCTGCGCCCGCTGCTGCTGGTCCGGCGTCTGCGACTGGGCAGCGAACGCCTGAACCGACGCCAGCAGGAGCAGAAGCGTAATAAGGAGTTTTTTCATAATGCGTTTAACCTTTTGCGTTATTCAGGGTGGCGATTAGAGTGCGCTTGTCCAGCAGCGGTGAGAGGATTTCCCCCTCAGGCAGACCGGGGCCATACACCGCGTTAAACGGAATGGCGTAGCGGTTTCGCTTCGCCAGAAAATCCGCGATAAACGCGGACGGCTGGCTCCAGTCTCCGCGCAGGGCCACCACGTCCGGCTGGCGCAGCGCGGCAATAATGTCCGGCTGGCTGAGCACCCGATGCTCGTTAACTTTGCACGTCACGCACCAGTCCGCAGAGATATCCACAAACACCCGTTTCCCCTGCGCCAGCGCGTTCTCGATAGCCTCTTCACTGAGCGGCTGCCACGGGATGGTCTGCGCAGCATTTTGTGCCGGAGCGGCAGGCGGCGCGTTAAGCAGCCCGCGCGCCTGATATCCGCCGAACGCCGACAGCGCGATGACCATCAGCCAGAACAGCGGTGAGGATTTTTGCCCCTTCAGCGCAAACAGCGCCAGCGCGACGACAGTCAACACCAGCATCACAATCTGGCTGACCGCCTCACCCAGATAGCCACAGGGCGTGCAGCGGTGCGCCAAGGGCAAAGGCGACCGCGGTACCGAGGAACGGCGCGGAGCACGGCGTGGCCAACAGCGTGGCGAACATCCCTTCGCAGAAGCTGCCGCCGATCCCCGATCCCCCTGCCGTCGCCAGCCGTCCTGCGGCAGAAGAAGGCAGCAGCATTTCAAACGCGCCAAACAGGTTCAGCGCAAACAGGAAGGTCACGGCGACCATGAGGCCGATAAACCACGGGTTCTGGAACTGAATGCCCCACCCCAGCGACGCTCCGGCCAGCTTCAGCGCGGTCACCATCCCCGCCAGCAGCATAAAGGAGGTGAGGATCCCGGCGCTGGTGGCGAGGAAGCGCAGCCTGATAGCGCGCCTGTCCGATCCCGCCTGCAGGATGCTGTTAAGCTTCATGCCCATGACCGGCAGCACGCAGGGCATCAGGTTGAGGATCAGCCCGCCCAGCAGCGCAAAGAGCACCATTTTGCCAATACCTTCAGACGCGGAGGGCGCTGCAGGCGTCGCGCCAACGGTCATGGTGGTTTGCTGCGCATTGCCGCCACTGGTCAGCACAAACGACAGCCTTTTGCCTTCCAGCGAGGCCGGTTTATCGCCCCATTCGTCGGTCACGGGTACCGTCACCCGAAGCGTATTGCCGTCGTGTTTGATGACCGGCTCGCCGGGAAGAATGTCACCCTCCAGCGGGTCAAAGTAGATCCCCGGATTATCCCACTTCCCGTCCCTCGTGCCGGTAATCACCAGCTTGTCGCCAGCGAGCCAGGCGGCAAGATCCGCGGATACGCCTGACGTACCGGGCACGGCGCGCATCGCTTGCTCAAAGGCGCTGCGGAAGCCCTCATCCACCGGCTGGGTAAAATCGAGATGCAGCGGGTAGTCCGTCAGCAGGCAGACGTTACTGCACGTCGAGAGCGTGAGCGTCCCGTCGAGCGTGTCGCTCTTCACCCCGTCGAGCGTAATCGGGATTGTGACCTTATCGTGATAGCCCTGCGTGGTCATGCCGGAGATATCGAAGCGCGACGGCACCGGCCAGGACCAGCTATCCGTTACGCCTTCCGGCCAGCTGATTTTTGGCGCGACGCCGCCCTCGCCCGGCGATCGCCAGTAGGTTTTCCAGCCGGGCTTTAGCTCAACGGTGAGCAGCCCCTTAACGTGCGTTTGCTCCCTCTCCGCCTCAAGGCGGATACGGGCGTGATCGTTTTGGGGGGAGACCAGCCAGCCGGTGTCCGCCGCATGGACAATGCCGATGCAGGACAGCCACAGGAAGACGAATCCCCTGAAGAGGTTAACCATGTTGTACTCCGTGAACAGTGAAAAATTATCGTGTGGTGACGATGTTTTTCATTCACGGAAAACGCAGTTTTTAAGGTGTATTCGGGGAGGCGGCGCCTGAACGGGCTGTACTGCGGGAACCAATGCCCGCCCTTGCGTAAGCAGCTGCAGCAGCGCGAAGAAGATGATAATGGCCGGCAGAGCGCCGTCGAAAAACAGCGGCTGCGCGCAGAGCAGCGAGTGCGCGC
Source organism: Enterobacter sp. UCD-UG_FMILLET (assembly GCF_000762975.1). NCBI lineage: Bacteria > Pseudomonadati > Pseudomonadota > Gammaproteobacteria > Enterobacterales > Enterobacteriaceae > Enterobacter > Enterobacter sp. UCD-UG_FMILLET. The sequence goes on from NZ_JRJC01000053.1 coordinate 71,298, forward strand.
CCAGCTGACACGGCGACGGGCCGGGCTGTTCAGTGGTGCTGGTTTGAGCCGGGGCATCTGCACTCAGGGAAATCTGCGGATCCAGTCCCTGTAAAAAATGGTTGAGCATCACCGCACGCTGCACGAGGCAAAGCGCCATCGCGAGACAGGTGATAATCAAAAGCCATTTTCCGAGGAGCTGACGGTTACGCATAACAATCCAGAGTGACAAGACGCCCCGATCATAAACGATAGTGATGAATCTACAAGTGCCGGAAGTGTAAGGTTTTGTCTGCCGCCGCTATTCGCCCGTCAGCGCGTCATAGACGTCCCGCAGCCGCGCGCGCAGAAACAGCACCGCCTTGTGCTTGCGGGATAACAGCGCCTGTTCGCTGGCGCCGGTCTCCTCTGCCAGCATTTTAATGCTGTAGCCGTGGAGCTCGGTCTTTTCAAACGCCTCCCGCTGCGTCGGCGGGAGTTCAGACAGCGCCTGCCCCAGCTCTTCCCACAGCAGCGTCTTGAGGTACTCCTCTTCTGGCGTGTGCGCTACGCCGAACAGGGTTTCGGCCAGCTCGTCTTCCGGGAAACCGTCGTCGTCTTCGCCCGTAAAATAGCCGGAGAGCGACACCTCGCGCTTCTTACGCGCACGGTCGGTCATCTCGTTACGCGCCGCGCGGAACAGCCAGGCGGCGACGTTTTCGACCGGCTGCTCCACTTTCATCAGCTGATAGGTGACTTCCTGCAAAATGTCGTCGGCATCATCGCGCACGGAGGTCCGTCCGCGAATGAAGGCTTTCAGCCGGGCGCGACATGCGTTGAGCGCCGACATCAGCATGGATCCGCCCGCCTCCCCGGCTTTCATTTCGCTCACTCTGCTTCCGGCGCTTTTGGCGTGGCGTCGTCGCGCTTATCGTCACGATGGCCGTGCCAGCCGCAGTGCCCGCGTCCGTGGCGACCAAACCCTTCGCGGCGCTGCTGAATAAACGCTTCGCGCTGTTCGGGCGTCATGTTCATCCAGCGCTCGTGCATCCGGCGGTGCGCACCAAACATCCCTGGACGGAAACCCAGCCCGCCAAACAGAATTCGGCTCAGCACCAGAATGCCCAGCGCCTGCCAGAAGCCAATGGCTTTTACGCCCAGAATGGCCGGGAGCAAGGCGTTCCACAGGGTCATCACCACCAGGCCGAGCACGATGAATATCACCGCGCCGATGACTAAGCCCTTACCCATACGGTGGCGACCGAATCCGCGCCCGTGACCTCTGTCGTGCATATCAAAATCTCTCATGGTGTTTACCTCGTTTACGGTAACTGATTATGGCTTGTGATGAGGTAGACGGATGAGGAAGGGAAATATTGCTGGGGTGAATGAAATAATTACTCTGGCCGCACATTCGCGGTTATTGCCCGGCGGCGCTGACGCTTGCGCGGGCCTATAGGTTTCGTAGGCCGGGTAAGCGTCAGCGCCACCCGGCACATGTCAAAGGCTTACGCCTGCACCGGCAAACTAAAACTCGAAATACTCCGCGAAAGCTGCTGCGCCTGCTCTTCCAGGGATGCCGCTGCCGCCGCGGACTGCTGCACCAGCGCGGCGTTCTGCTGGGTCACGCCATCCATCTCGGTCACTGCCTGGCCGACCTGGCCGATCCCGCGGCTCTGCTCTTCGGAAGCGACGGAGATCTGCTCCATCAGCGTATTCACTTTATTCACCGACGAAATAATCGAGTCAATCACCTCGCCCGAGCGGCTGACCAGCTCCGCACCGTTTTTCACGCTGGAGACCGACTGCGCAATCAGGCTTTCGATGTCTTTAGCCGCCACCGCGCTTTTCTGCGCCAGGGTGCGTACTTCGCTGGCCACGACCGCAAAGCCGCGCCCCTGCGTGCCGGCACGCGCCGCTTCAACCGCCGCGTTCAGCGCCAGAATGTTGGTCTGGAAGGCGATGCTGTTAATCACGCTGGTAATGTCTTCGATGCGCTTCGAGTTCGCCGCGATGGTGTTCATCGTGTCGATCACTTCGCGGGTCACCGCTTCACCGGTGTGGGCATTTTTCACCGCGTCCTGCACCAGTTTACCGGCCTGGTAAACGTTGTCGGTATTGTTCGCCACCGTCGCGCTCAGCTCTTCCATGCTGGCCGCCGTCTGGGTCAACGCAGAAGCCTGCTGTTCGGTACGTGACGCCAGGTCGATATTCCCGGAGGCAATCTCCTGCGCCGCGTGCGTGACGGTATGGCTCGCGTCGCGCACCTGGGCGATGGTCGCTAGCAGCGCCTGACGCATCTGCTCCATTGAGCTCATAAGATGATCGATTTCGTTATGTGCACTCCCCTTGACCGGCACCGGAACGTCCAGCTTGCCCGCCGCAATCTGGCTACAGTGCTCGCGCGCCAGGTTGACCGGCGCAAAGACAAAGCGCTTCATCAGCAGGCTGACGGCGACAATCACCACCACAAACAGGCTGGCGATAGCGGCAATAATCGCCAGGCCGGAGACGAAGTTACTGCTCGCATCCTCGTTCAGGCTTTTGGCGTATTTCTGGTGGACGGAAAGGACCTGGTCGAGAACGATCTCGTACTGGCGGTCGAGGCGGGAGACTTCCGGGATCAGCGCGTTAAATTTGGCCACATCGTGCGCCTCGGCAGCATCGATCAGCGGCGCCAGCCCCTGGTTGCGGTAGTTTTGCCAGGCATCCTGATAGGCAGTCACCAGCGACGCTTCATCGCTCAGACGCGGCGACGCCATAAAGGCCGCAAAGGCGTGGTCCGCTTTGGTCAGCGCCTCTTTCACGGCGGTTAGCTTAGCAGCCCCGTCCGCCGAGTTGCCCGCTTCCACCATCTTCACATACTCCATCACCCGCACGCGCAGCGTACGGCTATGGTTGATGGGGTCAATAATGGACAGCACAACCTGGATCTCTTTGTTGACGTTATCCAGGGAGTTATTACTTTTAATGATGAGGCCAACGCTGGTCACGGTGCTGACAACAAAGAAGAAAAGCAGCGAGAACAGAACGATCAGGGACGACTTTTTCAACGACATAAACCAATACCTCAAGGAGAATTATTCCTTATGGTTATCGGCTCTTCCAAAACTTAAATTAATTAAAGTTATTGATGTATCGGTCCGAGCTATATTGCTCACTTATAGCGCCGCTGCAGGGTGGCAGCCAGCTTGCGTTGCAACGGTTCAGGGGTCTCTCCCTCGATCAGTTTGCTAATCAAATCAAAGCAGTGCCACGCCAGCTGGCGGTTATCCTGACGAATGGTATCCACGGGAATCGTCAGCGAATCGTAGAGATAGTGATCGTCAAAACTGGCTAACCTGATTTCACTTTGCAACAGGTTGTGCTGGCCCATATAGCGCAGCACCCCTTCCAGCAGCCCGCAGGCGGCGGCGAAAAGCGCTTTCGGAGGACGCCCCAGACGGGCGCAGAGTTCAGCAAACATCTCGTACCCGGAGCTCGGGTGATAGTTGCCGTGAATGATCCACTCGGGGCGCAGCTCCACGCCGGCCTCTCGCAGACCTTGCTTAAACCCTTCCAGACGATCGCGCGTAGGAGAAAGGCGCGGCTGACCGCCGAGGAAGTAGAACTCATCAGGATGCTGGCGCGCAATGTCGGTCACCAGTTCCGCCGTCGGGGTAATGGAGTCGGTGATCACCAGCGGCAGCGCGCTGTCGTTGATGTGGCGGTCAAACAGAACAACGGGCAGCTGCTCGCTCAGCTTATGGTAGTCCGCATCGTTAAGCATGCTGGAGGCCACAATCAGCCCGTCCACCTGACGCGCCACCATGTTGTTCACCACCACCGTCTCCTGCCCCGGGTTTTCATCGCTGCAGGAGATCAGCAGCTGAACCCCCGCCTCGCGGCACAGCGTTTCCAGCTCGTGAGAAAAGACGGCAAAACCGTAGTTGGTGATCTCCGGAACCACCAGACCAATGGTGTGGCTGCGGTTATCGCGCAGCGACCGGGCGTGAATGCTGGGCTGATAGTGGTGCTCTTTTGCGATCGCCAGCACGCGCTCGCGCGTCTCTTCCGCCACGCGAAGCTCTTTGCTGCGCCCGTTGAGGACCAGGCTGGCGGTGGCTTTTGACACCCCCGCCAGCTCCGCGATGTCTTTAATGGTGACGCGTTTTGTTTTTCTCACAACGACTTAGATCCGGCTGCCAAAACCCTCATTCTATCATGCAGGCGCGCAGCGACCAGTAGCGTAATGTGATATCGGACGCACCTTCGAATCGCACCCGGGCCGGATGGACAGGAAAATAGCGGCTGCTCATCACCCCTTCACCGTGATTGATGAAGATTTCAACGCTGGAGCGGTCGCAGAGAACGCGCAAATGACTGACGTCGCCCTGCCAGTAGCGGGTCAGCGTTTCGCCGGTTTTCAGGCTCGCGCGTTCCAGGCGTATACCCTGCTCATCGACCCTGAGGCGCAGCGCAAGCATCTCTTCCCCGTCCGGTACGCCCATCCAACCGATCATAATGCGTCGTCCGTCTTCAGCCACCGTGGTTTGCGGGGCGTAAAACTCAAAGCCCGCGTCCAGCTCGTGCAGCTCGCCGTGATCGAACGCGGCGTTTTCATAGTCAAACGCCCCGCTCATCCAGGTCGCCGGATAGGTGTTGAGATAGCGATGCGGCTCGCGCGCCAGCCCCTGCGGACAGCTGATCAGGACGTGCGTTCCGTCGAGGGCGAACAGGTCCGGACACTCCCACATATACCCCGCGTCCGTCAGGCCGTTGACGCCGTGACCTGCGATTTCCCCGCAGGACGCCCAGGCGTGCAAATCGGCTGATTTAAACAGCAGCACCTTGCCGCGCTTTTGCACATCCTGCGCGCCGAGCACCATGTACCACATCCCGGCGTGCTGCCACACCTTCGGGTCGCGCACGTGGCCGGTGTAGCCTTCCGGCAGCGCCAGCACCGGCCCCAGCTTCGTAAAGGTCCCGTCCGGCTGTTCCACGGCGAGGCACTGCCAGGCCGTGCGGCTGCCGTCATCAAACTTAACGTTGCCGGTGTAGCACAGGGTCAGAACGCCGTGATTGTCCACGGCGCTACCGGAGTAGCAGCCGTTGCGGTCATACTCTTCATCCGGCATCAGCGCCAGCGGCTCATGCTGCCAGTGCACCAGGTCCGCAGAGCTCCAGTGCCCCCAGCATTTAAACCGATGCTCGCAGTCCAGCGGGTTCCACTGATAGAACAGGTGGTAGCGCCCGGCAAACCAGATGAACCCGTTGGGATCGTTCATCAGTCCCGTCACCGGCGCGGGGTGCCACTGCGGATAGTGGCTGTCCGCCAGCGCCCGCGGCTGGCCTTTCATAACGGCCTGCAGGATCGCAGGCCAGCGGGAAGGTAACGTCATTATTCAGAGTCCGTTTTATATTTCAGCAGCAGTGAGACGGTAAACGCCACGCCGAAGGCAATCACCATGCCGATAATATAGTTGAGCAGCGAGCTGGCCTGCACGATGGCCATACCCGGAATAGCGGTCAACCCAACGGCGGTCATGTAAACATGAACAGATACCACCCAGGCCCCGCCCACCGCGCCGCCGATCAGCGCGGCGATAAACGGTTTCACGAAGCGCAGGTTGATACCAAAAATAGCCGCTTCGGTGATGCCCAGCATCGCAGAAAACGCCGACGGTAAGGTAATGGCTTTAATTTTGGCATCTTTGGTTTTGAACCACACCGCCAGACAGGCGCCGCCCTGCGCCACGTTCGCCATGGCCCAGATCGGCAGCAGGAAGTTCACGCCAAACGACGGGTTGCCCAGCAGACCGGCTTCAATCGCGTGGAAGCTGTGGTGAATACCGGTGATCACAATCACCGAGTAAAGCCCACCGAACAGCAGCCCGGCCAGCCAGCCCGCGTGTTCAATTAACGTGCTCAGGATAAAGGAGATGCCGTCGCCCAGGGCGCGCCCCGCCGGGCCGATAATCAGCAAGGCGATAAAGCCGGAGATAACGACGGTGAGGAACGGCGTCAGGATCAGATCTAACGCGTCCGGGATCGCGCGGCGCAGGTTTTTCTCCACGATGCTCATAAACCAGACGGCCAGCAGCACCGGGAATACCGTGCCCTGATAGCCAATCATCGCGATCTCAAGGCCGAAGAAGTTCATGGTGTGGAAGCCCGACGCCACGCCCCAGGCGTTGGTCAGCGCCGGGTGGGTCAGAATACCGCCCAGCGTCGCGCCGAGATACTGGTTACCGCCAAATTCCCGCGCGGCGGTAAAACCGATCAGAATAGGCAGAATGATAAACGCCGCGGAGCTGCACATGTCCAGCATGATGTAGAGAGCGTTATCCGCATTGACCCAGCCGTAGGTTTTCACCATGCCGAGCAGGCCCATCAGCAGGCCGGATGCCACAATCGCGGGAATGATCGGGACAAAGATATTGGAGAGCAGACGGGCAATGCGCTGGAACGGGTTCAGCTTGCGCGCCGCCAGATCTGCGGCCTCAGATTTACTGGATTCGCTAATCCCCGCCGCCTGAATAAACGCGGCGTAGACCTTGTTGACCACGCCCGTGCCAAAAATCACCTGCATCTGGCCGGCGTTACGAAAACAGCCTTTTACGCCGTCGACCTTACCGATCGCCTGCTGATCGGCAAGCGCGTCATCGACCAGCACCAGACGAAGACGCGTTGCGCAGTGCGCCGCGCTGGCGATATTTTCCTTGCCACCGAGCAGCGGAATAAGCTCGCGGGCGATTTGATTAAAATCCATAGATACCTCTGCCTGACTTCTTTTTATGATGTGCGAAACGCTCCCGCCAGGCGGGAGCGTGATGGGTTAAAACCAGGTTTCCATCTGGACCCCAAAGTTCCATTCCCCGCCGGCGTTAAAGCCGCTGCTGCCAAAGGCATCATCGCTGGCGTAATTATCCAGTTTGCTGCTCCAGTCCATCCAGGTGGCAAACAGGCGCAGCTCCGGACGGCTGAAGAAATCGCCGATTTTGCTCGCTTTTAACGTTGGAGCAAAGGTCAGCTTGTAGAAACTGCCGTTGACGGCGTTCCGGTCCTTGTAGCCTTCCGGATTTAAATCCATGTACTGATAGCTGCCCTCAAACGCCAGGGCGAAGTTCTGCGTCACCTCTTTAATCAGGCGGGTGTTGAGCGTTACCCACTCATAGCTATCGCCCTTGACGTAGCGATCTTTACTGCTCTGCGCCAGGACGGCGGGCGCAACGCTCCAGCCGCCGCCGATTGGCGTGACACCGTAACTTGCGAAGCGCCAGGTATCCGCCTCAGAGAGCAGCGCGCCGTCGGAACCGATGCTTTTCACTTCCGCACCCAGCCCGTGACCGTACAGCAGCGCCGTTTTGGCGGTCCCTTCCCGCAGGCCGTAGAAGCTCTCGTTATGTAACCCGACCAGGGCATGAACACCGGTATTGGCAGCATCGGTTTTGATGAGATCGCCGTTGGTGTCTTTACGGTCGTCGTTATCCTTCGCACGCAGGCCGCTCACCATCAGCTGGAACGGTCCGGCGAAGTGGTTCATGCTGAGGATATAGTTCTGAACGTTATTGTCGGTCTGCTCCACGCTGCCGAAGTTGCGGCCGTAGATGGAAAAGTTGCTGCGCAGCGAATCGTTCCACTTCACGTCGTAGACGCCGCCGCCGGTACCGGCCAGGAACACCACGTCGGAGTCCAGCCAGTGAATATCAAAGTTGTCGCGGTCGAAGCGTTTACCCGCCCAGAAGGTGCTGCCCTTCAGCGCGCCGGTAAAATCTGGCAGGTTGCCCAGCTCCGCGAAGGCCTGGCGAATATTGAGATCGCTGGTATCGGCTGACCAGTCGTTATAGGTTCTCTGACCGTCGGCGAGCATCGCCTTGAAGCGCGTGGTCGCCCCGTTATCCAGAGTTTGTTTGTGCTCCAGGTTCAGCTCGACGTAGGTGTCGGCTTCGTTACCCAGACGCCCTACCGCACCGCCGGTTTCACCGGCCGGGGTCAGATAAGGACCGCTTTTGCTGCTGGAGGCCGCATCGTTCATCAGCAGGCCCGAACGGGCGTAGCCGTGGAACTCAAACCCGCTGCTTTGATCCGCCTTCTTCTCCAGCGCGGTGGTGCGCTGCGCCACCGCCTGGGTTGTCGTTTGCGCCTGCTGCTGGGCGGCAACCAGCTGCTGCGTTTTTTGTTCCGCATCGGTGGCGCGCTTCTCAGCCACCTGCGCACGCGTTTCCGCCGCCTGGAGGCGCTGCTCCATCGCGGCAAGTCGCGCTTCGATACTTGTCATATCCGTTTGGGCAAAAACAGAGGTACTTCCGGCCAGCATGCCTATCATCACGGCAAGTCTGCGTTTTTTATACATTTTGTCGCATCCCTAAAAGAAGTCATTAAACGTGCTAAATTGCTAAACCGGTTTAGGTTGCTGATACTAAACCTCTGAATTTTGTATCGGCAATCTTTTTTGCTAAACCGTTTTAGTAAGTGTGATCGAGGCGACAATTCAGGCCGCCGGATGGCGGCCAGGAGAGGAAAAATTACAGGTCGTGCTGCCAGGGCAATGCAGTCATCGCCCCTTTGGCCGTGGTGGCTAATGCGCCGCAGCGCTGGGCAAGCGCGATGACCGGCGTCAGGTCCTGTCCGGCGGCCAGCCCGTAAAGCAGCCCGGCAACGAAGGCGTCGCCCGCGCCGGTGGTATCGACACACTCTACGGGCGTAGCCGGATAGTGTTTTACGGTACCCTGATGCCAGGCGATCACGCCCTCCTTGCCCTGGGTGACCAGCACCAGACGCGCCGGACAGCGCGCCATCAGCGTGTCCAGACCGACGTTTACCTCGACATTTCCGGTTAAAAACGCCAGCTCTTCGACGGAGAGTTTCACCACGTCGGCGCTCTGCAGGGCCTGCTCCAGGCAGCGACGCAGCTCGTTCTCATCCGGCCAGAGATCCGGGCGAATATTGGGGTCGAAGCTGACGTAACCGCCCGCCTCGCGAATGGCGGCCATCGCCTCAAACGTCGCAGAACGGCTCGGCTCTGCGCTTAATGCGATGGAACAGACGTGCAGCCATTCCCCGGCGCTGAACGTCGGCAGATCGGCGGATTCGAGAAACAGATCGGCGCTCGGGCGCACCATAAAGGTAAACGAGCGTTCGCCGTGCTCGTCGAGATCGACCACCACCGTTGAGGTGCGGTGCGCCGGGTCAAGGCGCATAGACTTCACGTCGACCTTTTCGTCAGCGAGCGTTTTCGCCATAAAGCGCCCGAAGGGATCGTCGCCAACCTTGCCGATAAAGGCGCTCTGGCCGCCCAGCCGGGCAATACCGACCGCAACGTTTGCCGGTGCGCCGCCGGGACACTGCAGCAATCTGCCTTCTCCATCGGGCAGCAAATCTACCACCGCATCGCCAAGTACCCAGATTTTTTTCATGTGATCCTCGTAGCTAAACTATGTTAAACCGTTTTAGCTATTTAAGCACAGGCAGGACGAAGGGGAAATAACGCGGGAGGAAAATTGGCTAACGCACCAGATGCGGCCAGTGAATATCACCGACGCCATTAAGCTGCGGACGGGCAAACAGAAAGCCCTGGAAGCGGCGGATACCGGCAGATTCCAGCCAGCACCACTCCTCTAACTTCTCGATCCCTTCGGCCACCAGGGTAATTTCGAGGTCCGAGCAGCAGCTGATGATGGAGCGCACAATCGCCTGCTTAGGGCCGCTCAGGTGGATATTGCTGACAATTTCCCGGTCGATCTTAATTTTGTCCGGCTGAAAGCGAGTCAGCAGCGAAAGACCGGCATAGCCGGAACCGAAATCATCGATTGCCAGGCCAACGCCCTCGCCGCGAAGCTGCTTGATAGCGCTGTTGAACTGGTTAAGCCCGGATATCATCTCGTTTTCAGTCACTTCAATGACCACCTGCTCCGGCTGAAGGCCATGCAGTTTAATCTGCTCGACAAGAAATTCCACTGCGCCAGGAACATTCACCAGCGACATCGGCAGCAGGTTTACCGCAATTTTATGGCTGCCAATACCCAGTTTTTTTGCCAGCGCAAAGGCATACGCTTTCGTCTGGAGATCGACTTCGTAAATTTTGTCCGGATCGAGGGTGCTGAAGAAATGCTCAGGGCTGCCGCCGTCGTTGCCGCGGATGAGGGCTTCAAGAGAGCTGATCTTCCCTTCAGAGGGCTCAACGATGGGCTGGAGTGCGAACTGACAGGTTTGATTAGCCATCAGCCCCAGACTCGCGCCAAAGGGTGACGCCTCCGACGAAAGCGACCATTTTTCGGGAGCGTAGCGTGCTCCCGACGGGGACGGGCGTCTGCCCGTAATAAATGTCTGAATGAATTTGAACACCCGATCGTCGGAGGTCAGATAGCTGTCCAGCTTGCTGTAATGAAGAACCGACTGCAGCACCTCTTTCGGCGACTGGGTTTGGAGATCGAAAAGCAGCATACCGACGTTTTCGAACCGTCTGCGCGGGCCATAGTCCCGCAGCAGTTCAACCACCCCACTGTGCCGCTTGTCATCCCGAATTTTATGAAACAGCGTAACCACGCTCTCTTCCGACCCTTCGAGGATTTGCAGAACATCATTGCCTTTTGCGAGCAGAACTCCGGTGATGCTCTGGTTGGCATTGCGGATCCGGGCGCGCTCTACCAGCTCCCGCAGCTCGGTGGAGGGGCGGGATAAATTCAACTCGCTTCGGTAAATCAGCGTGGTCAGCACAAAAAAGGGTTCCGGAGTGAGAAAGGTGCCTTAAAGCTACTGTTTAACATACTTTATCAATGCGACCTAACATATTCACACTAAAAGGGAACGTTACCTTTCCGCGTCCCCAATGTGACTGTCTATCCTCTCCTGCATATAGTCGTAGAACGGATTCGAGGTGACGCGCATAAGCGCCTCTTTGCCGACGCTCAACACGGACGTTTCGCCCCAGAGCGCAATTGTCCCCAGGCTGATGCCATAGCGGTTTTTCACACCAGGCTCACGGCCATACAGATCGTCATCCGGCGGGAACGGGACCGCAACATGCGACAGCGAATAGACATCCTGCGGCCAGGCCTGCCTAAGCGGCACGACCGTCTCCCGGGTGCTGCCGGCCGGGGTGATTTTCGCCACCGTCGAGAAGCTGTGTGCGTCCGAATTGGTAATAATCGTGACACCGTAACGCCTCTGCGCAACCGGCAGCAGCGCCGAAGTTGCCGTCCACGACGACGGTTTGAACAGCGGTCGGAAGCTCGCCGCCTGATTGATGTCAAACACCACCAGCTCGCTGCCGTTTGCCGGAAGCTGGTCAAACAGGCCAGTCACCACCGCGCGGGTGCTGACCGTGGAATCCATGACCGACTGGAACGCCAGGACCGGCGGCAAATTCGCCAGCCTGTTCTCCCGCGCCTCGCGGCCGATTTGCTCCTGCAGGGCCTTCGTCAGCAGCCATGACTGGCGGGCGGCGTTCACCGGGAACGAGTTATATTTGTACGGATTATATTCCGGAGAGATATTCAGCCACGCCGCTTTGGCAAACGCCGGCAGCAGCGCCGGTAGCCCGGCGAAACCGGCAAAGCGTGCAAAAGCCGTCACGCCGATCATCGGTGAGAGCAGTATCACCTGCTGCGGTCGACGAAGCGCAGGCGCGTCCAGCGCATCGAGGGTATATTTCATCGCCAGCGCCCCGCCGTTGGAGTAGCCCACCAGATGCAGAGGCACTGACTCACCCGCCAGACGCGTGGCTTCCCGCACCGCAAGACGCGTCGCCGCGAGCCACATCTCCCAGTCGACGTCCGTCAGCGCGCCGGGCGCGGTGCCGTGCCCGGGCAGGCGCGGGACCACCGCGACAAAACCGCGTTGCTGATAGTTCACGGCAAGGCGTCGGACGCTGTAAGGCGAGTCCGTCAAACCGTGCAGCAGCACTACCGCGCCGCGCGGCTTTCCGGCTGGCATCAGCACAAAGGAGCGGTTGGCATCGGGCGTAAACTGACCGGGCCACACCAGGCTCTGGCGGTAGTAACGGTTTAACGGGGTTTGTTCCTCGCCCGCTGTTTTCGCCGTCACCGCATTATCAAGATCGGCGAAAATAGCGTTTTCCCGCGCGATATACCCGGCAAAATTGGCGTTATCCATCTCGCGCACGGACATCTCATCGGCCCGCCAGGTATGCCACAGGTGCAGTTCCGGCCCCTGCTGGGAGAGATACGCCCGCACCGCCAGCAGGACGACCAGGACGATCCCGACGACAATCCCTATTTTCTTTGCAAGCGCCATCAGGCGCACGCTGATTCGCCAGGGCAGATTTGCCATGCCGGGATCCCTTTTATATTCACAGTACATCTATCTTATCAAAAATGTGAACGGACTGACGGATTCACTAAATTCATACCTGCCTGCTCAGCCGGTGCACCAAAAGTGAACTACGCTGCACAAATGTTGAGCATTGGTTAAACAAATATTGCATGAAGTTTACCGCGCAGCGGATTTTATCCGCCCTGTGAACATGGCACGCGTCATGCATTGTTAACCAGGTAACAAAAATTCAGCCATTGACAGCCTGTTAACAGCGAGGCGGTATGACGACGAAACCTGAGATGTTGAGCCGTATCGAAGCAACGTTCAGCCAGCTAACACCCAGCGAAAAGCGGGTCGGAAGCTGGCTGCTGGCGCACGCCGCGCAAATCCCGTTTGAAACGGCGGAGAGCGTGGGTCAGGCGAGCGGGACCAGCGGAATTACCGTCGGACGCTTCCTGCGCAAGCTGGGGTATCGCAACCTGGAAGATGCCAAAAAAAGCCTGCGCGATCCGTATCAGCCCTGGGGCATGAACGAGCGGCTGGACTCCTGGCAGCAGCAGCGCCCCCTTTCCAGCCGCCTTCAGCACGCCCTGTCGCTGGAAGTGGATGCCATCACGCAGGTGTACCAGCTGGCGCAAACGGACGCCTTTCGTCAGGTGGTGCACAACCTCGCCCACGCCGATGCGGTGTTTGTGCTGGGGATCCAGTCCACGCGCGGGATTGCCAACGCCTTCTTCAGCCACCTCGAGTACCTGCGCCCGCGCGTGAGCTATTCGGAGGGGGCTTCCGGCAGCTGGGTGGAATCCCTCAACTCGGGGTTTGCGCACCCGTACGTCGTACTGACCGATACGCGCACCTACTCCGCGATGGCCCGCCAGTACTGTCGCGTCGCCAGCGATAAAGGCATTCCGCTGGCCTTAATCACCGACATCTGGTGCCCGTGGGCGCGGGATTACCCGATGGATTTACTGCAGGTGAAAACCGATACCGGTCACTTCTGGGATTCACTTGCCCCCGTGAGCTGTCTGTTCAACCTGCTGCTGTCGGGCGTGGTGGAAGCGCTGGGTGATGCGCTCCCGGCGCGTCTGGCGGTAAACCGGCAATTACAACAAGAGTTTGGTCAATTCGAACGCTAAAGGAGCGGAGCTATGCCCGAAGAGAGTGAACTGATTAATGTGGCGAAGACGTTTCCCACGCTGCATATCGATCTGAAGTACGCCACCGCCGACAACATCACCGGCCGCCCGATCTATCAGGAGTCGCTGTGCCTGCTGCATACCGATGCGGCCACCGCGCTGGCAAAAGCCATCAGCATTGCCTCGCTGGCCGGGCTGAAGCTGGTGGTGTACGACGCCTATCGGCCGCAGCAGGCGCAGGCCCAGCTGTGGGATGCCTGCCCGAACCCGGAGTATGTGGTCGACGTGGCGATTGGCTCCAATCACAGCCGCGGTACGGCCATCGACGTCACCCTGATGGATGAACATAACGCCGTGCTGGATATGGGGGCCGGTTTTGACGAAATGCACGACCGCTCGCATCCGTATCACCCCTCCGTGCCGCCGCACGCCCAGCGCAACCGTCTGCTGTTGAACGCCATCATGTTCGGCGGCGGTTTTGTCGGTATCAGCAGCGAATGGTGGCACTTTGAACTGCCGAACGCCGCCAGCTACCCGCTGCTTGACGACCGTTTTGCCTGTTTTCCCCTGACGCACACTTCTCTCTAAACCTGGAGCACTGCCATGAAAACATCGCTTCTCTCGACGCTAATCGCCGCCACGCTGGCCCTGAGCGCACCGCTGGCGCTGGCTGCCGTCCCGAAAGATATGCTGGCGATCGGTAAAGCCGCCGACCCGCAAACGCTCGATCCTGCCATCACTATTGATAACAACGACTGGACCGTCACCTATCCGTCCTACCAGCGTCTGGTCAAGTACAAGCCAGGCTCTACCGAGGTGGAGGGCGATCTGTCAACGGGCTGGAAGGCGTCTGAAGACCAGAAAGAGTGGACCTTTACCCTGGCGGATAACGCGAAATTCTCCGACGGCACGCCGGTCACCGCCGAGGCGGTAAAACTCTCCTTTGAGCGCCTGCTGAAGCTCGGCCAGGGGCCGTCTGAAGCCTTCCCGAAAGACCTGAAAATTGATGTCGTCGATGACCATACGGTGAAGTTCACCCTCAGCCAGCCTTTCGCGCCTTTCCTCTACACGCTGGCAAACGACGGGGCGTCCATCATTAACCCGGCGGTGCTGAAGGCCAACGCGGCAGACGATGCGCGCGGTTTTCTGGCGCAAAACACCGCCGGTTCCGGGCCGTTTATGCTCAAAAGCTGGCAGAAAGGCCAGCAGCTGATCCTGGTGCCTAACCCCCACTGGCAGGGTGAAAAGCCGCACTTTAAGCGCGTCTCGGTGAAAATTATCGGTGAGAGCGCCTCGCGCCGACTGCAGCTTTCCCGCGGCGATCTGGACATTGCCGACTCCCTGCCGGTCGATCAGCTCGCGGCCCTGAAGCAGGAAGGCAAAGTCGCCGTCGCGGAATACCCGTCCCTGCGCGTGACTTACCTCTATCTCAACAACAACAAGGCGCCGCTCAATCAGGTGGATCTACGTCGGGCCATCTCCTGGGCGACGGATTACCAGGGGATGGTGAAAGGCATTCTGAGCGGCAACGGCAAGCAGATGCGCGGCCCGATCCCGGAAGGCATGTGGGGCTATGACGCCACGGCAATGCAGTACAGCTTTGACGAGGCCAAAGCCAAAGCTGCGCTGGAGAAGGTCAAAGACAAACCCGCCAGCCTGACCTTCCTCTACTCGGATAACGATCCGAACTGGGAGCCTATCGCCCTCTCCACTCAGGCCAGCCTCGGCAAGATTGGCATTAGCGTCAAGCTGGAAAAACTGGCCAACGCCACCATGCGCGACCGCGTCGGAAAAGGCGATTACGACATTGCCATCGGCAACTGGAGCCCGGACTTTGCCGACCCGTACATGTTCATGAACTACTGGTTCGAATCGGACAAAAAAGGGCTGCCGGGCAACCGCTCGTTCTATGAGAACAAAGAGGTGGATTCGCTCCTGCAGGCCGCGCTGAAAACCACCGACCAGGCGGAACGCACCAAAGATTACCAGCAGGCGCAGAATGCGGTTATCGACGAGGCGGCCTACGTTTATCTGTTCCAGAAAAACTACCAGCTGGCGATGAACAAAGAGGTCAAAGGCTTCACCTTTAATCCAATGCTCGAGCAGGTGTTCAACATCGCCACCATGAGCAAGTAACCGTTTCGCCGGGGGAAAGCGTATGACGTTCTGGAGCATAGTGCGCCAGCGCTGCTGGGGGTTAATCCTGGTGGTGGCCGGTGTCTGTATTATCACCTTTATTATTTCACACCTGATCCCCGGCGATCCGGCTCGTCTGCTGGCCGGCGACCGCGCCAGCGACGAAATCGTGCAGAACATCCGCCAGCAGTTAGGGCTTGACCAGCCGCTGTACGTTCAGTTTGGCCGCTACGTGGACGCTCTGGCCCACGGTGATCTAGGCACGTCCATCCGTACCGGACGCCCGGTCGCGGAAGACCTGAAGGCCTTTTTCCCCGCCACGCTGGAGCTGGCCTTTTGTTCTCTGCTGCTGGCGCTGGTCATCGGCGTGCCGCTGGGGATTTTGTCGGCGGTCTACCGCAACCGCTGGCTGGATCACCTGGTGCGTTTAATGGCGATGACCGGGATCTCCACGCCGGCCTTCTGGCTCGGGCTGGGCGTCATCGTGCTGTTCTACGGGCACCTGCAGATCCTGCCGGGCGGCGGCAGGCTGGACGACTGGCTCGACCCGCCGACGCGCGTCACCGGCTTTTATCTGCTGGACGCGCTGCTGGAGGGCAACGGTGAGGTCTTTTTCAACGCGCTTCAGCACCTGATTTTACCCTCGCTGACGCTGGCGTTTGTTCACCTGGGCATCGTGGCGCGCCAGGTCCGCTCGGCGATGCTGGAGCAGCTCAGCGAGGACTACATCCGCACCGCGCGCGCCAGCGGCCTGCCCGGCTGGTACATCATCCTGCGCTACGCCCTGCCGAACGCGATGATCCCGTCCATTACCGTGCTCGGGCTGGCGCTGGGCGATCTGCTATACGGCGCCGTGCTGACCGAAACCGTCTTTGCCTGGCCGGGCATGGGCGCCTGGGTGGTGACGTCCATTCAGGCGCTCGATTTCCCTGCCGTGATGGGCTTTGCCGTCGTCGTTTCGCTGGCCTACGTGCTGGTTAATCTGGTGGTCGATCTGCTTTACCTGTGGATTGACCCGCGAATCGGGCGCGGAGGTGCCGAATGATGTTAACGCAGGAAACGCCCGTCCCGGCTAAAACCGCCGGAAAACGCATCAACTGGGCAAAGCTGTTCTGGATGCTGCGTCAAAGCCCGCTCACCATCGTTGGCGGCGTCATTATGATTGCGATGCTCTTCCTGATGGTGGCCTCGCCGTGGATCGTGCCGCATGACCCGAACGCGCTGGACCTGACCGCCCGCCTGCAGGCGCCGTCTGCGCAACACTGGTTTGGTACCGATGAGGTGGGACGCGATCTGTTCAGCCGCGTGCTGGCGGGCAGCCAGCAGTCGATTACCGCCGGGCTGGCGGTGGTGGCGATTGCGGGCGGCATCGGCTCGCTTCTGGGCTGTCTGTCCGGCGTGCTGGGCGGGCGCGGCGACGCCGTCATCATGCGGGTGATGGACATTATGCTCTCGATACCTTCCCTGGTGCTGACCATGGCGCTGGCCGCCGCGCTCGGTCCGAGCCTGTTCAACGCCATGCTGGCGATTGCGATTGTCCGCATCCCGTTTTACGTCCGCCTGGCGCGCGGGCAAACCCTGGTGGTGCGCCAGTTTACCTACGTCCAGGCCGCCCGCACCTTTGGCGCGTCCCGCTGGCATTTGATCCGCTGGCATATCCTGCGCAACGCCCTGCCGCCGCTGATCGTGCAGGCTTCGCTGGACATCGGCAGCGCCATTCTGATGGCCGCCACGCTGGGGTTTATCGGCCTGGGCGCGCAGCAGCCGACCGCCGAATGGGGCGCGATGGTGGCCGTCGGCCGTAATTACGTTCTGGACCAGTGGTGGTACTGCGCGTTTCCCGGTGCGGCGATTTTGATAACCGCCGTGGGCTTTAACCTGTTTGGCGACGGTATCCGCGATCTGCTGGACCCGAAATCGGGAGGGAAACAGTAATGACCGAATCGGTACTGAGTATTGAAGACCTGCACCTGAGCTTCCCGATATTTCGCGGTGAGGTCCACGCGCTGAACCACGTCTCGCTGGAGATCGGCAGGGGCGAAATCGTCGGCGTGGTGGGCGAGTCGGGATCGGGTAAATCCGTGACCGCCATGCTCGCCATGCGGCTGTTGCCGGAAGGAAGCTACCGCATTCATCACGGTCAGGTGAAGTTACTAGGTGAAAACGTCCTGACGGCGTCCGAGAAGCAGCTTCGCCAGTGGCGCGGTGCGCGAGTGGCGATGATTTTTCAGGAGCCGATGACCGCCCTCAACCCGACGCGGCGGATTGGCAAACAGATGGTGGAGGTGATCCGCCAGCATCAGCCGCTCTCGCGGCGCGAGGCGCAGCAGAAGGCGATTACCCTGCTGGAAGAGATGCAAATCCCGGACGCGAAGCAGGTCATGGCGCGTTATCCGTTTGAACTCTCCGGCGGCATGCGCCAGCGGGTGATGATCGCCCTTGCCTTCTCCTGCGAGCCTGAGCTGATCATCGCCGACGAACCGACCACCGCGCTGGACGTTACCGTCCAGCTCCAGGTGCTGCGCCTGCTGAAGCATAAGGCGCGGGCCAGCGGGACCTCGGTGCTGTTTATCAGCCACGACATGGCCGTGGTGTCGCAGCTATGCGACAGAATGTACGTGATGTACGCGGGCAGCGTGATCGAGAGCGGTGCCACGCAAACGCTGATCGACCATCCCGTGCATCCCTACTCCATCGGCCTGCTGCGGTGCGCGCCGGAACACGGCCAGCCGCGCGCCCCGCTTCCCGCCATCCCCGGCACGGTGCCCAACCTCAGCCAGCTCCCGCCGGGATGCGCGTTCCGCGAGCGCTGCTTTGCCGCCGGGGCGAAATGCAGCGAAACGCCGCGCTTAGCGCCCACTGGCGCAGAAGGCCAACAGGCTGCCTGCTGGTATCCGCAACGGGAGAAAGCCCATGACTGATGTATTGCTGGAACTGGATAGCGTGCACGTTAACTTTGCGGCGCGCAAAAACTGGCTGGGGCGCGTAACGGAACAGGTCCATGCCCTCAACGGGCTCGATCTCCAGATCCGTCGGGGTGAAACGCTGGGTATCGTCGGGGAATCCGGCTGCGGGAAAAGCACGCTGGCCCAGCTGCTGATGGGCATGCTTAAGCCCAGCACCGGCGCGTGCCAGCGGGCGCACCATGCGGGCGGCATGCAGATGGTGTTTCAGGATCCGCTCTCCTCGCTCGACCCGCGATTGCCGGTCTGGCGCATCATCACCGAGCCTGTGTGGGTGCAAAAACGCAGCAGCGAGCGCGCGCGCCGTCAGCTGGCGGAGGATCTGGCGCTGCAGGTTGGCATTCGCCCGGAATATCTCGACAGGCTTCCGCACGCCTTCTCCGGCGGGCAGCGCCAGCGCATTGCCATCGCCCGGGCGCTCTCGTCCGACCCCGATATTATCGTGCTTGATGAACCCACCAGCGCGCTGG